>NZ_JACKSH010000065.1 GCF_025821625.1 Mycolicibacterium pyrenivorans
AGGATCACATTCAGCCAGAACGAAGGGCATCTCGTAGATGCAACTATCTCACACTCGGCCTGTGGCGTCGGCGGCATTCGATGACCCGAACCTGGTGTCGTGCGCTGGGTTGGTCCCGATCATGGCGTTGGCCCAGCAGTGCGGCCTCAAGGCGTTGACTGACGGGCATCTCAGCGTGCCGACCGATAAGGGCTCCAATGCCGGAGCGAAAGTCGCCTCGCTGGTCGCGGGCATGATCGGCGGCGCCGACAGCATCGAGGACATGAGGCTGCTGCGCCACGGCGCGATGAGAACGGTGTTCGACCGGCCGTACGCACCCTCGACACTCGGGTCGTTCCTGCGGGAGTTCAGCTTCGGCCACGTCCGCCAACTCGACGCCGTCGCATCCCGGTTCCTGGCCGGGCTGCATGCACGAACCCCGCTGCTGGCCGGCATCGATGGCCCGGTCAGGGTCGATCTCGATGACACCATCATCGAAGTGCACGGCTACGCCAAACAAGGTTCCGGCTACGGCTACTCCGGGGTCCGCGGCCTCAATGCGCTGATCGCCACCGTCACCACCGACGTCGGCGCACCGGTGATCACCGGCCAGCGGCTACGCAAAGGATCCTGCGGATCCCCACGCGGGGCCGCCCGGATCGTCGGCGACACCCTGGCCACCGTGGCACGGCTGCGCAGCACCCAAGCCACCAGCAGGCCGCTGGTGCGGGCGGACTCGGCGTTCTACGGGTCTCCCACCGTGGTGGCGGCGATCCGTGGCGGCGCGGACGTGTCGATCACCGTGCGACTGGACTCGAAGGTCAAAGCCGCCATCGCTGCCATCGACGACGATGCGTGGACGCCCATCGAGTACACCGATGCGATCTACGACGAGACCACCGGTCAGTGGATCTCCCGGGCCGAGGTCGCCGAGATCGGATTCACCGCGTTCAGCTCCAAGAAAGCCAGCCAGCAGGTACCGGGCAGGCTGGTGGTGCGCCGCATCCCCGACCTGCGCCCCACCGGCGGTGGGCAGGCCACACTGTTCGACGTATGGCGTTTCCACGCCTTCTTCACCACCACCGACCTCGACACCGTCACCGCCGACAAGATCCATCGCGGGCACGCCATCATCGAACAGGTCCACGCCGACCTGAAAGCCTCCGCCCTGGCCCATCTGCCCTCAGGACGATTCGCGGCCAACAGTGCCTGGTTGGTGCTGGCGGCCATCGCGTTCAACCTCACCCGCGCCGCGGCCACCCTCACCAGAGGCCGGCTCGCCAAGGCCCGCACCGCCACCATCCGGCGCACCCTCATCTCGGTCCCAGCACGCATCGCCTCCTCAGCCCGACGCCTCAGGCTGCACCTACCACGGGACTGGCCCTGGGAAACAGCGTGGAACATGCTGTTCAACAGCATCTTTGACAGATACCGACCGCTCAGAGCCTAACCGCACAGCCACCACCGACCACACGAACCGAAAGACCCACAGGAACAACCCGACTCGCAGGCCGGGCCATCATCTGATCCCGCACAACGGCCCACCCCGACTCCAAAGCGCACAACCGAATTTCGCCCCCACGCCGAGGGTCGATCGGTGAATCAAGGCTTAAGGGTCTGGGGCTACTGGCGCACACTGAATCTGCTGGGCAATTTCAATGCGGATCCCGACCCGATCAAGAAAGACAACATCATGTTCTCCGGGTTCCTCGGAGACGTGCTGGGCAACTACGAAGCGGCGACGGGGTCGACGCACTTCGACCAACCGGGATCGCTGAACTTCGTGTGGAAGGACGGGCGGGAGTTCCCGTACGACCACCACTCGCTCATCGAGGCGGTGCACCGAAATTTCGAGACCAGCCGCCTGGGCTTCTTTCCCTGTGAGCCCGGTTGGTCGTTCACCGTGTGCAACATCTTCGCCGCCCAGGGTATGTACGGCCACGACAAGTTGCACGGAACCACCAAGTGGGCAGACTACAAAGACAGGTGGCGACGAACGCTTGACGAGGAATACCTCACTCCTGACGGCAGCTATTCGCACATCCGGAGCAATTTGACTGGATTATCTTGGGACACAGGGGAGATGCCGGGTGGCGCATACCATGCGCACGCCAGCGGTCGCTTCATCGACATTTTGCCGGGGCACTACCGGCGGGCGCTGGCGCTTGATCTCAAGGAGGCCAGACCGATAATGGAGGCGTTGTCGGGCATGGTCGCCGACGGCAAGCTGGACTTGGAATTGCCTCGGGAACCTGATCGGCACCGTCAGACGTCGACCGCCGTCACGACATGGACGAAGTTGATCGGCGGAGCGGCGTTGGTCGGCGACGAGACGCTTGCCCGAGCCGCAATTGCAGGGGCTGATGCCCAATTGCCCACCGGCGGGCGTTGGCCCGAACGTCCGCTCGACGGAAGCGCAGCAAGCATCGGGGGATTCCTGGTAGCGCGGTGGTCAGCGCCGCTGACCCTGGGCGAGTTGAACATTCGGGGATATGTTCCCCCTTCCGGACCGCTGCTGGTTGATACGGCGTGGGATGACGTTCTCGTTGTGCTTGCACGATCGACCGATGGTCGGTCACTGGATCTGGCGCTCACGCCGAGCGGGGAGCACGACCTGCCCGATGTTGGTCTGACGCTGGAGGCACTCGAGCCGCACCGGCGGTACGGGGTCACGAACCGCAGCGGTGACTCGATACGCGAGGTCGCCGAGTTCATTGCCGACGCCGACGGTCGAGCCGTCACGTCGATCGCCGTCACCGGGTTCACAAAGCTGCGGGTGGAGACCACCGATTCCGGGAAGGCCTGATGATCCTCAACTGCGACCGCATCTGGACTGAGATGGTCACCCTGATCTACCGGGTGCGACGCAAGCCGCGGGTGACTAGCGATCCTCCGCCGAGCAAAGCGGCGACACCAAGGCGCGGATGACTGTTCGGCTGGTGTCGGCCTCAGATCTGGCGGAGGGCCGGACCGTTGTCGATGACCGTCTCGTTGAATCCCCTGGCGGCCATAGCGAAACATATTCCGGCAATCACTTGCGCGACAGGTACGACGATGGTCAACGCCCGGCCCAGCGATGCGACGCCGATGTCATCTCGAAGCGCGTCACTGATGAGACCTGTCAGGAAGGGTCCGGATGCGCCGATGATGGCGGCCGCGGAAAGGAAGATTGCGGACGCGGTGGCACGCAGCTCGGTCGGAACCAGTAGCTGAATGGCCGCTACGGACGGCGCCATATAGGCGGCTCCCACGATGTAGCTCATCGCGATGAAAAAGACGGCCAGCCCCGGTTGAGTCACTATGAAGCCGAGGATCGAAAACGGCAGGGCCACAACTATGACCGCGATGACGAGCCACAGCAGCCAGCGCTTATCCTTGCTCGACAACATGTCGGCCAAACGCCCGACGACCAGGAGGCCGAGGACTCCGATCGCGCCGCTGGCGATGCCGTACTGCACGCCGACCTCTGACAGCGACATTCCGCGCACGCGCATGAGGTAGGCCGGGGCGAAGGTCGAGAGCGAGTATCCAGCGATGGAGATGCACGCAACACCCGCCACGATGGCGAGGTAGTTCTGGATACGGAGAAGCTCCCACCATTTGTTGGCTACGGCCTGCGCAGGTGCGGGGATGGGTGGCATGGCTTGGCGTGGGCCGAGTACCGCCAACAGGAGAGGGGCAGCGGCGACGCTCAGGCCGCCCAGAATCGCGAATGCAGCACGCCAGCCGAGGTATTCGGCAAGCATACCCCCGGCGAGCAAGCCGGCTGCGCTGGATATCGGTATTGCGAGGGTGGTGATGGCAAGCGGCGCTGCCCGGCGTTCCGGGGCGAAGTTGCGGGCCACGTAGGCGTGCGCCGCTGGGTTGCTGCCGGCCTCTCCGATCGCCACACCGATCCGCGTGGCCGCGAGTTGGTACCCCGATTGGACCACTCCGCCGAGCATCGTCATCGCGCCCCACAGGGTCAGGCACCCGGCGATCACCAGCCCGAATGTTCCCTTGTCGGAGATCCGAGCGATCGGGATGCCGACAACGGCGTAGACGATCAGGAAGCCGAACCCGTTGATGACTCCGATCGCCGTGTCTGACAGGTGGAGTTCGGCTTTGATCGGTTCAGCGAGGATCGCGGGCAGGAAGCGGTCGGCGTAGTTCAGCACGCCAACTCCGGTGAGCAGCGCGACGGCTGACCACGCGCGAAGCGGTCGGTGAACCTGATGGGCTGGATCCCTGACAGTTGTGACTTCGGTCATTGCACCCGGCCTGGCATCTGGACGTTGTGGTTGACAGTGGTTCTCTGGAATGAGCATAGGCGGTTGGCGATCCGTGCGGACGAGCGGGAAAGAAGGTATTGTTTTTCGAGTAGAGAATTGATATTTCCGCATACTGGGGCACGTGCGGCGTCATCGGAGCCCTCCCGTTGTCAATGCGTTGCGGTGGCCTGGGCGTTGTGGGCCGTGTCTTGAGGACGCGCCGAGCGACAAAGGAGATGTGATGCGTCGAGGCTTTCAGTGGGCGACCGGTGTCGTTGGCCAGCATACGATCTGCGGAATCGTCAACCAGTCAACTCTTGAGTTGGTCGGAGCGCTGGTATACAGCGGCGCTACGGACGGCAACGACCTTGGTGAGATATGCGGCATCGGTTCTCTTAAAGTCAAGGCGACCAAGGACCGTGACACCATCATCGCGATGGACGCCGACCGCGTGCTTTACGCGGCGATCGGCGAGCCGCGGATGGACGACGCTCTTGATGATATTTGCGCCCTTCTGGAGTCGGGCGAGAACATCATCTCCATGACCGTCGCGGGCCTGATCTCTCCGAAGGCGATGGGGAGGCGATCGCCAGCGGATTGACGATGCGTGCGCCAAGGGCGGCTCGTCATTCCACGCAATCGGCATCGGGCCGGGGTGGGGCCGCCGACGTGCTGCGGCTCACGGTTTCCGCGCTGAGTCGGCGGATTGACTCAATCAAGGCCTAGGAACTGACGGACTGTGCGACCTACGGCAACGACATCCTCTTCAACGTCATGGGGTCTCAACCAGGATCCGATCACCCGGCTCGGGGGTGATCAGGCGCCCGAGTGGCCCCATGGGCACGTCTGTGCGGCCTCGCCGGGCGTCAAGACGGTAATCGACATGCCCGTGACCATCGGCCGCGGGACTATCACGCCGTGATCGCAAAACGTTTCTCACAGGAGGGCTCGGATCGTGAGGCGCGAGGTTCCCGTGATCGTGCTTGCGATGGAGTTCTCGATCACAGACCCAGACCGGGTGCGGACAGTCTTGGATCGCAACCGGGACACCCTCGCCGCGCTCGGTGCCCATGAGGTCGTCGTCCATCACTCAGCTGTTGAGCCAACCCGAGTGCTGACGACGATCGGCATCAGGTCGCGACAGCCAGTGCGGCAACTTCTTGGGTCGCACTACCTTTTCGATTGGTTCGACGCGGTTGGCCTGGTCGAGGTACCCGCCGTCTTCGCAGGTGACATCGTCTTCCGTCACGACACCGCTGACGCGGCGCCGCCGGGTCGTGAATTCGTCGTCGCCGCAATCTTTCCCGTACCGCAACCAGAAGAGTTCGTCGCGCAGGTGAAGGCTTCGCTCGGCCGATTCCGCCGATATGGCATCCGCAAGGTCCGGGTGTACCAAGCATTCGACGACCGTCGCGAGGTGATGCTCCTCTTGACAGTCGACAACCAGCACAGCGCACATCTGTGGCTGTCCAAGTCCGATGCGGCGGCCGTCTGGCTCGCCTCCGCCGGCGTCGGTATTTACCCGCCCGTCTTCCTCGGATCGGCCGACTTCGACATTGACCTTCCCGAAGATCGGGACGTGGGACCCTGATGTATATCTGCCTATGTCTCGGAGTGACGAGCCACGACGTCACCGACGCGATCAAGGCGGGTGCCATCACCACTAAGCAGGTGGCCGCCGAGACCGGAGCGAGTTCGCAGTGTGGCCGGTGTCGCCGCAATATCAGAGCCATTATCGACGCTGTGGCCGACGGCTCACGCCCTGTGAGCGGCACTCAATCGGGTTCATGAGATCGGAAACGTCCAGAGTGCGTGGACTTCCTGTCCCATACCTGTCGTCGCGACAACCGAGGCTCTGCGCACTGGCCGGCGGTGCTACTGTAAGCCTGTCGATAGTTGTCTGGGGCCACGATTGGAAGGGTGCGTCGATGGAGTTGGGTGCATGTTTCGCTCGCGAAGGCGGGGGTTTTGTTCCCGGTTCGACAGCACGGGGTGGGTGGGGCGAGTCCGTCAGCGGTCACGCGGTTGGTGGCCTATTGGCATGGGCGCTCGAACGCGTCGTCGGAGACACCGATATGCAACCGGCCAGGCTGACGGTCGACTTGCCGAAGCCAATGGCACTCGAACCCGTTGAACTGCACACCGAAATACTGCGAGACGGTCGACGACTCCGGCTCATCGAAGCCTCCTTGGCGCAGCGCGGCGCGATCGTCGCCAAGGCGAGTGGGCTGTTTCTCCGGCGATGCGAGCAACCCGGCGGCGACGTATGGTCGCCGCAGGTTGTGATGCCGCCGTTGCCCTCGGAAGACGATGTGGCTGCTGCGGCACTGTTCATCCGCACCTACGGTTGGGGCGCACCGATGCAGAACCCGGATCAGGACTGGTCCGGCGAGGCTGGCCGGAAGTACACATGGCTCAATATGACTCAGCCCGCGGTCGACGGCGAAGAACTCACACCGTTCGTACGCGCGGCAATGGCCGGGGACATCACAGCCTCGCTGGCCAACTGGGGCACCGCAGGCCTGAAATTCATCAACGCAGATTACACCGTGACGCTCAGCCGCCTACCTCAGGGCCCGGTGCTCGGGCTGGCGGCGGAGGCCCATCACAGCTTCGATGGCGTGGCAACAGGCTCGGCCACACTCGTCGACACCGAAGGGCCGGTGGGGACCTGTGTCGCGGTTGCCCTCGCGCACAGCGGGTTTCGGGTACCGCAAGGCTAAGCAGCGGCCCGCTTCGGTTCAATTAGATCACTGCGTCCTATCCCTACTCGGCGGTGGCCGTTAGCGTTGGGATGGACAGTGCCGAGGAGATCGAGTGCCGCCCTGAAGACGGGCCGTGACTGCCGTCGCTCGATAACGGCATCCATAAAGGGATGTCGTTGCTCGCCGGACAGAAATCCCGATCACCGGGCCTATCGGAGACCTTGGATTCGCGCTCACTCAGCCCTTTGTAGAAGACAACGGGTGGGGTAGATCACCGCGGCGGTGAGGCTGCCCTGCTCATCCATCAGCTCGAGTCGCGCTTCGTGCTCCTGATAGGCAGGTACGACGTCCATCGCCTCGCCGATGAACTCGCGGAAGGTTTTTCCTCCGGGATTGCGGCCGTGAAACCATTCCTTGGCACTACCGGGTCGCGCGACGCGCGCGTGTGTGGGATTGGGGATCAATGTCGCTGAGGTGGTTCTTGAACATGATTTTCGTGCCGCCATCGATTTCGACGTACCGCACTGCTCCGGTGCACTCGCTGGGGAGGTATCGCAACAACGCGTCGCGGGTTTCGTACATGTGATTGTCGGCGTCGTAGACCGGATAACCAGCGGAGTTCATCATGCTGCTCTTCCTCTGGGCAGAGAACCGAGCTTCTCAAGAAGGAGAGCAAAATATCACACAGCGCCGCTGCCCGTGGTCGACCGAACGAATTCGGTCCCGTGACACCCAGGGGTTCCGTCGTCGCGCTAATCGACTGCGGTGTCGGGCTTCGAGGCTCGGTTACTTGGCACCGGATAGACACATTGTTATGGTTGTGCAGCCGGTTGGGCTAGTGGCCTACTGCGAGATGTTCTCTCGCGCATTGCAACAGCGCGGGCTGCTGTTGTCCGGGAGCGGGCAGGCACCCGGGGTGACCGTGGTGTTGTCGGTGGTGCGGAAGGGGGCGCCTCTATGAGTACCCGTACTCCCGCACGCAGCGTTTTCGACGCTGGCCTACCTGCGCTGGACTACGACTTGTATGCTACGCCGGGGCAGGCCTATCCCGAGATCCGCGAAGCTCAGCGAATCGCCCCGATCGCCATCGGGCCTGCCGGACCCGAGATTCTCTCGTACAACTTGAACCGGGCGATATTGCGTGACGAGCGCTTCGTCATGCCTCCGGGCATGAACTTGACGGCACAGGGGGTGACTTCAGGGTTGATGTGGGACAAGGTGCGTAACAACATCATCTGTCTCGAAGGTCCCCCACACAGTCGCCTGCGCAACTTGGTTTCCAAGGCGTTCACCCCGCGGTCCACAGCACAGCTCGACGAGACGATCGATGAGGTCGTCAGCGAGCTCATCGACGGGGTCGTCGACACCGGATCGTGCGAATTCGTCGACGCGATCGCCCGGCCGTACCCGGTGCCGATCATCTGTGCGCTGATCGGGGCTCCCCGGGAAGACTGGCAACAGATTTCGGCCTGGACCGACGATGTCTTCAAAGCGTTCGGGATGGCGTCGAATGCCGGGCGTGACGAACCGATCATCATGGCCGCCTGGGCCGAGCTCGACGCCTATGTCGATGAAATGGTGGCTCGCCGGCGCCGCCGCTTGACTGACGATTTGCTCTCCGAACTCATCCGCGCCCGGGATGACGGCGACAAGCTCAGTGGACCGGAGTTGCGCATGTTAGTGACGGGGCTGTTGATGGCCGGCACCGATACCACGCGGAACCAGCTGGCGGCCTCGGTCGATGTGCTGGCCGACCACCCGCAGTCGTGGGCGCTACTCGGTCGGCGGCCGGAATTGGCGGCGCCCGCAGTTGAGGAGACCATGCGACATTCGCCGGCCATTTGCGGCTCGGCGCGAGTGGCCGTCGATGGTGCGGAATTCGGCGGCTACGTATTTCCGCGGGGTGCTCTCATCATCGTTAACACCTTCGCTGCGAACCGGGATCCGGAAGTTTATGAGTTTCCTGATCGCTTTGACATCGCCCGTACGGACGCGCCGGCGATCCTGACCTTCGGTGGTGGAGTGCACTATTGCCTGGGTGCGAATCTCGCTAGGCGTGAACTTGCTGCCGCTCTGCGGATCATGGCAACCCGACTGCCAAACCTGCGCAGGGTCGCGCCGACACTCTGGAAGCCGATACACGGTGTCAGCGGTCCAGCAGCGATGCATCTCGCGTTCGGAGGGGCCCCTTCGAGTTCGCTCGCCGACACGATCGCATCGTCTGCCGATGTGAGTAGGGCATATGCGCAAATATCAGAGTATAAATTCTCGACGTGCAATAGTGCCTAGGTACTTGGTGGCGCGCCAAAGCCTGTCGCTCGGATGGTCCAGACAACAAGAGGGGCGAAAGTGAGTCTCGCAGCAACAATCAGCAGTGATCGCGAACTGTCGGTGATCGAGATGGACGAACACCCCGTGGGCGCTGATGAGGTCCGCGTCGACGTGGCGTTCTGCGGACTCTGCGGGTCAGACCTTCTGATCTTTTTCGGAGCGCCGGAGCCGCTGGCCGGACACATCATGGGTCACGAGTTCTCCGGCGTGGTCCGGGAAGCGGGTTCCGGTGTTTCTGGCTGGACTGCCGGCGATCGCGTGGTGGTCAGGCCGATCAAGTCGTGCGGCGCATGCAGGGAGTGCCGAGGCGACGACGACGCCGTCTGCGTCACCGGAATCATGGGCGGCCCCGGGCTGGGATGCGCGGGCGGCCTGGGGGATTCGGTGGTGGTCCCGGCCTACATGCTTCATCGCGTACCCGACCATCTCAGCCTCGAGCACGCCGCACTGACCGAACCACTCGCCGTCGCGGTCCGCGGCGTCCGGCACGCCCAGGTGTCTAGTGATGACGCAGTGGTGATCACGGGAGCGGGCCCAATCGGAGCGTTGACTCTTGAGGTCCTCAAGGCCTACGGGCACGAGCGAGTCTTGGTTGTCGAGCCCAACGCCGGGCGGCGGGCCATGGCGGCGCGCCGCGGAGCATTGACGGCCGAACCCGCCGGGGCCGCCGCCGCAGTTGCTGAGCACTTCCCCGATGGAGTGGCCGCAATCTTCGATTGCACGGGCCGCGCCGAATGTCTTCAACAGAACGTCGATGTCGCCGGATACGGCGCGCGCATCGTCGTTCTCGGGATCGCGTCGACACCGGCTGAAGTACAGCCGATGGCGATCGCGTTGAAAGAAGTCGTCATCGTCGGTTCCACCGGCTACAGCCGCAATGACTTCACCGGAGCGCTAGACCTTTTGGCCTCGGGGAAGGTAAACGGCGAAGCGCTGGTCACCTCGGTCGTCGACCTCGGCAGGGCGGACGCCAAGCTTCGTGAGCTGCATTCGGGGTCGACTGCAGACATCAAGGTGCTCGTCAGGCACGCTGGGCACGCGAACGCCTAACCAACATCATCGCGGCTTCCCCGATCGCTCGCGCGCGGTGGCGCACCTGCGGGACTAGCTATAGCTAGCACTAGCACTCAATCGGGCCGGTGCAAGAAGCCGTGCAGGATCGCGCGGATGAGTTCACGGACTATCGTGTCGCGCGACGGTTGGCCGGTGCCGAAGAATGACGAGCGCAATGCCGCCATACCCGCGATCGTCGCGACAGTGGAATGTACCGGCAGATCCTCGTCGCTGGGATGCACGCCGCTCGATCGCATGGCTTCGACCGCGATCTGTCCAAGTACCTCAAGCGATGCTCTGACGTCGGCGATGCCGATGTCGGTCATCTCCGCTTCTGTCAGAGTGTCCGAATTCATTAGGGTCACAAGCAATCCCTTGTGCTCAACGAAGACGTCGTAGAGCCGCCCGACGAACATCTGTGCCAGCGAGTCGTCGTCATTCGCATGTTCTGGGACGACCGATTGCCACGTGCGGCCGAACTCGGCGACGAAGTCAGTGAATGGCTGTACGAGGGCTTCTCGGAACAATGTGGCCTTGGAGCCGAAGTGCCGGAACAGGAGATGCTCGGCGATGCCGGAGGCTTGTGCGATTTCGCGTGTCGTCGTGGTGCGGTAGTCCTGGCGGGCGAAGAGGTCGCGCGCGGCGTCGAGGATGAGCCGACGCGGGGCGCCGCGAGGTCGACGCTTGCCCGACGCCGGATCCTGGGCAGAGTGAGGTGCGGTCGGGGTCATCGTTGGGCACCAAGGTGGTTGACTTTCCTCAAGGAAGTACCCACTATCTTAATTTGGAAAGTGACCGGTATCTAAGCGGTTCAGTCGGAAGGGTACTCGCGTGGGCGCCTTGATAATGCTGGGAACTTTGTTCGGCCTGATCGTTCTGATTTGGGCGCTGGTGTACTTCTGTGACTCCGAGGTTCGCGGTACCGCACCTGACGAGGTTGAGCAGTGAGCACCGCGACCCTGATCACCGTCATCTTCGCGTGGACAGGCGGTGTCTTCTTCCTGTTCCTCGGCGCATTCCTGAGTTATCGCCAGAAGCGGCTCAACCCCGTGCTGTTGCTGTCGGTGTGCGCGTTGTCGTTCTCCTGGATGGAGGCGCCCTACGACTGGGCGTGTTATGCGAACTTCGATCCGTCGTGGCCTCGGATGCCGTCGTGGTGGCCGTTCAACTACACCTGGGGCGGTCTGCCCGCCTCGGTGCCGCTGGGCTACATCCCTTACTTTGTCTTGCCGGCGGTGATCGGTGCCACGATCGGCCGATGGTTGGCCGCGAAGTTCCACTGGCGGCGGCCGTGGACGCTGCTCACGGTGGGCCTCGTGGTGGGCTGTGTCTGGGCGTTCCTGTTCAACGCGATTCTGGGGGCCCGTGGCGGGTCAACCCAGTACGGCTACGTGATCGGCGGGCTGGCGTTGTGGGAAGGCGAGAAATGGCAGTACCCGCTCTATGACACGCTGGCGATGGGTGTGCAGATGATGCTGTTCACCTATCTGATGGGCCGAACAGACTCGAAGGGCCGCACAGTGCTCGAGTCGTGGGCGGCCAAGCGCACGTCGACGAGGAGCAAGACGATCGCGTTGGCGATCGCTGCGGTGATCGTCGTCGGCCACTTGACCTACGCGGCGGTCTTCCTGCCGCACCTCATCACCAAGCTAGCCGGATATCAAAACGTCGGTCCGACCGAGGAGATATTCCCGGGCTATCCCAACCAACCGCTGCACGGCGGGCTGGGCGGAAGTCAGCGCTACCCAGGCTACGATGGGCCCGGCGAGCCGCCTGCCTAAACCCTTGGGCGGACCTCGAAACTCGGGCCGCCACCTCGATACGGAAGACAAGTCACACGGGGCATAGGGTCGTTTCCACTGCTACACGCATCCACAGCCTAGATCGGGGGGCCGCCGTAAGCCAGAGTTGAGAACAGTTATTCTCATCAACGGCGAAAGGAGGAGTGGTGCGTGATGAGTGTCGCCGCTCTACGGCTCGCGGTGTTTGCGCTCTTCGCGTCGATCATCGTTATGCGCCAGTCGCTGTGTCTGTTGTGCCTGGCCTCCGTACTGGTCATCGTTTTGGCCGGCACCCCATGGGTGATGGAAGCCGGATTGCGCGGAAATGGTGGCGACTTGCCGGCCGCTTGTTGAGATGAAGGACCGCAAATCGACGGCGTGGAGATGCTCGTGATGATTCGAATTGCGCAGACTGAGAATGACCAAAGGACGTGACAGTGTGACCAGGCTGGCCCAAACCATTGGATTGACCGAGATTCAGACGGAGATCGTCTCGGCGGTTAGGCATTTCGTCGACACCGAGATCATTCCCAGCGCACACGAACTCGAGCGCGCCGACGCATACCCTACGGAAATCGTCGCAGCCATGCGCGAGATGGGGCTGTTCGGGTTGATGATCCCCGAACAGTACGGAGGCTTGGGGGAATCACTCCTTACCTACGCACTGTGCGTCGAAGAACTCGCACGGGGCTGGATGAGCGTCTCCGGGGTCATCAACACCCACTTCATCGTCGCATACATGCTGTGCCGGCACGGCACCGAAGAACAGAAGCAACGCCTGCTTCCCGGGATGTCGACGGGGGAGATCCGGGGGGCCTTCTCGATGTCGGAGCCGGAGTTGGGTTCCGATGTCGCCGCTATCCGCACCCGCGGAGTTCGCGACGCCGAAGACGGTTACCGCATATCTGGACAAAAGATGTGGCTGACCAATGGCGCAACCTCAACACTCGTGGCAGCGCTCGTCAAGACCGACGAGGGTGCCGAGCGCAGACATCACAACCTCACGGCCTTCTTGATCGAGAAGCCCTCCGGGTTCGGCGAAGTGAAGCCCGGATTGTCGATACCGAAAAAGCTCGACAAACTCGGGTATAGGGGCATCGACACCACCGAGATGATTTTCGACGACTACGTCGCGAGCGCACAGGACGTTCTCGGCGCTGCCCCCGGAAAAGGCTTCTTCCAAATGATGGACGGTGTGGAGGTCGGTCGGGTTAACGTCGCGGCCCGCGCTTGCGGTGTCGGGATCCGCGCATTCGAACTGGCAGTTCGGTACGCGCAGCAACGTGAGACATTCGGTAGGCCAATATCGTCCCACCAGGCGGTCGCATTCCAACTGGCCGAGATGGCAACCAAGGTCGAAGCGGCACATCTAATGATGGTGAACGCAGCACGCCTGAAGGACTCCGGTGAGCGCAACGACGTGGCAGCAGGAATGGCGAAATATCTGGCCAGTGAGTTCTGCGCCGAAGTGACCCAGCAGAGTTTCCGAATCCACGGAGGATACGGCTACTCGAAAGAGTTCGAGATCGAACGGCTGATGCGGGACGCACCGTTCTTGCTAATCGGCGAGGGCACCAGCGAGATCCAGAAGTCCATAATTAGCAAGAGCCTGCTAGCGGAATATTCTCTCTAGCAGCGTGTGACAGTCAGTCGACGGCTATGACATTGTCTGTTGCCGACATCGTCTGTTGCCCGTGGTACGGATCTCGTCATCCTTGACCGATGCCGCCTGACCACCATCACCAACGAGAAACCCGAAATAGGAGCCGAAGCCCTGCGTGTCAGGGTGAGTTGAGTCCAGTGGTTCACAGCAAATCGGCCTGACGCAGGGCGAGATTCGGATCGACACATCATGACCAGCTCCACGATTTCCTCGGTGAACGACAATGAACGGATGGATCCGACCCACCCCTGTCGGCGGACATGAAAGTGCCCATCCGCGGCCAATAAGAACTGCCCATCTATGACTGGTCCGCCGTGCCGGCGGTGTTGAGCGAGCACATCGAGTTCCCGCCGTTCCCGAGGGCGCACCTGGAGAACTCGCTGGCGAACCTCGCGGCTAGTGGGCTGAGCCGGGAATTCGTTGAAGATATGATGCGAGTCGTTCGAAGATCTCGTCGGCGGCTTTGGTCCAGTTGAATGGCCGTGGGTTGGCGTTCCAGGCTGCGATCCAGCCGCGGATGTCTTTCTCCAGAGCCTGGATCGAACGGTGGACGCCGCGGCGGAGCTTCTGGTCGGTCAGCAACCCGAACCACCGCTCGACCTGGTTGAGCCATGACGAGTAGGTCGCAGTGAAATGCATACCCGGTTTGGGAATCTTACGTTCCCGCAACGGCTGTGGTCGAAATGCGCCCTGCCTGAGCTGAGCGCGTAGATCATCCAGGAACCCGGGAATCCCGACCCGTTCCTCGACGTCGGCGACCGTGAGGCCGTCCACGCCCGGTGTCCGGGATCCGGTGTTACCCGCGACTCGGTCGAACGCCACGAACAGCGTTGCCGGGTCGCACACGAAGTTGAACAGGTCATCGAACCGGCGGCCAGGATCGGCCACCGCCCAACGGTGAAGTTAGGCCTGCATCTCCGATACCCGCTGTCGCGGCCCCACGGGCAACTCGAGCGAGGCGCCGGTATTCACCGGCGCACCTATCGGCATTACAGCCTCCGTTCCTTCTCGAAACTGCTGCCGCCCTTCCCCATGCGCACGGCTCTCCCCGGCTCGGAGTACTACGGCGGCTCCGCCCCGTCTCGGGCTGATCAGTCGACGATGGACCCAGCCAGAACGCCGCGCTGGAGGCACGACATCGGGCAAGAACCGAGACGGTTCCCACGTTCACTGTGATTCGCTCGACGAAGGAGGAGCCCAACTCTGTCTGACCCTGCGGCATCGCCACGGCTACCCCGCAGCACGTCACCGTGGCCTCCCGGACCGACATCCACAGGCCGGCCCAGAAGTTCCCTGTCCCAACACAACCGAACAGGTGCGCACCGCGCCCGACCCATATCCGCGAGATTGGAGCCGGTTTACCTTTCGAAGGAGGTACTCACGCTGGTTCCTCGCGTACTCCACTCCGCCACGCTCGCCGAACCCACGCCATCTGGCAGTCCTGGCGCATCCTGGCTTTGTCGGGGCTGCTCCCACCCATCCCGGCACCTCCCGGGACCGGCTGCCCCCAGCTTCACCGTTCCTGCTGCGACAGGTCCGGCGGCGAAGGTCTCTCACCTCCACTCGAATCATCAGCGCCTCGTGGCGCGCGCGGGTCCAGGTACAACCCGACGACATCACGCACCTTGTCGACGAACTGCGGGTCGTTGCTGATCTTGAACGTATCCACCTGATGCGGTTTGAGCCCGAACGACTTCCAGATCCGTCCCACCGCGGACTTGGACAGGCCGGTCTCGGCGGCCATCGAGGCCCGCGACCAGTGCGTGGCCTCTTTGGGTTGACGCTCCAAAGTCGCCACAATCAGCTCCTCAACGGCCTCGTCAGTGATCTTTCGCGGCGCGCCGGGGCGCGGTTCATCTGCCAGCCCGTCCATGCGTGAATCGAGGAACCGCCGCCGCCACTTGCCCACAGTTTGTGGCCACACACCCTCCTCGGCAGCCACTTCCTGGTTAGATTTCCCTGCTGCGCAACCTAATACGATCCGACACCGCTGCGCCAACGCCAGCGACGACTTCGAGCGACGCGCCCACCGCTGCAACGTCTCACGCTCGTCATCGGTCAACGTCAACTCGACTACCGGCCGACCCCTACCTGCCATCGACCAAGTCTACAATTAATCAACCAATTTACGGCGCAAGATACTAGCCGCCCGCGGTGCGAGCGGTGAGTCCGCGGACCGCCTCGATGCGGGCCTTGAGCTGATCGGTGGTCGCGGCCGCGATGGGCGGTCCGCCGCAGATCCGGCGCAGCTCGTTGTGGATCCACCCGTGGGGTTTCCCGGTGCGGTGATGGGCCACCGACACCAGGGTGTTGAGCTCCTTGCGCAACTCGCGCAGCTGTCCGTGCGTCGACGGCCGCGGCACCACGCCCTCGACGGTCCGCTTGGTGAGCTGCTCTTCCTGCCTGCGCCGCAACAGGTCTCGCATCTGAGCGGTGTCCAGCAGGCCCGGGATGCCGAGGTAGTCAGCTTCCTCCTCGCTGCCCGCGGGGGTCGCGGTGCCGAACGACGAGCCGTCGAAGATCACCTGGTCGAGTTCGGCGTCGGCCCCGAGGTACTCGATCCCCTTCTCCTGGAGATCGGGCTCGTCGCGGTTCTGCTCGGCAAGCTCGGCGTCCATCGGGTCCTCGAGCGTCTCCCGGTGCGGCTTGCCGAGGACATGGTTGCGCTGGGCCTCCATCTCGGAGGCCAGCAGCAGCAGGTTGGGCACCGAGGGCAGGAAGATGCTGGCGGTCTCACCGGGCCGCCGCGACCGGACGAACCGGCCGATCGCCTGCGCGAAGAACAACGGAGTCGATGCGCTGGTGGCGTAGACGCCGACGGACAGGCGCGGCACGTCGACACCCTCGGACACCATGCGCACCGCGACCAGCCACGGCGTCGTGCCTTCGGAGAACTCCGAGATACGGTCCGAGGAGCCCTTGTCGTCGGAGAGCACCACGGTGGGCGCCTCGCCGGTGATCGTGCGCAGCAGGTCGGCGTAGGCGCGGGCCGCGGTCTGGTCGGAGGCGATGATCATGCCGCCGGCATCGGGGACGTGTCGGCGCAGCCCGCGCAGCCGGGTGTCGGCCGCGGCGATCACGGCGGGCATCCACTGCCCGGCCGGGTTGAGCGCGGTCTTCCAGGCCCGGGCGGTCTGCTCGGCGGTCAGTGGCTCGCCGAGGCGCGCGGCGTGTTCCTCGCCCGCACTGTCGCGCCAGCGCGCCTCGCCCGAGTACGCCATGAACATCACCGGCCGGACGACGCCGTCGGCGAGCGCGTCGGAGTAGCCGTAGGTGTGGTCGGCCATGGAGTGTTTGAGGCCGGCGCTGTCCTCTTCGTAGGTGACGAACGGGATCGCGCTGTCGTCGCTGCGGAACGGAGTCCCGGTCAGCGCGAGCCGCCGCGTCGCGTCGTCGAACGCCTCGCGGATCGCGTCGCCCCAGCTCTTGGCGTCGCCGCCGTGGTGGATCTCGTCGAAGACGACCAGTGTCTTGCGGTTCTCGGTACGGACCCGGTGCCGGGTGGGATGGCTGGCGACCTGGGCGTAGGTGACGACGACGCCGTGGTACTCCGACGATGTCTGCGAGTTGGAGTTGGAGAACTTCGGGTCCAGCGCGATGCCCAGCCTCGCGGCGGCCTGCGCCCACTGGATCTTGAGGTGCTCGGTGGGGACGACGACGGTGACGGCCTCGACGGTGCCCTCGGCGAGCAACTCGGCGACGACCCGAAGCGCGAAGGTCGTCTTGCCCGAGCCCGGCGTCGCGACAGCGAGAAAGTCGCGCGGTTTGGCAGCCAGGTATTTCACCAGCGCCCGTCGCTGCCAGCCCCGTAACGCCTGGGTGCTGGGCGCTGCGTCAGCCCGCACCCTGTGACTCCTTCCGACCGGAATGCAGTCTAGGGTAGGCGGTTCCGTGGACGCACAATCGTCCGGCGTGTCCGCGTGCGTGTCGGCGCGGTGCTACTCCACGAAGTGGTTGTCGTTCTTGATGAACCACTCCCGGCGCTCGTCGTCGGTCAGCTCACCCAGCTGCGCCAACCCCTCGAAGTAGTGCTCCCGGGGCGCGCCCGGCGCGAACAGCATCAGGATCGACGCGGGCTCGTCGGCGACGTTGCGGAACCCGTGGATGCCGCCGGGAGGGACGTAGAGGAAGTCGTTCGGGCTGCCGCTCTTCCAGTCGGTGCCGTCGTAGAGCTCGATGGTGCCCGACAGCACGAAGAATGCCTCCGACATCGCCCGGTGGAAATGCGGTCCCGGGCCGCCGCCCTTGGGTGCGATCTCCACCCGGTACAGGCCGTAGTCGCCGTCGGTCTTCTGCTGGTCGGCGAGATAGTGGTACTTCACCAGACCGAACGCATCGTAGTCGGGTGGCTCGTCCCGGCGCCGAAGCCAGGCGCTGACCTCGGGAGCGTCGGCGGTGTAACGGGGCGGGGGATAGGGCGGCACGACCAGCGACACCCGGTCAGCGTAGACCGGGAACCGCACCCCGGTGAGGCAGCTACGGCAAACCCGCAGCGCCGCCGCCACCGGCGTGACAGGCTGTGCCACATAGTTCGCCATCGCCGGCCGGGCAGGAGAACGTCGGATGGCTGTATCCCGCAAGTGGCTGGTGCCCGTGATCGCACTGGCGTCTCTGCTCCTGGCGGGTGGAACTGTGGCCGGCCCCGTCAGCGCCGCCGAACAAGCCGTAGTGATCCCGGGAGCCATGCCCCTCAAGCGGATCAACCCGTTCTATCCGCTGATCGCCGGAAGTTATCCGCTCATCGGTGTCAATCTGCACGATGATGACGACCCGACGGTGGTCGACTACACACAGAATCCGCTCGCCACTCGCCGCGCGCTGCTCGACGGGGTCGAGCAGGCCGACATCGCTGTCCGTGACATCGACGGCAAAGTGGTCGTCATCGGCGAATCGATGGGGAGCATGGTCGCGTCCAGACTCGCAGCGGAACTGGCCGACACCCCGGATCCTCCCTCGCCGAACGACATCAGGTTCGTGTTGATCGCATCACCGGAGGAAGGCGTCGCGGAGTGGTTCAAGGAGGGCACGTACATTCCGCTGCTGAATTACCGCGTCAGCCGCGTTCCGGAGTCCCCTTACCCCACCACGGTCGTGATCGGAGAATACGACGGCTGGGCCGACCCACCCGATCGGCCGTGGAACTTGATCTCGCTCGCCAACTCGGCGCTGGGCTTGGTCTACGTCCATGGGCCGGCGATCTGGGATGTGGACCTCAGCGACGTTCCACCCGAGAACACGACCGTCGACGGCACGGTCACCACCCATCTCGTGCCGACTGAGAAGCTCCCGCTGACTCGGCCGCTTCGCGCCGTCGGGGTCCCCGACCGCGTGGTGGACAGGGCCGATCAGCTTCTTCGTCCCATCGTCGATGCCGGTTATCGCCGCCACGACCAGCCCGGTGACCCGCGTCCGTACCTGTCCGACGGCAGGATCCGCCGCGACGGTCACGATGCGCAGCAGACCCGGGAGCAACGCCGTGAGGATCGCCGACAGCAGCGGGCCGGAGGAGATGATCGGGCCGACCAGAGCGACCCGGATGTGCGGGAGTCGACAAGCGATGCAGCAGAGCGGCGGGCGGAACGGCAGGCTCGTGTGACCCGCCGCGTTCAGGACGCCACGGGGACGGGATAAGCGACCGAGGTCAGTTCCTCGGAGACCGTCCACAACCGGCGCTGCATGTCGAGGTCGTAGGACTGTGGGCTGCTGGCGACGACGACCGGGCTGCCCTTCTGCTGAGCGATGCCGTCGGGTCCGTAGTACTGGCCGCCGAGCGCTCCGGGGTCGGTGGCGGCGCGCAGCGTGGGCAGCGCGCCCGCGGCCGGGCTCTGCGCGAACAGTGGAGCAACGGTCTGGAACGCACCCTGCACCGACTTGGGGAGGTTGCGCGCCAGCTCCGTCGTCGACGTGCCGGGGTGGGCCGCGACGGCGACCGTCTTACCGCGCGGTGCCAGCCGGCGCTGCAGTTCGTAGGTGAACAACAGGTTGGCGAGCTTCGACTGGGTGTAGGCGCCCATCCGGCTGTAGCTGCGCTCCCACTGCAGATCGTCCCAATGGATGGCACCGCCCATCTTGTGGCCGTTGCTGCTGACCGTGACAACGCGCGAGCCGGGGACGTCGAGCATGGCCTCCAGCAGCCGGCCGGTCAGCGCGAAATGGCCCAGGTGGTTGGTGCCGAACTGGAGCTCGAAACCGTCGGCGGTGGTGCCCTTGGGTGTCGTCATCACGCCGGCGTTGTTGATCAGCAGGTCGATGCGCTCGTACCGCGACTTGAGGGCGTCGGCGGCCGAGCGGATCGAGTCAAGGGACGTCAGGTCGAGTTCCTGCACGGCGACGTCTCCGGCGATCTGCGCCGCGGCCTGCCCGCCCTTGTCGGTGTTGCGGACGGCGAGCACGACGTGGGCGCCCTTGGCGGCCAGGGCCTTGGCGGTCTCGAACCCGATCCCGGTGTTGGCGCCGGTGATGACGGCGGTGCGGCCGGTCTGGTCGGGGATGTCGGCAGTGGTCCAGTCGGTCATGGCCGGGTTCCTTCTGTCGTATCGTCAGGGAAAGCGGGGCGTGCGCCCCGGATGTCGTCGACTATACGGAACGACCGCCCCGGTTATCCAGGAGGTGCGCTGTGAGCGAAATCGAGCGGCCGCGCAATCGGACGCTCCGCGCGGACGCCGCCCGCAACCGGGCGCGGGTGCTCGAGGTCGCCTACGAGACCTTCGCGGCCGAGGGCCTCGCCGTGCCGATCGACGAGATCGCGCGCCTGGCCGGTGTCGGGGCGGGCACCGTCTACCGCCACTTCCCGACCAAGGAGGCGCTGTTCAGCGCCGTCTTCTCCGACCGCGTGCGCCGCATCGTCGACCATGCCCATGCCCTGCTCGCGTCGGACGGGCCGGCGGAGGCACTGTTCACGTTCCTGCGGGACATGGTCGCCACCGGTGCCGCCGACCATGGCCTGGTGGATGCGGTCGCCGGATACGGGATCGACCTCCAGGCGGCGGCGCCCGGCGCCGAAGCGGCATTTCTCGGCGTCCTCGGCGAGTTGTTGACCGCGGCCCAGCAGGCGGGGTCCGCGCGCGTCGACGTCGGCGTCCGTGAGATCAAGGCGCTGCTGCTGGTGTGCAAGTCGGCACAGCTCTACGGAGAAGACGTCTCGGACCGGGTGGCGGCCGTCATCGAGGACGGTCTCCGCACATCCTGACGCCGGCACCGCTACCTTGCACTCTCCCAGGTCGAGTGCTAAGAATGCAGTTGGCACTCGCGACCGGCGAGTGCTAGGTCGGGACGGTGAGGCAAGGGTCCGCACCTGCGGGAGCACACCCTAGTCGTCCGTCGCGGGCACTGCGCCCGACCAGCAAGACGTGCATCCCCAATCCGGAGGAACACTTCGCAATGTCCAAGATTATTGCGTATGACGAAGAGGCCCGCCGCGGCCTCGAGCGGGGCCTCAACGCCCTCGCCGACGCGGTAAAGGTGACGTTGGGCCCCAAGGGTCGCAACGTCGTCCTCGAGAAGAAGTGGGGCGCTCCCACGATCACCAACGATGGGGTTTCCATCGCCAAGGAGATCGAGCTGGAGGACCCGTACGAGAAGATCGGCGCTGAGCTGGTCAAGGAAGTCGCCAAGAAGACCGACGACGTCGCCGGAGACGGCACGACCACCGCCACCGTGCTGGCCCAGGCCCTGGTTCGCGAAGGTCTGCGCAACGTCGCTGCCGGCGCCAACCCGCTGGGCCTCAAGCGCGGCATCGAGAAGGCCGTCGAGAAGGTCACCGAGACGCTGCTGAAGTCGGCCAAAGAGGTCGAGACCAAGGAGCAGATCGCTGCCACCGCCGCGATCTCGGCCGGCGACACCCAGATCGGCGAGCTCATCGCCGAGGCCATGGACAAGGTCGGCAACGAGGGTGTCATCACCGTCGAGGAGTCCAACACCTTCGGCCTGCAGCTCGAGCTCACCGAGGGCATGCGCTTCGACAAGGGCTACATCTCGGGTTACTTCGTGACCGACGCCGAGCGCCAGGAAGCCGTCCTCGAGGATCCCTACATCCTTCTGGTCAGCTCCAAGGTGTCGACCGTCAAGGATCTGCTCCCGCTGCTGGAGAAGGTCATCCAGGCCGGCAAGCCGCTGCTGATCATCGCCGAGGACGTCGAGGGCGAGGCCCTGTCCACCCTGGTGGTCAACAAGATCCGCGGCACCTTCAAGTCGGTCGCCGTCAAGGCCCCGGGCTTCGGTGACCGCCGCAAGGCCATGCTGCAGGACATCGCGATCCTCACCGGCGGCCAGGTCGTCAGCGAAGAGGTCGGGCTGTCTCTCGAGACCGCCGACGTCGCGCTGCTGGGCACCGCCCGCAAGGTCGTCGTCACCAAGGACGAGACCACGATCGTCGAGGGCGCCGGGGACTCCGACGCCATCGCCGGCCGGGTGTCTCAGATCCGCGCCGAGATCGAGAACAGCGACTCCGACTACGACCGCGAGAAGCTGCAGGAGCGCCTGGCCAAGCTGGCCGGCGGTGTTGCGGTGATCAAGGCCGGAGCTGCCACCGAGGTGGAGCTCAAGGAGCGCAAGCACCGCATCGAGGACGCCGTCCGCAACGCGAAGGCCGCCGTGGAGGAGGGCATCGTCGCCGGTGGCGGCGTGGCCCTGCTGCAGTCGGCTCCTTCGCTGGACGAGCTGAAGCTCGAGGGCGACGAGGCCACTGGCGCCAACATCGTCCGGGTCTCGCTGTCGGCCCCGCTCAAGCAGATCGCCTTCAACGGTGGCCTGGAGCCGGGTGTCGTCGCAGAGAAGGTGTCGAACCTTCCCGCGGGTCACGGCCTGAACGCCGCGACCGGTGAGTACGAGGACCTGCTCAAGGCCGGCGTCGCCGACCCGGTGAAGGTCACGCGCTCTGCGCTGCAGAACGCGGCATCCATCGCGGCGCTGTTCCTCACCACCGAGGCCGTCGTCGCCGACAAGCCGGAGAAGTCGGCCGCACCTGCGGGCGACCCGACCGGTGGCATGGGCGGCATGGACTTCTAGTCCGACGCTTCACGGAAAAGCCCGGCTCCCAAGGGGAGTCGGGCTTTTTCGTGCTGTCAGAGCAGCAGCTCGTCAGGTGTCCGCCACGCCACGCCGCCGAATCTGCTGAAGTCGACGTCGTAGCTGACGATCTCGGCGCGGTGTTCGATGGCCAACGCGGCAAGGTGCGCATCGTTGACGAGGTTGCCACCGGTGCCGAGCGGGGCGAGGAGCGCGGCCAGAACATCCGCGTGCCGGGGTGTCGGGTTGACGACGACCGCACCGGGCGCGCCACACCATTCGGTCACCCGGCGGAGAGCATCCTCGGGTCGCAGCGGTGACGGGAACAGGCCGTGTTTCGTCGTGAGACGGATGAAGGCAAGCAGCGGGACCCAGGCCATGCCCACCGTGTCGGCCCCCGACAGCGCGTTGTCGAGCCAGCGCAGCGAGGACTTGTGATGCGCGCTCGACGAATTCACCGCGTAGAGGAGGACGTTGGCGTCGACGATCTTCACGCGCCGCGGCGCTGACGGCGAATGAGTTCCTCGTCTTCGAGCTCAGCGGCGAGTTGTATCGCGCGATCCAGGTTGACTGTGGGCACGCCGAGCTCAGCGGTTGTGGTGGCGAACCGTGCAGGTGCAGGACGGTGTTGGCCACCTTCACGGATGGCGTCGTTGAGCGCCTGCTTGAATGACACGCCGCGTTCGGCCATCAGGCGGCGGACGACCGCGAGGGTGTCGTCGTCGAGCGTTACCGTCGTGCGCATGATGACAGCATAGCGTCATCACCAGTGATGCCTTGCTGTCAATCGGTGAGGGGGACGCAGTCGTCGCCGCACCCCGACGCGGTGGGCGAGCCGGGTGTGGAGCCGGGAAGGGCGGGTCGGTGCAGCACCGCTCCGCCGGGCGCGACGGTGAGCTCGTCGCCGGCCACGGTGGCCGCGCCGTCGACGATCAGCGTGTAGCCGCCGGGTTCGCGCGGCGGCCAGACCAGCGTGACGTCGGCATGGCTGCCGGCATTCCTGCGGGTGCGGTTGCCGACCGGGCCGACTCCGAGCACCCCGCCGGCGAGCACCGGATGAACGGCGACGGTGTGTGCCCGGTAGTCGTCGCCGACGGTCACCAGATAGGCGAACGTGAAGTCGGCCATCGCCGCCGCCAGTTGATCGAGGTCCACCTTGACGCTCATTCGGTGAGGATACGGCGCGGCCGGGGAAGAATCCCGAGCGCGACGTGGTTGGCGTAGAGCAACACCCGGCTGTGCCAGCTTGATCACGCATCGATTCTGTTGCCGCTGTTGAGCAGTCAGCATCCTGCGCTGCGCAGGTCGGGGCGCTGAGCCCACGATGCGGGGGGCTGCGGCCCGTCCGAGCCGGCGGGATACTCGACGAGCGGCGCTTCGTCGGCTTCCCAGGCTGCCAGCACGGTCTCGACGATGCGCCAGCTCTCCTCGGCCTCGACGTCGCTGATCGACAGCGCCGACTCGCCGGCGAGCATCGATTCCAGAACCGTCGCGTAGGCCGGCACCGGCGGTGCCGCCGGGTCGGTTTCGAACCGCCTCCGTTCGAGATCGAACGGATCGTTCTCACCATTGAGGTCGAGTTCGAGGACCATACCGTCGGTGTCCAGCTTGATCCGCAGGACGTTGGGCCGGGGAGCGTCGTCGGTGAACGGTGAATGGGGGACCGGGCGGAAGTGCACGCAGATCTCCTTCCGGTTGGTGGCCAGCGCCTTGCCGGTGCGCAGCCGGAACGGCACACCCGCCCATCGCCAGTTGTCGATGTGGACGACGAACTCGGCGAAGGTCTCGGTCGACCGGTCCGGGTCCACGCCCTCTTCGTCGACGTACGCGGGCAGCTTCCGTCCGTCGACGTCGCCGGCGCCGTAACGGCCGCGGACGGCGTCGCCGGGGTCGACCGCCCGTACCGCCCGCAGTGCGTCGGCTTTGCGGGACGCCAGTGTCGCCGCATCGAGCGCCTGTGGTGGATCCATCGCGACCAGGGCCAGAATCTGCAACAGATGGTTCTGCAACATGTCGCGTAATGCGCCGGCCCTGTCGTAGTAACGGGCCCGGCTCTCCAGGCCCAGGTCCTCGTCGTAGACGATCTCGACTCTGTCGACGTGCCCGTTGTTCCACAGTGGTTCGAACAACCGGTTGGCAAAGCGCAATCCGAGGATGTTGAGGACCGTGCGCTTGGCGATGAAGTGGTCGATCCGGAACGCCGCATGCTCGGGGACGAGCCGATGCAGCAGATGGTTGAGACGCTGTGCGTCGTTCCCGTCCACACCGAACGGTTTCTCCACCGCGATCACGGTGCCGTCCGGCACGCCGGCCTGCTCCAGCGCGCTCAGCGTGTCGCCGAACAACCCGTTGGGCAAAGCGAGGTAGACCACGGGTGGCCGGGGATCGAACGTGGCGGCTTTCTCCAACGCCGCACGCAGCACCTCGGGATCCGTGACGTCACCGCGCACGTAGCTCAGCGCGTCGACGACCGTGCCCCTGCACGCCTCGTCGGCCGGATCGCCGTGGCGCGCCAGTCGGTCGGTGGCCCAGCGGCGGTAACCGTCGTCGTCGTAGTCGTCGGTGGCCACGGCGACCACGTGCGGCGACGTGCGGCCGGCTGTCAACAGGTGGGCCAGCGAGGGCAACAGCAATCGTCCGGTGAGGTCGCCGGTGCCGCCGAGAATCACCAGCGGTCGGGGGTGCGTGTTCACCGGTTGCCTCCGATCGCCCGGGACAGGTTGATTCCGCTGGAGATGACCCCGATATGGCTGAACGCCTGCGGGAAGTTACCCAGGAACGACCCGTCACGAGGGTCGATCTCCTCGCTGAGGAGTCCCAGGTGGTTTGCGCGGGAGCACAGCGAATCGTAGAGCTCCACCGCTTCGTCCAGCCTGCCCTGGCCGGCCAGGTTGTCGACCAGCCAGAACGAGCACAACAAGAACGCGCCCTCATCACCGTCGAGCCCGTCGGAGGATACGTCGTGGCGATACCGGTAGAGCAGGCCGTCACCTGCGTCCAGCTCACGCCGGACCGCCTCGACGGTGGACACCATCCGCGGGTCGGTGAACTCGACCACGCGACGCAGCGGAAGGGCCAGCAGTGAGCCGTCGAGGCCGCCGCGCGCCGACCCGTCGAGGGAGAGTTGTTCGGTGAACGTCTGTCGGACGGGGTCCCACGCCCCGTCGCGCAGACTCACGCTGATCTCGTCGTGCGCCGACCGCCATGCCTGTGTGGGACACGTGCGGCCGATGAGTTTCGCGATGCGCAGTGCGCGGTCGACGGCGACCTGGCACATCGCCACCGAATAGGTGAACGGACGCCCGCTGTCCCGGATCTCCCAGATGCCGTGATCGGGTGTGCGCCAACTGTCGACGGCAGCGTCGGTCAGCGTCGTCAGCGCTGACCAGAGATGGTCGTCGACCTCGCCGCCGGCTCGCACCCATTGGTAGGCCACGTCGAGCAGTTCGCCGTAGACATCGTGTTGGGTCTGCCCGGATGCCCCGTTGCCCCACCGGACAGGCGCCGAGTTGCGCCATCCCCGCAACTGCGGATCGGTCCGCTCCTCGGAAGGCTGGCCACCGTCGAGTGCGTACATGATCGATGGGCCGCCGTCCCGCTCGGCGCACTCCAGTGTCCAGGACAGGAATGCGTTTGCCTCGCTGGTCAGGCCGATCCGCCGCAGCGCGTACGTGGAGAACGCCGCGTCGCGGACCCAGGTGTAGCGATAGTCCCAATTTCTCTGGCCACCAACCCATTCCGGCAGGGATGAGGTCGCCGCGGCCGTGATGGCACCGGTGGAGGCGTGATCGAGCACTTTCAGGGTCAGCGCTGATCGGCGGACCAGATGGCGTTGCGGGCCTTCGTAGACGATGCCGCTCGCCCAGCGCCGCCACACCTCGGAGGTACTCGCACACTGCGCGCTGGCGGATAAGCCGGTGTGCCCCTGGCGATCCGGGGACCACGACAGCGAGGAGTCGTAGGTTTGGCCGGCGCGCAGGGCGATCGTTGCGGTGAGCGCCCCGTCCTCGGCGGGCCGCAACGGATGCGACGAACGCAGGTGTAAGGGTAGGCCGGGATGGTCGGGTGAGGTGATCGACCACCCGCCGCCAAGGCGATCGAAGTCGCACTGCGCGCGGGGAGCGAATTCGATCTGCAACTCGACGGTGCCCGCGACGACACGGACGAGTCGGACGAACTGGCTGCGCGTCGCCGGTGCGATCTCGGCGAGGTCGGCACCTGTACGGAGCGCGAGGAAGTCGGTCACTTCGACCACGCCGCCGTCTGCCGTCAGCGTTGTCGTCAGTACCGCGGTGTCGTCGGCGTAACGCTGTTCCCCGCTCTGGGCCCCCAGCGGTGTGATGGACCACTGCCCGCCGCGTTCGGCGTCGAGGAGGGAGACGAAAAGCGGAGCGGCGTCGAACTGCGGAAGGCACAGCCAAGGCACGGTGCCGTCGCGGCGCACCAGCGCGCACGTCGCACCGTCACCGATGATGCCGTGGTCCTCGATGGGCAGGTACCCGGCACGGGGGACGAAGGGGCGGGTGGGTGCGACTCCGGGGATCGGGTGGGGCCAGCGATCGCTGTGATCGGACCGGCTCATCGAGGCTCCAGGTTCTCGTCGGGGGATCGAGCAGGTCGACAAGGTGACCTTCAGGTCGGGTCAGCCCGTCGGCGTCGTCGATCTCGTGGTGTGCAGCACACACAGATGCAGGACATGCCCGCTATGAGTACCCGCCCGACCGGTGATCTCAACCGCAGCGTCACCTGGGCGTCGCCGGGTGCGACGTCGACGCGCCGGCGAGGAAGCTCTGCATGCGCCGGTACGCCTCTCTCGCGTTGTCGATCCCACCGTGGCCACCGCCGATTTTCGCAGAGGACGCCGGGTAGTCCCTAGCTCACCGGTCCGGGCCTGCGGCCCCTGATCAGCGTGCCGGGGCGCGCCGCGGTGGGCACACCGTTCTCGGCGATCACCTCGCCGGCGACGATCGTGGCGACGTACCCGTCGGCGGTCTGGTCGAGCCGGCGTCCGCCGGCGGGCAGGTCGCTGACCACGACCGGTTTGTGCAGCCGCAACGCCGCCGCGTCGATGACGTTGAGGTCGGCCTTGTACCCCGGCGCGATTCGGCCGCGATCGGCCAGCCCGGCGACGCCCGCCGGCGTCGACGTCAGCTCCCGCACCGCCTCGGCGACCGACAGCCGGCCCGACGGCCGGTCACGCACCCAGTGCGTCAGCATGTAGGTCGGAAACGATGCGTCGCAGATCATCCCGTAGTGCGCGCCACCGTCACCGAGCCCCAGCACGACGTCGTCGCGGCGGATCAGTTCGGCGACGGTGTCCAGCGATCCGTCCCGGAAGTTCGCCAGCGTGACCAGCAGCATCGCGTGGCCGTCCTCGTCGAGAAGGCGGTCGTAGGCCTCCTCGAGCGGGCTCACGCCGTGGGCCTGCGCGCGGGCGCCGATGGAATCCGACGGTGAGGGCTCGTAGTTCGGGGGGTC
Source organism: Mycolicibacterium pyrenivorans (assembly GCF_025821625.1). Taxonomy (GTDB): domain Bacteria; phylum Actinomycetota; class Actinomycetes; order Mycobacteriales; family Mycobacteriaceae; genus Mycobacterium; species Mycobacterium pyrenivorans. Next base: position 28,247 of record NZ_JACKSH010000065.1, read on the forward strand.
GCCGAGCGGGAACATGTAGTTCCAGGCCTGGGCCGCGAACATCAGCGGATGCCCGTCGGATTCCGGCTTGTCGGCCAGGATCCGCTGTCGCACTTCGGGTTTGCGCATCTCGGCGACATGCTCGGCCAACGGCAGCGCGGCGATCTCCCGGTAGGACGGATACGTCACGAACGGGTTGCCCGACAGTTCGAGGCCCAGCACCAGCCCGATGGGCCGGGGGAAGATCTGGGCGGTGATCATGGGCCCGTCTGTCCCGGCGTTGCGGTTGGCCTTCTCGACCATGGTCAGCGCGTCGAGGAAGAACGGGTCCCCGGCGTTGCCGATCGCCAGCGTGAACGTCACGGGCAGGCCGACCTCGGCGGCGACGTCGAAGACCGTCTGAAGCACGGGCTCGTAGTCGCCTGCCACCAGGTCCGGCACGAACTGGATCAGACCGCCGCCTGCGTCGTCGACGCCGCGCGCGATCGCCTCGATCTCGGCGCGGTCGGCGTCGAAGCTCGGGATCGGCCTTCCGCTCTCGGTCTTGTGGAGGGTGAACCGCGACGAGGCGAAGCCCAGCGCGCCGGCGTGCACGGCCTCGGCGGCCAGTTTCCGCATCATGGCGAGATCTTCAGCGGTGGCGGGCTCGCGATCGACGCCGCGTTGCCCCATCACGTACACCCGCAGCGGCGAATGCGGCAGGAACGCCGCCACATCGATGTCACGCCTGCCGGCCGCGACGGCGTCGAGGAACTCCGGGAACGTCTCCCAGTGCCAGGGCAACCCGTCGACCATCACCACGCCGGGGATGTCCTCGACGCCCGCCATCACGTCGACGAGCACGTCGTGGTCGGCCGCCCGGCACGGAGCGAAACCGACACCGCAGTTTCCCATCACGGCCGTCGTCACGCCGTGCGCCGACGATGGTGTCAAGCGGTCCGACCAGATCGCCTGGCCGTCGTAGTGGGTGTGCAGGTCGACGAAGCCGGGGGTGACGAGCAGGCCGGTGGCGTCGATCTCGCGGGCACCCGAACCGTCCACTGTCCCTACCGCGGCGATGGCGCCGTCGCGCACGGCGACGGCCCCGACGAAGGGGTCACCGCCGAGTCCGTCGACGATGGTGCCTCCGCGAATCAGCAGATCGAATGTCATACCCCGAATGTACGGTGAGCCCATGATCGACCACTTCGGAATCAACTGCGCGGATTGGGAGAAGGCGAAGGCCTTCTACGACAAGGTTCTCGGCGTGCTGGGGTACACCCGCCAGATGGACTACCAGGTCGCCATCGGTTACGGCGTCGACGGCAAACCCGACTTCTGGATCGCCGACATGAGCGCAGGCGACGCGGCGGGCCCGAACCGTGAGACGCACTTCGCCTTCCAGGCGGCGGACGCCGAAGCCGTGCAGGCGTTCTACGACGCGGCCCTGGAGGTGGGTGCCGAGTCGCTGCACGCGCCGCGGCTGTGGCCGGAGTACCACCCCGGATACTTCGGAGCGTTCGTGCGCGACCCCGACGGAAACAACGTCGAAGCGGTGTTTCACGGACGTCCGGCCGGCGGCGCCCATGTCTGACATCGACGCGGCACGGGAACTGCTCCGCGACTCGTTCACCCGCCTGATCGAGCACGTCGACGAACTGACCGACGGCCTCACCGACGACGTCGCGTACTATCGGCCGACTCCGGAGGCCAACACCATCGCATGGTTGATCTGGCACAGCGCCCGCATCCAGGACGCGCAGTTGTGCGACATCGCGGGCATCGAGCAGATGTGGTTCCGCGACGGCTGGGTGGACCGGTTCGCGCTCGACCTGCCGCGTGACGCGCACGGCTACGGGCACACCCCGGCGGAGGTGGCCAAGGTGCGCGCGTCGCCGCAGTTGCTGGCCGGCTATTACCACGCGGTGCACAAGGAGTCGCTGGAGTACGTCGCCTCGGTGTCGGCCGACGAACTCGCCAGGGTGGTGGATCAGAACTGGACCCCGCCGGTGACCGCGAGCGCGCGGCTGGTGAGCATCATCGACGATGCCGCGCAGCACCTCGGCCAGGCGGCCTACATCAGGGGCATCGCCAGCTGACCCGGCTCGGTGTGGTCCGGTGGTGGCCCGTCGCGGCGTTGGCGGCCATGACGCTGCTGGGGCTCGCGGTGGGAAGGGGCTCGACGGCGCTGGATGACCGGTTCCAGGAGCTGGGGCAGACGCACCGGCTGCTGGGCAGGCTGCTGGTGTTCACCGACGGCCGGGTCACGCTCACGTTGTGGGCCCTCCTGCTGGCGGTCGTGGTGATCCGGCAGAGGTGGCGGTTGACGGCCGTCGTCGCGGCGGCGCCACCCGTCGGGGTCCTGCTGTCGCGGCTGGCCAAACGCGCGTTCGGCCGGGAGAAGGACGGCGCGATGGCCTACCCGAGCGGGCACACCACGCTCGCGGTGATCGTGTTCGGCCTTGCCGTGCTGATCGCCGGGGCGGCGACGTGGGTGGTGGTCGCGGCCATGGTGGCAACGCTGCTCGGCGTGCTGGGGCAGGGAGTCTCCTACCACTACTTCACCGATGCCGTCGGCGCGGTCTTCCTCGGCACCGCGGTGTTGTGCCTCGCTGTGTGGGCCGCCGGACTTGACAGGTGTCAACCCCGCTGCGACGTGGATCACAGGAGTGGTTAGCATGAGGTTATGACTGCGACGTCCGATGTGGAACTGCCCAACCCGTTCACCGGCACCGGCACCATCAAGAACCCGGCCACCGGGGCCGTGGCCGGCGAGGTGCGGTGGACCGATCCTGCCGATGTGCCGCGCATCGCGGCGAGCCTGCGCACCGCGCAGAAGGAGTGGGAGGCCCGCGGCCCGAAAGGGCGCGCGAAGGTGCTGGCCCGCTACGCGGTGTGGCTCGGTGACCACCGCGCCGAGATCGAATCGCTGCTGATCAAGGAGACCGGCAAGTCCGCGGTGGACGCCGCCCAGGAAGTGCCGCTGATCATCATGATCGCGTCGTACTACATCAAGACGATGGAGAAGGCCCTCGCGCCGGAGACCCGCCCGGCGTCGCTGCCGTTTCTGTCGATCAAGAAGATCACCGTGCACTACCGGCCGCGGCCGGTCGTCGGCGTCATCGCGCCGTGGAACTACCCGGTGGCGAACCTTCTGATGGACACGATCGGGGCGCTCGCCGCGGGCTGTGCCGTGATGCTGAAGCCGTCCGAGCGCACCCCGCTGACCGCCGAACTGCTGTTGCGCGGCTGGATCGACTCGGGCGCTCCCGAGGTGATGGCGATCGTGCAGGGGGCTCGCGAAGCGGTCGAGGCCGTCGTCGACAATTCCGACTACATCCAGTTCACCGGGTCGAGCGCGACCGGCGCCAAGGTGATGGAGCGCGCCGCGCGCCGGTTGACACCGGTGAGCCTGGAACTCGGCGGCAAAGACCCGATGATCGTTCTCGAGGACGCCGACATCGACCTGGCGGCCCACGCCGCGGTGTGGGGTGCGATGTTCAACGCGGGCCAGACGTGTGTGTCGGTGGAACGGGTCTACGTGCTCGAGTCGGTGTACGACCAGTTCGTCGCCGCAGTGGTCCGCGACGTGGAGAAGCTCAAGCAGGGCGCCGGCGACGGCTACGACTTCGGTGCGCTGATCGACGACACTCAGGTCGAGGTGACCGAGCGCCATGTCCGCGACGCGGTGGCCGCGGGGGCGAAGGCCGTGACCGGCGGCGAGCGGAAGGCGGGCTCGGGCAGCTTCTACCCGCCGACGGTGCTGGTCGACGTCGACCATTCGATGGCGTGCATGACCGAGGAGACCTTCGGTCCGACCCTGCCGATCATGAAGGTCGCCAGCGTCGACGAGGCGATCCGGTTGGCCAACGACAGCCCCTACGGGCTCTCCGCGGCGGTCTTCTCCCGCGACATCGAACGCGCGAAAGCCGTTGCCGTGCAGTTGGATTGCGGCGCCGTCAACATCAACGACGTGATCTCCAACCTGATGTGCACCACCGCTCCGATGGGCGGGTGGAAGACCTCGGGCATGGGTGCGCGCTTCGGCGGCGCCGAGGGTCTGCGCAAGTTCTGCCGCCAGGAGGCCGTGGTCGCCCCGCGCACCAACGTCGGCGCCGGCGGCAACTACTACAACAACTCGCCGAAGGCCCTCAAGCGGATGAACACGCTGATGACCAAGATGGCGCTGATCCGGCCGAAGCGCACCGCGAAGTAGTCGACCCGCGGCGCTGGGGCGCGCGGGGCGGGTGGTCGCGCTGGAGAAGCCCACCGACCGGGAACGCACCCAGTGGTACTTCCAGCGCTACGTCAACCATCTGCCCGCGGCCGGCGAGGTCGTGCTGTTCGACCGGTCCTGGTACAACCGCGCCGGCGTGGAGCGGGTGATGGGTTTCTGTACGCAGGAGCAGCACACCGAGTTCACCCGGCAGGTCCCGCTGTTCGAGCAGATGCTGGTCAACGACGGCATCAGCCTGACGAAGTTGTGGTTCTCGGTGACCCGGTCCGAGCAGCGCACCCGCTTCACCATTCGCCAGGTCGACCCGGTGCGGCAGTGGAAACTCTCGCCGACCGACCTGGCCTCGCTCGACAAGTGGGATGCCTACACCGCGGCCAAGGAGGACATGTTCGCGCTCACCGACACCGACATCGCCCCGTGGACCGTGGTCAAGAGCAACGACAAGAAGCGCGCCCGCATCAACGCGATGCGTTATGTGCTCGGTAAGTTCGACTACGACAACAAGGACCGCGGGGTGGTCGCCGAAGCCGATCCCCTCATCGTGGGACGCGCGCTCGCCGACTGACCGAGTCGGGACCGGGCCGCGCCGTCCCGGCAAGGAGGACCTGTGCGGTTTCTCGCCGCGCTGATGTTGTGGCTCGTCACGACCGCCGCGCTGGTGGTCGCGGTGCCGACGGTGTGGGCCCAGGTGACGGTCGTCGGGGAGAGCGGCTATGCCGGGCTGGCGGCCGCGGCGGCGCAGGACCCGCGGCTTCAGGACGCGATGGCCGCGGAGCTGACCACCCAGGTGGTGTCGCTGGGCGCCGACAACGGCTACACCCTCAACCCCGAACTGGTCCGCCAGGTCGCGCTGTCCTACACCCGCAACAGCGGCTTCCCGGGACAGTTCGCGCAGGCGAACAGGATCGCGCACCGGTGGATGTTCACCGGCGCCGTCCCCAGTGGTAACTCCACCGATCAATGGCTCATCGACGTCGCGCCCATGCTGTCGGACCCGTCGTTCGACGCGACGCTGGGCACGCTCGATCTCCAGCTCCCGCCGTCGCTGACGGTGCCGATCACCGTGGACTCGCCCGAGTTGCGGCCGGGCAAGCTGCGCTGGCTGGCGACGTGGGGTCCGTGGGCCGCCGTCGCGACGGCCGTGGTGGCCGCGATGTCCGCCCTGCTGACGCTGGCCGCGGCGCGGTCGCGGGGCAAGGCGCTCACCGCCCTCGGGGTTTCGGCCCTGCTCGTCGGCGCCGCAGGCTGGGCCGGTATCGAGGTGGGTCGCCGCTACGTGAACTCGGCGCTGAATCGCACGACGGGCGATATCCGGACGGTCGCCGAGGTCATGGTGGGCGCCGCCGAAGACAGCCTGCACCTGTGGCTCAACGTCACGCTGGCCGCGGGCGCCGGGCTGGTGGTGCTCGGCGTCATCGCGTCGATGCTCGGTGGCCTGCGGCGAAGCCCGGAGTGATCAGGCGGTGTTCTTGGCGATGAAGCGCTGTAGCAGCGGCCAGATGACGGCAAGGTTGTAGACGACGCCACCGACCAGGTACGGCCACCATGTGCCGTGATCGCTGGCGACCCAGAACGCCTTGGCCGCCCAGTAGGGCGGAAGCACGCCGAAAGCCAGGTTCCATGCCGAGTCGACGAACCAGGGCAGGCAGGGCAGTCCGGCGATGACGATGCCCAGCAGGCGCACCATCGCGATGCCCTGGATCTTGTTGCTCGCCACCGAGACGATGAGCAGCAGCGTCACCACCGACGAGAGGCCGGCCACCATCCCGATCGGGATGAGCGCGGGGACCAGCCCCGGTTGCAGGATTCCGCTGAACGACAGCGTGGCCACGACGTAGACGGTGGTGATCACGACGACGGTGGCCGCGCGGTAGGCGAAGAAGGTGGTCAGCGACACCGGCGTCACCCGTAGCGCGCTCAGCGTGCCCGCGTCGATCTCGTCGAGGACGAGGAACGCCGCGAGGCCGCCGACGATGATGATGCTGGTCAGCAACAGAAGCGCGGTGATCACCAACGGGTAGTAGGGCACCAGGTCGAAGTCGTAACGTCGGGCCAGCGTCGCGGTCAGCGGCGGCACCAGCACAACGGTGCCCACCGTCCAGATCACCGGGGCCAACACCAGCATGACGAGCAGTGGATCGCGATACGTGCCGCGAATATCGTTGCGGCCGAACGCAGCCCAGGAACGAGCCGCCAGCTGTGCCGATGGGTTCATCACAGCACCCCCGGTCGTTCGATGACGTAGCGGCCAAACAACGATCTCGCAAGCAGATACAGCCCGGCCGCGCACACCAGTGGGTACACCAGCGCGTAGGCCACCTGCCACGGCGCGAGCGTCACTTGATCGAAAGCGGCGCCGAACAGCAACAGCGGCCCCTGGGTCGGGATCAGATAGAGCACGGGGTTGGGCCACACGCCGGACAGATGCAGCACCGGAAGCGCCATGACGGCCAGCGGTATCGTGGTCGACAGGAACCAGTCGCTGACCGACGAGAACGGCAGCGACGAGGCGAATCCCGCCAGCAGCATCACCAGCGTCCCCAGCACCACACCGGCGGCCACCGGCAGCAGGACGACACCGCCGCCGTGGGTCAGGACCACCACGATCACGGCGACCACCAGCGAAACAGCCATCAGCACAGTCAGTTTCACCGACAGGTACTCCCAGAATCGCAGTGGGCTGCAGATCACCGCGCCCAGCGTTCGTTCCTGCTTCTCGAAGAAGACCGACCCGCCGATGAAGAAGAACCCGATGATCGTGATGTCACCGACCAGCACGTAGGGCTCGACGATCGGACGCACATGCACAGGCATCGGCAGCAGCACCGTCAGCCACAGCAGGCCGGAGAGCACCGCGGCATGGACGAACCGTTGCCGCACCTGCGTGGTGGTTTCCAGCCGCAACGCGCTCGACCACCTGCTCATACCAGGCTCCTGCCGGTGACGTCGACGAACACGTCGTCGAGGCTGGCTTCCCTGCTGTGAATCGTTTCGACATGGTGGTCGCGCAGCACGGCGTGGAAGCCGACGTCGTCGGCGAGGCTGTCCATCGGGAACTGCGAAGTCTGCAGTGCGCCTTGGGGGTTGCGGTACGCCACCGCCACGAGGCGCCGGCTCCGGGCGATCTTGAGTTCGGCGGGCTTGTCGAGGGCGACGATGCGGCCGTCCACGACAAAGGCGACCCGGTCGCAGAGTTCGTCGGCGGTGGCCATGTCGTGGGTGGTGAGGAAGATGGTGCGACCCCGAGCCTTCAGGTCCAGGATCATGTTCTTGACGGTGCGCGCGTTGACCGGATCCAACCCCGATGTCGGTTCGTCCAGGAACAGCAGCTCGGGGTCGTTGATCAACGACCGCGCGAACGTCAGACGCATCTGCATTCCCTTGGAGTACTTGGCTACTCGGGTGTCGGCGACATCGGTGAGCCCGACGGCCTCGAGGAGGTGCCTCGGGTCCAGGGTTTCTCCGCCGTAGAGCGAGGCGAAGAACTCGAGGTTCTCGGCACCGGTGAGCTTCAGGTAGTGGTTGGGCAGTTCGAAGGACACGCCGATGCGCTGGTAGTAGTCCGGACCCCAGGCTCGGGGATCCTTGCCCCACACCAGGGCCTGGCCGCCGTGGCCGCGCAGCAGGCCGATCAACAGCTTCTGGGTGGTGGACTTGCCTGCCCCGCTGGGCCCGAGGAAACCGAAGATCTCGCCGCGGCTCACGGTGAAGTCCATGCCGCGCACGGCGGGTTCGTCCGTCTTCGGATAGGTGTAGGTCAGTTGCTGAACGTCGATGACGTTCGTCGCGGTGCTCATCGGCTGCTGTGTGCCTTTCGCGGGTAGGGGATATCCACGTTTCCGACCAGACTTCCCGGAGCACCGCCAAGGACTGTACTAGACTTTCAGAAAATATTGAAGGGTATTCGGGATGAGGGGGTTTCGTCGTTGGCTGTAGCGCCCACGCCGCCGGAGTCGCAGCATGCCGCCGAGGAGCTCGCGCTAGTGCTCACCAGCAACGGGCTGCAGCGGATGACCGCGAGAGTGCTGGCGACGCTGCTGTTCACCGAGCAGCCCAGTGTGACGATGGCCGAGTTGGCCGAGGTTCTGCAGGCCAGTGCCGGGTCGATCTCCGGGGCACTCAAGATGCTCACGTCGGTCGGACTGGCCGAGCGGGTGCCGGTCCCGGGCAGCCGCCGGGAGCATTTCCGGCTTCCCGGGGATGCCTGGGCTGTGCTGTTCACCAGCAAGAACGAGACGATGCGCGCGATGCTGGAAGCCGCCGACAAGGGTATCGACGCCACCGACGACCAGGGCCTGGCCCGACAGCGTCTCGCCGAGATGCGGGACTTCTACGGCTTTCTGATGGCGGAGATCCCGGCGCTTCTGGACCGCTGGCACGAGCAGCGGGGCCGCTAGGGCAGCAGCCCGATCTGGCGGTAGACCGCGCGCAGGTAGCGGCGCATCTCGTCGACGTCGGGCGGGTCGGGTTGCAGAACGCGGTAGGTCACCGCGCCGACCATCATGTCGATCGCGACGTCGGCGTCGACGTCGTCGGACACCGTGCCGAGCTCGCGGGCCCGCGCGAGCAACCCCGCCGCGAGACGCCGGCGCGGCAGGATGTAGCGCTCCCAGTAGGCGGCCATCAGCTGAGGGTGACTGACCGCCGAACCGAAGACCCTGGCGACCAGCGCGCGGTACTGATCGGTGGTGACAGTGGTCGCCGCGCGATCGATCGCGGCCTCCACCAACGCGTACGGAGATTCGGTGTCGATCGCCTCCTGCGACGCCCAGCCCGCTTCTCCGGCGACCAGGGTTTCCATCGCCGCGGCGATCAACTCCTCTTTGTTGGCCCACCGCCGGTAGATCGTCGGCTTCCCCACCCCGGCCTTCTTGGCGATCTGCTCCATGCTGGTGCCCTCGACGCCACGTTCGATGAACAGTTGCAGACCGGCCCGCAGGATCGCCAGGTCGGCGGCGGCGTCTCGAGGTCGCCCGCGGCCGGGGGCCGTCGTCATCGCGCGATGCCGGTGGTCAACGCCCTTGTGAGCCAACGGCTCAAGCCCGCAGTGTCGCCGGAATCGCCGCGCCAGGCGAGGTGGCCGTCCGGGCGGACCAGCATCACCTGGGCACCGTCGTAGGTCAGGATCCCGACGTGTTCGCCGAGATGATCGCGGGCCACGCGGGCGGCGCCGACGCCCGGCGCCGAGGCGGGAACCAGCAGTGCCCATCGCCCGCCCAGCTCGCGGTGCAGCATCGAGTCGGCGCCATCGGAGCGGCGGGCACCCATGTCGGGGATCCGGTCACCCGGCCGCGGCTTGCGTCCGGTCCCGCCCAGCGGTCCTTTGCGATAGCTCACCCAGAGCTGCGACGCGGTGTAGGTGATCCAGCGTTGCACCGGCGCGGGCCCGAAGATTCGCGGGGCGATGTGGTCGCGCACGAACCTCGCGAACGGGTTGCGGGCGACGTTGACGCGGGTCACCGCGCTGGTGCCGCGCAGCACGCCGGTGGCGAGTGGGCGACGCTCGGTTTCGTAGGTGTCGAGGAGCGCCTCTGCCGCGAGCCCCTGCACGACCAGGGCGAGCTTGAAGGCCAGGTTCTCGGCATCACCCAGACCGGTCAGCATGCCCTGACCGCCGAACGGGGCGTGCGCATGGGCGGCGTCGCCGGCGATCAGCACCCGCCCGCGCCGGTAGGTGTCTGCGAGCCTGCGGTGGACGGTGAAGACCGACAGCCATTCGGCATCGCCGATGCGTACCCGGCGTCCGGTGCGCTCCGGGACGACGTGCCTGATTCTCTCGAGAATGTCGCGCTCGGTGGGCTTTTCGTCGTGGCCGGGGTCGTAGACGAACAGCCGCCACAGATCGCCGCGGTCGGTGTCGTCGGGCATCGGCATCGCGCCGACGATCCCGTCGGGGTGCACCCAGCCCGTGGTGCCGCCGCGGTCGAGGTCCCAGTCCATGTGGACGTCGGCCAGCAGAAAGCGTTCGGAGAGTTTGACGCCGGGGAAGTCGATGCCGACGAGCTTGCGGGTGATGCTCGAGGTGCCGTCACAGCCGACGATCCACCCGGCCCGAATCCGCGTGCCGTCCTGGAGTTCGGCCACGATGCCGTCGTGCTCCTGCTGCAGGCCGATCAGGCCGTTGCCCCATTCCGGGATGGTGCCGAGTTCGGCGAGCCGGGCGCGCAGTGCCGCCTCGACCTTGGCCTGCGACACGACCATCGGTGGTGCGGCGGTGCGCATCCGGGGGTCGCCGAACTCCAGCGTCATCAGGGGGCGATCGCCGAGGTAGTTGGTGATGCGCATGGCCCGCAACGACTCGTCGGGCAGGGCGCCGAGCGCGCCGATCCGGCCGAGTACCTCCGAGCCGCGGGCGTGCAGGAAGTTCGCGCGTGACGTCGTCGCCGGACCGGGGGCGCGCTCGACGACATGAACCGACACCCCATGCAGGCGCAGCGAGCAGGCCAGCGTCAGCCCCGTCGGGCCCGCTCCCACCACCACGACGTCGGTGTCAACCACGGGCAATATAATAACGAAACGGACCCGTAATTTAAAGAGTTGCCTCTGTCCTCTCGCCGGAATTGCATTCCAGCCGGATTTTTGCGAGAGCGGGCCTGCCGGAATGCAATTCCGGCGGCGGTTTGTCAGGGCTCGATCACGTGTGAGGGGTCCGGACGCTTCTCCGGCGGTGCCTGGCTGTAGTCACCCCACGGCCCGTCGCGCCGCGCGACCGCGGCCCGCACCCCGTCGGCGGCGGCGGTGTCGATGAACCGCAATGCCTCGGGGGTGTTGCGCATCAGACCGTCGAGGATCCCGCCGAGCGTCTGGGTCGACGCCAGCCCCATGTTCTCGTAGGCCTGGTTCACGATCAGCTTCTGGGCCTGCAGTTGTGACAGCGGGATGCGCGCCAATTTGCCTGCGATCTCGGCGACGCGGGCCTCGAGGCGTTCGAACGGCACCGACTCGTTGATGAGCTCGACTGCGGCGGCCTCCGTTCCGGTGAGAGGTTCACCGGTCAGCGAGTGCCACTTCACCTTTGCCAGCGACAACCGGTAGAGCCACATCCCCGTCAGGTAGGCGCCCCACATGCGGGCGTACGGCGTCCCGATGACGGCGTCGTCGCTGGCGATGACGAGGTCGGCGCACAGCGCGTAGTCGCTGGCCCCGCCCACACACCACCCGTGCACCTGGGCGATGACCGGCTTGGACGCCCGCCAGATCGCCATGAACTTCTGCGTGGGCCCGGTCTCGCGGGCGCTCACCATGGCGAAATCCTTGCCGGGATCCCACCGGCCGTCGGTGTTCATCGCCTCGCCCCACTGCTGGAATCCGCCGCCGAAGTCGTAGCCGCCCGAGAACGCCCGCCCGGCGCCACGCAGCACGATGACCTTGACCGCGGGGTCGCGCTCGGCGAGCCTGATCGCGGCCTCGATCTCGTCGGGCATCGGGGGCACGATGGTGTTGAGGTGCTCCGGGCGGTTCAGGGTGATGGTCGCCACGGCGGAGTCGGCCCGGTACAGCAGGGTCTCGAAATCAGTCGTCACGGATAGAACGTATCCCGCCCCGCGACGGCGCGGTTGACAAGAATTTCGTTCTAGAATTAGTTTCTAGACGTGGGCCGAAAAGAGCTGTCGGACGATGCCCGGCGGCGCACGATTCTCGATGCCTCGCTCGAGTTGTTCCTCGAGGTGGGCGTCGAAGCATCCGCGATCGACGACGTCCGTCGCCGCTCGGGTGCGAGCGTCGGATCCCTGTACCACCGGTTCGGCAGCAAGGAAGGCATCGCCGCCGCGGTCTACGTGGACGCGCTGCGGAACTATCAACGCGAGTTCGTCGCCGCGCTGACCCGGGCGCGTGATGCAGGCGACGGCGTGCGGTCCGCGGTCCGCACCCATATGCGTTGGGTCCGAGAGAATCCCGACCGGGCGGAGTTTCTGTTCAACGTCGCCGGCGCCGATGTCCGCCGCGCCGGCGGGACCGACCTGCGCGAGCTCAACAACGAGTTCTTCGGCTTCGTTGAGGCGTGGCTTCGTCGATACGTCGATGCGGGGGAGGTGCGCGCACTGTCCACCGACGTGGTCTACGCGCTCTGGCTCGGCCCCAGCCAGGAACTGGCGCGGCTCTGGCTGGCGCGCGGACGGCGCGGGTCACTGCGCACCGAATCGACCGTGCTGGCCGACGCCGCGTGGCGGGCACTGCGCACCGATCCCGACAAGGAGGACACATGAGCGTTTATCAGGAACTGCTGCGACAGGGGCACGATGCGACGGAGAGCTTCGTCGAGGTCGTTCGCCGCGACCATTCCGCGGTCGTGACCCTCAACGAACCGCAGCGGCTGAACGTCCTCAGTGCGCCGCTGGTCGTGCAGGCGAAGGCGGCGCTGGTCGAACTCGCCGCCGACCCGGAGATCCGCACCGTCGTACTCACCGGGGCCGGAAGGGGATTCAGCGCAGGCGGAGACCTCGAGATGATGCGACTGGCCGAGGAACGCCTCGGCGACGCGGAGGGTTCTACCGACATCTGGCGGTGGATACGGTACGAGTTCGGTGGCGTGGCACGGCTGATCGCACGCAGCGACACAGCGTTCGTGGCGGCGATGAACGGACCCGCGGCCGGAGTGGGACTCGCGTGGGCGCTGACGTGCGACGTCGTGATCGCGTCCGAGGAAGCGCTGATCGTCCCGGCCTTCGGCCGATTGGGACTCATACCCGAGGTCGGCACCTCGTGGGCGCTGACCCGGCGTCTCGGTTACCAGGGAGCGTTCGCGTTCTTCGCCGGCGGTCTTCCGCTCGACGCGCGTCGCGCGCTGGAGCTGGGCCTGGTGCAGGACGTCGTCGCCCCGGACGATCTGATGGCCGCGGCCGACCGGTGGTGTGACCGTATCTCCGCGCTGCCGCCGCACGCGCTGGCCATGGCCAAGCCCCTGTTACGTCAGGCCGCGGACGCGACCTGGGACACCACGATCACGATGGAGGAGTTCGCGGAGCCGAACTGTTTCACCACCGGAGCGTTCCAGCAGACGGTCCGGACGATGGTCACCCGCGGACCCGGCGGCTAGCGCCAGTCCCGGAACGCGTCGAGCAGCTTGTCGCGGAACGCCGGTTCGATCTCGTCGTCGCGGATCGCGCCGAGGGTCGCCACGGTCGACCGGAACTGCTGCAGGTAGTTCCCGCAGCCGTCGCATCCGAGCAGGTGCTCGTCGAACCGGGCCCGGGTGTCCGGATCCAGCGATCCGTCGAGGTAGGCGGTGACCAGCTCGACGAGCTCGTCGCAGTCCATGTCTTCGTGGCTCACATCGCGTCCTTCAGATAGTCCTCGAGGGCTTGTCGTACGGCAGCCCGGCCGCGGTGCAGCAGCACGCGTTGGTTGGCGACGCTGATGTCGAGCAGTTCCCGCACTTCGACGGAGTCCATGTCGAGAACGTCGCGCATCGTGACCACGACGCGCTGACGCTCGGGCAGCTCGTCGAGTGCGTCCCGGGTCACGGCCATCAGCTCGTCGCCGAGGACCGACCCCTCGGGGGACTCCGGGAACCGCGAGGGCATCTCGTCGGCCTTCCAGTGGCCGGGCCATCGGTCGTCGGCGTCGCGGAACCGCGACGGGTCGACCGTGCCGCCGGTGAAGGCGGCGATCTGGACGTCGATGTCCTTGCGTTCGCGCATGCCGCGTTTCTTCGCGATGTTGATCAGCACCGTGAACAGCCAGGTGCGCAACGATGATCGGCCCTCGAAGGTGTCGATGCCCTTGAGCAGCGCGATCCACGCCTCCTGCACGACTTCTTCGGCGATCTCGCGGGTGGCGACGTAGCCGCGCGCGACCCGCAGCATCGCGGCCGCATGCGTGTCGACCAGAGCGGCGAACGCCGACTCATCGCGGGCCCGCAGCGCCGCGATGAGATCGGACTCGTCGGCCGAGGTGATGGTCATCTCGGCGAGATCGTAGTTGCCGGTCAAGGCCGGGAACTGCGGAATGCGTCGGTCAGCGTCCACACGGCGACACCCAGCAGCGCGACATCCTTGATCAGGAACTGACCCGTCGACGACAGGACGGGGAATCCGCCGGCTGACGCCTCGAACACCCCCGGGGTGGTGAACAAGAAGCTCAGCGTTGCGGTGAACAGACCGACGGCGATGACGCTTCCCGCCATCGACACCCTCGGCCACCAGGGTTTGACTGCGATCAGCGCTGCGGCGCCCAGTTCCAGCACACCGAGCAACGCCGAGAACGTGCCGACGGAGACCACGTCGTAGACCCAGCTCATGAGCGGGCTGTTGGAGACGAGCGGCGCGATGCCGTTGGCCTCGAACTCGGTGAACTTCAGCGCTCCGATCCACGCGATGACGATGACGAGCCCGTAGCGGGCCAGCCCCCCGCCGATGCGCTCGAGAGCGGCCGGACGGATCCGGTCGGTGGTGGGGTAGTGGGTGACATTCTTGGTGACGCCGGTCATGACGATCCTCTCGGATGCGGGCCCCGCTCTCCGAAAGCGCGACCATCACCGGCGTAGTGCCTCGAGCGACGCCGGGCGTTACGCCCCCGGCGGCGGATCGGGCTCGCGGTGCGGGGCATAGGCCGACCGGATGTGCCCGCCCAACTTGATGTTGGGTGTGCGGAAGTACGCCCAACCAATCATCAGGATCGCCGCCGCGGCCACGAACGCGACCGAGCTCTGCACGTCCGGCAGGCCGCCGAGGAACAGCAGCACCGCGCCGACGACGGTGCCCGCCCAGTAGACCCGGCGCTTGACGGCGCGCTTGGGCAGGCGTGCGGTGTCCCACCCCGGAACAGCGGCGGCGAGTAGCAGCGCAAGTGCACCCGTACCGAGCAACACCGACGAGACCGTCGTCATCGGCCGGGCGGCAACATCTGGAATCCCTCGACGATCTCCCGGGCGTCGCGCTGGTATGTCGGGTTCTCGTCGTCTGCGGCCTGGATGGTCAGCGTGGCCAGGTATGTGGTGCGGCCGGTCTCGGCGACCACCGCGTGCATGACGATCGGCCGCTCGGGAGCCGGCCCCATGGCCGGCGCGGTGTAATCGGTTGTCTCCGAGGGATATCCACAGGTCGAATTGCTCTCGGTGGTGAGGTCGAAGGCGCCCATCATCTCGACGAGGTTGGTCCGGTTCTGTTCGAACACGTCCTCGGCGTCCTGGCTGCCGGGAACCGATTCGAGGGTGACGACCGCGTTGGGGGCGAACCCGCCGGAGGCCAGCCCCTGCGCGACGATCGCGAATCGGATGATCCGGCTGTCCATCAGCGAGTTGCGCTGCCATCCGGACGGAACCGGAATGCGCAACTGCGGCTCACCGGCGCCCACAGCCGGGATGTCGGCCAGTGGTGCGGTCACCGTGGCGCACTGGCCGTCCCCGTTCGATGCCGACCCCGGCCCCGGGCCCGCGGCCGTCACCGCCGTGCCCGGGATGTCGCGAGAGCAGCCGGTCAACAGCAGCGTCACGGTCAGGATGAGGAGAAACGGTTTCCTGGTCACGTCAGCTCCCCTGCAACGTCCGCAGCAGGAACTCGTAGATCAGCGCGGCGCGGAATGCGGTCTGGGCGTTGTCGGCCGCCCCGGCATGCCCGCCCTCGATGTTCTCGTAGTACCAAACCGGGTGCCCGGCCGCCTCCAGCGCCGCGGTCATCTTTCGTGCGTGCGCTGGGTGTACCCGGTCGTCCCGGGTGGACGTGGTGATCAGCACCGGAGGGTACCGGCGCTCACCCGAAATGTTCTGGTAGGGGGAGTATTTCGAGATGAACTCCCAGTCATCGGGGTCGTCGGGATTGCCGTACTCGGCGACCCACGAGGCACCCGCGAGCAGCAGATGAAAGCGGCGCATGTCCAACAGTGGCACGCTGCAGACCAGCGCGCCGAACAACTCCGGGTACTGGGTGAGCATGATCCCCATCAGCAGGCCGCCGTTGCTGCCGCCCTGCGCGCCCAACTGCTCGACGGTCGTGATGTCGCGGGCCACCAGATCCTTTGCGACCGCGGCGAAATCCTCGGCCACCAGGTGACGGCCCTCGCGCATCGCCTGGGTGTGCCAGGTGGGTCCGTACTCACCGCCGCCGCGGATGTTGGCCAGCACGTAGGTGCCCCCGCGGGACAGCCACAGCCTGCCGAGCACCCCGTCGTATCCCGGCGTGCGGGCCACCTCGAAGCCGCCGTAGCCGCCGAGCAGGGTCGGGCCGGGGCCCTGGCGGTTCCGGTGGCCGACAACGAAGTACGGAATCGCGGTGCCGTCGTCGGAGGTGGCGAAGTGCTGCGTCACCTCGATGTCGGCGGCGTCGAAGAACGAGGGCGCCCGCTTGATCTCGTCGAGCGCACCGCCGACCGTTCCGTACAGCAGCCGCGACGGGGTATCGAAACCCGAAGAGTCGAGGAAGATCTCGTCGCCCAGGCTGTCGGCGCCGACGATCGCGGTGTTGGTGTTCTCCGGCAGCCCCGCCACCGGTTCGGATGTCCAGGGTCCCGGGGTGAACACCTCGACGTGGCTGGCCACATCGGCGAGCGTGACGACGACCAATCGATCGCGGGTCCACGCGTAGTGGTGCAGGCTGGTGTGCGCGTCCGGAGTGAAGACCGTCCGCAGTTCGGCTGTGCCCGAGACGAACTCGTCGTAGTCCGCCGCCAGAAGGGAGCCTGCCGGGTACTGGTCGACGCCGCGGTACCAGTCGGTGCGCAGTTCGATCAGCAGCCAGGTGCGGTGCACCGAGATGCTCGCGTCGGTCGGGGTGTCGATGCGGATCAGTTCGCCGCCGCGTAGCTCGTAGACCTCTTCGTTGAAGAAGTCGAGCGCGCGGCTGACCAGCGTGCGTTCGAAGCCGACGGTGCGGTCCGCCGAGGCCGCCACGATGACATCGGCCGGCGCACCGCTGAACACCGTCTCGGCCTCGGCGAGCGGCTCACCGCGCCGCCAGCGCTTGACCAGGCGCGGGTATCCCGACTCGGTGAGCGAACCCTCCCCGAAATCGGTGCCGACCAGCACGGTGTTCTCGTCTTCCCAGGTGACCTGCGACTTGGCCTCGGGGAGCTGGAAACCGTCCGAGACGAACTCGCGGGTGCGCATGTCGAACTCGCGCACCACTGCAGCGTCCGACCCGCCTGGGGACAGGCTGATCAGTGCCAGCGAGTGGTCCGGTTCGATGACGTCGGCTCCGGCCCACACCCACTTCTCATCGTCCTCGGCGGCCAGCCGGTCGACGTCGATGACGACATCCCACTCGCTCTTCTCGGAGCGATAGCTCTCCAGCGTGGTGCGCCGCCACAGGCCTCGCGGGTTGGCCGCATCACGCCAGAAGTTGTACAGGTAGTCGCCGCGCCGACGCACGTACGGGATCCGGGCGTCGGTGTCCAGGACTTCGAGCGCGTCGGAACGCATCTGCTCGAAGCGCTCGCCCCCGAGTTCGGCCACCGTGGGGGCGTTGTGCTCGCGCACCCACGCCAGCGCGTCGTCACCGGTGACGTCCTCGAGCCAGAGGTACGGGTCGGTCTCCTCGGTATGTGCCACGCAGCCATTGTGCGCAACCGCCTCGACCGGGTTGCGGTCAGCCGCCATACTGCCTGTCGTGGGCATCTTCGGCCGGTCCGATGACGACGTCGACGACGGCGGGTTGCGTCGCCGGGTCGAGGAGTTGGAACGCCGGGTCGCGGCACTGGAATGGGCGCTTCGCAGTGCGGCCGGCCAGGCGCCGGCGCCGCCACCTGTCGATGACGCAGTCCACGAACCCGTGAGCGCGGAGGTCCGGCAGTTGGCCCTGCTCGGAAAGAAGATCGAGGCCATCAAGGTGCTGCGCGAGCAGACCGGCCTGGGCCTCAAGGAATGCAAGGACATCGTCGACCGGCTGGCGTAACACCCCGCCGGAATTGCATTCCAGCAGGTCCGCACTCGAACTTTCGCTGCTGGAATGCAATTCCGGCGACGGGGGTCAGGACAGGTGGTGCACCTCCTGCAGGCCGTACACCGGCGTGGCCATGCCAATGTGTCGCGCCTTGAGCTGTAGCGCCAGATACAGCGAGTAGTGCCGCGATTGGTGCAGGTTGCCGCCGTGGAACCACAGGTTGGGCTGTTGGGTCGGCTTCCACATGTTGCGCTGCTCGCCCTCCCACGGCCCGGGATCCTTGGGGGTGTCGCTGCCCAGGCCCCACACCTTGCCCACCCTGTCGGCGACCTCCTGGCCGATCAGGTCGGCGGCCCAGCCGTTCATCGAGCCATAGCCGGTCGCGTAGACCACGACGTCGGCAGGCAGCTCGGTGCCGTCGGACAGCACCACCGAGTCCTCGGTCAGGTGGTCGACCTGACCGTGGGCCAGCTTGATCCTGCCGTCGGCGACCAGGTCGCACGCGCCGACGTCGATGTAGTAGCCCGAGCCGCGCCGCAGGTACTTCATGAACAGCCCGGAACCGTCTGCACCCCAGTCCAATTCGAACCCGGCGGCCTCGAGACGGTCGTAGAAGTCCTTGTCGCGTTCGCGCATCCGGTCATACAGCGGGATCTGGAACTCGTGCATGATCCGGTACGGCAGCGACGCGAACGTCAGGTCGGCCTTCTCGGTGGTCATCCCGGCGTCCAGCGCACGCTCGGAGTACAGGTCGCCGAGGCCGATGTCCATCAGGGTGTCCGACTTGACGATGTGGGTCGAGGACCGCTGCACCATCGTCACGTCGACGCCGTTCTCGTACAGCGCCTTGCAGATGTCGTGCGCGGAGTTGTTGGAGCCGATCACGACGGTCTTCTTGCCGACGTAGCCGTCGGGCCCCGGGTGCGCGCTGGAGTGGTGCTGGTCGCCGCGGAACACGTCCTGGCCCGGCAGCGTGGGCACGTTCGGTTTCCCGGACATGCCTGTCGCCAGCACCAGCTGCGTGGGGTGCAGGGTGAGACGCTCACCGTCGCGGTCCACCTCGACCGTCCACCGTCCATCGGTCTCATCGAAGCTCGCCGAAAGGCACGACGTCTTCGACCAGTACGGCACCTCCATCACCCGGGTGTAGAACTCCAGCCAGTCGCCGATCTTGTCCTTCGGCGCGAACACCGGCCAGTTCTGCGGGAACGGCATGTACGGCAGGTGGTCGTACCAGACGGGATCGTGCAGGCACAGCGACTTGTACCGCTTGCGCCACTGGTCGCCCGGCCGCTCATGCTTGTCGACGACGATCGCGGGCACGCCGAGCTGGCGCAGCCGCGCTCCGAGCGCGATGCCGCCCTGACCGCCGCCGATCACCAGCACATAGGGCTGCACGGTATGGCCGAGCTCGGCGTCCTCCTCGGCGCGCTTCTCAGCCCACGACCGCGGATCGGGGTCGTCGCCGTGGACGGCTCCCAGCACCCGGCTGGGACCCTTGCGCTCCTCGTGGCCCTTGAGTTCCTGCAGCGCGGTGAGCAGTGTCCAGCCTTGGTCACCTTTGAGGCGCAGGTGCCCGGTCCCGCGCCCGGCGCCGGTCTCGAACTCGATGAACGCCGATGTCACGTCCCCATCGGCGGTGGCGGGCTCACGCGTGCGGAAACCCGACGGGTCGGTCTCGATGAGCCGGGCGCCCAGCATGTCGGAGATCTGATCGCGGCCCTCCAGCGTCTTGATGTTCCAGGTGAACGACACCAGGTCGCGCCAGAAGCTGTCGACGGCGAACATGCCGGCGACCCGTTCGATGTTCCGGACTGCCAGGGCCGACTCGAAGTCGGCCAGCCAGGCGTCGACGCGCTGCTGCGGTGTCACATCACGTGTGGTTTGAGATTCGAGAGTGGAAGTCATGTGAGCCAGGACACACCCGCCTCACCTGGGGTGGCAAGAGTTGCGAACGGTTGCAAACCCCTGGCCGGGCGAGCGAAGCGACGGGGGAATCCGCGCTGCAACCCCCTGCAACTCTTTCGCGGTGTGGCCGTCGTCACATAGACATGCCGACATGAGAGCAGCTGTGTACTACGGACCGAACAAGCTCGAGATCGACGACGTCGCCGAACCGGACGTGAAGCCGGGCACCGTCAAGCTCAAGATCGGGTTCAACGGGATCTGCGGCACCGACCTGCACGAGTACTACGCCGGCCCGATCTTCGTGCCGACGCAGCCGCACCCGCTGACCGGGCAGCAGTTGCCGTTGACCATGGGACACGAGTTCTCCGGGACCATCACCGCGGTCGGCGACGGCGTGACGGGGTGGGGCGAGGGGGACCGCGTCGCCGTCGAGCCGATCTACAAGTGCGGCCACTGCTCCCCGTGCCGGGCGGGCAACTACAACGTCTGCCAGCAGATCGGATTCCACGGTCTGATGTCCGACGGCGGGATGGCCGAGTACACGGTCGTCCCGACCGGCATGCTGCACCGGCTGCCCGACAGCGTATCGCTGGAGCTGGGTGCCCTGGTCGAGCCGATGTCGGTGGCCTACCACGCCGCGACGCTCGGTGACGTACACCCCGGCGACACCGCGGTGGTCTTCGGCGCAGGCCCGATCGGCATCGGCCTGTGGTTCGCGTTGCGCGGCAAGGGTCTTGAGGATGTGTTCGTCGTGGAACCCGCACCCACCCGGCGGGCCGCGATCGAGGCGCTCGGCGCGACGACGCTGGACCCGACCGGTGCCGACGTGGCGGCGTTCATCGCCGACCACACCGGGGGCGACGGCGCCGAGGCGGTGTTCGATGCGGCCGGAGTGACACCGGCGATCACCACGGCCCTGGCCTGCGTCGGGTCGCGCAGGCCGATGGTGAGCGTCGCGATCTACGAGAAGCCTTTGGAAACACCACTTCTCAACCTGGTGATGAACGAGTCCCGGATCCAGGGGTCGCTGTGCTACACCGGCGCCGACTTCCAGGCGGTGATCGCGCTGATGGCCGACGGCAAGTACGACACCACCGGGTGGGTGACCCGCATCCCGATCGACGACGTGATCGACGAGGGGTTCGAGGCGCTGCACGCAGGCAAGAAGATGAAAGTGCTGGTCGACCCGACCGATTCAGCAGGAGTCGACCCGACCGATTCAGCAGGAGTCGACCCGACCGGAGAATCATGACACTCACAGGCAGGGTTGCACTCGTCACCGGCGGCGGCCGGGGGATCGGGCGCGGGATCGCGCTGCGCCTCGCACGGGACGGCGCCGCCGTCGCGCTCGTGGACGTCGCGCCCGGGGGCATCGACGGCGTGGCCGCCGAGATCGACGAAATCGGCTGCAAGCCAACCACGATCGTCGCCGATGTGAGTGACCGGGACCAGGTCTTCGCCGCAGTCGACTACGCCGCATCCACGCTGGGCGGGCTGGACATCATGGTCAACAACGCGGGCATCGCGCTGGTGGGGCCGATCGCCGACGTCACCCCCGAGGAGGCCCAACGGGTCTGGGCGATCAACGTCAACGGGGTGCTGTGGGGGGTCCAGGCCGCCGTCGCGAAGTTCAAGGAACTGGGGAACAAAGAGGCTGGAAAGATCAGCAAGATCATCAACGCGTCGTCGATCGCCGGACACGACGGCTTCGGGATGCTGGGCGTGTACAGCGCGTCGAAGTTCGCGGTGCGTGCCCTCACCCAGGCCGCGGCCAAGGAGCACGCCGCCGACGGGATCACCGTCAACGCGTACTGCCCCGGTGTGGTCGGCACCGACATGTGGGTGGAGATCGACAAACGTTTCGCCGAACTGACCGGGGCCGCCGAAGGCGAGACCTACGACAAGTTCGTCGGCGGCATCGCCCTCGGCCGCGCCGAGTCTCCCGACGACGTCGCGGGTTTCGTCTCGTACCTGGCCGGCCCGGACGCCGACTACATGACAGGCCAGTCCGGCCTGATCGACGGCGGCCTGGTCTACCGCTGAGATGGGGAGCACACTGGGCTTTGATGCCCAGCAATATCGGCAGTTGGCCCGTGCCTGAACCCGCTGTCGCGGCCGGCGAGGATCCGCGCAGCTATGCGCGGCTGATGTCGGCCGTGTACGACGCGACGATGGCGGGCAACCGGGCGCCCGCCCGGCCGCGAGATGTCATCGGCGACTCCTGGCGGCGGATGCTCGCGCGGGGGATCGACCCGGATGTCCAGACCGCGCCGGTGGTGGAGACGGGCGCGCTGGAGATGCTGCGGCGTTCCTCCGGGCTGATCGAGGTGCTCGACGAGATCGCCCACGGCTTGGAGTCGCTGGTCGCCGAGGGCGAGAACATCCTGGTCGTCGCCGACGCCAAAGGACGGGTGCTGTGGCGTTCCGGGTCGCCCGCGGTGCTGGCGAACGCCGACCGGTTGGGTTTCGTCGAGGGCGCCAATTGGGGCGAGGGCGTGGTGGGCACCAACGCCATCGGCACGGCGCTGGTGTCGCAGCGCGCCGTCCAGGTGTTCTCCGCCGAACACTTCCTGCGCAGCCACCACCCGTGGACATGCGCCGGGGCTCCCATCCGGGATCCGAGGACCGGACAGGTCATCGGCGTCGTCGACGTCTCCGGTCCGGCGCCCACGGTGCACCCGACGACGATCGCTCTGGTGGACGCGGTGGCGCGCCTCGCCGAGTCCCAGCTGCGCCAGGAGCACGACCGCACGCTGAACCGGCTGCGCGCGTTCGCCGCCCCGATCCTCGCGCGGATGGGCAGCCCGGCGCTCGCCGTCGACACCGACGGTTGGGTGGCCGCCGTCGACGCGATGCCGCTGCACAACCGGATACTGCTGCCCGAACAACTCGAACCCGGCCGGGTACGGCTGGCGACGCTGGGCATGTGCGCCGTCGAGCCGCTACCCGGCGGCTGGCTGCTGCGGCCCGCCATCGGAGACGACACCGGCAGTCCCGACCAGCCGTCGCGGGTGACGCTGGATCTCGCCAACCCGGACGCCCCGTCACTGCGCATGACCGGCGAGTTCGGCGTGTGGCGACAGGACCTGTCGCTGCGGCACGCTGAAATCCTTGTCGCCCTTGCCCTTTCGCCTTGCGGGCGGTCGGCGCCCCAGCTCGCCGAGGATCTGTACGGCGACCGGTCGAAGGTGGTGACGGTGCGCGCGGAGATGTCGCGGCTGCGCAAACAGTTCGCCGGGCTGCTGGCCGCCCAGCCGTACCGCTTCGCCGGCTCGGTGGATCTCGACGTCCGCTACCCGGAGAACCGGCGGACGCTGTTGCCGCCGTCGACGGCGCCGGTGATCCGGACATTGAGGGAGGATGGCTGACATGGACGTACCCAACCGGGCCCTGGTGACCGAAGCGGCGGCCGAACTGCTGCGTCGGCTGCAGGAGCGCCACGGGGCGTTGATGTTCCACCAATCGGGCGGGTGCTGCGACGGGTCCTCGCCGATGTGTTACCCCGACGGCGACTTCCTCGTGGGCGACCGGGACGTCCTGTTGGCGGTTCTCGACGTCGGCGGTGCGGACGCGAGGAGCAAAGGTACTTTCGGCGTCCCCGTCTGGATCTCCGGTCCCCAGTTCGACGCATGGAAGCACACCCAGTTGGTGATCGACGTCGTTCCCGGCAGGGGCGGCGGATTCAGCCTGGAGGCCCCGGAGGGCATGCGCTTCCTGTCCCGCGGCCGCGCGTTCACCGCCGACGAGAACAGCGCATTGGCGGCGTTGCCCCTGGTGACCGGCGCGGACTTCGAACGCGGCGAGCGACCGCCGTCGAACGGCACCCACATCGTCGCCGAAGGTGTCGACGCCTGCGCGATCCCGCTGAAGTAGGGCGCAGCGGCTAGGGCGCGCCGCCCGGGAATCCGCACGTCCCGGCGTTATCGTCGAAGACGTGATTCCGCTGCCGCGTGCATCGGTGTTGGCCGGGGTGATGATCGTCGGCGTCGCTCTCGGCATGATGGCTGCGCTCGTCGCCGCCGTCGAGGTCACCGCCACCATCCGGCCCGACCTCGTGATCGCGCTCGTCATCGGGGTTCCCAGCGTGATCGGCATGCTGACGATCCTGCTGGCGGGCCGTCGGTGGGTCACCGCCGTGGGCGCGATGGTGCTGGCCATGGGGCCGGGCCTGTTCGCCACGCTGGCCGCGATCCAGGTGGCCTCCGGTGGCTGACACCGACTGGCGGGGGCCCGGCGAGCACACCCAGCCCTTCCAGCCAGAGTTCACCGGGTCCTTCACCGCGCAGGGGCTGATCGAGCCCGCCGAGGTGGCGCCACCCGTCGAGATCCCGCCGCAGCCCCTCGTGGTCCCCGGCGTCGCGCAGTACCTCGGGCGCTGGCGGTTCGTCCTCGTCGTCGCGGGTGTCTGGCTGCTCGCGGCCGCGGCCGGAGCAGGTCTGTACTACTGGTGGTATCACTCGCTGGACAAGACCATGCCGGTCTTCGTCGTGCTGGTCTATCTCGTGGCGTGCACCGTCGGCAGCCTGCTCACCGCGTTGGTGCAGAGCAGACCCGCGGTGTCCGCCGTCTCCATCGCGCTGATGTCGGCCCCGTTCGCGTCGACCGCGGCCGCCGCGGTTCTCTACGGCGGCTACGTGTTCGGCTGGATCAGCAGGTAACGACCGGGCGACGCCTACTAGGGTGGGTAATCGTGACCCACTATGACGTCGTCGTTCTCGGAGCCGGCCCCGGCGGATACGTCGCGGCAATTCGCGCCGCCCAACTGGGGCTGAACACAGCCATCGTCGAACCCAAGTACTGGGGCGGCGTGTGCCTCAACGTCGGGTGTATTCCGTCGAAGGCGCTGCTGCGCAACGCCGAACTCGCGCACATCTTCACCAAGGAAGCCAAGCAGTTCGGCATCAGCGGCGAGGCGAGCTTCGACTTCGGCGCCGCGTTCGACCGCAGCCGCAAGGTGGCCGACGGCCGAGTCGCCGGTGTGCACTTCCTGATGAAGAAGAACAAGATCACCGAGATCCACGGCTACGGGAAGTTCACCGGTGCCAACAGCATCGAGGTGGAACCGAGCGGGGATGGCCCAGAAGACGGCCCTGTGAAGCTCGAGTTCGACCACGCGATCATCGCGACGGGCTCCAGCACCCGGCTCGTGCCCGGCACGTCGCTGTCCGACAACGTCGTCACCTACGAGAAGCAGATCCTCACCCGGGAGCTGCCCGGGTCGATCATCATCGCCGGCGCCGGTGCCATCGGCATGGAGTTCGGCTATGTCCTGAAGAACTACGGCGTGGACGTGACGATCGTCGAGTTCCTGCCGCGCGCGCTGCCCAACGAGGACGCCGAAGTCTCCAAGGAGATCGAGAAGCAGTTCAAGAAGCTCGGCGTGAAGATCCGCACCGGCACCAAGGTCGAGTCCATCAGAGACGAAGGGGCCGATGGCTCTGTTCTGGTCACCGTCAGCAAGGACGGCAAGTCCGAGGAGCTCAAGGCCGACAAGGTGCTGCAGGCCATCGGCTTCGCCCCCAACGTCGAGGGCTTCGGCCTGGACAAGGCAGGCGTGGAGCTGACCGACCGCAAGGCCATCGGCATCGACGACTACATGCGCACCAATGTGCCGCACATCTACGCGATCGGCGACGTCACGGCCAAGCTGCAGTTGGCGCACGTCGCCGAGGCGATGGGTGTGGTGGCCGCCGAGACGATCGCCGGCGCCGAGACCCTCGCATTCGGTGACTACCGGATGTTGCCGCGCGCCACGTTCTGCCAGCCGCAGGTCGCCAGCTTCGGGCTCACCGAGGAGCAGGCCCGCGACGAGGGTTACGACGTCAAGGTCGCCAAGTTCCCGTTCACGGCCAACGGCAAGGCGCACGGCCTGGGGGACCCGAGCGGCTTCGTCAAGCTGGTCGCCGACGCGAAGTACGGCGAACTGCTCGGCGGGCACCTCATCGGGCACGACGTCTCCGAACTGCTGCCCGAGCTCACGCTGGCCCAGAAGTGGGACCTCACCGTCAACGAGCTGGCCCGCAACGTGCACACCCACCCGACGATGTCGGAAGCGATGCAGGAGTGCTTCCACGGGTTGGCCGGCCACATGATCAACTTCTAATTGAGAGCGATCTGGGTCGCCGGCATCGGTGGGTTGGTGGTCGGCCACATCCTGTGGCTGGCCGGTATCTCCGCGGCCATGGCATCGACCGAAGTGCCGACCTGGGTGCTCGTCGTCGCCGCGGTGTCGTTCGTCGTCGGGGTGGCCGCCGGGCTGGTGGGATGGCGGCAGTGGAAACACCGGTCCCGCACGGCGGAGATCTGGGCGGTGTTCCTGTGGGCGCTGCCGGTGTCCCCGGTGCTGCTGTCGCTGACCGTGCTCGGCGTGACGTACCTGTAGCGCACCGTCGGCTGAGCCGACAACTCAGACCGCAGCCCTCACGGCGTCGCGCTGGCCGCCTTGCTTCCTGTCGGCAGGTGCGGATACAGGAACTCGAGTACGTCGTCGGCGGCGGCGAAGCCGCCGAGGTGGCTCTCGTCGGGCATGAGCGTCAACTCGACATCGCGCAGGTGCTCGACAGCCGACTGGGCGTCGGCCAACGAGATGATCGAGTCGGCGTCACCGTGCCACCACCGGACCGGAACCTTTATGTCGGCCATCCGGAAGCCCCAGTCACGGCCGAACAACCGGGCATCGTCGAGTAACGCCTGGAAGCGGCCGTTGGCGACGTGGACGATGTCGTCGATGAACATCGCCTCGATCTCGGGGTCGGAGAAGACGCGCTGGTCACCGTCGGGCATCACCGCGGTCAGTCCCCGATAGGCCAGGTGCGCCAGCGGGATCACCGGTGTCAGCATGCCCGCGACCGCGGCGGCGAACGGGCGCCGGAACGCCGACATCATCGGGGCGAACTTCCTCGACAGCGCGATCGCGCCGCTGCACGTGGCCTCGGGCCCCACCGACGGGGTCACCCCGCCGAGCACGGCGACGGCAGCCACCCGGTCGGCCATCGCGGGCATCCCGGCGCACGACAGCGCGAACGGCCCGCCGCCCGACAGGCCGACGACGCCGACCTTGGCGGCGCCGAGGAGATCGGCGACGTGGGCCATGTCGGCTGCCCAATCACCGATCCGGTCGTAGTGGTAGGGGTGGCTCAGCCCGGACCCGGCGCGCTCGACGAGCACCACCCGCAGGCCGAGCCTTTCGGCGGCGCGGCGTCCGACGATGGGGAATTGCCTGCGGCCACCGGGCGTGCCGTGGAACCACAGCACGACGGGCCCGGTCGGGTTCCCGTACTCGGCGTAACCGATCCGGCGACCGTCGGGCAGGAAGAAGCAGCCCTCGGCGCGCGGCGGCTCACAGCGGGGAACGCCGGGCGGATGCCGCCAGGGATTGCTCGGACTCATGAACGCATGCTAGCCGTGGTCGTTACAGTCTCTGTCGGCTGTGTCAATGCGTGCGGTCAGTCCGGGAAGTCCAGCGGTACGCCCAGCGTGGCGATGGTGGCGGCGAGTCCGTCGTATTGCGCTGTCAGGAAACAGAATTCGATCAGCTGGGGTTTGGTGTAGTGCTCGGCGAGCGCCTGCCAGGTCTGGGGGGACACCCCGCGCGTGACGACGAACTCGTCGGTGGCGGTGATCAGCACCCGCTCCCGGTCGGTGAGGCCCTGGGCGTCGGGACCTTCGAAGACCCGGGCCTGCGTCACGGGGTCCAGCCCGCGGCTGCGGGCGAGCCTGCGGTGCTGCTGCAGTTCGTACTCGCACTCGCGCAGATGGCCGACCCGCAGGATCACGGTCTCCTTGTCGCGCGGCGACAGCTTGCCCCCGTAGAGCAGGAAGCCCGACAGCGGCAGCCACACCGGAAGCAGTAGGCGGTGCCGGCCGAGCACGGTGAAGAGGCTGAAGCGCGGTGCGCGGATGGCGCGCGCGCCCGCCTTGGCGATGAGCCAGTTGATCGGGCCCAGTTCCTTGAAGCCGCCGGGCGGCATCCGCGAGGGCGCCGTCACGGCTGCCTCACCAGGTATGGCGACACCGTCGACCGGTGTTCGTCGATGTCCAGCGCGCGCCCCAGAGCGGGGAACGCTCGCTGCGGACAGTTGTCGCGTTCACACACTCGGCAGCCCGCACCGATCGGCGTTGCCCGGACATGGGGGTCACCGGACAAATCGATCCCTTCCGAATAGACCAGCCGCTGCGCGTGGCGCAATTCGCAGCCGAGGCCGATCGCGAACGTCTTACCCGGCTGACCATAGCGCGAAGCCCGTCGCTCCACGGTCCTGGCCACCCACAGGTAGCTGCGCCCGTCCGGCATCTCCGCGAGCTGCACGAGGATCTTGCCGGGATTGGCGAACGTCTCGTAGACGTTCCACAGCGGGCAGGTCCCACCGCTGGAGGAGAAGTGAAATCCGGTGGCGGACTGGCGCTTCGACATGTTGCCTGCACGGTCGACGCGGACGAAGGAGAACGGGACACCGCGCATCGACGGCCGTTGAAGGGTCGACAGCCGGTGGCAGATGGTCTCGTAGCTGATCAGGTAGTACGCGGAGAGCCGCTCGATGTCGTAACGGAACTTCTCCGCCGTCTCGTGGAACTGTGCGTACGGCAGCACGGTCGCGGCGGCGAAGTAGTTCGCCAGCCCCAGACGCGCCAGCCGGCGGGACTCGTCGCTGGTGAAGTGACCTTCGCCGACGAGCTTGTCGATCAGCGCGCCGCACTCCAGGTATGCCAGCTCGGCGGCCATCCGGAACACCGTCTGCCCCGAGGACAGGTGGGCGCTGATCTCCAAGGTCTTCGACGCCGGATCGTAGCGGTGCAGGACCCCCGCGCCGAGGTCGATACGACGGACGATCCTGACGCCGTGGACGATACGCAGCCGGTCTGCCAGGTCGCCGACGAGATCGCCCCGCTGGATCCGCATGCCCGCGGTGAGGTCCTCGGCCGCGGTGTCGAGGTCGTGCAGATAGTTCTGGCGTCCGTAGAAGTAGTCGCGGACCTCTTCGTGCGGCATCGTGATGGACCCGGTCCCGCTGCCGCCGGCATTGATGTTGAAGCGGTCCTCGGTCGCGGCGGCCAGCTGGGTGGTGGTGAGCTGGTAGCGCCGGTGCAGGTTGACCATGGCGCGGGCGAACGAGGGGTGCGCGGCGACCATGTCGGCGATCTCGGCCGGTTCGACGTCGACGTCGAGGTCGCGATCCATCATCACCTCGCGCAACTCGGCGATCAGCCGGGTGTCGTCCTGCGAGGCGAAGAACGTCGCGTCCACGCCGAACACCTCGGTGATGCGCAGCAGCACGGCCACGGTCAGCGGACGGACGTCGTGCTCGATCTGATTGAGATAGCTGGGCGAGATGTCGAGCATCTGCGCCAGCGCCGCCTGGCTGAAACCGCGCTCGCTCCGAAGCTGCCGGACGCGGGCGCCGACGAACGTCTTGGGCACGTCACCCAGCGTAGCCGGGACTAGCACAGTTGCGAAGGGAAGATTCGCAGTATTGGCAATGAGGGGTATGTGGCAGTATCGGAATCCGTGAGCAATACCGGGCAGCCGGCCCAGGGGCTGGCCAAGGCGATGATGCCGGTACCTGATCCGCACCCCGACGTGTTCGACGTCCAGTGGCCGCTGCGGGTCGCCGACGTCGACCGCGCGGGCAGGCTGAAGTTCGACGCCGCGACCCGCCACATCCAGGACATCGGTTCGGACCAGCTGCGCGAGATGGGCTTCGAGGACACCCACCCCCTGTGGATCGTGCGGCGCACGATGATCGACCTGATCCGGCCCATCGAGTTCAAGGACATGCTCAGGCTGCGGCGCTGGTGTTCGGGGACCTCCAACCGCTGGTGTGAGATGCGGGTCCGGGTCGAGGGCCGCCGCGGCGGGCTGATGGAATCCGAGGCGTTCTGGATCAACATCAACCGGGAGACCCAGGGGCCCGCGCGGATCGCCGATGACTTCATCGAGGGCCTGCAGCGCACCACCGAGGTGGACCGGTTGAGGTGGAAGGCGTACCTGAAGGCCGGCAGCCGCGAAGATGCCCGCGAGGTCCGCGACTACCCCGTCCGCGTCAGCGACATCGACATCTTCGACCACATGAACAACTCCGTGTACTGGTCCGTCGTCGAGGACTACCTGGCCGGCCATCCCGAGCTGTTGGCCCGCCCGCTGCGCGTGACCATCGAGCACGATCTCCCGGTCGCCCTCGGTGACAAGCTGGAGATCGTCACGCACGTGTATCCGGCGGGTTCGACCGATGCGTTCGGCGAGGCGCTGACGGACCGCACTGTTACAACGCTCACATACGCGGTCGGCGACGAGACCAAAGCCGTCGCCTCGCTGTTCAACCTCTGAATCGCTTCCGTTAACAGTACGAGCGTACTGACCTGCGCAGATTCGGTTACTGGCTAGTAGCTACTGAACCGGTTCAGTGTGACCAGCCTTCGCAATCTTCGCAACTTACCGGCGGGTATTGGCGAAAGTTGGCAACAGAAAGGGGTGGACCTGCGGTTATGGCGTAGTGCATCCTCGAATTAGCACACCAGTGAAAATGCTGGAGCGTTAACAACCGCGGAGGCTCCCAGGGCCTTCAGCGACTTGCATGAAACCGAAGGAGCACCACATGTCCACCGTTGGCACGCCGAAGAGCCCGGAACAGATCCAGCACGACTGGGACCACAACCCGCGCTGGAAGGGCATCACCCGCACCTACACGCCCAACGATGTCGTCGCCCTGCAGGGACACGTCGTCGAGGAGAGCACCCTCGCTCGCCGTGGCGCCGAGGTGCTGTGGGAGCAGCTCCACGACATGGACTACGTCAACTCGCTGGGCGCACTGACCGGCAACCAGGCCGTTCAGCAGGTCCGCGCGGGCCTCAAGGCCATCTACCTGTCCGGGTGGCAGGTCGCCGGTGACGCGAACCTGTCCGGCCACACCTACCCCGACCAGAGCCTCTACCCGGCCAACTCGGTGCCGCAGGTCATCCGCCGGATCAACAACGCGCTGCTGCGCGCCGACCAGATCGCCAAGGTCGAGGGCGACCGCTCGGTGGAGAACTGGCTGGCCCCGATCGTCGCCGACGGTGAGGCCGGCTTCGGTGGCGCGCTGAACGTCTACGAGCTGCAGAAGGCGATGATCGCCGCCGGTGTCGCCGGATCGCACTGGGAGGACCAGCTGGCGTCGGAGAAGAAGTGCGGCCACCTCGGTGGCAAGGTGCTGATCCCCACCCAGCAGCACATCCGCACGCTGACCTCTGCGCGCCTCGCGGCCGACGTCGCCGACGTCCCGACGGTCGTCATCGCCCGTACCGACGCCGAGGCCGCCACGCTGATCACCTCCGACGTCGACGAGCGCGACCGGCCGTTCATCACCGGTGAGCGGACCAAGGAAGGCTTCTACCGGGTCAAGAACGGCCTCGAGCCGTGTATCGCCCGCGCCAAGGCCTACGCGCCGTACTCCGACCTGATCTGGATGGAGACCGGCACCCCGGACCTCGAGCTGGCCAAGAAGTTCGCCGAGGGCGTCAAGGCCGAGTTCCCCGACCAGATGCTGGCCTACAACTGCTCGCCGTCGTTCAACTGGAAGCAGCACCTGGACGACGCGACGATCGCGAAGTTCCAGAACGAGCTGGGCGCGATGGGCTTCAAGTTCCAGTTCATCACCCTCGCCGGCTTCCACGCCCTGAACTACTCGATGTTCGATCTGGCCCACGGCTACGCCCGCAACCAGATGAGCGCCTACGTCGAGCTGCAGGAGCGAGAGTTCGCCGCCGAGGAGCGGGGATACACCGCGACCAAGCATCAGCGCGAGGTCGGCGCGGGCTACTTCGACCGGATCGCCACCACCGTGGACCCGACCTCGTCGACCACCGCGCTCGCGGGCTCGACCGAAGAGGGCCAGTTCCACTGAGTTGACCCTTCCCAACCGCGAGCTCGCGTGTCTGCACAGCGACACGCCGCTGCATGCGTACATATGCGCAAGCTCGCCGGAGTTGACAGCGCAGGCCCCGCTCGGGTTTCTTGAGCGGGGTCTGTCGCTATGACGAGGAGTTCTCGAGTGAGCATCGAACGGGTTGGCGTCGTCGGCGCCGGGCAGATGGGTGGCGGGATCGCCGAGGTGTGCGCCAAAGCCGGCGCCGACGTCCTGGTGTTCGAGCCCACCGAGGAGCTGGCCGAGGCGGGGCGCACCCGCATCACCGCCTCGCTGGAGCGCGCGAAGGCGAAGGGCAAGCTGGCCGCCGACGAATTCGAGGTGACGGTCGCGCGGCTGACCTACACGACGAACCTCGCCGATCTGTCCGATCGCCAGCTCGTCATCGAGGCGATCGTGGAGGACGAGGTCGTCAAGGCCAAGGTCTTCGCCGAACTCGATGCCGTCGTCACCGACCCGGACGCGGTGCTGGCGTCGAACACGTCGAGCATCCCGATCATGAAGATCGCTGCGGCGACGAAGAATCCGGGCCGGGTGTTGGGTCTGCACTTCTTCAACCCGGTGCCGGTGCTGCCGCTCGTCGAGCTGGTGAGCACCCTCGTCACCACCGACGAGGCCGCCGCACGCGTCGAGCAGTTCGCCGGCGAGAAGCTGGGCAAGAAGGTGGTGCGGTGCGGCGATCGCTCCGGTTTCATCGTCAACGCGCTGCTGGTGCCCTACCTGTTGGCGGCCATCCGGATGGCCGAGGCGGGCGTGGCCACCGTCGAGGACATCGACACGGCGGTGGTGGCGGGCCTGTCGCATCCGATGGGACCGCTACGGCTGTCCGACCTCATCGGGCTGGACACGATGAAGCTGATCGCCGACTCCATGTACGACGAGTACAAGGACGCGAACTACGCGCCGCCGCCGCTGTTGCAGCGCATGGTCGAGGCCGGCCAGCTCGGCAAGAAGTCGGGCAAGGGCTTCTACAGCTACTGACTCGCGACGACTCGCGCTGACTCGCGCGCCCGTGCGGGGCCGCCGTCGCCCGACTCGCCCGCCGAGCGTGCCGCCGCCGCCCGACTCACCCGCCGAGCGTACGGTTTCTGATGGAATCTGCTGAATTTCCATCAGCATTCGTACGTTCGGGAACCGATCGGCGCCGTCGTGCGCCTAATCCGATGTGCAGCAACTCATCGTTGCCTCCGAGGCGCTCGCGGCAGGGGACCTGACTCGCCAAGACGTTCGTCGGCGGTTCGTCAAGGTGCACCATAACGTCTACGCCCCACGGGGCATGGCGTTGACGGCGCGGGACCGCGCGCAGGCGGCGTGGTTGTGGTCGCAGCGCAAGGCCACTCTCGCAGGGTTGTCCGCCGCAGCGATGCACGGCACCCGCTGGTTGCCCGGAGATGCACCCGCCGAGCTCACGCGCGTCCGTGCGGGGACCGCGCCCGGCATCCTGATCCACCGAGACAGGCTTGTCGACGACGAGGTGTGCCTGGTTCAGAGCATCGAGTGCACGACAGCCGCGCGCACCGCCTACGACATCGGCCGACGAACTCCGGGTGACGAGGCCATCATTCGCATCGATGCGTTGCTCAACGCCACGCGGTGTCCGGTGCCCGACATCGCGGAAATTGCCGACCGCCACCCTGGCGCGAGGGGAATCCGCAGCCTGCGCAAGGTGCTCGAGCTCGTCGACGGCGGTGCCGAGTCGCCGCAGGAGACCCGGGTACGCCTGCTTCTGATCCGTGATGGATTGCCGAGACCGATCACTCAGATTCCCGTCAGGGACGCGAAGGGCAGAGTCGTGCGCCGGATCGACATGGGCTGGCCCGAATACTGTGTTGGTGTCGAGTACGACGGTGAACATCACTGGACCGACCCGGTGGCCCATGCCGAGGACATCACTCGACTGGAGTTCCTGGCAGCCCGAGGTTGGATCATCATCCGGGTCAGCGCAAGGCATCTGCGAGACGCTCCCGACGACATATCGCGGCGGGCCAGGAACGCGCTACGCGAGCGCGGCTGGACAGTCAGCCCCTGAGGTCTCGACCGAAAGTACGCATTCTGATGGATTTCGCCCGATCTACGTCAGAAGCCGTACGTTCGGCGGCGGACGGCGGCGGAGGGACGGCGGAGGACGGCGGCGGGGCGGGGCGGGCGATGGGCAGCCGGGGCGGGCGATGGGCGGCGGTGCGGGCGGACGCCGGCTATGCCGTGGCCAGCCGCCTCTTCTCGGCCGCCACGTCGAAATCCGGTGGCGGCCAAGACATGTTGAGGCGTTTGAGCGCCTCGATCAGCAACTCGGTGACGGCGAGGCGGCTGTACCACTTCCGGTTGCACGGCACGATGTGCCAGGGCGCTTGGGGCGTCGACGTCCGGTCCAGCATCGCCTGGTAGGCCTGTTCGTACAGCGGCCATTTCAGGCGTTCGTCGATGTCGCCGGGGTTGTACTTCCAGTACTTGTCCGGACGCTCGAGCCGCTCGGCCAGTCTCTTCTTCTGCTCGTTGAGCGAGACGAACATCGCGACCTTCACCAGCGCCGTGCCGCTGTCGACGAGTTCGCGCTCGAACGCGTTGATCTCGTCGTAGCGCGGCTCCCACACCTCTAGCGGCACCAGGTTGTGCACCCGCACGATCAGCACATCCTCGTAGTGCGAACGGTCGAAGACACCGATGTGTCCGGCCGTCGGCAGGCCCTTGCGAATCCGCCACAGGAAGTGATGGCTCAATTCCTCCGGCGTCGGCTTGCCGAAGTTGCGGTACTGGATGCCCTGCGGGTTCGCCCCTCCCATAACGTGTTTGACGATTCCACCCTTGCCCGCGGTGTCCATGCCCTGCAGCACCAGCAGCACCGATCTGGTGTCCCCGGAGCGGCTGTTGGCGTAGAGCATCTCCTGCAGCTCGGCCAGCCGCACATTGCGTTCGGCCTGCAGCGTCGGCGCATCGACCTTGCTTCCGCTGAACCCGGGAGTGGCGTCGGTGTCGATGTCGCCGACCTTGTCACCCACACGGAACATCAGGTGCCCATGCGGTTCGTGTGTCCACAAGGCCGGCACGGCGTCGGCAGCGTTCCTCATGCCGCTAGTCAAGCAGCCGGGGCGGCAACACCGGGGAGGGATGGGGCATCTGCCGGAACTTCTCCAGGGAGCCACCCACCTCGACGATTCCGCACAGCGCGCTCCACGACAGCATCGTCAGGTAGTCGATCAGCTCGACGGAGGTCATGCGCGGATTCGACATCCACGAGTGCGTGGCGAGTTGGACGCCGCCGACGATCTGATAGGCCCACGGCCCGATGCCCCCGGTGTCCATCCCGGCCTCGACCATGCGCCTGCGGAACATCACGGCGAGCATGCGCGCGATGATCTGCTCGGAGTCGGCGACGGCCTTGCTCTTGCTCGCCGAGTTGTTGGCCATGACGAAGCGGTAGGGCTCGGGCTCGTTGGCGACGGTCTCGACGTAGACGCGGATGATCTCGCGGGTGAGGTCGTAGCCGTCCAGGTTCGACGACAGCGCCGCGGCCATGTTCGGGATCAGGGTGGTCTGCGCGAAGCGCATCATCACCGCGGTGGTCAGATCGTTCTTGTCGACGAAGTAGCGGTAGAGAACGGTCTTGGACACGCCGATCTCCGCGGCGATCTCGTCCATGCTGACGTTGCTTCCACGCCGGCGGATGGCTTCGAGGGTGCCGTCGACAAGCTCGTTTCGGCGCTCGACTTTGTGCTTGTGCCAGCGTCGTTTGCGCCCATCGGTCTTGACCGCCACCGGCGGCGAGTGTTGTGCCACGTTCGAGGTGATCCATTCCCTATGTCCGTGTCGATGATACGGGGGGTGCGCCGCAGCGACGGGAGTCGCCGGGAACGTCACAACAGGCAGTTGCCGGGATAGCGGATGATGTAGGGGTGGCACACAGAACCGACGTCGGTGCGCGTCCCAGCTTCGCCGAGTCGCTTGCCGGGGCGGATTCTGCTGCCGACGCCGACCGCCGACGCGGTTTGCGGCGCATGAAGGTCGTCGCGCTCGGATTCCTGCTCGGCGCCACGGTGATCTTCCTGGCCTGCACGTGGGCCCAGTCCCGGGGGGACGCGGCGCCCTGGGTCGGCTATGTCCGGGCGGCCGCCGAGGCCGGCATGATCGGTGCGCTCGCGGACTGGTTCGCCGTCACCGCACTGTTCAAGCATCCGCTGGGAATCCCGATCCCGCACACCGCAATCATCAAGCGCAAGAAGGCCCAGCTCGGCGAGGGCCTCGGCGCGTTCGTGCGCGAGAACTTCATGTCGGCCGAGGTCGTCGAGACCAAGCTGAGCGACGCGCAGGTCGCGGGCCGGCTCGGGAAGTGGCTGTCGGAGCCGTCGCATGCCGAACGGGTGGCCGCCGAGGCGTCCACGGCGCTGCGCGTTCTGGTGGAGATGCTGCGCGACGAGGACGTCCAGCAGGTGCTGGACCGGATGATCGTCAAGCGCATCGCCGAACCGCAGTGGGGTCCGCCGATCGGTCGGGTGTTGAACTCGCTGCTGGTGGAGGGCCGCCAGGAGGCGCTGATCCAGCTTCTCGCCGACCGCGCCTTCCAGTGGTCGCTGAATGCCGGCGACACCATCGAGCGGGTCATCGAGCGCGATTCACCGTCGTGGTCGCCACGGTGGGTCGACAGCCTGATCGGCGACCGGATCCACCGCGAGCTCGTCGACTTCACCGACAAGGTGCGCCGCAATCCCGATCACGAGTTGC
This sequence comes from Mycolicibacterium pyrenivorans, assembly GCF_025821625.1. Taxonomy (GTDB): domain Bacteria; phylum Actinomycetota; class Actinomycetes; order Mycobacteriales; family Mycobacteriaceae; genus Mycobacterium; species Mycobacterium pyrenivorans. The sequence continues at coordinate 64,780 of NZ_JACKSH010000065.1, forward strand.
GGCGTTCGGCGACGAAGTTCCTGTTCGAGTTCGCCGACGACCTGCAGAACGACGAGGTGACGGTCGCGCGGGCGGAGCGGGTCAAGGAGCAGGTGATGGCGCGTGACGAGGTCGCGCGTGCCGCCGAGACCGCGTGGACCGCGGCCAAGCGGATCCTCATGGAGTCGGTCGACGACCCGTCCTCGACCCTGCGGGCCCGCATCGCCGACTCGGTGGTCAACATCGGGGAATCGCTGCGCGACGACGCCGACCTGCGCGACAAGGTGGACAAATGGATCGTTCGTGCCGCTCAGCACCTGGTCACCCAGTATGGGACGGAGATCACAGCGATCATCACCGAAACCATCGAGCGGTGGGATGCCGACGAGGCCAGCCGCCGAATCGAACTCCACGTGGGTCGTGACCTGCAGTTCATCCGTATCAACGGCACCGTGGTCGGTTCGCTGGCGGGTCTGGTGATCTACACAGTGGCCCAGTTACTGTTCTGACCTGCGCTAACTAGTGCTTGCAAAAGTTAGCACCCCGTCGTACGGTTGGGATGTCGCTGTTCGGATACCCAGCGCAACGAGGGGGCTACCCATGTCGCAGGATGAAAATCTTGCCGCTGTCGTGTCCAGCGCTGCGCAAGACATCGGGAGCTTTATCCGCACTCAGCGCGAAGCCGCGCAGGTGTCGGTGCGGCAACTGGCCGAGAAGGCCGGTGTCAGCAATCCCTACCTGAGCCAGATCGAGCGGGGATTGCGCAAGCCCTCAGCCGACGTGCTCAACCAGATCGCCAAGGCGCTGCGGGTCTCCGCAGAGGTTCTCTACATCCGGGCCGGCATTCTCGAGCCCACGGAGACCAGCGAGGTTCGCGACGCCGTCATCACCGACACGGCGATCAACGAGCGGCAAAAGCAGGTGCTGCTCGACATCTACACGTCGTTCTGTCAGCAGAACGAGGCCGCCCTTCTCGAGGCTGCCGAGGCAGCGGCGGTGCCCGTCGACACAGCAAGCGAAGCAGATGAGGAGCCGACGACTGAACAAGACCCAAGCCCCGTCCGAAGCCCGACCCTGCAACTCCTGCAAGCACCGCCAATCAACCACCAATCGTGAAACGGAAGGAACCAACCATGGCTGAGAAGAACCAGATCGAGATCGACGACCTGAAGGCCCCGCTGCTCGCCGCCGTCGGCGCTGCCGACCTGGCCCTGGAGCGCGTCAACGAGATCGTCGCGACGCTGCGCGAACGCGCAGGCGAAGCCCGCACCGACGCCGAGGCCCGCGCCGAGGCGAGCCGTGCCCGCATCAACAAGCTCCAGACCGAACTGCCGACCCAGGTCGACGACATCCGAGGCCGGCTGACCTCTGAGGAACTGCGCAAGTTCGCCGAGGGCTACGCCGACGCCGCGCAGACGACCTACAACAAGCTGATCGAGCGCGGCGAGGCCGCCCTGGAGAGGCTCCGCAACCAGCCTGCACTGGAAGAGGCCGCCAGCCGGGTCGAGGGATACACCGACCAGGCCGTCGAGCTGACCCAGGAGGCGCTCGGCAACGTCGCGTCGCAGACCCGCGCGGTCGGTGAGCGTGCCGCCAAGCTGGTCGGCGTCGAGCTGCCGAAGAAGGCCGAGTCGGCCGCCGCTCCGGTGAAGAAGTCCGCGGCCAAGGCCCCGGCCAAGAAGGCGCCCGCCAAGAAGGCCACCCCGGCCGCGAAGAAGGCTCCGGCCAAGAAGGCGCCCGCCAAGAAGGTCACCCAGAAGTAAGTCGCTCACCCCGTGGGGTGAGTCGACCGGAGGGCGTAACCCGCCTAGGCTGTCGAGCGTGGAGCTCCAAGGCCTGGTGGGTTACGTCCTCTTCGCTTTGACCGTCGCTGTCCTGGTGACGGCGGTCTATGCGTTCGTGCACGCCGCGATGCAGCGACCCGATGCCTACACCGCCGCCGACAAGTTGACCAAGCCGGTGTGGCTGGTGATCCTGGGCGCGGGCGTGCTGCTGGCCCTCGTGCTCGGTATCACCGGTGTGGCGATCGCCGCCGTGGCCGCGGGCGTCTACCTCGTCGACGTCCGCCCCAAGATTCTTGAGATCCAAGGGAAGTCGCGGTAGTGCGGCGCATCTCCGCCACCGCAGTCGTCGTCGCCGTCGCACTGACCGTCGCGGTCGCACCCGCGGCATCTGCCACACCGGTCCTCGCGCCGCCGCCCTACGTCGACCACGTCGAGTGGGCCAAGTGGGGCGACCTGTCCAGCCTGCGCGTCTACCCGACGGCCTCGGGGCGCGACACGTCCGGCAGGCCGGGCACCGCGGCACAGGCCGACCAAGCCTGGGCCGAGGTGCTGACACTCTCTCCCGACGCGGCCATTTCCGGCATGCGGGAACAGTTCGTCTGCCACTGGAAGTTCGCCGAGATCTTCGAACCCGGCAAGACCAGCTGGAACCTCGAGCCGTGGCGTCCCGAGGTCGGCGAGCAGGAGATGGTCGCGGCAGGCTGCAATCCGGGTGGCACCGAAGAGCCCTTCTGATGGGCTCCTACACCCGCGCCCACGTCGCGGGCCTGGTCGACCACACGCTGCTCAAACCCGAGGCCACCGAGGCGGACATCGTCGGATTGCTCACCGACGCAGCCGAACTCGAAGTGTTCGCGGTGTGTGTCTCACCCACGCTGGTAGCGGCGGCATGTTCGCCGGTCAACGGTCCCGCCGTCGCGTCGGTCGTGGGATTCCCTTCCGGTAAACATCTTTCGGAGGTCAAGGCCGCAGAAGCGCGACTGGCCGCGGCCGCCGGTGCCGCGGAGATCGACATGGTGATCGACGTCGGTATGGCCGTCGCGGGTGTGCTCGACCGGGTGCACGCCGACATCGCGGCGGTGCGTGCGGCGGTTCCGCAGTCGGTGCTCAAGGTCATCGTCGAGTCGGCGGCCGTGCTGGAGTACAGCGGTGAGCCGATGCTCGGCGACATCTGCCGGGTCGCCGAGGACGCGGGCGCCGATTTCGTCAAGACCTCCACCGGATTTCACCCGAGCGGAGGCGCATCGGTGCGGGCGGTCGAGCTGATGGCCGCCGCCGTCGGAAACCGGTTGGGTGTCAAGGCCAGTGGCGGAATCCGCACTGCCGCAGACGCTGTCGCGATGCTCGACGCGGGAGCCACCAGGCTGGGGTTGTCGGGCACCCGGGCGGTACTCGACGGTCTCGGCTGACCGCTACAGGCCGACGAAGCAGGGGTCCTGGTTCTGCTTCGGGATCGACTGATTGCTCGTCGAGAGCTGGCTCACCACACCGGAGTCGGTGACCTCGATGGAATCGGCGCGGATGTCCATCGGATAGTTCTGGGTCAGCTCCGAGGTGAACGCGTCCAGCGCGGGCTGCACCGTCTCGCGGGGCAGCGTGAAGCCCAACCCGGTCACGTTGACGACCTGCAGCGAGATGGCGCCGTCGACGACCTCGGGCCGCGCGGTGATGCTGCCAAGCGCCCCCTCGAGCTCGATCGTCCCGTCGGTCGGATTGGTCGAGACCCCGGTGACGAAGCTGCCGACCAGGGGAATGGCGCCCTGGATGGTCTTCTTGATCCCCTCGGCGCTCCAGGTGATGTTGGCGACCAGCGAGCCGAGCGATCCGCTCGAGGTGGCGGAGTCCTCCAGGCGGACGTCGTTGATGTCGAGGTTGAGCTTCATCCCCTGGGCGTCTCGGACCTGGTTGCCCGCGGTCTCGATCCGGATGTTGGTGTAGTGGCCCGACGCATGTTGGAACAGGAACGGCGGCAGCGTGCCGAACGAGGCGCTCACGTCGTCCTGCACCACGCACTCGACGACCTTGGAGACCACCGAGTCGGCCCGGCTGCGGGCATACAACTCACCGCCGAGGAGCCCGGCGAACACCAGCGCCATGACGATGACGGCGACCAGGACGATGGACAGCGGGTCGCTGAAGATCTTCTTGAACTTCGCCTGCAACGACGAATCCTCCTGCGGGGTGGACGGCGGCCCAGGCGCATAACCGGGGGGCTGGTTCTGCGGGAACTGTGGCTGCGGTGGGCCTGGCTGCTGTGGCGGAGGGGCCCAGGGATCGGTCACCCGAGCGATTCTGCCCTACGCAGATGAGCAACCCCTGAGCGGTTGCTCATCACTGCGACGGTCTCGCGGGCCTTGCGGGCTGCCTCGAGGTCGATGTCGTAGACCAGCACCTCCGGGTCGGCGCCGGCCGAGACCAGTACCTCGCCGAGGGCGGACGCCACGATGCTGCCACCCACCCCGGTGGGCCCGAGCGCGGCGATCTCGTCGCCCGGGTAGGCCTGCCCGACCGCGGCGACCACGCTCGTCGTGTCGATCGCGCGGGCGCGGGCGAGGAGCGTCCACTGGTCGAGCTTTCCCGGCCCGGTGCCCCACGACGCGTGCACGGTGATCAACTCGGCCCCGCGCTCGGCCAGCTCCACATAGAGCTCGGGGAACCGGATGTCGTAACACAGCGTCAGCCCGACCGTCACGCCGTCGACGCTGATCACCACCGGTTCCCGGCCGGCGGCGACCGTCTTGGACTCGGTGAAGCCGAACGCGTCGTAGAGGTGGATCTTGTCGTAGCGGGCGTCCACCCCCGGACCCGTCGCGAGCAGCGTGTTGGTGATGCGGCCGTCACCGGAGGGACAGAACATGCCTGCGACCACCACGATGCCCGCACGCTGGGCGACCTCCCTCACCCCGTCGGCCCACGGCCCGTCGAGCGGTTCGGCGACCTCGGCGAGCGGCACCCCGAGGCGGCACATGGTCGCCTCGGGGAACAGCACGAGCGACGCGCCCGCGTCGGCGGCCCGCTGCGTGTACTCGCGGACCAGGCCGAGGTTGGCCGCCGGGTCGGTGGTGCTGCGGATCTGAGCGAGGGCTACACGCATATCGGGGCGCATGCCGCCAGCCTAGTTACGGTCCCCAGGCCGGCCGGTCGAGCGAGGCGGACTTGGTGCCGAGCTTGCCGGAGCGGACCTGCGCGGCCAGGCTGTCGAGGATCACCCGCGAGCTCATCAGCGCGGTCTGCTCGGCCCAGTCGTACGGCGGCGAGCACTCGACGACCTCTATACCGGCCAGGCCCGGCTCGGAGACCATCTTGACCAGGTTGAGCGCCTCCCGCGGCAGCAGGCCGCCGGGCTCCGGCCAGCCGGTCCCCGGCACGAAGCCGGCGTCGATGACGTCGATGTCGAACGACAGGTACACCGCCTTGGCGCCCTTCCAGGCGATCTCGAGGGCCATCTCCGCTATTTTCTCGACGCCGACGCGCTCCACGTCGCCGACGGTGATCACCGTCGACTTGCGGTCGCGGCCCACCTTCACGCCCTCCCGGGGGCTCTGCCACCCGCCGATGCCGATCTGGACCAGGTTGGTCGCGGGCGCGTTCTTGATGTTGGTGGCGTGGAACCACGGGGTGGTGTGCATCCGCTCGTCGAGGTCGGTCTCCTGGGTGTCGACGTGGCGGTCGAAGTGGATGATGCCGATGTTGCCGTCCATGTAGGGGGCCAGCCCACGAATCGTGGGGAAACCGATGGAGTGGTCGCCACCAAGAACCACGGGCACGATTCCTCTTGAAGCGACGAACGCCATCGCCTGGCTGATCTGGTCGAACGACTTCTCGAGGTTGCCCGGGATGGTGAACACGTCGCCGACGTCGACCATGTTGAGTTGCTCGCGCAGGTCGACGCCGGATTCGTAGTTGTAGGTGCCGAACAGGTTGGTCGAGCGCCGGATGCCCTGCGGGCCGAAGCGGGTGCCCGGCCGGTAGGTGGCACCCGCGTCCAGCGGCACCCCGAAGATCGCGACCTCGGCGTCGTCGACCTGGTGGACGTCCTCGATGAACGGGCATTTCAGGAACGTGCCGCGCTCGCCGGCGAAGTGCGGCTTCTCGCCGCGGACGAACGTCGAGATCGTCCGGTCGTTGATGGTGGGCGCGGCTTCCAGGCCGAAGCTCAGGCCACGCTCGATCTCCTCGCGCAGCCGGCGGTCACCGAGGTTGGCCTCGGCCTGCTGGGCCCAGGCGCCTTCGGCGTTGGGCAGGGACGGGTCGGGATGTCCAGAATCGGGCACGAGCGCTCCTCAACGCGCCGTCTTGATCCCCTGACCGGATTACGGGGTAGGCGCAGCACCTCGTCCGGGGAACCGGTTCGCGCGGCCCCTGCGGTCATTGTTGGCACAGGCCCGAATCCCTGTCCAGCGCTAAAGGAAACGTGGCGTTAACACCGGGCGCGACCTGACGTAATGAAACGGGTTTTTCCTGAATCGGACTCACATCAACATGTGGGGCGCGTCTAGGGTTCCGCCGTTCGCGGGTCTGGTCCGAGAGACGCAGGCGGCCGGGCGGCGATGCCCGGACGTTCCACGGCGGGAGAAAAGCCCGGGAGACTCCGCTGTCCAATGTGGAGGCTCCGCCTCCGCGCCCGATGTGGGGGCTCCGCCTCCGCGCATCCATCCGGAGGTCTCCCCCAATGATTCTTCTCGGCGTCGGATTGAGCATTGTCGTCGTCACCCTGATCGGCCTGGCCGTGGCCCGCCGCGTCGGTGGTGACAGCACGAACTTCTTGGTGGGCGGTCGCAACCTGGCCCTGCCGCTGGTCGGTGCGGCCCTCATGGGGCAAGCCGTCGACACCAACGCAACACTCGGCAACACCGACCTGTCGTCGGCGTTCGGCTTCTGGGCGGGCGCGGCGCTGCCATTGGGACTCGGCCTGTGCCTGCTGATCACCGGGATCTTCTTCGCGAAGCCGATGAACCGAATGGGCCTGACGACACTGCCCGACTACTACCGGCTGCGCTTCGGGAGGCCGGTCGAGGTGGCCTCGTCGGCCCTGATGATCGTGGCGTTCGCGATCCTGGTGGCCGGCAACCTGGTGGCAGGCGGCTTCCTGTTCGAGTACTTCGTCGGCTTCCCATACTGGGTTGGCGTGGTGTTGATTGCGGGAATCGTGCTGCTGTACACCGGCGCGGGCGGCATGCTCGCCGACGCCTACACCGCGATCGTGCAGATGGCCCTGATCCTGGTGGCTGCGGTGGCCACTCTGATCTGGGTGACGGTGACGTACGGGTTGACGGTCCCGGACGGAATGGGTCCGTTCGACGTCGGTCAACTCGGCGATCCGGCGCAGGGTGCCGCGATCAACTGGGCGACGCTGATCGCCCTGGGCATCGGTGACATCGTGGCAATCGACTTCATGCAGCGGATCTTCTCGGCACGCTCGCCGGAAACCGCCCGCCGGGCCTGCTTCATCGGTGCGGCCGGTGCCGCGGCGGTCGGTATTCCGTTCGCCCTGGTGGCGCTCGCGTCGACGGCCATCGTGCCGGAAGGATCCGACGGTCCGGTCCTTTTCGTCCTGCTCGACGACTTCGCACCGATCGGCCTGACGGTGCTGGTGCTGGCCGGCATCGTCGGCGCGTCGATGAGCACCGCCAATGGCGCGATCCTGGGGACCGCGGCCGTCGCCGTGCGCAATGTCGGCAACATCAAGAGAGTCCACGTGGAGGGCAAGGCCGATCCGCTGTTGCGGGCCACCCGGTGGGCGATGCTGCCGGTAGCCGGGGTGTCGGTGTTGTTCGCGCTCAAGGTGCCACAGACGGGGATCCTGCTGACGCTGGCGTTCGACCTGTTGCTGGCCTGCCTGATCGTGCCGTTCGTGCTGGGCTTGTACTGGCGCCGGGGAACCGCGGCGGCGGCGGTCGCAGCCATCGCGGTGGGCCTGGTGGTCCGTCTCGGCCTGTTCGCCATGACACCGACGATGTATGGGGTGGACAACACGATCTTCTACGTCGAGAACGGGTTCTTCGACGCGACCTTCGACGGTTACCCCACCTTCATCGCCTTCGCTGCGTCGCTGATCGCCTACGTCGTCGTCGCGCTGCTCACCAAACCGGCGACGCTGCGCGGGCTGGACATTCGGGTCGCCGAGGACCTCGACGAGGCACTTGCGGGCGCCGAGGAGCGTGTCGAGGAGCCCGTGTTGGTCGAGTCCAGGCCGGCCGAGGCGCTCTAGCCAAGCGAGTCGGGCGCGACGGCGGACCACGGCACCGTGAGCACTCCGTCGCGGAGGTTGCGCCTCGGTGGTGTCACCGGAAGTCCTTCGGCGACAAGTTGTTCCAGCATCGCGCGCCACCGCACCCTGGGGCCGAACACCCCGTGACCGGCGACGCTGGCCCACGCGCGGTCTGCCGCCTGCAGCAGCGCGTGGACCGGCTCGCCGGGCACGTTGTGGTGGATCAGCACCTTGGGCAGGCGCTCGGCCAGGTCTGACGGGCGCTCGATGGCGAACGGGTCGCACGCCAGCGTCAAGCTCACCACCGACGTCGCGTCCAGGAGCACCCAGCAACAGCGGCGGCCCAGCTCGTCGCAGGTGCCGTCGACGATCAGCCCGCCCGGCGCCAACCCCTGCCGCATCGCCGCCCACGCGCCGGCCACCGCCTCCTCGGGGTACTGGCGCAGCACGTTGAACGCCCGGACCAGCACCGGCCGGTGGCCCGCCAATTCGAAACCGCCGAGCGCGAATTCGACCCCGGGCGCCGACCCGTTGCGCGTCGCCGCCTGGCCGATTCGCACCCGGTCGGGTTCGATCTCGAGACCGACCACGCGGACGTCGGCGCGGACCCAGCGCAGTCGCATGGCCAGCTCCAGCGTGGTCACCGGCAGTGCCCCGTACCCCACGTCGACGACCAGCGGATCGGTGGACGACTGCAATGCGGTGCGGACCCGCGGCGAGTGGACGAGCCAGCGGTCGCTGCGGCGCAGCCGGTTGTGCCCGGTGGTGCCCCGCGTGATCGCGCCGATCGGCGCACCAGCACGCTGAGCCATGCCCGCGAGTCTAGGCCCGGGATCAGCTGTTTTCGGTGATCCACACCGTGGTGAAGCGCTGTTCGGCGATCAGCAGGTCGACCAGCTGGCCGCCGATGAAGTTCTCGATCTTGCCGCCCACGAGCGGAACGCGGACCTCCACGGTGGCCGTCAGCGCCATGCGGGAGCCCGCCCCCGACGGCACCGGTGTCAGCACCGCGTCGCCCGTCAGGTTGGCCGGGGCTCCCGGGATCTTGCCGGTGACGACCGCGGTCGCGCGACCGTCGACGATCGGGGTCCACAGCTCCTCGCGCACGAAACTCAGGTCGCCGCGGTGAAATTGGGTGACGACGGCGGGCAACCGGCTCGCGCGCAGCGTCTGGGTGGTCTTGATCCGGATCCCGCCGTCGGGTGCGGGTGCCATCTCGTCCAGCGTGGCGTGGTCGGCGCCGGAATCGCCGAGGCGCACCAGCCAGTACTCCTCGTCGGTGAACGCCCTGTGGACCTGTTCGACCGTGCCCCCGTATTCGGCGGCCATGTCGAATGAACGCGGCATAGCAAACCACGCTACCGTTACCGCCCGTGGTCACTTCGTCGATCCGCGGCGTGGCGGTTGCCGAGAACGTCCCGCTGGCACCGCTGACCACGCTGCGCGTCGGGCCGGTCGCCCGCAGGCTCATCACCTGCGCCACCACCGAGCAGGTCGTCGACGCCCTGCGCGCCGTCGACGGGGACGCACTGGTGCTGGCGGGCGGGTCCAACGTGGTGCTCGCCGACGACCTCGACGGCCTGACCGTCGTCCGGCTCGCCAACACCGGGATATCCGTGGCCGGCGCCGTCGTCCGGGCCGAGGCCGGGGCGGTGTGGGACGATGTGGTCGCCGCGTCGCTGGCACACGGGCTGGGCGGGCTCGAGTGCCTTTCGGGGATTCCCGGGTCGGCGGGGGCGACGCCGGTGCAGAACGTCGGCGCATACGGGGCCGAGGTCGCCGACACCATCCGCCGGGTCAGGCTGCTCCATCGGCGGACCGGCGAGGATCGCTGGGTGCCCCCGGAGGCTCTCCAGTTCGGTTATCGCACAAGCATTTTGAAGAACTCCTCGGACGCTGTCGTGCTGGAGGTGGAGTTCGCGCTGGACCAGGGGGGCCGCAGCGCGCCGCTGCGCTACGGCGAGTTGGCCGCCGCGCTCGACGCCGAACCGGGGGAGCGGGCCGACCCGTCGCGGGTGCGCGCCGCGGTGCTGGCGCTGCGCGCGGCCAAGGGGATGGTGCTCGATGCGGCCGACCACGACACGTGGAGCGTCGGGTCGTTCTTCACCAACCCGGTCGTGACGCGCGCGGAATTCGACCGGCTCGCCGCCGCCGTCGACGGTCCCGTCCCGAACTATCCGGCCCCCGACGGGGTGAAACTGGCCGCCGGCTGGCTCGTCGAGCGCGCCGGCTTCGGCAAGGGATACCCCGGCGACGGGGCGCCCGCCAGGTTGTCGACCAAGCACGCCCTGGCGCTGACCAACCGCGGCAACGCCACCACCGCCGACGTCATCGCGCTGGCCAGGACCGTCCGTGACGGCGTAAGCGCGGCATTCGGGATCGAACTCACACCCGAGCCTGTGCTGATCGGGTGCTCCCTCTAGGTACCGTGGGTACACGTGAGCCCCGCCGACCCGATGCCGCCGCTGAACAGGCGGCGCGCCCTCGCCGCCATCGCGGTCGGGTTGGTGGCGCCGGGCGCCCTGGCGGCCTGTACCAGCGACGGCGGCACCCTCGCCGGTGACGCCGGGGACGCCCTCGCCCCTCCCACCGTGACCTACGAACCCGCCGACGGGTCCGCCGACGTCGTGCCCACCGCGCGCGTCGGCGTCGAGGTCACCGACGGATGGTTCCAGAAGGTCAGCCTCGCCAATCCCGACGGCAAGGTCGTCGCGGGGTCGCTCAACCGCGAGCGGACGGCGTTCACCGTCACCGAGCCGCTGGGCTACGGCGTCTCCTACACGTGGGGCGGCACCGTGGTCGGCCACGACGGCAAAGCGGTTCCGCTCACCGGATCGTTCACCACGATCAACCCGGACAACCAGGTCAACGGGCAGTTCCAGCTCTCCGACGGGCAGACCGTCGGCGTCGCGGCACCGATCATCATGCAGTTCGACGCCGCCATCGCCGACGACGACCGCGCCGAGGTGGAGAAGGTACTCACCGTGACCACCATCCCGCCGGTCGAAGGCGGCTGGGCATGGCTGCCCGACGAGGTCGGCGGGTCACGGGTCCACTGGCGCACCAAGGAGTACTTCCCGGCGGGCACCACCGTGCACGTCGACGCCAAGCTCTACGGCGTCCCGTTCGGTGACGGCGCGTACGGCGCGGCCGATTCGACGCTCGACTTCACCATCGGCCGCTTCCAGGTGGTCAAGGCCGAGGCGTCGTCGCATCAGATCCAGGTCATCACCGACGCGGGCGTGATCATGACGCTGCCATGCAGCTACGGAGAGGGCGACCTGGACCGCAACGTCACCCGCAGCGGCATCCACGTGGTCACCGAGAAGTACGAGGACTTCTACATGACCAACCCCGCGGCCGGCTACGCCAACATCCGCGAGCGGTTCGCGGTGCGGATCTCCAACAACGGCGAGTTCATCCACGCCAACCCGGCCAGTTCGGGCGCCCAGGGCAACAGCAACGTCACCAACGGCTGCATCAACCTGTCCACCGAAGACGCCGAGCGTTACTTCAACACCGCACTGTACGGCGACCCCGTCGAGGTCACCGGCACCCGGATCCCGCTGTCGTACGCCGACGGTGACATTTGGGACTGGGCCGTGTCGTGGGACGACTGGGTGTCCATGTCGGCGCTGTCGGAACAGGAGGCCTCGGGCGTGCCCAGCACGGCTCCTGCGACACCGTCGGGCGCGCCGCAGCCCGTCGGCGGCCAGCCCGGTGGCTAGCCCCTTCTGGCCGGAATTGCATTCCAGCAGGAGTCCACTCGGCTTTTCCCTGCTGGAATGCAATTCCGGCGGCGGGGGCACCCTGGCGGCTAGGTCTGAACCCGGCGGTTGAAGCGGGATCCGCTCGCGCCGCTGACCTGATCGCGCGGCCTGACCACGATCAGATCCAGGTCGACGTGCGGCGGGCGGCTGGCGACGAAGCCGATCACCTCGGCGATGTCCTCGGCGACCAGCGGTGTCACCCCTTCGTAGACCTTCTCGGCGCGCTCCTCGTCCCCGTCGAAGCGGCGGAGCGAGAAGTCCGTCTTGACCATTCCCGGCGCGACTTCGGTGAGCCGCACCGGTTTGCCGAGAAGTTCGCTGCGCAGCGTACGGTGCAACACGCCCTGGGCATGCTTGGCAGAGGTGTAGCCGCCGCCGTTGTCGTAGATCTCCACCGCAGCGATCGAGGTGACGGTGACGATCAGCCCGTCACCGGAGTCGATCAGCTTGGGCAGCAGTGCGCGGGTGACGTGCAGCGTGCCGAGCACGTTGGCCTCCCACATCCATCGCCAGTGATCGGTGTCGGCGTCGGCCACCGATTCCAGCCCGCGGGCGCCACCGGCGTTGTTGACGAGCACGTCGACGCGGTCCAATCTACCGGCGAGCGCCGCCACCGCTTCGCTGTCGGTGACGTCCGCCACTATCGCCGTACCGTCGATCTCGGCGGCCAGCGCGACGATCGGAGCCTCCCGGCGGGCCACGCAGATCACATGAAACCCTTGTGCGGCAAGGGTTCTCGCGGTCGCCTCGCCGATCCCGGCGCTGGCCCCGGTGACCACCGCGACGCGGCGCGGATCTGTTGGAGTCGTCATGTTCTCAACAGTAGGCGTCGACCTTCGGCCTGCGCGCGGGTGCCGATGGCGGGGCGAAGTGAGCACGCGTCCCGGAATGGTCAGGCAGCCTGAGCGGGGCCGGCCCGTTGAGCGGTGTAGACATGACGGTGTGCGTCTAGCGACCGATCCGCACCTGCCGGTGCCACGCCGGGTAGCGGTGTTGTCCGTACACACCTCTCCACTGGCCCAGCCGGGCACCGGTGACGCGGGCGGCATGAACGTCTACGTGATGCAGACGGCACTGGAGCTGGCCCGTCGCGGTGTCGACGTGGAGATCTTCACCAGGGCGACGTCCTCGGCCGATCCGCCGGTCGTCCGGGTGGCGCCTGGCGTGCTGGTGCGCAACGTGGTGGCAGGCCCGTTCGAGGGGCTGGACAAGAACGACCTGCCGACCCAGCTGTGCGCGTTCACCGCGGGCGTGTTGCGCGCGGAGGCGACCCACGAACCCGGCTACTACGACGTGGTCCACTCGCACTACTGGCTGTCGGGACAGGTGGGCTGGCTGGCGGCCGACCGGTGGGCGGTGCCGCTGGTGCACACCGCCCACACCCTGGCCGCGGTCAAGAACGCGTCGCTGGCAGCGGGCGACTCACCCGAACCACCGCTGCGCGCCGTCGGTGAGCAGCAGGTTGTCGACGAAGCCGACCGGCTGATCGCCAACACCGAACATGAAGCGCAACAACTGGTTTCGTTGCACCGTGCCGATCCTGACCGGATCGACACCGTGCACCCGGGTGTCGACCTGGAGGCGTTCACGCCCGGTGATCGGCACGCCGCCCGCGCGGCACTGGGGCTGGGCTGGGGGGATCTGCCCGTGGTGGCGTTCGTCGGACGCATCCAGCCGCTCAAGGCGCCCGACGTGCTGCTGCGTGCGGCCGCCCGGCTGCCGGGTGTCCACGTGCTGATCGCGGGCGGGCCGTCGGGCAGCGGCCTGATTCCGCGCCCCGGCGCGGGCGGCCTGATTCCGCGCCCCGGCGCGGGCGGTCTGACGACCCCGAACGGTCTGGTTCACCTCGCCGCCGAGTTGGGTATCACCGACCGCGTGACGTTCCTTCCGCCGCAGTCGCGCGACGAACTCGTCCGGGTCTACCGTGCCGCCGACGTCGTGGCGGTCCCGAGCTATTCGGAGTCCTTCGGCCTGGTCGCTGTCGAGGCGCAGGCCTGCGGCACCCCCGTGGTCGCGGCCGCGGTCGGCGGGCTTCCGGTGGCGGTGCGGGACGGCGTCAGCGGCGCGCTGGTCGACGGCCACGACATCGACGACTGGGCGAAGGCGATCGGCGACGTGTTCACCCGGGGCCCGGCGACCATGCGGGCCGCGGCGCTCGAGCACGCCGCGGGATTCTCGTGGGGTCAAACCGTCGACGCGCTGCTGGAGAGCTACGGCCGCGCGATGGACGACTACCGCGCGCTGCATCCCCCGGTGGGGCCGTCGGCGCGCCGCAGCGGACGCCGGTTCTCGATGCGGCGGGGTGTCCGCGCGTGAGTGACGTCCAGGACCTCATCGAGCGCACCCTCAAAGAGCAGGAGCTGACCTACACCCGCCACCAGGGTGCGCGCGGCGGCCCGCCCGGGTTGGTCGTCGAGCTCCCGGGAGAGCGCAGGCTCAAGACCAACACCATCCTGACCATCGGCGAGCACTCGGTGCGCATCGAGGCATTCGTGTGCCGTCAGCCCGACGAGAACCACGAAGGTGTCTACCGGTTCCTGCTCAAGCGCAACCGCAGGCTCTACGGCGTCGCCTACACCCTCGACAACACCGGCGACATCTACCTCGTCGGCCGGATGGCATTGGCGTCGGTCACCTCCGAGGAGATCGACCGGGTGCTCGGGCAGGTGCTCGAGGCGGTCGATTCGGACTTCAACACGTTGCTGGAGTTGGGTTTTCGCACCTCCATCCAGAGGGAGTGGGAGTGGCGGGTGTCGCGGGGCGAATCACTGAAGAACCTGCAGGCGTTCGAGCACCTCATCGATGACCGGGATGACGACCGAGACGACGACTGACCCGTCGTGAGAGGATTTCCCGCATGGCAGACACCGCGACGCTGATCCTGCTCCGCCACGGCGAGAGCGAGTGGAACGCGCTGAATTTGTTCACCGGATGGGTCGATGTCGACCTGACCGAGAAGGGCAGAGCCGAAGCGATCCGCGCGGGTGAGCTCATCAAGGCTCAGGACCGTCTTCCCGATGTCCTCTACACCTCGCTGCTGAGGCGCGCCATCACCACCGCCAACCTCGCGCTCGACAAGGCCGACCGGCACTGGATCCCGGTGCACAGGGACTGGCGGCTCAACGAACGTCATTACGGCGCGCTGCAGGGTCTGGACAAGGCCGAGACGAAGGCCAAGTACGGCGACGAGCAGTTCATGGCGTGGCGGCGCAGTTACGACACCCCGCCCCCGCAGATCGAGCTGGGCAGTGAGTTCAGCCAGGACGCCGACCCGCGCTACGCGGACGTCCCGGGCGGCGCCCCGCTCACGGAGTGCCTCAAGGACGTCGTCGAGCGGTTCGTGCCGTACTTCACCGAGGTGATCGTCCCCGACCTGCAGGCGCGCAAGACGGTGCTGATCGCCGCGCACGGCAATTCACTGCGTGCGCTGGTCAAGTACCTCGACGGGATGTCCGACGAGGATGTCGTCGGCCTGAACATCCCCACCGGAATCCCGCTGCGCTACGACCTGGACGCTGATCTCAAGCCGATGGTTCCGGGCGGGACGTACCTGGATCCCGAGGCCGCCGCGGCCGGCGCGGCGGCGGTGGCCGCGCAGGGTGCCAAGTAGCCCGTCGAGCCACACCCGCGGCCTCATCCGGCCAACAACGGGTGAACAACGGAGGACGCGCACCCGAACATCGGTGTTTGCGTCTGTGACTTGTCCCGATTTGGCCGCACGCTGCTGGGATGACGTTCACCGAATGCGTACGATTTTCGCGTGAGTGTCGTATCGGCGCTGCTGCTCGCAGCGATCGTGGCACTGCTCGCGTTGACGATCGGTGTGGCGGTCGGGACGGGGGTGGTTCCCCGCCTCCGCGAACGCCGGCAACGGCGGTCCGCCGAGCAGTCCGGCATCACCGTCTCGCAGATGCTCGAGCACGTGGTGGCGCAGTCCCCCGTGGGAATCGTGGTCGTCGACACCTTCCGTGACGTCGTCTACACCAACGACCGGGCCCGCGATCTCGGGTTGGTGCGCGACCGGCTCCTCGACGACCGCGCCTGGCTGGCCGCCCAGCGCACGCTGACCACCGGTGAGGACGGCGAGGTCGACCTGTCACCGCGCAGACGCAGCCGGACGGGCAGGTCGGGGCTCGCGGTGCGTGGCCATGTGCGGCTGCTGACCGAGGACGACCGGCGCTTCGCGGTGGTCTACGTCGACGACCAGTCCGAGCACGCCCGCATGGAGGCCACGCGCAGGGACTTCGTGGCCAACGTCAGCCATGAGCTCAAGACGCCGGTCGGGGCGATGGGTGTGCTGGCCGAAGCCATCCTGGCCTCGGGCGACGACCCCGAGACGATCCGGCGCTTCGCCCAGATGATGGTCACCGAGTCCAACCGGCTGGCCGACATGGTGGGTGAGCTGATCGAACTGTCGCGGCTGCAGGGCGCGGAGCGACTGCCCGACCTCGAGGCCGTCGACGTCGACACCGTGGTGGCCGAGGCGCTGTCGCGCCACAAGGTCGCCGCCGACAACGCCGACATCGCCATCACCACCGATGCGCCGACCGGTTTCCGCGTTCTCGGCGACCAGACGCTGCTGGTGACCGCCATCGCGAACCTGGTGTCCAACGCGATCGCCTACTCGCCCAACGGATCCTCGGTGTCGATCAGCCGGCGTCGGCGCGGCGACAACATCGAGATCGCGGTCACCGACCGCGGCATCGGGATCGCACGCGCCGATCAGGAGCGGGTGTTCGAGAGATTCTTCCGTGTCGACAAGGCACGGTCCCGGGCCACCGGCGGTACCGGGCTGGGGCTGGCGATCGTCAAGCACGTCGCCGCCAATCACAACGGATCCATCCGGCTGTGGAGTCAGCCGGGCACCGGGTCGACGTTCACTTTGTCGATTCCCGCCTTTTCCGACGGGGAGACTGAAGATGATCAACATGAACGAGAGGACTAGTACATCGATGACCAGCGTGCTGATCGTGGAGGACGAGGAGTCCCTGGCCGATCCCCTGGCGTTTCTCCTCCGTAAAGAGGGCTTCGAGGCGACTGTGGTGACCGACGGGCCGTCGGCCCTTGCCGAATTCGAGCGCGCCGGCGCGGACATCGTGCTGCTCGATCTGATGTTGCCCGGGATGAGCGGAACCGACGTCTGCAAGCAGTTGCGGTCGCGCTCGAGCGTCCCGGTGATCATGGTGACCGCCCGCGACAGCGAGATCGACAAGGTCGTCGGCCTGGAACTCGGGGCGGACGACTATGTCACCAAGCCGTATTCGGCGCGTGAGCTGATCGCGCGCATCCGCGCCGTGCTGCGCCGCGGCGCCGACGCCGACGACATCGGGATCGGTGACGGCGTGTTGGAGGCAGGCCCGGTGCGCATGGATGTGGAACGGCATGTGGTCAGTGTCAACGGCAGCCCGATCACGTTGCCGCTCAAGGAGTTCGACCTACTCGAATACCTGATGCGCAACAGCGGGCGGGTGCTCACCCGCGGTCAGCTCATCGATCGGGTGTGGGGAGCCGACTATGTCGGGGACACCAAGACCCTGGATGTCCACGTCAAGCGGCTGCGCAGCAAGATCGAGGCCGACCCCGCCAGCCCGGTGCACCTGGTCACCGTGCGCGGTCTCGGTTACAAACTGGAAGGCTGAGATTCTTCCGTGATTCCGGTGTAGTTGGTTAACGCCAGCGTGACCAATTACGCCCAGCGCCGAGCCAGTGTGGTGAATGACGGGTCACGCTCGGCGGTCATCGTCTGCGCAAATCGCCGCGGGGCGGGATCATGCTAAACAGGAAGAGTGATGAGGCTCGCACGACGAGCCGACCGCCCAGCCTCGTTCATTCGGCGGCCCGGGTCGCGGGGTGGACGGCGATGAGGCCGAGTCCGCTGC
The DNA here is from genome assembly GCF_025821625.1 of Mycolicibacterium pyrenivorans. Classification (GTDB taxonomy): domain Bacteria; phylum Actinomycetota; class Actinomycetes; order Mycobacteriales; family Mycobacteriaceae; genus Mycobacterium; species Mycobacterium pyrenivorans. The sequence goes on from NZ_JACKSH010000065.1 coordinate 82,403, forward strand.
GGCGCCTACACATTGCCGCCAGTTCCGAATAGGCCTTGTCGCCGAGCAGTTCGGTGAGCTCGGGCGCGTAGGACTGCCACACCTGCTTGGCGCCGACGTGGGCCGCCGGGTCGCCGGTGCAGTACCAGTGCAGGTCGGCGCCGCCTTCGCCCCACCCGCGCCGGTCGTACTCGGTGATCGTCGTCTTGAGCACCTGCGTGTCGTCGGGCCGGGTGATCCACTCCTGGGTGCGGCGGATCGGGAGCTGCCAACAGACTTCGGGCTTCAGTGTGAGCGGCTCCACGCCGATCTTGAGCGCCTTGCTGTGCAGCGCGCAGCCGATGCCGCCGGGCCAGCCAGGACGGTTCAGGAAGATGCAGGCGCCCTTGTACTTTCGGGTCCGCAGGTTGGGCTTGCCGTCGTATTCGTCCATCTCGAGGTAGCCCTTCTTGCCCAGGCCCTTGTCCCGGTACTGCCAATCCTCGTCGGTGAGCAGTTTGACGGCGTCGTCGAGTTGGGCGCGGTCGTCGTCGTCGGACAGAAACGCGCCGTGTGAACAGCATCCGTCGTCGGGCCTGCCCTCGACAGTGCCCTTGCAGGCCGGCGTCCCGAACACACACGTCCAGCGGGACAGCAGCCACGTCATGTCCGCAGCGATCAGATGTTCGGGATTGTCGGGGTCGTAGAACTCCACCCACTCACGGGCGAAATCCAGTTCCACTTCGCCGGGATGTGCCTCGCTCACGGTTTTCCACGGTAGACCCATTAGGTTGGGAGGGTGCGATTAGGCGTGCTCGACGTGGGCAGCAATACCGTTCACCTCCTGGTGGTGGATGCGCGTCGCGGCGGGCACCCGACCCCGATGAGTTCGACGAAGGCGTCGCTGCGGTTGGCGGAGGCGATCGACAACTCGGGCAAGCTCACTCGCCGCGGTGCCGACAAGTTGGTCGGAACCATCGACGAGTTGGCCAAGATCGCCGTCAGCTCGGGGTGTGCGGAGTTCATGGCCTTCGCCACCTCCGCGGTGCGCGACGCGAAGAACTCCGAGGACGTGTTGGCCCGGGTGAAGGCCCAGACCGGCGTGGAGCTGCAGGTGCTCAGCGGCGTCGACGAATCCCGGCTGACATTCCTTGCGGTGCGCCGGTGGTACGGCTGGAGCGCCGGCCGCATCATCAACATCGACATCGGCGGCGGCTCGCTGGAACTGTCCAGCGGTGTCGACGAGGAACCCGACGTCGCGCTCTCGCTGCCGCTCGGTGCGGGTCGCTTGACCCGGGAGTGGCTGCCCGATGATCCGCCCGGCCGCCGGCGGGTGGCGATGCTGCGCGAATGGCTGGCCAACGAGTTGTCGGAGGCCGGCGCCACGATCGCCGAGGCGGGCAGCCCGGACCTGGCGGTGGCGTCGTCGAAGACGTTCCGCTCGTTGGCCCGGCTGACGGGCGCCGCGCCGTCGGGGGCTGGACCGCGGGTCAAGAGAACGCTGACGGCGGCCGGTCTTCGGCAACTCATAAATTTCATCTCTAGGATGACCGCGTCTGACCGTGCGGAACTGGAAGGGGTGAGCGCCGATCGGGCCCCACAGATCGTCGCAGGCGCTCTGGTGGCGGAAGCCAGCATGAAGGCTCTCGGGATCGAGAGTGTCGACATCTGCCCCTGGGCGTTGCGGGAGGGATTGATCTTGCGGAAACTCGACAGCGAAGCCGACGGAACAGCTCTCGTCGGCGGTGCCGACAATGGGCCACGTGGAGGTGCCGACAATGGGCCGCGTGACGGTGCCGGGGAATCGGCCTCACGGCGGATGTCCATACGCAATGCTGGACGGTGAAGCAACGAGGCTCAAAGGCAACAGGCGATGACTGGATCAGAAGACAGCGGCAGCACCCGACCGATCTCGGTCGCCGAGCTGCTGGCAAAGAACGGCACGATCGGTGCACCCCCCGTCGGCGGCAGGCGTCGCCGCCGGCGCGGTAACGCCGACGCCGTCACCGTCGCCGAACTCACCGGCGAGATCCCCGTCGTCCGGCCCACCGACCCCTACCCTTCGGCGGCCACCCCGGCGGTGGACGAGCCCGAGGTGGTCGCCGAGCCGAGCGACGAGAGCGCCGAAGAGGTCGTGTCGACCAACGGCGCCGTCGACCACGCCGACATCGAACCCGAGGTCGCCGAGGAGGCCGAAGCCGTTTCCGAGGATGTCGTGGTCGACGAGGCCGCGGCCGACGTCGCCGAAGAAGAGGCCGCCGAAGAAGAGGCCGCCGAAGAAGACGACGAGCAGGCCGACGACGACTACGCCGACGCGGTCGCGGAGTACTCGGCGCATCTAGAGCAGCGTGACGCCGAACCCGCCCCGGTCGATTTCGCGCCCCCGCCGCGGCGTTTCGGCTTCGGCCGGCGGTCGAGCACGGCGCCGGCGGCAGGCGACGCCGAACAGATGCTGCCGGATCCCGTCGATGACGGTGACGAGACCGCTGTTCTCGAGTCCCCGGTCGACGTGGACGAAGGCCCCGAGATCGAGGATCTCGACGACGAGGCCGCCCTCGAGGCCGACGACAGCGACGAGTTGCCGTCCTACCTGCGCTCCACGCAGGAGCCGCTCTTCGGCGGGCAGACCGTCGCCGACGACCTCGCCCGGCGCGGGTCCCGTCCGGCGCCGGACGACGTCGACCTCGGCGAACTCGAGGCGGAGGACGAACGCGACGACGAGGTGGCCGAACTCGGCGAGCCCCGCCGGATGTCCTCTTTCGTGCACGGCCTGTGGATCGTCGGGCAGAGCGTCCTCGCCGTGGCGTTCGGCGCGGGCCTGTTCGTCGCATTCGACCAGCTGTGGAAGTGGAACAACATCATCGCGCTGGTGCTGTCGGTCCTGGTCATCCTGGGTCTGGTCGTCGGCGTGCGGGTGGTGCGCAAGACCGAGGACATCGGCAGCACCCTGATCGCGGTGGCGGTGGGTGCGCTGGTCACACTCGGTCCGCTGGCACTGCTGCAATCGGGCTGACGGCCGGGTCCTGAGCCAGAAGAGCCTGGATAGAAGCACTGTGCGCCCCGCAATCAAGGTCGGTCTGTCGACGGCCTCGGTCTACCCGCTGAGGACCGAGGCCGCTTTCGAGTACGCCGCGCGGCTCGGCTACGACGGTGTCGAGCTGATGGTGTGGGCGGAATCGGTGAGCCAGGACATCGACGCCATCGCTGCCATGTCGAAGCGCTATGACGTTCCGGTGCTGTCGGTCCACGCGCCGTGCCTGCTGATCTCCCAGCGGGTGTGGGGTGCCAACCCGATCCCGAAGCTGGAGCGCAGCGTGCGTGCCGCTGAGCAGTTGGGCGCGCAGACCGTGGTGGTGCACCCGCCGTTTCGCTGGCAGCGCCGCTACGCGGAGGGGTTCGCCGAACAGGTCGCCGACCTCGAGGCCTCCGGCGAGGTGATGGTCGCGGTGGAGAACATGTTCCCGTTCCGCGCCGACCGGTTCTTCGGGGCGGGGCAGACCTCGATCGAGCGGATGCGTAAACGCGGCGGCAACCCGGGACCCGGGATCTCGGCGTTCGCCCCCTCCTACGACCCCCTCGACGGCGGCCACGCGCACTACACCCTGGATCTGTCGCACACCGCGACGGCGGGCACCGACGCCGTCGACATGGCCCGGCGGATGGGTGAGGGCCTGGTGCATCTGCACCTGTGCGACGGCAGCGGCGCCTCGGCCGACGAACACCTCGTGCCGGGACGCGGCACCCAGCCCACGGTGGAGATCTGCGAGACGCTGGCCGCAAGCGACTTCGCGGGCCATGTCATCCTCGAGGTCACGACCTCGGGTGCTCGCACCGCCGCCGAACGTGAGGCGCTGCTCACCGAGTCGCTGCAATTCGCCAGGGCGCATCTGCTGCGCTGACCCCGAGGAGCCCCGATGACCGGTTCCACCCTGTTCACCGACGCGATGGCGCTCTCCCCGTCGGGTGACGGCGTGTACGAGGGCCTGCTGAACGAACACTGGACGATCGGGCCGAAGGTCCACGGCGGCGCGATGCTGGCGCTGTGCGCGAATGCCGCGCGCACCGAGTTCGCATCCGGACCCGACGGCAACGACGTGGAACCCATCGCGGTGTCGGGGAACTTCCTGTGGGCGCCGGATCCGGGCCCGATGCAGGTGGTCACCGCGGTTCGCAAACGTGGTCGGCGGGTCAGCCTGATCGACGTGGAGCTCAACCAGGGGGGTCGGACCGCCCTGCGCGCCGCCATCACCATGGGCACCCCCGAACATCACGTGCCGCCGCTGCTGTCGGTCAACCCGGTGATCCCGCTCATGACGCCGGAGCCGCCACCCGGACTGGAGCCGATCGGCCCGGGGCACTCGATGGCCGACATCGTCCACCTGGCGCACGGTTGCGACATCAGACCGTCGCTGACGACGTTCACTCGCCGCCCGGATGGCGGGATGCCCGTCATCGAGTACTGGGTCCGGCCCAAGGGGTGCCCGCCCGACGTGTTGTTCGCGCTGCTGTGCGGGGACGTGTCGGCTCCGGTGACGTTCGGCGTCAACAGGTTCGGCTGGGCGCCCACAGTCCAGCTGACGGCCTACCTGCGCGCGCGACCCGCCGACGGCTGGCTGCGGGTGCTGTGCACGGCGACCCAGATCGGCCAGGACTGGTTCGACGAGGACCACATCGTGGTCGACTGCGCGGGACGCATCGTCGTGCAGACCCGCCAATTGGCGATGGTGCCGGCTCCCGGCGGCGGAGCCGACGATCCGACAGGGGCGTGACGCCGCCGGACGTCCAGTCCCGCCGCCGTGCGATGCTTTCCGGCATGGCCAGAATCGCGATCGTTGGCGGTGGAAGTATCGGCGAGGCGCTGTTGGCGGGGCTGCTGCGCGCCGGGAAGCAGGTCAAGGACCTGGTCGTGGCCGAGCGGGATCCGGCTCGCGCGAAATACCTCTCCGAGAAGTACGCGGTGCTGGTGACGACCGTCGCCGACGCCGTCGACGCCGCCACCTACGTGGTCGTCGCAGTCAAGCCCGCCGACGTGCAGCACGTGATCGGCGACATCGCCGACACCGCGGCCAAGGCGGAAAGCAATGCGGCCGAACAGGTCTTCGTGACGGTCGCCGCGGGGGTCACGACGGCCTATTACGAGAACAAGCTGCCCGCCGGCTCGCCGGTCGTGCGGGTCATGCCCAACGCGCCGATGCTCGTCGGCGGCGGAGTGAGCGCGCTCGCGCCGGGCCGGTTCGCGACCGCCCAGCACCTCAAGGAGGTCTCGTCGCTCTTCGACGCGGTCGGCGGGGTGCTCACCGTGGCCGAGTCGCAGCTGGACGCGGTCACCGCCGTGTCTGGTTCGGGTCCCGCGTATTTCTTCCTGATGGTCGAGGCGCTCGTCGACGCGGGCGTTGACGCGGGCCTGACGCGGGCGGTGGCCACCGACCTGGCGGTGCAGACGATGGCCGGCTCGGCCGCGATGCTGCTCGAGCGCCTCGACGATGCGGCCCCGGACGGGGACTCGGCGATGGGCGTGACGGTGAACACCTCGGCCGCTCAGCTGCGGGCCACGGTCACCTCTCCGGGCGGCACCACCGCCGCTGGTCTGCGCGAACTCGAACGGGGCGGGTTGCGGGCAGCGATCGCCAACGCGGTCGAGGCCGCGAAAAGCCGCTCTGAGCAGCTCGGAATTACACCGGAGTAGTTAACCAATTTCGGACTGATTAGCCCACACCCGTCGCAGTAACCCCACCTGCCACGCTATTCTCCCAAGGGTAAGCACGGGTCGGTGCCAGCGGTGGGGAAGCCGCTGGAACTGCCCGTGCCTGATGGATTGGGTTGCGATGACGTCTATGAACGGGCCGTCGGCGCGGGATTCGGCAAGCGGGAAGGCGGCGCGTGACGCCGACAAGACCGAAGGCCAACCGCCTCGAGCTCAATTTCTCACCGTTGCCGAGGTGGCAAGCCTGATGCGGGTCAGCAAGATGACCGTGTACCGCCTCGTGCACAACGGTGAGCTCCCCGCAGTCCGGGTGGGCCGCTCGTTCCGCGTGCACGCCAAGGCAGTCCACGACATGCTGGAGAGTTCGTACTTCGACGCCGGCTAGATGCTCTTCGCGCGAGCGCTCATCGCCGGCTAGATGCTCTTCGCGCGAGCGCTCATCGCCGGCTAGATGCTCCTCGCGCGAGCGGCCGGATTTCACCCGTGCTGGGCCGTCCGGGTAAGGTGACCGGTCGAGGCTGACATCGGCGTTGTTCGATGTCCGAAGGTTTTTCAAGACAACAGGTAGCGGAGTTCATGGGTTCTGTCATCAAGAAGCGGCGCAAGCGCATGTCGAAGAAGAAGCATCGCAAGCTGCTTCGTCGCACCCGGGTCCAGCGCAGAAAACTCGGCAAGTAGCCCGGCTTCCCGGTCGCTAGGCTGTCCCGATGGACTCTGAGGGCCGGTCCGGGGGACGTTCCGGGGGCAACCCCGACGGACCGGACGCACCGCACTACCCAAAGGTTGTCCTGGTGACCGGTGCCTGCCGGTTCCTCGGCGGCTACCTGACCGCGCGCCTGGCCCAGAACCCGCTGATCAACCATGTGATCGCGGTCGACGCGATCGCGCCGAGCAAAGACCTGCTCCGCAGGATGGGCCGTGCCGAGTTCGTGCGTGCCGACATCCGCAACCCGTTCATCGCCAAGGTCATCCGCAACGGCGACGTCGACACGGTGGTGCACGCCGCGGCCGCGTCCTACGCGCCCCGTTCCGGTGGCAGGGCGATGCTCAAGGAACTGAACGTCATGGGCGCGATCCAGCTGTTCGCGGCCTGCCAGAAGGCGCCGTCGGTGCGTCGCGTCATCCTCAAGTCGACGTCCGAGGTGTACGGCTCCAGCTCGAGGGACCCGGTGCTGTTCACCGAGAGCAGCAGCCGCCGCAGGCCACCAGGTGAGGGATTCGCCAGGGACAGCATCGACATCGAGGGCTACGCCCGCGGCCTGGGACGGCGCAGGCCCGACATCGCCGTCACGATCCTGCGGCTGGCCAACATGATCGGCCCGGCGATGGACACCGCACTGTCCCGGTACCTCGCCGGTCCCGTGGTGCCGACGGTCATCGGCCACGACCCGCGCCTGCAGTTGCTGCACGAGCAGGACGCGCTCGGTGCGCTCGAGCGCGCGACGGTGGCCGGCAAAGCCGGCACGTTCAATGTCGGGGCATCGGGGATCATCATGATGAGCCAGGCCATCCGCAGGTCGGGGCGGCTGGCTCTGCCGGTCCCGCGGTCGGCCTTGGTGGCGGTCGATTCGCTGTGGCGAGCCGCCCGCAACGCGGAACTGGACCGCGAGCAGCTCGACTACCTGAGCTACGGCCGCGTCATGGACACCACCAGGATGCGCACCGAGCTCGGATATCACCCGAAGTGGACGACCGCGGAGGCCTTCGACGATTACGTGCGCGGACGAGGTCTCACACCGATCGTCGACCCGCGCCTGATTCATTCGATTGAGGAACGTGCGGTGGCGGCGGCGCAGCGCTGGGGGCGCTAGACTTCACTACTTAGAGCAGGGTGGGGAGAGGAAACGACGGTGGCGGGCGAGTCAAAAGCGAAAGTCATTCCGCTGCACTCGAATTCGGGGCGCGGTGCGGCGCAGCGACGCGCGGCGGCGCAGCGCGTCGACAGTTCGCGCCGCCATCCCTCTCTGCTCACCGACCCGGACAACCGCGCATCCGCCGAACAGATCGCGGCAGTCGTGCGGGAAATCGACCAACATCGCGGTGCCGCGGCCGGGACGTCCGCCGACGATGCGACGCCCACCGAACTCGCCAGGCGCATCTCCTCCGTCGCCGACTTCATCCGCAAGCGGATGACGGGTGACTACACCGTCGACGAGTTCGGTTTCGATCCCCACCTCAACAACGCAATCATCCTGCCTTTGCTGAGAGTCTTCTTCAACTCCTGGTTCCGCGTCGAGGTCAGCGGCATCGAGAACCTGCCGGAGAGCGGTGCGGCGCTGGTGGTGGCCAACCATGCAGGCGTCCTGCCGTTCGACGGGATGATGACGTCGGTCGCCGTGCGGGACAAGCATCCCGCGCACCGGGATCTGCGATTGCTGGCCGCCGACATCGTGTTCGACATGCCGATGGTCGGCCAGGCCGCGCGCAAGGCCGGCCACACCATGGCATGCACCGACGACGCCCACCGCCTCCTGGCCGCAGGGGAGCTGACGGCCGTCTTCCCCGAGGGGTACAAGGGCCTGGGCAAGCACTTCAAGGACCGCTATAAGCTGCAGCGATTCGGTCGCGGCGGGTTCGTCTCTGCGGCGCTTCGGACGAAGGCGCCGATCGTGCCGTGCTCGATCGTCGGTTCCGAGGAGATCTACCCCATGGTCGCCGACGTCAAGCTGCTGGCGCGCCTGCTCGGGCTGCCGTACTTCCCGATCACGCCGCTGTTCCCGCTCGCGGGCCCGCTCGGAGTGGTGCCGCTGCCGTCGAAGTGGTACATCGAGTTCGGTGAGCCCATCGACACCAGCGACTACGACGAATCGGCCGCCGACGACCCGATGGTCACCTTCGAGTTGACCGACCAGGTGCGCGAGACCATTCAGCAGACGCTGTATCAGCTGCTGGCGAATCGCCGCAACATGTTCCTGGGGTAGCTGCCCCTACTTTTGCCCAGCAACGAATTTCGACAGGGCGTCAGCGTCGCGCTTCGCCGCGATCTTGCCGGTGATCTCGTCTGCTTCGTCGTCGTGGGCGGCCTCACCCATGACCGTGACGATGCTGGTGACGACCGGCTCGCCGTTGTCGTCGGTGACCTCGCCCCGGATCTCGGTGAGCACGGCGCCGTGTGACTCGGTCACCGAATCCAGGTAGGAGTCGAACCACAGCTTGTCGCCGTCCACGATCGGCCGGTGGAAGATCAACTTCTGATCGCGGTGCAGCACCCGCTCCATGTTGATCGGGAGGTCGAACTGGTTGAAGATCTCCTCCTGCACGCGCCGCCCGGCCACAGCCATGAACGTCAAGGACGCGACCAGGCCGTCGTACCCGTACTCCTGGGCCGCCTCTTCGGTGAAATGCGCGGGATGGTCGTCCTTGACGGCGCGGGCGAACTCGCGGATCTTCTCGCGGTCGACCTCGAAGTAGTCCGGATACCGGTAGTGGGTTCCGATGATGCTCTCAGCGATTCCCACGCGCGATCCCTTTCCGTTCGTCGGGTGGCGGCGCGAGCCTATCAGCGCCCCACCGGGATCCTCGCTAACCCTTGTCACGGCGGGACACCGCTGCCGCCAGCGCGCCCCCGACCGCGCCGAGCGCCAACGCCGACGGCACCCCGATGCGGGCCGCCTTGCGGGCGGTGCGGAAGTCCCGGATCTCCCAGCCCCGTTGCCGGGCCAGAGCCCGCAGGTCGGCATCCGGATTGATCGCCACCGCGGTGCCGACCAGCGACAGCATCGGAACGTCGTTGAAGCTGTCCGAATACGCGGTGCAGCGTCGCAGGTTCAGACCCTCGCGGATGGCCAGCGACCGAACCGCATGCGCCTTGCCGGTGCCGTGCAGGATGTCGCCGACCAGCCTGCCGGTGAAGACGCCGTCGATCGACTCCGCGACGGTCCCCAGCGCGCCGGTCAGCCCGAGCCGTCGCGCGATCGTCGCCGCCAGTTCGTACGGCGTCGCGGTGACCAGCCACACCTGCTGGCCCGCGTCCAGATGCATCTGGGCGAGCGCCCGGGTTCCCGGCCAGATCTTGGCGGCGATGATCTCGTCGTAGATGTCTTCGCCGAGCGCGACCAGTTCGGCCGTGGACCGGCCTTCGATGAAGGCCAGTGCCTTGCGGCGGCCCGCTGCCACGTCCCCGCTGCTCTCCCGCCCGGTGAGCTGGAACTTGACCTGGGCGAGCGCGAACCGGGCCAGGTCGGAGTAGGTGAAGTACTCGCGCGCGGCGAGGCCGCGAGCGAAGTGCACCAGCGAGGAGCCGTGCACCAGGGTGTTGTCGACGTCGAAGAACGCCGCCGCGGTCAGATCGGGTGGCGGTGGGGGAGGCGTCGCGGCGGGGCCCAGCTCCAGCAGGCCCTCCGAGGCGGCCTCGGCGCTGGCTTCCCCGGCGAGTTGCTGCTCCGGGCTGTCGAACCCGAACTCGCCCTCTCCGGTTCCGGACACGGTGACAACATTAGGACACCTGACGGGGATACTGGCCGGGTGGACCGGCAGGTGCAATTGCTCACGCGTGACGGATGCCCGATGTGTTCGGCCGCGGCGACGCGGCTGGCCGACCTGGCCCGCGAGCTGGGCTTCGGGTTGACGGTGACCGATGTGGACGCTTCCGCGGCCGCAGGCGATGCCGCCCTGCGGGCCGAGTTCGGTGACCGGCTGCCCGTGGTGTTGTTGGACGGCGCCGAGCACAGCTACTGGGAGGTCGACGAGGACAGGTTGCGGGCGGACCTCGCCCGGTGAACCCCACGGTCGCATCGCAGGGCAGGATGAACGAGCAAATTTGGTAGCCCAGCTGGTTAACGACTACCGTTGAGCGGGTGGTCAGCGTGGTGAGGGAGCCATGAGCGTATTGCTTTTCGGGGTCTCGCACCGCAGCGCGCCGGTGTCCGTCCTCGAGCAACTCAGCACGGATGAGTCCGATCAGGCCAAGATCGTCGACCAGGTGCTGCAGTCGTCGCTGGTGACAGAGGCCATGGTCCTGTCCACCTGCAATCGTGTCGAGGTCTACGCCGTCGTCGAGGCGTTCCACGGTGGCCTGTCGGTGATCGGGCAGGTGCTCTCCGAGCACTGCGGGATGTCACTGCAGGACCTCACCAGGTACGCCTATGTCCGTTACGCCGAAGCCGCCGTCGAGCATCTGTTCGCGGTGGCCAGCGGCCTGGACTCCGCGGTGATCGGCGAGCAGCAGGTCCTCGGCCAGGTTCGGCGGGCCTACTCCTCCGCCGAGGCCAACCACACCGTGGGTCGCACCCTGCACGAGCTGTCGCAACGGGCCCTTTCGGTGGGCAAGCGCGTGCACTCCGAGACCGGAATCGACGCTGCGGGCAACTCGGTGGTGTCCGTCGCGCTCGACATGGCCGAGGCGAAGGTCGGATCCCTGGCCGGCGGCCGCGCCGTCGTCGTCGGCGCAGGCTCGATGGGTGCCCTGGCGGCCAAGCAGCTGGTGCGCGCCGGCGTCGAGCGCATACACGTGGTGAACAGATCGCTGCCCCGAGCCAAGAGGCTCGCCGAGAACATCCGCGCGCACGGCATCACCGCTGACGCCTACCCGTTCGATCACCTGCCTCCGCTGCTCGCCGACGCCGACATCGTCGTCAGCTGTACCGGCGCCGTGCGGCCCGTGGTGTCGCTGGCCGATGTGCACCGCGGTCTGGCGCACGGCCAGGACTCCAAACAGCTGGTGATCTGCGACCTCGGGATGCCGCGCGATGTCGACTCCGCCGTCGCCGGGCTGCCCGGCGTCTACGTGATCGACATGGACCGTATCCAGCGGGAGCCGTCCGCACGCGCGGCCGCGTCCGACGCCGAGGCCGCCCGCGCGATCGTCGCCACCGAGGTCGCGAACTACCTGGCCGGGCAGCGGATGGCCGAGGTGACGCCGACCGTCACCGCGCTGCGTCAGCGCGCCGCCGACGTGGTCGAGGCCGAGTTGCTGAGGCTGGACAACCGGTTGCCGGGCCTGGACTCGACCCACCGCGACGAGGTCGCCAAGACCGTGCGCCGCGTCGTCGACAAGCTCCTGCACGCACCCACGGTGCGCGTGAAGCAGCTGGCCAGTGCGCCGGGCGGCGACAGCTACGCCGAGGCCCTGCGCGAGCTGTTCGAACTCGACCAGCAGGCGGTCGACGCGGTCGCCGCGGGCGAGCTGCCACTGGTCACCGGAGGCGAGTTGCCACCGGTCAGTGGAAACGGCGAATTCGATATGGCGACAACCGATCCCGAAAAGAACGAGTAACTCTCTCCCCGCAAGCGGGAGGTACCCCAAGCTCCATGAAAGCCACTAAGTGATCCGTATAGGGACCCGGGGTAGCCTCCTGGCGACAACCCAGGCCGGTTTTATCTGTGACGCATTGATCGACCGCGGCCATTCCGCCGAGCTGGTCATCGTGTCCACCGCGGGCGACCGCTCCGAGGCGCCGATCGCCGATATCGGCGTCGGGGTGTTCACCGCGGCGCTGCGTGAGGCCATCGCCGACGGCAGCGTCGACATGGCGGTGCACTCCTACAAAGATTTGCCGACCGCGACCGACCCACGCTTCGTGATCGCGGCGATCCCGGTGCGCGCGGACGCCCGCGACGCCCTGGTGGCCCGTGACGGACTCGTGCTCGGCGAGTTGCCGGCGGGGTCGACGATCGGGACATCGTCCCCGCGGAGGGCCGCACAGCTTAAGGCACTGGGTCTCGGTTTGGAAATCCGCCCCCTACGAGGCAACCTAGATACCAGGTTGAACAGGGTAAGCAGCGGTGATCTCGACGCCGTCGTCGTGGCCCGGGCGGGATTGGCCCGCATCGGTCGTCTCGACGCTGTCACCGAGACGCTGGAACCGGTACAGATGTTGCCGGCGCCGGCTCAGGGGGCTTTGGCAGTCGAGTGCCGTGCCGGTGACACGGCGCTTGCGGAACTGTTGGCGGAGCTGGACGACGCCGACACCCGGGCATCGGTCACCGCAGAGCGAGCCCTGCTGGCCGAACTGGAGGCGGGTTGCTCCGCACCGGTGGGCGCGATTGCAGAGGTGGTCGAGTCGATCGATGAGGACGGCCGAGTCTTCGAAGAGCTGTCGCTGCGCGGCTGCGTGGCGACGCTGGACGGATCCGATGTGATCCGTGCGTCCGGAATCGGGACACCCGGTCGGGCACGAGAGCTAGGGCTCTCGGTCGCCGCGGAGCTGTTCGAGCTGGGAGCACGCGATCTATTGGACGAAAGCGGGAGAGACAGATGACTCGCCAGATGAGCTTGCGAGGCCGCAAGGGCAAGCCCGGCCGCATCACGTTCGTCGGCTCAGGGCCCGGGGATCCGGGTCTGCTGACGACGCGTGCCCGCACCGTGTTGGCCAACGCCGCCTTGGTGTTCACCGATCCTGACGTGCCGGAAGCGGTGCTCGCCCTCGTGGGGTGTGAGCTGCCACCGCCGTCGGGACCGCTGCCGGACGTGGCCGCCAACGCCACGCCCGACGGCTCGGGCCAGGCCGACGACGCCAAACCGGCCGAGGCGCCGGACGCCACAGCGGTGATTCCCGGCGGCCCGGATATCCGGCCCGCCCTCGGCGACCCGGCCGAGGTCGCCAAGACGCTGGCCACCGAGGCCCGCACAGGTGTGGACGTCGTGCGACTGGTCGCAGGCGACCCGCTGTCGATCGACGCGGTGATCACCGAGGTGAACGCGCTGGCACGCACCCAGCTGACCTTCGAAATCGTGCCGGGACTGCCCGACACCACGGCCGTGCCCACCTATGCCGGACTGCCGCTTGGTTCGGCGCACACCGTCGCCGATGTGCGCGGTGACGTCGACTGGGCGGCGCTGGCCGCCGCACCGGGACCACTGATCCTGCACGCGACGGCGTCGCACCTGCCCGACGCGGCGCGCACCCTCATCGAGTACGGCCTGTCCGACTCCACGCCCACCGTGGTGACGGCCAACGGCACCACCTGCCAGCAGCGTTCGGTCGAGACGACACTGGCCGGACTGCTCGACAAGACCACGCTGGCGGGGGGAACCGAGCCCGCGGGCCCACTGGCCGGACCGCTGGTCGTCACGATCGGGCGTACCGTCGCCAACCGCGCGAAGCTGAACTGGTGGGAGAGTCGGGCCCTGTACGGGTGGACGGTGCTCGTGCCGCGCACCAAGGACCAGGCCGGCGAGATGAGCGATCGCCTCGTCGGACACGGCGCCCTGCCCATCGAGGTGCCGACGATCGCGGTCGAGCCGCCCCGTAGCCCGGCCCAGATGGAAAGGGCTGTCAAGGGTCTCGTGGACGGCCGCTTCCAGTGGGTGGTGTTCACCTCCACCAACGCGGTGCGCGCGGTCTGGGAGAAGTTCAACGAGTTCGGGCTCGACGCCCGCGCGTTCTCCGGTGTCAAGATCGCGTGCGTCGGTCAGGCCACCGCCGACCGGGTGCGTGCCTTCGGCATCAACCCCGAACTGGTGCCCACGGGTGAGCAGAGCTCGCTGGGCCTGCTCGACGAGTTCCCGCCGTACGACGACATTTTCGATCCGGTCAACCGGGTGTTGCTGCCGCGTGCCGACATCGCCACCGAGACACTGGCCGAGGGTCTTCGTGAACGCGGTTGGGAGATCGAGGATGTCACCGCGTACCGCACGGTGCGAGCGGCACCGCCGCCTGCGCACACCCGCGAGATGATCAAGACCGGTGGCTTCGACGCGGTGTGCTTCACCTCGAGTTCGACGGTGCGCAACCTCGTCGGTATCGCAGGCAAGCCGCACGCCCGCACCATCGTCGCCTGCATCGGGCCCAAGACCGCGGAAACCGCAGCGGAATTCGGCCTGCGCGTCGACGTGCAGCCGGAAGTGGCCGCGGTGGGTCCGCTGGTGGAGGCATTGGCCGAGCATGCCGCTCGGCTGCGTGCCGAGGGCGCACTGCCGCCGCCGCGGAAGAAGAGCCGCCGCCGCTAGGAACTCGCCGAAATTGCATTCCAGCAGGCCGGCACTCGAACTTTTGCTGCTGGAATGCAATTTCGCGGAAGGTAGATATGGCGTTTCCACGACACCGTCCTCGGAGGCTGCGCTCGACCCCGGCCATGCGCCGACTGGTCGCGCAGACCACCCTGGAGCCGAGGCACCTGGTCCTGCCGATGTTCGTCGCCGACGACATCGACGAACCGCGCCCCATCTCGTCCATGCCCGGGGTCGTGCAGCACACCCGCGACTCGCTGCGCCGTGCGGCCGCCGATGCGGTTGCCGCGGGTGTGGGCGGGTTGATGTTGTTCGGGGTGCCCAGCGATGAGCACAAGGATTCCGTCGGCTCTGCCGGCACCGATCCCGACGGCATCCTGAACGTCGCGCTGCGGGATCTCGCCAAGGACATCGGCGACGACACGGTGCTGATGGCCGACACCTGCCTCGACGAGTTCACCGACCACGGCCATTGCGGAATCGTCGACGGACGGGGCCGTGTCGATAACGATGCCACCAACCGTCGATACGTCGAACTGGCTGTGGCCCAAGCAGATTCGGGGGCACATGTGGTCGGGCCCAGCGGAATGATGGACGGTCAGGTCGCCGCCATCCGCGACGGACTCGACGACGCAGGGTTCACCGATACCGCGATCCTGGCCTATGCCGCGAAGTTCGCGTCGGGCTTCTACGGACCGTTCCGCGAGGCGGTGGCCTCCAGCCTGGAAGGCGATCGGCGGACCTATCAGCAAGATCCCGGCAACGCGCGCGAGGCCGTCCACGAGGTCGAACTCGACATCGACGAGGGCGCCGACATCGTGATGGTCAAGCCCGCGATGGCCTACCTCGACGTGGTGCGGGCCGCCGCTGACATCTGCCCGGTTCCGGTTGCCGCATACCAGGTTTCCGGTGAGTACTCGATGATCAGTGCCGCGGCAGCCAACGGCTGGATCGACCTGCGGACGGTGGCGCTGGAGACGCTGACCGGCATCCGGCGGGCCGGCGCCGACATCGTGCTGACGTACTGGGCGGCCGACGTGGCCCGCTGGCTGTCGTGACGGAATCGCACAAGCCCAGACCACCCGGGTCATCCCCCGCCCGGCCACCCGGGTCATCCCCCGCCCGGCCACCCGATGTCGACACCGGGTTCTGGTTGTGGGTGGTGGCGCTGCCACTGATGTCGGCCGGCTACGTCGTCGACCTTCTGACCGGACCCGCGCGGCCATCGGGCCCGGTCCTGGCGATTTCCGTCGTGTTCCTGGTGATCATCGCCGCGGTCGTGGCGACGTTCCTCGTCCTGATGCGACAGGGGTACCGCTGGGTGCGCACCGTGCTGACCGGCGGCGCGATCGCGTCGGTGGTGTTCTCGGCGACCGGTCTGTTCACCGCCGAACGGCACGCTGTCGCGGCATCGATGTACGCCGTCGCCGTGATCGTCGGTTCGGTGCTCATCGCGGGCGGGGTGTTCCTGCTGCACCGCAAGGATGCCCACGAGTTCTTCACCCGGTGAGCGCCGGCCGGCGGGGAGCGAAGCGACCGTGGGTTTTGGGCGCCGGCGGGCGGGGAGCGAAGCGACGTCGGGATGGCGCACAGTAGGCTGACCCGACGATGCCCGCCCCACTGCCCGTGCCGTCGCATCGGCCGCGTCTGGTCGACGTCGCGTTCTGGTGTTTCATCGCCGGCGCGGTGATCATGATCGTCGGCGGGCTGATGGCGTCCACCGCGTCCTTCGAGGCCGCCCGCGCGGCGATCAACCCGGATGTCGGCGATGACCAGGTGCGCAGCTATCTGACCGTGTATCGGGTCAGCGGTATGGGTGCGGTGGTGGCCGCGGGTGCGCTGGCGTTTCTCGCGGGCCGGGCGCGTCGCGGCGATGCCCGGTTCCGGCTCGCCGCGCTGGGAATGGCATTCGCGATCGTCGTGGTCGTGGGGCTTCTCGCGGCGGGCGTAGGTGTCGCGCAGCCGCTCATCTTGCTGTCGCTGCTGCCGGTGCTCGTCGGGGCGGTCCTGCTGACGTTGCCTGCGGCACGCACCTGGTACGAGTCGGAGGGGAGCCGATGATCGAGGACGGCGCGGACGCCGGCCAGGCCGAGACGCCCCACGAGGTGCTGTTCTACGAGCAGGGAGCCAGCTGGTTGTGGCTGCTGGCGGGCCCGGCGGCGGGTGTCGCGATGGCGCTGATCCAGTTGTCGGCCGGCTACGGCATCCAGTTGCTGGTGCCCGGCATCTTCTTCGTGCTCGTGTCGGGGTTCCTGGCGGTCCAGGTCAAGGCGGCCCGGATCCACACGTCGGTCGAGTTGACGACCCACAAGCTGCGCCAGGGCACCGAGACCACGCTGACCGACGAGATCGTGCGGGTCTATCCGGAAGCCACCGGTTCGGAGACCCCGAAGTGGCAGTACGCGCGCGCCCTGGGTGAACTGACCGGGGTGCCGCGCGGGCGCACCGGCATCGGCGTGCGGCTGACCAACGACCGCACCGCGCAGGCGTGGGCGCGCAAGCACAACCAGTTGCGGGCTGCGCTGACCAACCTGGTCGAGGAGCGCATCCCTCCGGAATCGGCGACATGACGCGGCGAGCGGCCGTGGAACTGCTACTGGCGGCGTGCGCCGCAGTGGGTTGCGTGCTGTGCTGGCTCGCGGCGCGTTCGGAGGTCGTCGTCGCGCCGGTGATCGAGGGTGAACCGGCGACGACCTCGCTGGAGTACTACCCGCCGCTGCTGACGCTGTCGCTGCTGCTGGCGACCGTGGCCGGGGTGCTCGTCGTGCTGGGCGCCTCCCGCCTGCGCCGCGCCTCGGCCGCCCCCGTCACCGCGAACGTGCATTCCATGTAGTGATCCGGGCTCTCTGACGACAAGGAATGCACGTTCGGCGCGCCCTTGTAACGTTCGCCACACCACTCTTGGTACAAAGTTCAAAATCTGTAACACTGTTGCGCATGACGGAGTTGGCGGATAAAGGCGGACACCTCGGCGGTGCTGAATCGGATGCCCTCCCGCTGGGGCCGCAATCGCTGGTCTGGCGGTATTTCGGCGACAACCGGATGTACCTGATCGGCCCCCGGCCCGCGGTGCTGCAGAACATGCTGGCCGAGCTCGGACAGGGTGTGTACGACCACTCGACGTTCTTCGCCGACACCGCCGAGCGCCTCAAGCGCACCATCCCGCCGATCTTCAATACCGTCTACGGATCCGACGAGGAGAACGCCGGCCTGCAGGTCCGCGACTTCCACCACCACGTGAAGGGCGACATGCCCGCCACCGAGGGCGCAGCGGCCGGCCGCTATCACGCGCTGGATCCGGACACCTACTTCTGGGCGCACGCGACGTTCGTCGAGCAGGTCTACTACTTCGCCGACACGTTCGTGAAGCGTCTGACCGACGCCGAGCGGGAGCAGATCTGGCTCGAGTCCAAGACGTGGTACCGCCGCTACGGGGTCAGCGACCGGCCGATGCCGGCGACCTACGCCGAATTCGAGCAGTACTGGAACCGCATGATGGACCAGGTCGTCGTCGCGCACCCCACCGCGAAGTACGGCGTCGGCTACGTCACCAAGGGCTTCCCGAAACCGAAGGCGGTGCATCCGCTGGTGTGGCGGCTGGCCGCACCCGCGTTCAACCCGCTTGCGGCGTTCCTCACCACCGGTGGCCTGCCGCCGCGGGCCCGCGACCTGCTACAGCTGCCGTGGACCGACAAGCAGGAACGCCGCTATCAGCGCTTCGCCGCGATGTGCCGCTCGCGGCCGGTGAACTGGATCTGGGATCATCTGCCGATGCGGGTGCGCTACAGCGGTTACGCGGTCAAGGGTTATGCCCGCGACGGCGTCTGACGCCACCGAGCACATCCTCGACGCGGCGGTCGTCGAGTTCGAGCGGCACGGCTTCCGCCGGGTCGCCCTCGAAGACGTCGCGCGCCGCGCCGGTGTCAGCCGCACCACCATCTACCGGCGATTCGCCAACAAGGACGAACTCGTCGGCGCGGTCATCGAGCGAGAGAACGTCGCGTTGTTCGCCGACATCGCCGCCGAGCTCAAACAGTCTGGGCCCCAGTCGAATTACTACGTCGAAGCCTTCACGCTGTCGATCGTCAAGTTCCGCAGGCACCGGGTGTTGCATCAGATGATCACCGACGAACCCGGTCTGGTGCTGGAACTGGCGGGCCGTTACCACCGCGCGGCGATCGAGCGCATGGCCGAGGCGTTGCGCATCATCTTCCCGCCCGGCTTCGCCGACCGCATCGGCCCCGACGCCGTCGACGAACTCGCTGACTGCATCCTGCGTTACGCCGCGATGGTGCTGTTACTGCCCAGTGCCCAGCCACTGGATACCGCCGACGACATCCGGGCGTTCGCGCGCCAGCATTTCCTTCCCAGCCTGCCCGCGGTGCTGCGCACCGTGCCCGCCTGACGGTGTTTCGCAGATCACACTTTCGGGCAGTTCTAAGGCCATGAGCGCGGAAGAGAAGACCGAACAGCGACAAACCGGTGACAAACAAAACGGTGGCAAACCGGACGTGACGATGGAGCGCGTCACTGAGACCCCGGAGCCTGCAGAAGAGCGTGCCACCGAGAAGCCCGAGATCACCGACGAGCACAAGGCGACGGCCAAGGAGATGGCCAAGTCCTACTCGGAAGACCTCCAGACGACGACGCTGCCGGGCAGCAGCGGCACCGTCTCGGGCACCGCGGTCACCGACTGGGTCGACGACGAGGACAAAGGCAAGATCGAGACCTCCGCCGACGAAGGCAACGTCGAATACCGCGAGACCGAGGAGTTCAAGAAGAAGCTCGAGGGTTGACGCCTCCGGTGTGCACGGCGGTGCACACCGCGGCCCGTCACTGCCTAGGCTGACTTCTCGTGACACCTCTCGACCAGATCGCGCCGGCCTTCGTCGGCATGGCGCACTCGATCGTCTGGGCGTCGGTGGCCACCGTCGACGCCGACAGCAAACCGCGCTCCCGCATCCTGCACCCGATCTGGGAATGGGACGGCACCGACCTGCTCGGCTGGATCGCGACGGTCCCGACGCCGATCAAACGGGCACATCTCGCCGTGCACCCCGACGTGTCGGTGAGCTACTGGAGCCCCAACCACGACACCTGCACCGCAGACTGCCTCGTCGAGTGGTACACCGACGACGAGACCCGCACTGCGGTGTGGGAGAAGTTCGCGACCGGTCCCGAGCCGGTCGGCTACGACCCGTACGTCATCCCGATGTGGAAAGACGGCCCCACCTCCGAGCAGTTCGCCGTGCTGCGGCTGGCGCCGTACCGGCTTCGCGTGATGCCGGGCACCGTGATGACCGCGGGCAGGGGCCAGGTACTGAACTGGCACGCACCATGACCGCCGACGAGGTCGCGGCCGCCGTCGACGTGGCGAGGCTGCCTCTCGCGCCGCGCAATCCCCTTCCGCTGCGTGAGCTGGTGAAGCTGGTCCGCCGACTCGACACCGGTCAGGAAGCGATCCGTGATGCCGGTGGTCCGGTCACCCGAATCCAGCTGGGACCCCGGAAACTGGTCCCGCCGATCGTCGCGGTGATGTCACCCGCTGGGATGCGGGATGTGTTGGGCCGCAACGACGCATCGTCGGATAGGTGCATCATCCACGAAGAGGTCCGGCAGATGGCCGGTGACAGCCTCTTCGTCCTGCCCAACGACCAGTGGCGACCGCGTAAGCGTGCTCTGCAGCCGGTGTTCACCAAATCGAGCGTGCGCGCCTTCGGTGGCCACATGTCAAGAGCAGCACAGGCTTTTGTCGACCGCTGGCCCGGCGGCGGAGACGTCGATCTCGATGTCGAGTGCCGCAGGATCGCCATGCAGTCGCTGGGGCGTTCGGTTCTAGGCATCGATCTCAACGAACGCGGTGAGACCATCGCCCGGTGCATGCATGTGGCGTCGTCCTACACCGCCGATCGCGCCCTGCGGCCGGTGCGCGCACCGCGCTGGCTGCCCACCCCGGCGCGGCGGCGGGCGCGGACAGCGGTCGGCGCCATGCGCACGATCACCGACGAGATGGTCAAGGCGTGCCGGGACGACCCGACGTGTGACGCTCCGCTGGTGCAGGCGCTGATCGCGGCAACCGATCCGCAGACGGGGCGTCCGCTGTCCGACCACGAGATCTCCAACGACCTGCTGATCTTCATGCTGGCCGGCCACGACACCACCGCGACGGCGCTGACGTACGCGCTGTGGGTGCTGGGGCACCATCCCGGCGTTCAGGATCGGGTCGCGGCGGAGGCTGCCGCGATCGGTGATCGGGAGCTGACACCCGACGACGTGCCCCGCCTCGGGTACACCCTCCAGGTGCTGCACGAGGCCGTGCGGCTGTGCCCGCCCGCCGCCGGCGTCGCCCGGCTTGTGACGCGTGACATCGCGGTGGACGGCTACCGCGTGGAGGCCGGCAGTCTGGTCGCCCTCGGGCTGTATGCGCTGCACCACGACCCCGGTCTGTGGCCGGACCCGATGGTCTTCGACCCCGACAGGTTCAGTCCAGAGAACGTCAAGGCCCGCGACCGGTGGCAGTTCCTGCCGTTCCTCGGTGGGGGACGTCCCTGCATCGGGGAACACTTCGCCCGGCTGGAGACCACCCTGGCGATGGCGACCATCGTGCGGGCGGTGCGAATCCGGTCGTCGGGCGCCGAGTTTCCCGTCGAAGTGCCGTTCACGACCGTCGCCAAGGGGCCGATCATGGCCCGTGTCGACGTCCGCGGCTGACCTCAGGCCCGCGTGAACACCACCGCCTGCTCGAACGGCAGCACCGCGAACAGCGGCCGCATCAGGCCCGTCACCGACGCTGCCGCGTCGGCCTTGGACATCACCCGTGGATCAGTGACCTGGAACGATTTGCCGTAGCGGCGCATGGTGCCGCCACCGGCGGCGGTGACGTTCTTCAGCCAGTCGCGGTCCGGTCCGTAGGTGAGCAGGACCGCCACCCCGTCGCGGGTGCTGAAGACGGTCAGCGGTGTCCGGTAGCGCTTACCGGAACGGCGGCCGACGTGCTCGAGGATGCCCATCGACGGTGCCCAGCCGGCCCACATCCGTTGGATCGGGTTGGTGACATGGCGGTTGAACCGCGCCAGCCACTGCGGCAGCTGCATGGCGCCATCATCCGCCTGTCCCGGCGAGCAGGGAAGGGGAATGCCGGGATGCGTCAGGGACGCTGGTCGGCCGGATCGGGCAGGTGCCGGTGGGCGAGGGGCACTAAGACCCTTCCGGCAGGCGACCCGCGGTGGTGAGAATGGAAAACGCAAGCCTGAAACAACGCAACCGTCCATTCCTCGTGCGATGACACCGTCGAGCGGGACAGTGCAGAGCACAACACTCATGGAGGTCCAGATGTCCCGGAGCGCCGGAGAACGCTACGAATGCAACGAGTGCGGAGCGGTGCTCGTCTACGAGAAACCTTGTCCGTGCCCGCCTGAGATGGATCACCGTGAGATCTGCTGCGGGAAACAGATGACGCAGGCCGCGGGGTAGCAATCCGCCTATCCGCCGCGCCGCCCGATCGGGGAGTGGCCCTGCCGGGTTGACCGTGGCGTGATGGTTCCGGGGTGTCGGCGGTGAGTCGTACGCTCTGCCGGGGTCGCGAGGAAAGCACATGGGACGCAACACGAGTCCGATACTCCGCGCGATCCTCGTTCTCCTCGCGGCGTTGCTTGTCATCACACCGCTGGCCGCACCCGTGGTGTCGCGCGCGGCACCACGCGATGAGGTCACGCTGTATTTCTTCTGGGGAGAAGGCTGCCCGCATTGCGCGGCCGCGAAGCCGGTGCTCGCGGAGCTTGACACCCGATACCCCCAGCTCGAGGTGCGCTCCTTCGAGGTGTGGAACAGTGCCGAGAACCAGCGCCTGTTCGCAGGCATGGCCGCGAAGTTCGGGATCGAGCCCACCGGGGTGCCCACGTTCTTCCTGGGGCAGAAGTATTGGGTCGGCTACCTCGAGTCGATGACCCCGCACCAACTCGAGGACGCGATCCTGCAGTGTCTGGCCAGCGGCTGCCAGGACGCCGGCGCGGGTGTATTGACCCCCGCGGACGAAGCCCCGTCTGGCATCTCACCAACCCCTGAAGCGCCGGGTCCCGGCCAGGACGTCGTCGACCTGCCGATCTTCGGTGAGATCGACGCCGGCAGTCAGTCGCTGGCACTGAGCACTCTGCTGATCGCCATCGTCGACGGGTTCAATCCCTGCTCGCTCTGGGTGTTGTCGGTACTGCTGGCGCTCACGCTGCGCACCGGCTCCCGGCGCGCGATCGCCGTCATCGGGTTGACGTTCATCTTCGTGACCGCACTGGTGTACGCGCTGTTCATCGCCGGACTGTTCTCGATCTTCTCGGTAGTGAGTTCCGCACCCTGGATCCGCGTCGTTGTCGCCCTGATCGCCGCGGGCTTCGCCGCGATCAACATCAAGGACTTCTTCTGGTTCAAACAGGGTGTGTCGTTGACGATCCCGGAGGCCAGCAAGCCGGGCATCTACCAGCGGATGCGCGGTGTCCTCGCCCTCGCCGACTCGATGCCGGCACTGGTGGCGGCCACGGCGGTGCTGGCGGCCGGAGTGTCGTTCGTCGAACTTGCATGCACGGCCGGATTTCCGGTCCTGTGGACGAACATCGTCGCGGCCAGGGATGTCACTCCAGCCGTCTTCGCCCTGTTGCTCGGCCTCTACATGCTGGTATATCAGCTCGACGAGCTGGTGATCTTCGGCGTAGCGGTCGTGACCATGCGGGCCACCAAACTTCAAGAGAAACAGGGCCGCCTGCTGAAGCTGGTCGGCGGCATGCTGATGCTGAGCCTGGCGATCGTGATGCTGGTCGACCCATCGCTGATGAACAACGTCGCGACCTCACTGCTCGTGTTCGCCGCGGCGGGCGCGGCGACCCTGCTGGTCCTGCTCATCCAGCGCATTGTGCTGTCCCGGCTGGCCGTTGGGGTCGGCACCACCGACCACACGTCTGATCGCGCGAAGCGTTGAGTGACCCTGTTGAGCGGGCGCAGGTGTGCCGGCGGCGTCATGCCACCAATGCGATGGTCCAGAGCAGCGCAAGCCCGCCCGCGAAACTCGCGGTGTGCACGATCTTCTGCTGCCGGCCTGGGGAGGTGGTGATCTCCGGCAGCAGATCGGCCAGCGCGATGTAGATGAAGTTGCCGGCGGCGAACGGCACCAGCACCGCGACGTCGACCCGACCGGCGAAACCGTAGGCGAGCAGTCCTCCGAGCGGGAACGTCAACGCCGAGGCGGCGTTGTAGAGCAACGCGTGGCGGGTACTCCAGCCGCTGTGCACGAGAATGCCGAAATCACCAAGCTCTTGGGGGATCTCGTGAGCCGCGGCGACCACCCAGGTCACGATGCCCAGACGGATATCGACAATGAACGCGCTGCCGACCGCCACCCCGCCGATGAGGTTGTGTAGTCCGTCCGCCGCGAGGATCAGGTAGCCGAGGGGGCGGTGCTCACCGATCGGGCGATGGCAGTGATGCCAGTGCAGGAACTGCTCGAGCACATGAAAGGACAGGATTCCAGCCGCGACCCACGCATAGACCGACAAATGATTGCCGATCACCGCGATCGATTCGGGCAGCATGTGAAAGAGCGCCCCGCCGATCAGCGCACCCGCCGCCAGCGCCACCAAAGGCATGACCACGCGCGAGAACAGCCGTTCCGGTATGAGCAGGGCGCCGCTGCCAACCAGGGCCAACGCGCTCATGGCCAGCCCGGCGAGCACTATCCAGCCCAGCACCGACATGGCGAGACCCTATCGGCTCGGCCTGTCCGTCCGGCCCGTTGCGACCGCCCCCGGTACCGTCGCCGCCCGCCGTCATCGGCCCGGACGACCGGCTAGCAGGGAAGGGGAATGCCGGTGAACATGTCGCGGCCGCAGAAGCCCGGCGCCGGGGGTCCGGGAGGAAGGCCTTCGATGAACAGCGTCGTCGGAGCGTTGAGGTCGTACTTGTGAGCCCAGAAGTACTCGTGGCAGACGTTCATGTCCCAGTTCGGCATCCCGGTGAACAGGTAGTCGCCCGGGCACCAGGTGTCGGCGTGGGCGGTGCCGGTGCCCGGGCTCAGGCCGGCCACGCCGGCCAATCCCAGACCGCCTGATACCACGACGGCCGCGGCAAACCGCGAGATTCGGTTCATGATGGATCCCTTCGAGAGGCTGCGCTTTGTCCGCGCTGTCGATGTGACCAGCACAGACCCCGCAGGCGGCTACCGATCCCAACTTCTGTCGGGTTGATGGCGATGCTCCCCCCCTGGAGGGCGGTCCCGGCCGGAGTCTTCGACTACCTCAGTCGTGCCGGTGCCACGAAACGAATCGCGCCGGCCATTGCGGCAGCCGCCCGGTGGCGACCAGACTCTAGGCGTGGCCTATCTCAAGCCCCCGTGGTTCGTGGCGAAGGTGTTCAACAGGTTCGCCATGGCCACCGGCGTCGGCAACAGCGAGACACTGACCGTGACGAAGCGCGGTAGCAGGCAACCACAGCGCATCCCGGTCGTGGTCCCGGAGGTCGACGGCGTCAAGTACCTGGTGTCCACCCGCGGTGAGTCGCAGTGGGTGAAGAACGTGCGCGCCGATCCGCACGTGACGGTCGGTTCGGCGAACTACCTCGCCAGGGAGGTGCCGGTGGACCAGCGGGCGCCCATTCTTGCTGCGTACAAGCCCAAGGCCGGACGGGTCGTCGAAGGCTACTGGCGGCACCTCCCCGACGACGGCGATCACCCTGTGTTCGCGCTCACCCCGGCACCGTGACCACTACACCCTGTAGTTGACGCTTTCGGTCCTGCTGGGACACTGGTCGGCATGAGCAGTACCGACCTGTCCGCGAAGTTGTTCGCCGACGCGTGTTCCGTGATCCCCGGCGGGGTGAACTCGCCGGTGCGGGCGTTCTCCTCCGTCGGCGGCACCCCGCGGTTCATCACCGCGGCCTCGGGCTGCCAACTCACCGACGCCGACGGCAACCGCTACGTCGACCTGGTGTGCTCGTGGGGGCCGATGATCCTGGGCCACGCGCACCCCGCGGTCGTCGAGGCGGTGCAGCGGGCGGCCGCCGACGGGCTGTCGTTCGGTGCGCCGACACCGTCGGAGTCCGAGCTCGCCCGTGAGATCATCGGCCGGGTCGCGCCGGTCGAGTTGCTGCGGCTGGTCAACTCGGGCACCGAGGCCACCATGAGCGCCATCCGGCTGGCCCGCGGGTACACCGGCCGGGCGAAGATCGTCAAGTTCTCGGGCTGCTACCACGGGCACAGCGATGCCCTGCTCGCCGACGCCGGTTCAGGGGTGGCGACGCTGGGGCTGCCGTCCTCTCCTGGGGTGACGGGTGCCGCTGCGGCGGACACGATCGTGTTGCCGTACAACAACATTCCCGCGCTGGAGGACGTGTTCGCACGCTTCGGCGACGAAATCGCCTGTGTAATCACCGAAGCCAGCCCGGGCAACATGGGTGTGGTGCCGCCGTTGCCGGGTTTCAACGCCGCCCTGCGCCGGATCACCGCCGCGCACGGTGCGCTGCTGATCGTCGACGAGGTGATGACGGGCTTCCGGGTCAGTCGATCCGGTTGGTACGGGCTGGATCCGGTGGACGCCGACCTGTTCACGTTCGGCAAGGTGATGAGCGGCGGGCTGCCCGCCGCGGCGTTCGGCGGTAAGGCCGAGGTGATGAACAGGCTCGCTCCGCTGGGGCCGGTCTACCAGGCGGGCACGCTGTCGGGGAACCCGGTGGCGATGGCGGCCGGGTTGGCCACGCTGCGCGCCGCCGACGACGCCGCCTACGCAGCCCTCGACGGCAATGCCGACCGGCTGGTCGCACTGATAGGCGGCGCGTTGACCGACGCCGGTGTCGCACATCAGATTCCGCGAGCCGGGAACATGTTCAGCGTGTTCTTCGGCGACGAGCCGGTGACGGACTTCGCCGCGGCGCGGGCCACCGAGACGTGGCGCTTCCCGGCCTTCTTCCACGCCCTGCTCGACGCGGGGGTGTACCCGCCGCCCAGCGCGTACGAGGCCTGGTTCGTCTCGACGGCCCTCGACGACGACGCGTTCGAGCGCATCGCTGCCGCACTGCCCGGCGCGGCGCGGGCCGCGGCGCAGGCCTCGGAGCCGGCATGACCGCCGACACGACCATCGTGCACGTGATGCGGCACGGCGAGGTGCACAACCCGGACAAGATCCTCTACGGCCGACTGCCGGACTACCACCTGTCCGAACGGGGACAGGCGCAGGCCCAGGCAGTGGCCGACTGGCTGGCCCGGCGTGACATCAGCTACGTGGTCGCCTCACCGCTGGAACGCGCCCAGGAGACCGCGGCACCCATCGCCGCCAGGCACGGCCTGTCCGTCAGCACCGACGACGAGCTGATCGAGTCGACCAACGTCTTTCAGGGAGAACGGGTTTCGCCCGGCGACGGGGCACTGCGCGACCCGCGCAACTGGTGGCACCTGCGCAACCCCCGCACCCCGTCGTGGGGTGAGCCGTACTCCGAGATCGCGGCTCGGATGAGGCGGGCCCTGCACCGCGCCAGGGTCGACGCCACCGGCCGGGAAGGGGTGTGCGTCAGCCACCAGTTGCCCGTCGAGACGCTGCGCCGCGCCATGACCGGCAGACCGCTGCACCACTTTCCCACCAAGCGGATGTGCAACCTGGCCTCGGTCACATCGTTCTACTTCCACGACGACGTCTGCGTGGGCTGGGGGTATGCGGAGTTGGCCGGGCAGTGAAACTCTCGGTGCATCGGGTCGGCCGGCTCGTCGCGTACATCACGTGCGCGGCGATGCTCGGCCTCACCGGATGCGCCACCGGAAGTGACGCCGTCGCCCAGGGCGGCACCTTCGAGTTCGTCGCACCCGGCGGCAAGACCGATATCTTCTACGACCCGCCCGACAGCCGCGGCACACCGGGCCCGCTGAAGGGCCCGGACCTGATGGACACCGACAGGACGATCTCGCTGGCCGACTTCGCGGGCGACGTCGTGGTGATCAACGTGTGGGGACAGTGGTGCGGCCCGTGCCGCACCGAGATCACCCAGCTGCAGCAGGTGTACGACGCGACCCGCGACCAGGGTGTCGCGTTTCTGGGGATCGACGTCCGCGACAACAGCATCGACGCGCCGCGGGATTTCGTCGTCGACCGCGGAATCACTTTCCCGTCGATCTACGACCCGTCGATGCGCACCATGATCGCGTTCGGCGGCCGCTACCCGACGACCGTCATCCCGTCGACGATCGTGCTGGACCGCGAGCACCGGGTGGCGGCGGTGTTCCTGCGGGAACTGCTCGCGGAGGACCTGCAACCGGTCGTCGAACGACTGGCATCGGAGAAATGAACCTCGACGAGCTGACCGCGGGCGGTCCGCTGCTGCTCGCCATGGCGGTCAGCGTGCTCGCAGGCGTCGTGTCGTTCGCCTCACCCTGCGTGGTTCCGCTGGTGCCCGGCTACCTGTCCTATCTCGCCGCCGTGGTCGGCGTCGACGCCGCCCCGGCGTCGACCCGAGCTGTCCCCGGGGCGCTGGCGGTGCGCGGCGCCCGGCTGCGCGTGGCGGGGGCGGCGGGGCTCTTCGTCGCCGGATTCACGGTGGTGTTCGTGCTCGGCACTGTCGCGGTGCTGGGCATGACGACGACGTTGATCACCAATCAGGTGCTGCTGCAACGCATCGGCGGGGTCGTCACGATCCTGATGGGCCTGGTGTTCATCGGCCTGGTCCCCGCGTTGCAGCGCGACACCCGGTTCACGCCCCGGCAAGTTTCCACGCTGGCAG
The DNA here is from genome assembly GCF_025821625.1 of Mycolicibacterium pyrenivorans. Classification (GTDB taxonomy): domain Bacteria; phylum Actinomycetota; class Actinomycetes; order Mycobacteriales; family Mycobacteriaceae; genus Mycobacterium; species Mycobacterium pyrenivorans. The sequence continues at coordinate 110,695 of NZ_JACKSH010000065.1, forward strand.
GCGCCCCACTGCTGGGTGCGGTGTTCGCGCTGGGCTGGACGCCGTGCCTGGGGCCGACGCTGACCGGGGTGATCGCCGTCGCCTCGGCGACCGAGGGAAGCAACGTGGCACGCGGCGTCGTGCTGGTCGTCGCCTACTGCATCGGGCTGGGACTGCCGTTCGTGCTGCTGGCCTTCGGGTCGGCGCGGGCCGTCACCGGGCTGGGGTGGTTGCGTCGTCACACCCGCACCATCCAGATCTTCGGCGGGGTGCTGCTGATCCTGGTGGGCACCGCGCTGGTGACCGGCCTGTGGAACGAGTTCGTGTCCTGGGTGCGCGACGCCTTCGTCAGCGACGTGAGGCTGCCGATCTGATGCGGGTATTCGCGCCGATACGCAACACGTGGCGCACCCTCACCTCGATGGGCACCGCGCTGGTGCTGCTGTTCCTGCTGGCGCTCGCGGCGATCCCCGGCGCGCTGCTGCCCCAGCGCAGCCTCAACGAGTCGAAGGTCGCCGAGTACATCGCCGCGAATCCGCGGATCGGGCCGTGGCTGGACCGGGTACAGGCCTTCGACGTCTTCTCCAGCTTCTGGTTCACCGCGATCTACGTGCTGCTGTTCATCTCGCTGGTGGGCTGCCTGACACCGCGGCTGTTCGAGCACTTCCGCAGCATGCGCGCGATGCCGGTGGCCGCGCCGCGCAACCTGGGCCGGCTGCCCAAGCACCACAGCGCCGAGGTCCGCGGGGACGTGACCGAGGTGGCGGCGGCCGTCGACGAACGGTTACGGGGCTGGCGCCGGGTCACCCGCCGCGCCGGCAGTGGAGGCGGGGACGGCGAAATCACCGAAATTTCAGCGGAGAAGGGCTATCTGCGCGAGTTCGGCAACATCGTGTTCCACTTCTCACTGCTCGGGCTTCTGGTCGCGATCGCCGCAGGAAAGCTGTTCAGCTACGAGGGCAACGTCATCGTCGTCGCCGACGGCGGGCCCGGGTTCTGTTCGGCGTCACCGGCCGCGTTCGACTCCTTCCGGGCGGGCAACACCGTCGACGGAACCTCGCTGTACCCGATCTGCGTGCGGGTCAACGACTTCGAGGCGACCTATCTGCCCAACGGGCAGGCGGTGTCGTTCCAGGCCGACATCGACTATCAGGCCGGCGACGACCTCGACTCCGGCACCTGGCAGCCGTACCTGCTCAAGGTCAACGAGCCGCTGCGCGTCGGCGGCGACCGCGTCTACCTGCAGGGCCACGGCTATGCGCCCACGTTCACCGTGACGTTCCCCGACGGGCAGACCCGCACCCAGACCCTGCAGTGGCGGCCCGACGACCAGATCACGTTCCTGTCCTCGGGCGCGATGCGGTTCGACCCGCCCGGCGGCACCTACGCCGACGAGCGGGAGCGCCGCAAGAACCAGCTCGCGATCCAGGGGCTGTTCGCGCCCACCGGGCAACTCGACGGCACCCTGCTGTCGTCCAGCTTTCCCGCGCTCAACGACCCTGCCGTGGCCATCGACGTCTACAAGGGCGACACCGGCCTGGACACCGGGCGGCCGCAGTCGCTGTTCTCGCTGGACCCCCGCATGATCGACCAGGGCCGCCTGACGAAGGTGGCGCGGGTCAACCTGCGCGCCGGCGAGGACACCCGCCTCGAGGACGGCACCGTCGTCCGCTTCGACGGCGCCGAGCAGTTCGTGAACCTGCAGGTCTCGCACGACCCGGCCCAGATCTGGGTGCTGGTGTTCGCGATGACGATGATGGCGGGGCTGCTGGTGTCGCTGATCGTGCGCCGCCGACGCGTCTGGGTGCGGTTGTCGCAGGGCGCCGTGTCCGACCCTGAGGGTACGGTGAACGTCGAGCTGGGCGGCCTGGCCCGCACCGACAACTCGGGGTGGGGCGATGAGTTCGAGCGGCTGACGGCGCGGCTGCTCGCCTGCGCCGAGTCCGGCACCGCCGCCGCGCTGGAGGACGAAGAGAAGAAAGCGGATCGCGCATGAACACCACCGACATCGACCTGGGCCTGGCCCGTTACTCGGACTGGGCGTTCACGTCATCGGTGGTAGTGCTGGTGGCCGCCATGCTGCTGCTGGCCGTCGAGCTGGCCTACAGCCGCGGCCGCAAGGTCGAATCCCGGGAGCTTGTCGGCGCCGCCGCGGCCACATCGGACAGGGGCGGCGGCGTCGCGGTGAACAGCGCGACCCCCGGCGTCGTCGTCGACGCCCCGCGGCGTCCGTTCGACGAGCGCCTCGGCACCGCCGGGATCGCGTTGGTCTATGTCGGCATCGGGCTGCTGGCGGCGTGCATCGTGTTGCGCGGTCTGTCCACCTCACGGGTGCCGTGGGGCAACATGTACGAGTTCATCAACCTGACCAGCTTCTGCGGCCTGGTGGCTGCGGCGGTGGTGCTGCGGCGACCGCAGTACCGCTCGCTGTGGGTGTTCGTCCTCGTCCCGGTGCTGATCCTGCTGACCGTCTCCGGTCGCTGGCTGTACTCGCATGCCGCGCCGGTGATGCCCGCGCTGCAGTCCTACTGGCTGCCCATCCACGTCTCGGTGGTCAGCCTCGGGTCCGGCGTGTTCCTGGTCGGCGGCGTCGCCAGCATCCTGTTCCTGCTCAAGATGTCGCGGTTCGGCGGTGCCGACCGCTCCGACGCGCTCGGCCGTGTCGTGGCGAAGCTCCCCGACGCGCAGACGCTGGACAGGATCGCCTACCGCACAACGATCTTCGCGTTCCCGGTGTTCGGGTTCGGGGTCATCTTCGGTGCGATCTGGGCCGAGGAGGCGTGGGGCCGCTACTGGGGCTGGGATCCCAAGGAGACGGTGTCGTTCATCGCCTGGGTCATCTACGCCGCGTACCTGCACGCGCGCTCGACCGCGGGCTGGCGGGACCGCAAAGCCGCCTGGATCAACGTCGCCGGGTTCGTCGCGATGGTGTTCAACCTGTTCTTCATCAACCTGGTGACCGTCGGGCTGCACTCGTACGCTGGCGTGGGCTGAACGGGTCGGGCGACCTCGCCCAGACGTCGCGTAGGAGAGGGGATCAGCGGTTGTCTGACCTGCCGGGTGGGTTTCGGGGACAGCAACGTTTTGTCGATCCGGCCGCGGCCGTCCCCGCGGAGTGGGCGGCCCCGACACCGCCGGAGGGGTTTCGGCCGGTCGTCGCGACCAGTCGCGGGCCTGCGCTGCCCGCCCCGGTTCCGAGCGCGCCGCCTGCGGACGATCCGCCGCCCTACCTCGACCTGTCCACGGTGGCGCTGCTCGGCAAGGCCAGGCGGGCTCCGTCGGCGGGATGGCGCAAGTGGCTCTACTGGGGTTCGGCGCGGCTGGTCAACTTGGGTGAGAGCCCGAAGGTGCTCCGTCACGACACCCTGGTCGCCAAGGTGCAACGTCCGCTGCGCGGGTGCTATCGGATCGCGCTGCTCTCGCAGAAGGGCGGGGTCGGCAAGACGACCATCACCGCGACGCTGGGGGCGACGTTCGCATCGACGCGCGGCGACCGGGTGATCGCAGTGGACGCCAACCCCGACCGCGGCACGCTGAGCCAGAAGGTGCCGCTGGAGACGCCGGCGACCGTGCGGCACCTGTTGCGCGACGCCGAAGGAATCGCGGCCTACAGCGACGTGCGCCACTACACGTCGCAGGGCCCCAGCCGTCTGGAGGTGCTCGCCTCCGAGAGCGACCCCGCGGTGTCCGAGGCCTTCAGCTCCGAGGACTACACGCGCACCCTGGAGGTGCTGGAGCGGTTCTACAGCGTGGTGCTCACCGACTGCGGCACCGGCATGCTGCACTCGGCGATGTCGGCGATCATCGACAAGGCCGACGTGCTGGTGGTGATCAGCTCGGGCTCGGTGGACGGGGCGCGCAGCGCGTCGGCGACGCTGGACTGGCTGGACGCCCACGGGCACGAGGACATGGTCGGCAATTCGATCGCGGTCATCAACGGGGTGCGGCGCCGCTCCGGCAAGGGCGTCACGAAAGTCGACCTCACCAAGGTCGTCGACCACTTCTCGCGACGGTGCCGTGCGGTGTGCCAGGTGCCGTTCGACCCGCATCTGGAGGAGGGCGCGGAGATCAGCCTGGACCGCCTGCGGCCTGAAACCCGGGAGTCGCTGCTCGAGTTGGCTGCGGTGGTGGCAGAAGGCTTTCCGGGTGCGCGGCGCAGCGGCGACCCGGTCGCCGGCTGAGTCGTCAGACGATCACGGCGCGGTTATGACCGCGGCTGGTCATCTCGCGGATTGATCCGCCGCAGGAATTCCGGATCGTCGTCGGGTCCGATCACCCGGGTGCGCGGTCGATTCGCGGCCATCCGGGTGACCCGCCAGCCGACGTAGACCAGGGCGGCCAAGACGAGAATCAGGAGCAAATATGCCACTCAAAACCTCCTTCCTGTCAATATACGCGCCGTCGGTAGGCTCGGTCTGTGCCTGACGGACCATCCCGATCCCGCCTGCTGCTCGACGTGCTCGCCTACGTGGCGGCCCGGCTCGTGCTCGTCGTCGTCGTGGCGGCGGTGATCCTCGGCGTCGGACACCTGCTCGGGGTGCGGGACTTCCCGGTGGTGGTCGCTTTGCTGTTCGCCATCGTCATCGCGCTGCCGCTGGGCATCTGGCTGTTCGCCCCGCTGCGGCGGCGGGCCACCGAGAGCATCGCGGCGATGGATGCGCGACGGCGTCGGGACCGCGAACAGCTGCAGGCCCGGTTGCGCGGCGACAGCGCACCCGAGGATCCCGCCCGCCCCGGCGACGGCTCCACGGACGTCTGACCTCCGCGTAGCAAACCGGCGCGTAGCCGCCGTCGCGCGACTGTGAGCCGCTTGAAGGCTACCGGCGTTGGGTAACCGCAGTCACATGACAGAACAATATGTGCTGTCTCGCACCAAAGGCATCACCAGCCACAGAAGCATCAGCAGCCACCGCATGACGAGTAGCCACAAGTTGCTGTACACCCGGTGGATCGCCACCGGCTCGACCAAGGACGGACCCGTCCGGTACACCGGCAACGACATCCTGCGCGTCGCGAACGGAAGAGTCGTCGAGTATTGGGCCGGTACGTCGCCGGCTTAGTCGGCGGCTGCGTCGCGCAGCAGGCGCCGCAGCGCATCCAGGGGATCCCCTGCGGTCGGATCGAGTTGACGCCCCTCTGGCGGCTCGGTGGTCTCCGGCACACCGACCACCGCGGCCGGAGGTGCCGGTGTGCCCGCAGGCGGCGGCGGTGGTGCAGCCGACGGCGGCGCGACCGTGCCCAGCGCCGCGATCTTGGCGGCGACGCGGGCGGCGGCGTCCTGTCGGACGGCGCGCCGCTCGGGGTCGGGATCGCGGTTTCCGCCGAAGCAGTCGGCGGGAGCGTCCGCGATCACCTCGAGCGCGCTGTCGTAGCGTTCCCGCGCGGCATCGAGCCTCGCCTCCCACGCGTCGATGTCGCCCTGGCGTTCCCGGACCAGCTCGAGATTGATCCGTACCGCACACGCCTGCCCAGAGTCGTTGTCCGCCAAAGATTTCGAGAACTCCGCATCGGCCACGTCGAGCCGGTTCTCCAGCACCGCCAACCCGCCCGCCGCGAATGCCGTGTGTGCGGGCTCGACGACGTCGAAGATCCTCAGTACCGAGACATCGCTGCGCAGCGCCCCGATCTCACCTGCCGCGAAATGCTCCTGTGCCGACCCGCCCACGACGACCACGGAGATCAGCTTGGCCGCGGCCCCGAGCGCGACGGCCGCGACCGGTGCGGAGCCGAGGAGCAGCCGCCTCCGCAGCCGCAGCCTGGCCGGCACGGACCGGCGCGTCATGACGCCACCGCTGCCGTGGACCTGGTGCGGCGCAAGTCCCGCGCGGTCAGGTAGATCTCGACCAGCAGCAGCATCGACGCGAGCATCGTGAGCACCCAGTAGAACTCGACACGCTCGGACGTGGACTGGGGGATCGCCGTGGCCTGCCCTGCCGGCGCCTGGGCCTGTCGCAGGGGTTCTCCGGCGGTGCGCTGCAGGTAGGGCACCCCGAGTTGCTCCGCGATGCCGCGCAGTGCCGTGGCGCCGGGCCCGTAGCCGTACACCGCACCCCCGTCCACGGCGTCGGTGTCGAACACCCCCTGGGGAGCCGACGACTGCCCGGCGCCGGAGCCGAAGTAGTACACCAGGTTCTCCGACCGCGGGTACTGCTGTCCGGCCGCGATCAGCTGGTAGCGCAGCACGTTGGCGGCGGCGCCTGCGTTGACCTGATCGCTGCCCGCGGCCGCATCGCGGTAGGGGTTCAACGCGTCCACGACCGGCTCGAGACTCCACGTGTCGGCCGACAGCGGCCAATCGATCGCGGGCCGCGAGGCGAACGCGATGACGGCGAACCGCGCGCCGGGGTGGGATTCGATCAGGGCCTTGATGTCGTCGCGAATCCCCGACATCCGCGTGCGGCCGCCGTAGTCGTCGATCCCGGAGTCCGCCGAGCGGTCGACGACGAAGTACACATTCGCGCCTCCCTGTGCGGCCGCAGGGGTGTCGTCGTCGACGGCGGTGTCGGTGCCCGGCCGCGCGGCGGCGACCAGCACCAGCAGCATGGCCGATGTCATTCCGCACCAACGCAGGACGCCGCGCCCGCCCGTACCCGAGCGGGTGGCCAGTCGCAGCGCCAGAGCGCGCAGCACGATCAACGTCGCGGCGATCGCGCCGAGAACAAGGGCAGGCAGCACCGGGTCGAACGTCATCGCCGCACCGCCATCAGCGACACGCCCAGCAGACCGGCCAGCGCGAGCGCGGCGACGAGCACGACGGCGGGGGAGTCGCCCCGGCTGCTCTGCTGCTCCGGGGCGGGGTCGGCGCGGATCGCGTCGAGGTCGGCGTCGAGGTCGGCGGCGTCGTAGCGGAAGAACTGTCCACCGGTCGCAGCGGTCATCGTCGAGAGCGCCTGGGTCTCGCGTCCCGGCGTGGCGATCGCGTCGATCTGCACGCCGGCCCGCTGCGCCATCTGGGTGACCTGCGCGTCGGCGAACAGCGACGGCCTACCGTCCTCGGGCGACCGCAGCGCGCCCGGCCCCAGGTAGATCAGCGAGCGGCGGGTGTCTCCTTCGGCCTGGAACCCGGGAAAGCCGGTGAGACACAGCGCCAGAACGTCCGCGACGGTCGGTGCATAGTCGTCGTAGGCGACGGGCGTGGAGAAGGATTCGGTCCTGGCCCGCAGCGCGACGGCCTCGGCCGGTGCCAGCGTGCCCGCCTCGGCCTCGCTCTGCGCTCGCGCGGCTTGGGCGTAGTCGCCGAACCGGCCCGCTGCGAACTGGTAGTCGCGGGTCAGCGGTACCACCCTGCGGTTGGGCGAGGTCAGCCCGATGCGCTCGGCGCCGTAGGCGGTGGCCTGACGAGCGAAGTAGGTCAGAAACTCACCGGTGGCCTCGTCGGTGACGGGCTGGCCGACACAGAGCATGATGTCGACTCGCTGAGTGGAATCGTCGGTATCCCAGAGTGTTCCGACGGGGCGGGCGCTGGCGAGCACCGTGGCCCCGAACAGCAGGGTCAGCAGCGTGAGCGCCACCGCGGTGGCCCGCGTCTGCCTGCGGACCACTGCTCGGTACTCGGGGAGCCGGGTCAGGCGGGTGGTGTTGGCCAGCGGCTGGCGTCCCCGGGTCCGCTCGGTCGGGAGCACCGCCGCCAGCCCCAGCGCCAGTGCCAGGGCGCCGAACCCGACGACTGAGACCGCCCACCACATCACACCCACGAGCGGATCAGCTCTTCCGTCTCGTCGCCCAGCCGTGCCACGTCGGCGGTCGAGGACCTGTCGAACTGCGCGTCGCCCAGCGCCGACAACACCGGCGCCGCGTCGGCGAGATCGCTTGCGGCGACTGCCCGCAGCTGCATGTACTGGGCGCGCCGACCGGTGGCCTGGTGCAGGAAGCTGCGCAGGGTCCGGCTCAGCGCCGCACTCGCCTGCTCTCCGGAGAGCTCACCGCTGCGGTGCCGCCGGGCGATCGTCGCGGCCGTCCCCGCGAACCGGCGCCGCAGCACCCGGGAGTGCAACGATCTCACGGCGGGCATGCGTCGCAACCGCGCGGCGGGCATCGTCGCCACGAAAACCGCTGCATACCAAACGATCACAAGTGTCAACAGCGCCAGCCCGAGCCACAACCACCGCGACTCGTAGCCTGGCGGCCCGCTGACGAACTCCAGCAGGTCATCCGGCACGTGACCACACCCCGGTCATGTCGGCGACCGCTGCCCGGATTGCTTCGCTGCGCGGGATCGTCACATGCGGGATCCGGTGTGTGGTCATCATTTCCGCGAGATGGCGGATGCGCCGCTGCTCGGCCATCCGGTAGGCGGCCACGACTCGTGGTTCGTGCGAGGCGGACCCGAGCACCCGCCGTCCGGTGGCGACGTCGTAGGCCCCGTCTTCGGCAGCGGCCACCGCAGGCATGTCGGGGATCATCGCCCACATCACGTCGTGTCTCGCGGTCAGCCGCCCGAGCACCTCGGCCAGTCGGGGATCGGCGTCGGGTTCGTCGGAGACGACCACGATCAGCATGGGGTGGCGATAATGTGTTGCCACATAGGTCAATTGGCAGACGATGTCGCTCGGACCCCGGGCGGTGTGGCCGGCCGAGTGGCCGTGGTAGCGCGTGAGCACGCTCTCGATGTGGTTCTCGCCGCGGCGCTGGCGGACGTTGACGCTGCCGCGGGCATCGCCGTACACCATCCCGACTTCGTCGGTGCGCCCGAGCGTGATCAGGCCGACGGCGCCCAGCACGTTGACCGCGATGTCGCTCTTGAGCTCGCCGCCGGGAGCGAGGGCGCACATGTTGCGGCCGGCGTCGGCGACGAGCAGGACCTTGTGGTGCTTCTCGGAGACGAATTGTTTGATCAGCACGCCGCCGGAGCGGGCCGAGGCCTTCCAGTCGATGTCGCGGACGTCGTCGCCCGGCACATAGGGCCGTAGTTCGTCGAGTTCCAGGCTGCGTGTGTGTAACAGCGCGTAGCGACCGCCCTCGAGCATGCCCCGGGTATCGGTGCCGAAGTACGCCTTGGCTCTGTTGAGGTGCTTACCCACTGCCCGCCCCGCTCAGGGCACCCGTACCGACTGCAGCGCGGCGTCGATCACCACGTCGGGCGTGACGCCCGCGCTGGCCGCCTCGAAACCCAGGATCAGCCGGTGCTGCAGCACGCGGTGTGCGAGGTCGGCGATGTCGCCGGGGATGACGTGGTTTCGGCCGGACAGCAGCGCCAGCGCGCGGGCCGATGTGCACAACGCGATGGTGGCGCGTGGGCTGGCCCCGTATTCGATCAGCCTGGCCAGGTTGCTGGGCAGGTAGTTGGCCGCATCACGGGTCACTCCGACGAGGCGGCTGGCGTACAGCATCAGGTCGCGGCTCATGTGCACGTCGCGGGCGACCCGCTGGAGGTGGCGGATGTCCTCGAGGGTGGCCACCGGCCTGGTGCGGTGGTCGCGGTCGTAGAGCCCGGCGTCGCGCCGGCTGAGGACCTCGACCTCCTCCTCGGGGGAGGGGTAACGCACGATCTCCTTGAGCAGGAACCGGTCGGTCTGGGCCTCCGACAGCGCGTAGGTGCCTTCCTGGTCGACGGGGTTCTGCGTGGCGATCACCAGGAACGGCTCCGGGATCGGGTACACCGTGCCCGCGATGGTGGTCTGGCGTTCCTCCATCGCCTCGAGCATCGCGCTCTGGGTCTTGGCGCTGGAGCGGTTGATCTCGTCGAGCAGGACGACGTTGGCGTGCACGGGTCCGAGCTGGGTGACGAACGAGGTGGTGGCCGCGTCGTAGATCTGGGTGCCGATGATGTCGCTGGGCAGCAGGTCCGGGGTGCACTGGATACGCCGGAACTCCCCGTGGATGGATTCGGCGATGACGCGCGCGGCGGTGGTCTTGGCCAGCCCGGGAACGCTCTCCACCAGGATGTGCCCACCGGTCAGCAGCCCGATCAGCAGCGACTCCCGCAGGTGTTCCTGGCCGACCACCTTGGCCGAGAACGCCTGGGAGAGCGCGGCGACGATGCGCTGTGCCGCACGGGCATCGTCGTCGAGATCTCGAGGTACCGGGGCTGCTGTCATCCAGCGCGGTGTACCCCCGGATCGCGCACGCAAACCGATGCTCAGCGAGGGCTGAACGGGTGGCGTGGTTTTCCAGATGTGTGGTTGTTGTTGATCTTGGCTCGACACCGATGTCGGACGATCCGGGTGACGACCTTGCCCCGGCCGCTGGATTGGCGAATCGTGGACGGGACGTGCGACCTGCTACTACGATTTTCACGGCAACCGGATGCAGTTGCGTGCGGCTTGTCTTGGAGCATTAGCGGCCCCACTTGGGAGGTCCTCACATGGCTCATCCGTCGATCGATCCGACGTTCTACCGGACCGCTGCAGAGGCGGCGGCCGCTCCCGGCGAGCAGCTCGCGTACGTAGTGGCCTTTGACCGCGCCGCACAGAAACACGACGCGATGACCGTCGTCGATGTGAATCCGGCGTCTGACAGCTATGGACGGGTGGTCGGCTGGACCGACGTTCCCGGCCGCGGCGACGAGCTTCATCACTTCGGCTGGAACGCCTGCAGCAGCGCGCTCAAGCACGAGGGCCACGACATGGACGGCCTCCAGCGCCGCTACCTACTGGTTCCGGGACTGCGGTCGTCCAACATCCACGTCTTCGACACTCAGCCCGACCCGCGCAACCCGACGCTGATCAAGACGATCGACGCCAAGAGCCTGTCCGAGAACGCCGGTTACTCGCGTCCGCACACCCTGCACTGCGGACCCGACGGCGTATTCCTCACCTGCCTGGGAGGACCTGAGGGCAACGACGACGGACCCGGCGGGATCGCCCTGCTCGACCACGCGACGTTCGACGTCTTGCGGGCTTGGGAGACCGACCGGGGACCGCAGCACTTCCACTACGACGCCTGGTGGCACCTCAATCAGAACGCGCTCATCTCCAGCGAGTGGGGCAGCCCCTCGATGATCGAGAACGGCATCGTGCCGGAATTGTTGCTGGGCCAGAAGTACGGCCACGCCATCCACTTCTGGAACCTTGCCAAGGGCGAGCACATGCAGCGGGTCGACCTGGGCGCCCAGCACCAGATGGCATTGGAGGTGCGCCCGTCCCACGACCCCGAGGCGACCTGGGGCTTCGTCGGCGTGGTGATCTCCACCGAGGATCTGTCCGGCTCGGTCTGGCGCTGGTGGCGCGAGGAGGACGAGTGGAAGGTGGAGAAGGTCATCACCATTCCCGCGGAGCCCGCCGACCCCGATCTCCTGCCGCCCGCACTCAAGCCGTTCTCCGCGGTGCCGCCGCTCATTAGTGACATCGACCTGTCGGTCGACGACCGGTTCTTGTACGTGTCGTGCTGGGGTACAGGCGAAATGAAGCAGTTCGATGTGTCGGATCCGGCGAACCCGAAGCAGGTCGGATCGGTGCGCCTCGGCGGCATCGTTGACCGCGCGCCGCATCCGGCGATGCCCGATATGCCGCTGGCAGGCGGGCCGCAGATGGTCGAAGTCAGCCGCGACGGGAAGCGGGTGTACTTCACCAACTCGCTGTACGGGGCATGGGACGACCAGTTCTACCCAGACGGCGTCGGCGCGTGGATGGCCAAGCTCGACGCGGATCCCGACGGCGGGCTGAGCATCGACGAGCACTTCTTTCCGCACGGCGAGGAGTTCCGCGGCCTGCGGGTGCACCAGATCCGGCTCCAGGGTGGCGACGCTTCGTCGGACTCCTACTGCTACAGCTGATTCTCACCGCACCGCCGAATGAGCGACCTCGCCATTGGGCCCTGAGGATGCCCCTGCCCCTCCCTCGTCCCAGGTCAGCCGAACATCAACGCGGCGGCCACCGCGATCGCCCACACCAGCATCGTCAGCCCCGTGTCGCGCAGCACCGGGATCAGGTCCTTGCCGCCCAGCCCGCCGCGGACCGGCTTGGCGGCCCGGACCGCCAGGGGCAGCGCCACCAGACCGACCGCTGCCCACGGCGTCGCGAGCATCAGCACCAGCGTCAGCGCGAACGCCACCGCCAGCAGCGCCTGGAACAGCAGCCGGGTCCTGGCGTCACCCAGCCGAACGGCCAGCGTGATCTTGCCGGACCGGGCGTCGGTGGGGATGTCGCGCAGGTTGTTGGCCACCAGCACAGCCGACGACAGACACCCGGTCGCGACGGCGAGTGCACCGCCGACCCAGTCGATGCGCAGCGCCTGCGTGTACTGGGTGCCCAGCACCGCGACCAGACCGAAGAACACGAACACGGCGACCTCGCCGAGGCCCTGGTACCCGTACGGCTTGGAGCCGCCGGTGTACAGCCATGCCCCGGCGATACAGACCGCCCCGACCACGATCAGCCACGGCGCGCTGAACCACGCCAGCGCCAGGCCGGCCACCGCCGCGACGGCAAGGCTCGCCACCGCGGCGGTGAGCACCGACCGCGGCGCCGCCAGCTTCGAGCCGACCAGTCGCAGTGGCCCGGCCCGCACGTCGTCGGTGCCGCGGATGCCGTCGGAGTAGTCGTTGGCGTAGTTCACCCCGATGATCATCGCCACCGCGACGAGCAGCGCGAGCAGCGCTTTCCACCACGACGCGGCGTCCAGCCAGGCCGCGGCGCCGGTCCCCGCGATCACCGGCGCGACGGCATTCGGCAGCGTCCGGGGACGCGCACCCTCGACCCACTGGGCGAAACTGGCCACGGCGTCAGTCTTGCAGGTGGCGGTTTTCCTCCTCGCGACCGGCGACGCCCACCGTGGCAGACTGAGCCCATGGACGACCGACTCAGCAAGGCCGAGATCCGCAAGGACACCGTCCAGGAGATCGTCGGGGCCGGCGCATCGACCGTCGGCGAGGTGACCTCGATCATCACCACCGCGGTCAGGGACGTCGCCAACGCCATCGGCGGGCTCGCCACCGATTTGTTCGAGATTCGCGACGGGGCACGACGGGCGTCGCAGCACCTCGACGACCAGCCCGACGACCGGTAGCGGACCCGCCGGTCACGGCTCGCGCCGCTGACCACGGGCGGCCCGACTCCACGTCACCGCAACGTCATGTCCGGGGTGGCGGCGCGATGATTAACAATGGTCGGATGTTGGGAGTCATCGGCGGTAGCGGCTTTTACTCGTTCTTCGGTCCCGACGCCCGCGCGATAAACCTGGACACGCCCTACGGGCCGCCGAGCGCGGCGATCACCGTCGGCACCGTCGGCGATCACGAGGTGGCGTTCCTGCCGAGGCACGGCGCCAACCACGAGTTCTCGCCCCACACGGTGCCGTATCTCGCCAACATGTGGGCATTGCGCGCGCTCGGGGTGCGCCGCGTCTTCGGCCCGTGCGCGGTCGGCAGCCTCGACCCGCAACTGGGTCCCGGTGCCATGGTGGTGCCCGATCAGATCGTGGACCGCACCTCCGGCCGTCGCGACACGTACTTCGATTCCGGCGGTATCCACGTGGACTTCGCCGACCCGTACTGCCCGTCGCTGCGTGCCGCGGTGACCGGTCTGCCCGGCGTCGTCGACGGCGGCACCATGGTGGTCATCCAGGGGCCGCGGTTCTCGACGCGCGCGGAGAGCCGCTGGTTCGCCGGCCAGGGGTTCCGGCTGGTCAACATGACGGGCTACCCCGAGACCGTGCTGGCCAGGGAACTCGAAATGTGTTACGCGGCAATCGCATTGGTGACCGACCTGGACGCCGGCATCGAGACCGGCCAGGGTGTGCGGGCGGTGGACGTGTTCGCCGAGTTCCAGCGCAACCTGGTGGCGTTCAAGCAGCTCGTGCACGAGGCGATAGATCAGGTCGACGCCGAGCGCGCGTGCACCCACTGCCTGCCGCACGAGGGCGTCACCCTGCCGATCGAACTGCCATGAGGGTGCTGCTGACCGGCGCGGCGGGGTTCATCGGCACCCGGATCTTCGCGCGGTTGGCCGCCGGAGGCCACGACGTCGTCGCTGTCGACACGATGCTGTCTGCCGCCCACGGTGGGGACGCCGAGTTGCCCGCCGACGTGCACCGGGTCGACATCCGCGATGCCGCGGCGGTCGCCGACGTGCTCGACGGGGTCGACGTGGTCTGCCACCAGGCGGCCATGGTGGGTGCGGGCGTGAACGCCGCCGACAGCCCGGCCTACGCGTCGCACAATGATCTGGGCACCGCGGTGCTGCTGGCGGAGATGTTCGCCGCGGGATGTCAGCGGCTGGTGCTGGCGTCCTCGATGGTCGTCTACGGGCAGGGCCGGTACCGGTGTGAGGAGCACGGTGTGGTCGACCCGTCGCCACGGCAACGCGCGGACCTCGACGCCGGGGTCTTCGACCACTGCTGTCCGGTCGGTGGCGAGCAGCTCCGCTGGGAGCTGGTGGGCGAGGACGCGCCGCTGAAACCCCGCAGCCTGTACGCGGCCAGCAAGGTCGCCCAGGAGCACTACGCGCTGGCGTGGAGCGACGCCGCCGCGGGCACTGTCACCGCGCTGCGTTACCACAACGTCTACGGCCCCGGAATGCCGCGCGACACCCCCTACTCGGGGGTCGCCGCGATCTTCCGGTCTGCACTCGAATCCGGGGATGCGCCGAGGGTTTACGAGGACGGCGGGCAGATGCGCGACTTCGTCCACGTCGACGACGTCGCCGCGGCGAACGTGGCGGCAATCGAGGCGGAACCCGGCGGGCTCGACGCGTTCAGTGCCTTCAACGTGTGTTCGGGCAAGCCGGTGTCGATCCTCGACGTGGCCTCGGCGCTGTGCGAAGCCCGCGGTGGCCTGAAAAGCGCTGCGCCCGCGGTCACGGGTCAGTACCGCAGCGGCGACGTCCGCCACATCGTCGCGGACCCGGCGAAAGCCGCGCAGGTGCTGGGGTTCCGGGCGGTCGTCGACCCGGCCGACGGGCTGCGCGAGTTCGCCACCGCACCATTGCGGCACTAGGGGCGGGCGTCGCATCGCAGACTGTCATCGCGCTGACAGTCTGCAGTCGCGGACCGCCGATAACCGATTGAGTGGGTGCAACCGGCGCAGACACAGTGTCGAAACCTGCGTGTCGGCCGCTGTCGGAGGTGACACTGACAAGATGACCACGGCGAGCCCGCGCAGGGCCCTTGACCTAGTCTTCTCACCGACACCCCCACCGGCCAGGGCCGGCGGTATCGGCCTTGCGGTGCTGCGGATCGTGGCGGGGTTGTTGTGGTTGGCCCACGTGTGGTGGAAGGTGCCCCCTGACTTCGGCGAAAGCCGCCGCACCGGGCTCTGGTTCTGGACCCACCTGGCGGTCGACCATCCGGTGTTCCCCCCGTACAGCTGGCTGGTCGAACACCTCGTGCTGCCGAACTTCACGCCGTTCGGGTGGCTGGTCCTGGTGGTGGAGACACTCCTGCCCGTGTTGCTGCTGACCGGAACCGCGGTTCGGCTGGCTGCGTTGATCGGCATCGGCCAGTCGTTGGCGATCGGGTTGTCGGTGGCGCAGGCGCCCAACGAATGGCCCTGGGCGTACGCGATGATGCTCGGCATCCACCTGGTGCTGCTGCTCGCGCCGAGCGCGCAGTACGCCGCGGTGGACGCGGTCCGCGCCGCCCGCATCGGCGGAGACCCGGCGCCGGTGGCCAGGCGGTTACTCGGCGGATGGGGTGTGATCCTCGCGCTCATCGCGATCATCGCCGCAGTCAAGTCGCTCGGTGAGGAGTTCCTCGCGCCGCGCGGCCAGGGGGTCGGCTACCCGCCACTGCAGTTGTTCCTCGGCGATTACAACATGCTCGCCGCACTGGTGCTGCTCGGGGTCGCGGGTCTGATGCTCGCCGCGGCGATCACCCGCATCCCGGTGCTGGCTCTGATCGCGGCGGTCCTCGCTGCGCTCGCGGCGTTGTCCATCTACGTGCAACTCGGACGCACCGCCGTATGGATGGGTGGAAACCCAAGTACTGCAGCGGTTTTCGTGTGCGCTTCGGTAATCGCCGTCGGCGCGCGCCCTCTTCGCGTATCGTCTTGAGCCATGTATTCGACCGACGCGTTGAATCAGGTCACCACGGTCGCCGCGGCCAATGCCGATCACGTCGACGCCGAGGGTTCGTTTCCCTCGGCAACGGTCGATGCGTTGCGCGGCAGCGGGTTGCTGGGACTGGTCCTTCCCGAGGAGGTCGGCGGACTGGGCGCCCGCCCGACGGAGCTCGTCGATGTGGTGGGCGCGTTGGCGACCGCCTGCGGATCCACGGCGATGATCTATCTCATGCACACGGCCGCCGCCGTGTGCATCGCCGCCGCGCCACCCCCCGGTGCACCGGAGTTGTTGTCCCGCATGGCCTCTGGTGAGGCGTTGGGGACGTTGGCGTTCAGCGAGAAGGGGTCCCGTTCGCACTTCTGGGCGCCGGTGTCGACGGGCGCATTGTCCGACGACGGTGACTCGGTGAAGCTGCGGGCCGACAAGAGTTGGGTCACGTCGGCGGGTTACGCCGACGTGTACGTCGTGTCCGCAGGATCCACCTCGGGAGTCGCCGGCGAGGTCGACCTGTTTGCGGTACCCGAGTCCGTCGACGGCCTGTCCGTCGTCGCGCCGTTCACCGGAATGGGCCTGCGCGGTAACGCATCCTCGCCGATGGCGGTCGATACGACGCTGCCTGTCGGTTTGCGGCTTGGAGAACAGGCCGCCGGATTCGGAATGATGATGCAGACGGTGCTGCCGTGGTTCAACCTCGGCAACGCCGCTGTCTCGCTGGGACTCGCCGGCGCCGCCTACGCCGCCGCCGTCTCGCATGTCGGCGGTGCGCGGCTGGAACACCGCGACGAGGCGCTGTCGGCGCTGCCGACGATTCGCGCGCAGATCGCAAGAATGGGAACGACTCTCGCGGCGCAGCGCGCCTATCTGCACAGCGCCGCCGCCAGCGTCAGCGCACCGGGTCAGGAGACGCTCGACTTCGTTCTCGGGGTAAAGGCATCCGCCAACGACGCCGCTCTGGCCATCACCGAATCGGCCATGCGGGTGTGTGGCGGCGCCGCGTTCTCCAAGCACTTGCCCATCGAACGGGCCTTCCGGGACGCGAGGGCGGGCGCGGTGATGGCGCCGACCGCCGACGTGCTCTACGACTTCTACGGCAAGGTCGCCACCGGCCTTCCACTCTTCTGACGCGGGAGGACAAGATGAGCAACCCACTGATCGTCGGCGCCGTGGCCTACACCCCGAACGTCGTCCCGATCTGGGAGGGCATCCGCGAGTACTTCGACGATCCAGGCGCACCCGACACCGCCATGGACTTCGTCCTCTACTCGAACTACGGGCGGCTGGTGACCTCGTTGATCGCCGGGCACATCGACGTCGCGTGGAACACCAACCTGGCCTACGTACGGACGGTGATGCAGACGGACGGCCATTGTGTCGCCCTGGCACAGCGCGACACCGACGTGGGATTCACCACCGTCTTCGTCGCGCCGTCGGGCAGCGGGCTGTCCGGCCCGACGGCGATCGCCGGCAAGCGGCTTGCGCTCGGCTCGGCCGACTCCGCGCATGCGGCGATCCTGCCCCTGCACTATCTATTCCGCGCGGGTGTGCCGGCATCGGACATGCAGGTCATCCGGTTCGACACCGATATCGGTAAACACGGCGACACCGGCCGCAGCGAGTTCGACGCCATCGAGGCCGTGTTGGCCGGTGAGGCCGACGTCGCCGCGATCGGCAGCAGCACCTGGGAAGCGATGGGACGTGACGAGCTGATGCCCGGCACCCTCGAGGAGGTATGGCGGACCGACGGGTACTGCCACTGCATGTTCACCGCGCTCGACACCCTTCCGGCCGAGCGTTACACCCCATGGGTCGACAAGCTGCTGGCGATGGACTGGGAAAATCCCGAGCACCGCAGGATCCTCGAACTCGAAGGATTGCGGCGCTGGGTGAGGCCGCACCTGGACGGGTACAAGCCACTGTTCGCCGCGGTGGAGGAGCAGGGGGTCGACCCTCGGTGGTGATTCTCGACCTGATGAGGTTGATGGCCACACTGGCCGACGGTGCCGTCGGCGAGATCACCGTCGCGTCCGCCGCGGAACGAGAGCTCGCCGAAAAGTGGTGCGCACGAAGCGGTAACACCGTGGTGGACGCCAACCTGGACGGGTCGGGGATGGGCACACTGACGGTGCGGCGCGGCCGTCCGCCTGATCCGCTCCTGGTCCTCGGCCCCGAGCGGATGCCGGGCGCTCGGCTGTGGATGTACACCAATTTCCACTGCAACCTCGCGTGTGACTACTGCTGCGTGGAATCCTCACCGCAGACCCCGCGGCGCGAGCTCGGGGCCGACCGGATCGCCCGGCTGGCCGACGAGGCGGCGGCCTGGGGGGTGCGCGAGATCTTTCTCACCGGCGGCGAGCCGTTCCTGCTGCCCGATATCGGCACCATCGTCGCCAGCTGCGCCGCGTTGCTGCCGACCACCGTGCTGACCAACGGAATGGTGTTCCGGGGCAGGGGGTTACGCGAGCTCGAGGCCATTCCGCGGGACAATGTGGCGCTGCAGATCAGCCTCGATTCCGCGACGCCGCAGCTGCACGACTCGCATCGCGGACAGGGAAGCTGGGACAGGGCGGTGGCAGGAATCCGGCTGGCGCTCGGCCTGGGTTTTCGCGTGCGGGTGGCCGCCACGGTGGCCGCGCCGGCTCCCGGCGAGCTGGCTGCCTTCCACCGATTCCTCGACGAGCTCGGTATCGCGCCCGACGATCAGGTGGTGCGGCCGGTCGCCCACGAGGGCGTGGCATCCGAGGGCGTGATGATCACCCGCGAGTCGCTGGTGCCCGAGGTCACGGTCACCGCCGAAGGCGTTTACTGGCATCCGGTGGCGGCGACCGACGACGGCTCCTTGGTCACCCGCCGGATCGAGCCCCTCGCCCCTGCGCTGGACGAGATCTCCCGCGCCTTCGCCGAACTCTGGGCCCGCAAGGCCAGCGCCGCGCAACTGTTTCCGTGCGCCTGAGACCCTCTGCGGATTCTTGACCCTGTCTAGTAATACTGGCTGGATGAAGATCTGCGAGCAGTGCGGCCATGGTGGGTGCGGGCGTGAACGCCGCGGACAGCCCCGCCTACGCGTCGCACAACGAGCTGGGCACCGCGGACCCCGGCGTCGAGATCGGCGCGCCGCCGCGGTGCCGGTCTCACGAGACCGTGCTCGGGGCAGGCGTAGCGACCCCGCCCGTAGACCACCATCGAGGAGGTCAGCACCAGCCGCTGACAGCCCGCGGCGAACATCACGGCCGGCAGTCACCGGTCAGTACCGCAGCGGCGACGTCCGCCACATCGTCGCAGACCCGGCGAAAGCCGCGCAGCTGCTGGGTTTCCGGGCGGCCGTCGACCCGGCCGACGGGTTGCGCGGGTGCGCCACCGCACCGCTGCGGGCATAGTGGAGCACGGTCTGCCTCGCAGGGCGATCATCATCGCCGTTATCGTCACGCTGGTGGGGTCCGGACTGCTCGCGTTGCTGTGGTCGCAGCAGCGCCGCTTGATCTACTTCCCCTCGACGGGGCCGGTACCGCCGGCGTCGACGGTGCTTCCCGGGGCCCGCGATGTCGTCATCCACACCGCTGACGGCTTGGACCTTGCCGCCTGGTTCCTGCCGGGCGGTCCGGGACCGGCCGTGCTGGTGCTCAGCGGTAACGGCGGGGACCGCGAGATGCGAGCCCCGCTGGCTGCCGCGCTCCACGCTATGGGCCTGTCCGTGCTGCTGCTGGACTACCGCGGATACGGCGGCAATCCCGGGCAACCCACCGAAGTGGGTTTGGCCGCCGATGCTCGCGCCGCTCACGACTGGCTGGCCGGACAGCCACAGGTCGATCCGAAGCGCATCGGCTATTTCGGTGAGTCCCTGGGTGGCGCCGTCGCAGTGGGTCTGGCCGGCGAGCGGCCACCCGCGGCGCTGGTGCTCCGCTCACCGTTCACCTCACTGGCCGACGTCGCCGGTGTGCACTACCCGTGGCTGCCGGTGCGCCGACTCCTGCTTGACCGCTACCCGTCGATCGACCGCATCGGCGCGCTGTCCGCACCATTGCTGGTCATCGCCGGGGATACCGATGACATCGTGCCGCCGTCGCTGACCCGTCGTCTCTATGACGCTGCGCCCGAACCGAAGCGGTTCCTATCGATTCCGGGCGCCGGACACAACGACCGGGCGCTCCTCGACGGCCCCCGGATGTTGACCGCCGTCGAGGGTTTCCTGCAGCACACCCCGGTGCTCAATGCGACGGAGCGGTGAACATACTGGCTCACGTGACTTCCAACATCTGCGAGCAGTTCGGCATCGATTTTCCGCTCTTCGCGTTCAGCCACTGCCGCGATGTGGTGGCCGCGGTCACCAACGCCGGCGGCTTCGGTGTGCTGGGCGCGACCGCCTACACCCCCACCCAGCTCGATCAGGAGCTGTCCTGGATCGACGACGCGGTCGGCGGCAAGCCCTACGGCGTCGACCTGATCGTCCCGGCCAAGTTCGAGGGCAAAGGGGAGAAGCTCTCCACCGACGATCTGGCCCAGCGCATTCCGCAGGACTACCGCGACCTCGTCGACGAGTTGCTGACCGCCCACGGCATCGAACCCGAGCCGAAGCGCCGGCTGGGTAGCGCGCTTCTGTCCGGCAACACCGGCCACGAACTGCTCGACGTCGCGCTCACGCATCCGGTCAAGCTGATCGCCAACGCGCTGGGGGTGCCGCCGGACTACATGATGGAGGCCGGGCGTGAACACGGGGTGCGCGTGGCTGCCTTGGTCGGCGCCAAGGAGCACGCGGTCAAGCAGGTCGCCGCCGGGGTGGACCTGATCGTCGCCCAGGGCACCGAGGCCGGCGGGCATTGCGGCGAGGTCAGCACGCTGGTGGTGGTACCCGAGGTGCTGGCGGCCATCGAGGAGATGGGGGCCGCGACCCCGGTGCTGGCCGCGGGCGGGATCGTCACCGGTCGGCAGATGGCGGGCATGGTCGCGATGGGGGCCGCGGGGGCGTGGACCGGTTCGGTGTGGCTGACCACCGAGGAGGCCGAGACGGCGCCGCACACCGTCGCGAAGATGCTGGCCGCCACCTCCCGCGACACGGTGCGCTCGGCGGGCCGCACCGGCAAGCCGTCGCGTCAGCTGGTGTCGGACTGGACGGACGCCTGGACGCCCAACGCCGGTGGCCACCAGCCGTTGCCGTTGCCGCTGCAGTCGATGCTGTGCGAACCGGTGATCCGCCGGATCGACGTGCTGGCGTCGCAGGGCCATGAGGGTGCCCAGGCGCTGGCGACCTATTTCGTCGGGCAGGGCGTCGGCCTGATGAACAAGGTGAAGCCCGCACGCGAGGTGGTGCGCGAGTTCATCGAGGATTACCTGGCCGCCGCGGAGCGGCTGAACAACTCACTGCCCGGCTGACCTCCTCCGGCCGCGAAGGTGCATTCCTTGTAGCTCGCACAGCGAAATCGCGACAGGGAATGCACGTTCGCGACCAAGGCCACTAGTCGGTGGCCAGCGGCAGGCGCACCTCGAAGCGGGCGCCGGTCGGCAGGTTGTGCGCCGACAGCGTGCCGCGATGCGCCTGAACCAGCCCCGCCGCGATCGCCAGCCCCAGGCCCGATCCGCTGGGCAGTGACGAATCCGCCCGTGGCACACGGTTGTTCGAGCCGCGGTAGGCCACATCGAACACCCTCGGGAGGTCCGCTTCGTCGATCCCGACGCCGGTGTCGTCGACGCGCGCCCATGCGCTGTTCTCGTCGGCGCCGAGCGCCAACTCGACGCTGCCGCCCTCCGGGGTGTGCGCGATGGCGTTGGCCACCAGGTTCGACAGCACCCGCACCAGCGCGCGGTCACTGCCGACCACCCGCACCGGCTGGTCGGGCAGGTCGGCCGTGAGTTGCACCCCGGCGCGTTCGGCGGCGATCCGGTGCGCGGCGAGCACGTCGTCGACCACTTCGTCGAGGGCGACCTTGTCGAACGACGGGGTCAGCGCGCCCGCGTTGATCTTCGACATCTCGAACAGGTCGTCGACCATCTCGGACAGCCGGACGGACTCGTTCTCGATGTGTTTGGCGTGCACCCGCACCTCGTCGTCGGGAACGATGCCGTCGGCGATCGCCTCCGACACCGCGCGGATACCCGCCAGCGGGGTGCGCAGATCGTGGCTGACGAACGCGACCAGGCGCCGTCGCGACTGCTCGGCGACGCGCTCGGAGTCGCGGATCTCGGCTTCCCACACGGTGCGCCGCGCCTGGTAACGGCCCAGCATCACCGCCGCGGGGATCGTCACGATCGAGACGATGACCAGCACGACGGCGGTGCGCCCGAAGTCGCCGGTGATCATGAAGCCGGTGGCGCCGAGCACCCCGGTGAAGGTGGCCAGCACGGGGATCAGCACCAGGGCCACCATGCTGACGGCCAGTGACCAGGACCGGGCGAGCCTGATGATCAGGGCACCGGTCAGGACGACCGGCACCGAGCAGGCCAACGCCCAGCCGACGATCTCCCAGAAGTCAGCCGTCGGCATCCGCCCGCCCCGACGCCGCCCGGTCGGAGGCCCACATGTAGCCGCGACCCCACACGGTCTGCACCCGGTGCCGCTCGCCCAGCTTGGAGCGCAACCGCTTGACGTGGACAGTCACCGTGGACAGGTCGCCGAAATCCCAGTGCCACACCTGCCTCAGAAGGTCCTCCCTGGTGAACACGGTGTCGGTGTGGGTGAGGAAGAACAACAGCAGGTCGAACTCGCGGTTGGTGAGGCTGACCGGCCTGTCCCCGATGGTCACCGCGCGCGACGCGGTCGACACCGTCAGGTCGCCGGACCTGATGTCTATCGGCAGCACGCTCGAGGGTGCGGGGGAGCGGCGCAACACCGACCGCACCCGCAGCGCGAGTTCCCGCGGGCTGAACGGCTTGGTCAGGTAGTCGTCGGCGCCCGCCTCGAGCCCGGCGATGCGGTCCTCCTCCTCACCCAGCGCGGTCAGCAGGATCACCGGCACCGAATAGCCGCCGTTGTCGCCCCGGTGACGCAGGCTGCGGCACAACGACAACCCGTCCGGTCCGGGCATCATCACGTCGAGGACGGCCACGTCGATGCGCTGGGAACCGAGCAGCCGAAGCGCCTCGGTGCCGTCGTGCGCGATCGACACTTCGAGCCCGTCGCGTTCCAGGTAACGGCGCACGACGTCGCGGACGACGCCGTCGTCGTCGGCGATGAGGACTCGGGTCACCACACCGAGGTTAGCCCCACACCGTCGCCACCTGCGCCGACGTCATCGAATTGTCAGGCTTGGGGGTGGTTCGCCCTGGTGAGGTCGCCTAGCGTGAGTGGGTATGCCCGACTGTCCGGTCACGGTGATCTTGCCCTGCCTCGACGAAGCGGCCTCACTGCCAGGGGTGTTGGCGGCTCTGCCCGCCGGATACACGGCGCTGGTCGTCGACAACAACAGCACCGACGGCACCGCGGAGGTGGCGCGCCGCCACGGTGCCGAGGTGGTCGCCGAGAGCAGGCCGGGTTACGGCTCTGCGGTGCACGCCGGTGTGGTGGCGGCGACGACGCCCATCGTCGCGGTGCTCGACGCCGACGGTTCCCTGGATCCCGGGGTGCTGCCCGCGCTGGTCGACGACGTCGAACGAGGCACCGATATGGCGATCGGCCGACGGCGTCCGGTGCCCGGCCTGAGATGGCCCTGGCATGCCCGGCTGGGCACCGCGGCGGTGTGCTGGCGGCTCCGGACGCGGTATGGCCTGCAGGTCCACGACATCGCGCCGATGCGGGTGGCCCGCCGCGATGCGCTGCTGTCGCTCGGGGTGACCGATCGGCGCTCGGGCTATCCGCTGGAGCTGCTCGTGCGCGCCGCGCAGGCGGGCTGGTCGGTGACCGAACGCGATGTGGCTTACGGGCCCCGCACCGGAGGCACGTCCAAGGTCAGCGGCTCGGTCAAGGGCAGCGCCATCGCCGCGCTGGACTTCTGGCGGGTGATCTCGTGATACCCGTGTGCGTGCTGGTGGTCGCCAAGGCGCCGGTACCCGGCCTGGCCAAGACGCGCCTGGCCGCAGCGGTCGGCGACGACACCGCCGCCGAGATCGCGGCCGCGGCGCTGCTGGACACGCTCGACTCGGTCGCCGCCAGCCCGGTCGCGGCGCGCGTCGTCGCGTTGACCGGCGACCTCGACGCCGCCAAGTGCGCGGACGAGATACGTTCCCGCCTCGATGATTTCGTGGTGGTGCCGCAGCGGGGCGAGGGCTTCGCCGCGCGGCTGGCCAACGCCCACTCGGACGCCGCGGCCGCAACCGGCGGTTTGCCGGTGCTGCAGATCGGTATGGACACCCCGCAGGTGAGCCCTGAACTGATCGGTCGGTGCGCGCGGTCCCTCGCCGGCAGCGACGCCGTGCTCGGCATGGCGTGCGACGGTGGATGGTGGGTGCTCGGCGTCGCCGACGCCGCAACCGCCGACTGCCTGCGCGGTGTCCCGATGTCGGCACCCGACACCGGGGCTGTAACGCTTGCGGCGCTGCGGAACACGGGTGTCGACGTGGAACTCATGTGTGAGCTCGCCGATGTCGACACCCTTGATGATGTGGGCACGGTGCGCCGTGCCTGCCCGCCGGGTTCCCGGTTCAGCCGGCTCACCGCGACGGTGGGGTCCTGATGTTCGGCCAGTTGTACGACCGTGCGCTCGACGGCGAACGGTGCTGGGTCCGCCACGACGACGGACGGGTGCGCAAGCTCCCGGTGCGCAGCTGGCTCGGCGGGCGCGGTGCCGACGCCCGTTTCGACCGCGCCGTCGTCGACATGTGTGAGGGGCCGACGATCGATCTGGGTTGCGGCCCTGGGCGTCTGGTCGCGGATCTGGTGCAGCGCGGTGTCCCGGCGCTCGGTGTCGACCTGTCCGCCACAGCCGTGAACCTGGCCCGCAGCAGCGGGGCACCTGCCCTGCGCCGCGACATGTTCGAGCCCCTCCCTGGTACCGGTCGCTGGCAGACGGTGCTGCTGGCCGACGGCAACGTCGGGGTCGGTGGGGATCCGCGACGGGTGCTGCGCAGGGCAGCCGAGTTGCTGCGCGACGGTGGCCAGTGCGTGGTCGAATTCGACACGGCGATAGCGGGAATCGATGTCAGCTGGGTGCGGTTGGAATCGGCGCGGACGATCGGCCCGTGGTTCCGGTGGGCCTCGGTCGGGATCGACTGCGTTCCCGCGCTGGCCGCGCAGGTCGGGCTCGCCGTGGCCGGAGTGCACCCGATCGGCAGGCGGGTGGTCGCCAGCCTGTCCGCGACGTGACGACCTCGTTGCACGGCACCGCGTTGTGCTGCTGGCGATTCCGGTGTACAGCACGCCCGGTGCGCGTCCCGACAATCCCACCGTCCTCGTCGTGTGGATCTTTGTCCCGCTGTACAACCTGCTGGCCAGTCGGCTACCAGTTCGTCAGGATCAGGTGGTTCACGGCGAGGGCGCCGATGACGTTGAGCGCCAACCACCATCGATGTGAGCTGCGCGGAAGCAGCGCGGCCGCGGCCACCAGCCAGACGGTGAACGGCAGCCAGATGCGTTCGGTCTCGGCCTTGCTGAGCCGGGATAGGTCGGCGACGACGATCGCCAGCAGGGCGCCGAGCACCAGCAGGTACAGCCCGGAGCGCCGCCTGATCGCGGTGATGTCGAACGCACGGCCGATCCCCGCGACGCTGCCGAGCCCGATGGCGCACACCACCGATGCGAAATTGGCCCAGCCCCAATACTTGAACGGGCGGTCTTTGGCGATGCCCTGCCAATACCGTTCCTGCACCAGCAGGTATCCGTCGAACCACCAGAAGCCGGCAGCGAGGAACACCGCTGCCACCCCCAGCGCGGCGAGCACCGCGGGCGCCAGCGCACTCAGCGCCGCCCGCCAGGTCTTCGCGCTGAGCAGGACCGCCAGCGCAGGCAGGACCATCAGTGCCAGACCGTAGTTGACGAAGATGCCCCAGCCCAGCAGCAGCCCGGAGCCGGCGGCCGCCACCACCGGCCGGCGGGTGGACCCGGTGACCGCCAGCGCCAGCAGGGTGATGCCCCAGGCCGCGACGCCCGCGAAGTAGCCGTCGGCGGACACCGCGATCCAGACGGCGGTCGGTGCCACCGCCGCGAACGGCGCGGCCAGCCGGGCGGTGTCCTCGTCGGCGAGGGCGCGCACGGCGACGACGATCGCCGCCGCCACGCTCGAGCCTGCCAGCACGCACAGCAGGCCCGCCCAGGCGCCGCCGCTCAGCCCGATGCGATCCAGCCAGACGAAGGTCAGCAGCGCGCCGGGCGGATGCCCGGACACGTGGGTGATCCATGAATCCGGCTGGTAGTCAAGGATTCTGTCGGAGAAGGTGCGCAGCGCCTCGGGGATGTCGGTGACGGTCGGCACCTGGCGCAGGTATTCGTGGCGGGCGGTGAGCCTGCCGGCGAAGCCGCGCTGCCAGCCGTCGATCATGGCCAGGCTGAACGCCCACGCGAACGAGGCGGCCCATACCGTCCAGGGCAGCCACCGCCACGGCAGGCGCTGCGCCACCGACGGGCCCCACAGCACCGCGGCGGCGGCGATCGCGACCGCCGGGACGGTGCCGGGGCCGACGTGGGCGTTGAACCAGCCGAAGATCGGTGCGGTGCCTGCGAAGGTGCGGAACCGCTTTTCGTCGGCGTTGATCAGCGGGGTGACGATGCCGAGATCGAGGTGCGGGACGGCGAATGCGGCGACGACGAGGACCACGGCGGCGCTGACCGCGACCGCCTCTCTGCGACCGATGGGCACGCAGCCAGCATATTGTGGTTCCGAGCGCTAGCCGGTGCCCGCCCCGAACGATTCGGTGACAGACCCGCTCAGTACAGCATCGAGCGCATGTTCTCCTCGGCGAAGTACTTCTCCAACTCCTCGAGGCTCATGTCCGCAAAGATCGACTTGGCCAGTTGCGCGACGCTGGGCACCGCGCCCGGATCCCAGCTCTCGGGTTTCCAGGCATCCGAGCGCAGAAAAGCCTTGGCGCAGTGGAAGAACACCTCCTCGACGTCGATCTCCAGCGCCAGGATGGGCCGCTTGCCCTGCACCGCCATCGCGTCGAAGTAGTCGGCGTCGGCGATGATCCGGGCGGTCCCGTTCATCCGCAGCGTGTCGCCGCGTCCGGGGATCACGAACAGCGTCCCGACATGCGGGCGTTCCAGCACGTTGAGGTAGCCGTCCACCCGCTTGTTGCCGGGCCGTTCGGGGATTGCGACCGTGGTCTCGTCGATGACGTGCACGAACCCTGCGGGGTCACCCTTCGGGGAGACGTCGACGCGGCCGCGGGCGTCCGTCGTCGCCACGAAGGCCAGCGGTGAATGGGCCAGCCAGTGCTGGTGCACCGCGGACAGCCGGTCACCGACCTTGTTGGCGACGGCCTCGTTCGGATACCCGACGATCGCACGGAGTTCGTCGACAGAGGTCACTTCTCGGGTCATGCCCTCATCATGCAGCAGCTGCTCACGACGTCGAGGCGTACACCCGTGCGAGCTCACGGCGGTCCACCTTGCCGATACCTCGTCGCGGCAGCGCGTCGACGAGGTGCAGCTGGCGCGGCGCCGCGGTCGAGGGCAACGAGCCGGCCACGTGAGAACGCAGCTCCGACAGGGTGATCGTCGCGCCCGGCGCCGCAACCACCGCGGCCACCACGCGCTGGCCCAGCCGCTCGTCGGCGACGCCGAACACCGCGCATTCGGCCACCGCCGGGTGGCTCGCCACAGCGGCCTCGACCAGTGCGGGTAGCACGGTGAGCCCGCCGGTGCTGATCGCATCGTCCACCCGTCCCAGGACCGTCAGCACCCCTGAGTCATCCACCGCGCCAATGTCATCGGTGCGGAACCAGCCGCTCTCGGCGAACGGGTCGGGGGTCACCGGGTTGCGGTAGCCGGAGGCGATGGTCGGGCCGCCCAGTGAGATCCTGCCGTCGTCGGCCACTGACACCCCGACCCCGCCCAGCGGCACCCCGTCGTACACGCAGCCACCGGCCGTCTCGCTCATGCCGTACGTTCTGACCGCTGAAATCCCTGCTGCAGAGGCTTTTTCGGCGACAGCCGCAGGCATCGGGCCGCCGCCGATGAGGACCGCATCCAGTTCTGCCAGCGCCTCGGCCGCGCCCGGATCCTTCAGCGCCTTGTCCAGCTGGGCCGCCACCAGGGACGCATACCTGCGTCCCGGCCCCAACGCGGCGACCGCGGACACCAGCTCGGCACCGTCGAAGGTGGCCGGGATCGCGACCGGGTCGGTGCCGGCGACGACACTGCGCACCAGCACCTGGAACCCGGCGACATGGTAGGCGGGCAACGCGAGCAGCCAACGGCCGTCGCCGCCGAGCCGATGATGCGTCGCCTGCGCACTCGCCACCAGCGCCGAGACGGTCAGCAACGCCCCCTTCGGTGTACCGGTGGTTCCCGAGGTGGACAGCACGACGGCGACGTCGTCGTCGATCTCCTCGCCCGCACGCAGTGCCGTTGTCAGCAGCGAGGTCTGGTCGGCGTCGTCGGCGGGTACCGGCAGCACAGTCCCACGGCCGTCGAGGACCTCGTCGACCACGGTCAGCGCCTGCAGTGCCGCGGCGCCCGACCGGATGCCGACCGGACGAAGGATGGCTATGGCGGTCCTCCTGGTCGGACCTTCTGGTGTCGGAACCTGTGGCGCGATCCGCGCCGTGATGCTCGGCTCGATTGTAGTCCGGCGCGGATGTCGGGCCGACGCGAGACCCACGCAGGACCAACACTTCCCGACTCGTTCTTGAACACCAGATGAAGACCTCGGGCGGGCTGGGCAGGGGCGACCGCAGCCCCGCAGAATCGAACCATGAGTCAGCGCGTCGTCGACAACGTCGTCTCCTGGGTGCACGAGGGCTACCCGCACGGCGTCCCGCAGCTGGATTACTTTCCGCTGCTCGCGTTGCTGGCGCGGTCGTTGTCCGAAGACGAGGTCGTCAAGGTCGCCCAGAGCGTGCTGCGGAGCACCGGTTCGGGCACGGCGGCGCGGGCGGAGATCCATGCGGCGATCCACGTGGTCACCGCTCAGGAACCCGACCCTGAGGAGATCCTCCGGGTCGCCTCGCGCCTCGCGTCGGTCGGCTGGCCGTTGGCGGCGCCTGCGCGCTGACCGCGGTCTCAGTCGCGCAGGTCGCGGCGCAGCGGGTGATCCTCGGGTACCTGCACGAAGATCAGCGTCACACCGTCGGGGTCGACGACGTGCATCTCGAAAAGCCCCCACGGCTCGCGGCGCGCTTCGCGGGCGATCTCCACGCCACGCTCCCGAAGCTCGTTCTGTGTCGCGTGCAGGTCTCGCACCTGAAGCCACAGCGCGCCGGGAAACGGCGGGGCGCCGTGGTCGGGGGCGCCGTGGCCTGCGAGTTCGATCAACGACTGGCCGGCGTAGAACACGGTGCCGCCGGCATACTCCCGCGCGATCGCCAGGCCGATGCCGTCACGGTAGAACGCCAGTGACCGTGAGTAGTCGGCCGGCTGAAACAGCATCCGGCTAGCCAGGATCTCCATGGAATCGTGTCTATCACGTCGGCCGCGAGTTCAGCCGATCCGCCTGCCGGTGGCTGCCCAGTACGGGTCACGCAGCGCGCGCTTGAGCACCTTGCCGCTCGGGGTGCGCGGCAGCGCCGCGACAAAGTCCACGATCTTGGGCAGCTTGAAGCCGGCGAGCCGCTGCCGCGCGAACCCGATCAGATCGTCCTCCGACAGCGGGGCGGCGGCCACCACGACTGCCTTGACCGCCTCGCCCCAGCGCTCGTCGGGTACGCCGATGACGGCGACGTCCGCGACGCCGGGGTGCGTCATCAGGACGTTCTCCACCTCAACGGGGTACACGTTCTCGCCGCCGGAGACGATCATGTCCTTGATCCGGTCCTGCAGGTACACGTAACCGTCGGCGTCGACGTATCCCGCGTCGCCGGTCTTGAGCCATCCGTCGGAGGTCAGCGTCGTCGCCGTCGCGCCGGGGTCGTTCCAGTAGCCGATCATGTTCTGGCCGGACCGGGTCCACACCTCGCCGACCGTGCCCGCCGGGGCGTCGGCACCGTCGTGTCCGACGATCCGGACCTGCACCCAGGGGTACGGCTTGCCGCACGAGCGCAGCAGGTGCGGAACGTGGTTGTCGCCGTCGAGCTGGGTGATCGATCCGGTGGTCTCGGTCATGCCGTACACCTGCGCGAACACGCCGCCGAACCGCTTCATCCCGCGGCCGAGGACGTCGTCGCTGATCGGCGAGGCGCCGTAGACGACGATCCGGAGATGGGAGAAGTCGCATGTCTCGACGCCGGATGTGTCGAGCAGGAACGCGATGACGGCGGGCACCAGCAGCAGGTTGGTGACGCGGTGGGTGGCGATCGCGTCGAGGATCGCCGCGGGGTCGACGTCGCGCAGCACGACGGTGGTGGCGCCCTCCCACAGGCCGGCGAACGCCCAGCCGGAGCCGGCCATGTGGAACAGCGGCATGACGGCCAGGCTCACCGCGTCGGCGCTGAACCGCCACGGCCCGGCCGCGACCCCGGCGGTCTTGCACCGGTAGTTGGTGTTGCTCAGCATGACGCCCTTGGGCAGCCCGACGGTCCCCGAGGTGTACATCAGGAACACCGGGTCGTCCGGCCCGCTCGTCACTCCGGGGTCGACGGGCGGGTGGGCGGCGATCCAGTCGTCGAAGTCGGGCCAGCGTTCGTGCGCGCCGATCGCGATCACCTCGGCGTCGGTCTCGTCCTCGATGGCCTCGATGTGACCGAAGAACTCCTCGCCGACGACGATCGCGGCGGCCGCGCAATCCTCGACGATGTGCCGGATCTCCGGCGCGGTAAGGCGCCAGTTGACGGGCACCCCGACGGCGCCCAGCTTGGCCAGGCCGAAGACGACGTCGAAGAACTCGGAGCCGTTGCGCTCGACGAATGCCACCCGGTCGCCGAACCCGATGCCCGCCCGCGCGAACGCCTGCGCCGCCCGGCTGGAGCGTGCGTCGAGCTCGCCGAACGTGATGGTGCGGTCACCGACGACCAGGGCGGGCGTGTCGGGCCGGTCCCGGCCGTGCACCCGGACGATATCGGCGATGGTGTGGATCATCAGTCTCGCGGCTGCATGCGTTGACGTTTCATGATTGTGTCGACCGCGGCGGGGGCGATGCTGTTGATCGCGTGGGCGGTGACGGCGATGCGTGGCGCGATGCTCACGGGGCGGTGCCGGGCGGCGGTGACGATCCAGCCCGCGGCCTCGTCCGCCGACAGCCCGGGCAGGCCGTCGTAGGCGCGGGTCGGGGCGATCATCGGGGTCTTCACCAGCGGGTAGTACAGCGTCGTCGAGTGCACGCCCCTGCCGCTCCACTCGGTTTCGATGATGCGGCTGACCGACGACAGCGCCGCCTTCGACGCGTTGTACACGCCGAACAGCGGCGGCGACTCCGTCTTCACACCCCACGTGGACACGTTGATGATGTGGCCGTCCCTGCGTTCGAGCATGCCGGGGGCGAGACCACGGATGAGGCGCAGCGGTCCGTAGTAGTTCAGCGTCATGGTGCGTTCGACGTCGTGCCAGCGGTCCAGTGATTCCTCGAGCGGGCGCCGGATGGACCGGCCTGCGTTGTTGACCAGGATGTCGATGCCCCCGAGATCGGCCTCGACGGTGGCGACGAGCTCGTCGACCGCATCGAGGTCGGACAGGTCGCAGGCGTACGCGCGGGCTCGGGGGCCGGCGGGGCCACCGGTCTCGGCGATGCGGGCGACGACGGCGTCGAGCAGGTCCTGACGACGGGCGACCACCGCCACGGTGGCGCCGCGGCGGGCGAGCTTCTCCGCGGCCGCCTCGCCGATACCCGAGGAGGCGCCGGTGAGCAGGACGCGCTTGCCCTTCAGGTCGACGATGTCGCGGTTCGTGCCGTACTGCAGCAGCGCGGGGAGGAGCGGAGGACGCATGCTCGTCAGCACGACCTGATCGGCCAGCCGCCGCAGCGGGTTCCTGCTAGTCACGCCGAAACTGTATTCCACGCGGGCCGCTCTCGAATTTCGGCGCGTGGAATACAGTTTCGCCGACGTTGGTCAGGCGGTGAGCAGCTTCTCGCTCAGCGTCCAGAGGCGTTGCGCCGCGTCCGGATCCACGGCATACGGCGTGACGCCGACGGTGGTGCGCAGCGGACCCGATCCCATGTCGACCGTCACGGGCGTCGCACCCACCTCCAACGGCGCGATGTCGTTGTTCTGCAGGTACACCCCGCCGATCTCGGCCAGCAGCGGACTCGTCGCGGCGAACACGGTCGTCGAGGCGCCCTGCTCGGGGGTCTTCATGTCGTTGTCCGGGTCGATGACCGGCTGCCCGTCCTCGCCGACCAGACCCATGGTGCGCCAGTCCTCGAGCGTCAGCCACGGCGCCAGGTTGGTGGTCACGATCCCGCCGGGGTGCAGCGAGTAGCCGCGGATACCGTCGCCGGACCACAGCCGGTCGAGCTCGACGGCGAACAGCACGTTGGCGGTCTTCGACTGCCCGTAGGCCACCATGGGGTCGTATTCACTCTCGAAATGCGGATCATCCCAACGGATGTCGGACAGGTGATGACCCCAGGACGACACTTCGACCACCCGCGCGCCGCCGGCCGCGCGCAGCACGGGCAGCAACTCGTTGGTCAGCTGGAAGTGGCCGAGGTGGTTGGTCGCGAACTGTGCTTCATACCCGCGTGCGTCGCGGACGAGCTCGCCGCCCATGATCGCGGCGTTGTTGATCAGGATGTGCAGCGGGCGCCCGGAGTCGCGATACCGCTGCGCGAACGCCTCGACCGAGGTGGGGTCGACGAGGTCGAGGCGGTCGACCTCGACCCGGTCGAGATCTGCGAGCGCGGCCGCCGCCGTCGCGGGATTACGGCTGGCCACCACGACGTTGGCACCGGCGTGGGCCAAGGCGCGGGTGGTCTCGAGGCCGAGGCCGACATGGCCTGCCGTGACGACGACGTTGCGCCCGGTGAGGTCGATGCCGTCGACGACCTCGGCGGCTGTGGAGGCGGCGGCGAAGCCGAATCCGAGGGGTTGTTGTTTGTTGGTCATGACACCACTGTGCGCGCGAAGGAGTGGACGTTGAATGGTTGAAAGTCCGGAAATTCTGCGCGATAGTCCAGAGATGGTGCGCGATCAGCTGTCGGACGTCTTCGACCTCATCGACGTCCGTGGCCTGGTCTCCGGCGGGTTCTCGGTGCGCGGCGACTGGATCGGCCGCTTCGACATCCACCACCCGCTCAAGATGGTCGCGGTGGTCTGTGGGCACGTTCGGTTGACCACCGACGGCGTACCCGCTCCCATCGACCTTGCTCCCGGCGACGTCGCGATCCTCAACCGCCGAACCCAGGTGGTGCTCGAGGGCGGTCCGGGTCTCGGGCCCGCCACCGAACTCACCATCGGCGAACCCGACACCTTCGTGCGGGTCGACGACGCCGACTGCGGTGACGCCGACGTGACCATCGGTGGCCACATCGACGTCAACCCGATCGGCCGGGCGCTGCTGATGCAGGCGTTACCGCCCGTCGGATACGTGCGGGCCTCGGCCGCCGAGGCGACCAACCTGCACGCGATCCTCAACCGCCTACTCGACGAGGTGACCGGCGATCGCGTGGGCGCGGCGTTCGCGGTCCGGCAGCAGGGCCAGCTGTTGCTCCTCGAGGTGCTGCGCGCCTACATCGCGCAAAACGACGAACTCCCGCCCGGGTGGCTGCGGTTGCTGACCGACGACAGGCTCCGGCCGGCGGTCTCGCTGATGCACGACCAGCCCGGGAAGCCTTGGCGCCTCGAGGAACTCGCCCGGGCCGCGGCGATGTCGCGCACGTCGTTCGCCGAGCGGTTCCGCGCCGTCGCGGGCGTGCCGCCGCTGACGTACCTGAACAACTGGCGGATGCAGCTGGCCAGGCACGCGTTGCGCGACGACGACGCCCGCGTTGGACCGCTCGCGTTCCGGCTCGGCTACACGTCGGAGAGCGCGTTCAGCAATGCCTTCAAACGCGAGGTGGGGATGTCTCCGCTGCGCTACCGCGCCAGCGTCCAGAACGTGTGATGTCGGTGTAGTTGGTCATGCTGAGGCTGACCAACTACACCGAAATTCCTAGAAGTAGCGGGGGAACGGGCTCCAGTCCGGCTCGCGCTTCTCCAGGAACGCGTCGCGGCCCTCGACCGCCTCGTCGGTCATGTACGCCAGCCGGGTGGCCTCACCGGCGAACAGCTGCTGGCCGACCAGGCCGTCCTCGGGCAGGTTGAAGGCGTACTTCAGCATCCGGATCGCCTGCGGCGACTTCCCGTTGATCTCGGAAGCCCATTGCAGCGCAACGGTTTCCAGGTCGCCATGATCGACCACCTCGTTGACCGCGCCCATCGCGTGCATCTGCTCGGCGGTGTAGGCGCGGCCGAGGAAGAAGATCTCGCGCGCGAACTTCTGCCCGGTCTGGCTGGCGAGATACGCCGACCCGTACCCGGCGTCGAACGAACCCACGTCGGCGTCGGTCTGCTTGAAGCGGCCGTGCTCGCGCGAAGCCAGCGTCAGGTCGCACACCACGTGCAGCGAGTGCCCGCCGCCGGCGGCCCAGCCGTTGACCACGCAGATCACCGGCTTGGGCATGAACCGGATCAGTCGCTGCACCTCCAGGATGTGCAGCCGGCCCGCTCTCGCCGGGTCCACCGTCTCCGCGGTGTCGCCGCTGGCGTACTGGTAGCCGCTGCGGCCACGGATGCGCTGGTCGCCGCCGGAACAGAACGCCCACCCCCCGTCCTTCGGCGACGGCCCGTTGCCGGTCAGCAGCACGACGCCGACGTCGGAGGACATCCGGGCGTGGTCGAGGACGCGGTGCAGCTCGTCGACGGTGTGCGGGCGGAACGCGTTGCGCACCTCGGGCCGGTCGAACGCCACCCGCACCGTCGGCTTGGGTGCGCCGTCGGCGATGTGGCGGTGGTAGGTGATGTCGGTGAGGTCGTCGAAGCCGGCCACCGGCTCCCACAGGCGGGCATCGAACGGATTGGTCCCAGGGTCTGTCGCGGCGTCTGTCACAGCGTCAGACGCTATCGAAGCGAAAGACCGAGCAGCGCCCGGCCAACCGTTCGAACTCGTCGGGGTCGGGTCCGGTGACCAGACCGGCGTTCTTCATGAAGCTCACACCGGTGGGCACCAGGACGGGGAACTGCCGCAGCAGCGGGCGGGCCTGATCGGCGCTGAGCTCGACCAGCCGCACCGGTTCGCGCACCTTGCCGCGCACCACGACCGCATCGGGATTGGCCTGCGCGTTGCGCACCCAGTCCGCGCCGGGGAACCCGCCGACCACGTAACGCCGCCCGTCCACCTCGAACGGGGTGATTGGCGTGGACCGCGGCCGGCCGGACTTGCGGCCGGTCACCGTCAGCACCAGCGGACCGTCCTTCATCAGGCCCGTCTTCATCGCGGCCATCAGCACTTTGTTCATCGGTTTGAGCCACCAGGGCGGCTTCGGATCAGCCATGCGCTCCAGTGTGCCGTCACAGGCCGTGGGTGCGCAGGGCCGCGATCAGGCCGTCCGGACGGTCGGCCGTCGGCAGCGGATCGACGAGGGCGAAACCGCACCCCAGTGTCCTGGCGCCGCCGTCGGCCTCGTCGCTGTCGCCGACCATCAGCGCGTGTTCCGGGGGCACGCCCAGCCGGTCGAGTGCGGTCCGGAAGATCGCCGGGTCCGGCTTGACGGCACCGACCTCGAAGGACAGCACGAACTCGTCGACATCTCCGGCGACGCCGACCCCGTGGAACGCCGGCCTCACGTCGAACGCGATGTTGGACACCACCGCGGTCTTGACCCCGCGCCGGTGCAGGCCGCTCAACACGGCGGCGGTGTCCGGGTAAGGAATCCAGCTGTCGGGGTCGATCACGCGGGCGTACAGCGACTCGGCGTGATGACGAGCGAGCCCCGACTCGCGCAGCACGTGCAGGTACGCCTCGCGGTGCAGATGCGGCGCCAGGTCCCGGTTGGTCCACGCCTCCAGCGCCTCCGGCGTCATGTGCACCGAACGGCCGGTCGGCGCGGTGAGCCGTCGCATCAGCTCGGCCTGCACGTGGCCGTCGACCTCACGGTCCTCGTCACTGTCCAGCGTGATGCCCGCGAACCAGCTCTCGTCCTCCTCCAGCCGGAACAGGGTGCCGGAGAAATCGAACAGAACAGCCGCAACGTCGGTCACCCGACCATCGTGCCAGGTGTGAAACCGCCGCCGAACGGCTAAATAAGCGCATGACCGCGCCTGACTCGTTCCCGCTGCAGACCGTTGTGGTGGTGCCCGCGCACAACGAGTTTTCACACCTGCCGCAGTGCCTCCGGGCGCTCACCACCGCAGCGCTGTGCCTCCCGACGCCGGTCTGCGCGGTCGTCGTCCTGGACTCGAGCGACGACGGCAGCGAGCAACTGGCCGGTGAGTTCGGCCCCGACGTGCACTTCATCTCGGTCGACGCCGGCAACGTCGGCGCCGCCCGCGCCGCGGGATTCGAGTACTCGAAGTCGCTGTACGGGCAGATCGACCCTCAGGACACGTGGTACGCCACCACCGACGCCGACAGCGTCGTCGACGCCGACTGGCTGATGCGCATGGTCCGCCCCGATCTGCACGCCGGCGCGGACATGGTGCTGGGGGTGGTGCGCGTGCCGAACTGGCGGCACGTCTCGCCCGCGGTGGTGCGCCGCTATCTGCGCTCCTACCGGTCCTCCGGGACCGACCACGACCACGTGCACGGGGCGAACATGGGTTTCCGCGCCGACGCGTACTGGCATGTCGGCGGCTTCCGCGCCCTGGCAAGTGGCGAGGACGTCGAGTTGGTGGAACGGTTCGAGGCCGCCGGGCTGACGGTCCACCGGGACCGGCGCCTGTCGGTGGCGACCTCGGACCGGCGGGAGGGCCGCGCTCCCGGGGGCTTTGCGCAGCACCTGAGGAAGCTGTCCGGCTCCGCGCCGCGGTCGAAGGCAGGAGCGGGGACGTGACCGCCGGTCCGAGCTGCACTGCGCGGCCGGCGTGATGGGAGTCCACGCTCCGCTCTGCCTGGGCTTGCCGGACGGCCAGATAGCCGAGCGCGACGAACGTCTCGCGGATCTGGTCACCGAGATCCTGGCCACCAAGCCGCCGGGAACCTGGTGCGCCGCCACCTGGCGTGGTGACGGTCATCCCGACCACGAGGCGGTCGGACGCGCGGCGGCGGTGGCGGCGGAGCGCACCGGCGCGGTGCTGCTGGAGTATCCGGTGTGGATGTGGCACTGGGCGCGGCCCGACGACGGCGCCGTGCCGTGGCACCGCGCGTCCGCGGCTCCGTTGACCCGGTTCGCGGTCGAGCGCAAGAACGTTGCGGCGCAAGCGTTCCGCAGCCAGCTCGTCCCTCCGGCGCCCGGGGTGGACCCGGTCCTTCCGCCGTACGTGTTGAGCAGGCTGATGGCTGTGGGAGAGGTGGTCTTCCGCTGAACAGTCGACTGCCTGACAGCTACTTCGAGCGCATGTATGCGGAGTCGGCGGATCCCTGGCATCTCGAGTCGCGGTGGTACGAACAGCGCAAGTACGCGATCACCACCGCCCTGCTGCCCTACCCGCGGTACCGGCACGCGTTCGAGCCGGGGTGCTCGGTCGGCGTGCTCACCGAACGGCTTGTCGGTCGGTGCGATCATGTGACCAGCACCGACATCAGCGTCGGCGCATTGGACGCCACGCACCGGCGGCTGACGGCCGCAGGTGTCGGGAATCGGGTGACGTTGCTGCGCGGGTCACTCGACCAGCCCTGGCCCGCAGGACCTTTCGACCTGGTGGTGCTCTCGGAGGTGTGCTACTACCTACAGCCTTCGGCGCTGCGGGAGGTGCTCGATCGCGAGGTGCCCCGACTTGCCCGGGCGGCGACGGTCGTCGCCGCGCACTGGCGGCATCGGGTGGAGGATTATCCGATGACCGGCGACCGGGCCAACGACATCATCGGGGCGACACCGGGCCTGCATCACCTCGGCGTGTATCGCGACGCCGATGTGGTGATCGACGTGTTCGACAACGTCGGCGGCCCGTCGGTGGCGGCGCGTACCGCGGTGCCCGGCGGCTAGCGGGTCCTGGCCCTGGCGGCCTTGTCGTGCAGCACGTCGCGCTCGCGATCGTTGTCGGCCAGCGCCGCGGCACGCTCGAACTCGGTTGCGGCGTCGGCGTTGCGGCCGAGTCGTGCCAGCAGTTCGCCGCGCACGCTCGGCAGCAGGTGCGAGGTCTCGAGGCCCTTGATCCCGTCGAGAATCCGCAGCGCCGTGGCCGGCCCGGAGTCCGGATCCGCCATGGCGACCGCGATCGCGCGGTTGAGTTCGACCACCGGTGAGGGTGCGAGTCGCAGCAGCGCGTCGTAGAGAGAGACGATGCGTTGCCAGTCGGTGTCGGCGGCGGTGGGTGCGACGGCGTGGCATTCGGCGAGGGCGGCCTGCAGCGAGTAGAGGCCCCAGCCGATCTTCTTGCGCTGCAGCACTTCGGCCGCGCGCTGGAGAGCGGCGACGCCGCGCTGGATCTGGGCGCGGTCCCACATGGTGCGGTTCTGGTCCTCCAGCAGGATGGGCCGTCCGTCGGTGTCGGTGCGCGACCGCAGCCGCGAGGACTGGAACTCCATCAGCGCGACAAGACCGTGCACCTCGGCCTCCTCCGGGGCCAAGGCGGCCAGGACACGGCCCAGACGCAGTGCCTCACTGCACAATTCGTAGGGATCCAGCGGTGACCCGTCGACGCCGAGTAGCCCTCGTTGAACACCAGGTAGATCACGCTGAGCACCGAGGACAGCCGCTCCGGGTAGGCGGATCGGTCCGGAACCTCGAAAGGCGCACCGGTCAGGGACTTCTTGGCCCGCACGATGCGCTGGGCGATCGTCGCCTTCGGCACGAGGAACGCCTTCGCGATCTCCTCGGTCGTCAGGCCGCCGACCACCCGCAGGGTCAGGGTGATCTGGTTCTCCCGGGACAGCGTCGGGTGCGTGGACATGAAGATCAGCCGCAGGACGTCGTCGTCGATGCGATCGGGGTCCCACGCGTCGTCGACGTGATCCTCGAGATCTCGGGCCATGGCGGCGTACTTGGTGTCGAGATTGTCCTGTCTGCGCCAGTTGTCGACGGCCTTACGTTTGGCGACGGTGGTCAGCCATGCGCCGGGGTTGCGGGGCACTCCGGTGTCCGGCCATTGGGTGAGGGCGTCGACGAGGGCTTCCTGTGCGAGGTCCTCGGCGAGGCCGACGTCGCCGACCGCGCGGGTGAGTGTGGCGACGATCTTCGCGGCCTCCATGCGCCAGACCGCATCGACCGTCTGCTGCAGGTCGCCGCCGGTCACGTCAGCACCTCGGCCAGGTCGAACCTGTCCCAGAGGTTGAGGAAGTTCGTCAGCATCAACAGCCTGCTGCGGGCCTGCTCGTTCCCGGCGATCCGGGGGTCGAAGCGGTCGGCCACCGGTTCGGGAAGCAGCTGAGCAGGTATGCGGGAACGTCGAGCAGCCACGCCGGTCCCATGATCGCCGCATAGGTGAGCACGTGTCTGCGCAGAACCCGCGGGTCCAGCGCGGGCCCGCCCGCCGCCGCGAACTCGGCGACGAAGTAGCCGAGCAGCGAGTCGAAATCGGTGTTCCACATCTGGGTTTCGGCGCTGCACAGGGCGCCCCAGATCGCCATGGCGAGGTTCATCTGGCCGACACAGCCCCAGTCGAGCAGTCCGCACTCGAGCCGCCCGTGCGGGTCACGCCAGAACCACGCGTTGTCGACGTTGGCATTCCAGTGGCACAGCGCGACGTACCGAGGGTCGGCGCCGAGTTCGCGCCACAGCTCGTCGACGCGATCCGGGCAGCGCGGGGCCTCGTCGCGCAGCCGGGAAATGAACTGCGGGGAAGCGACATTGGCGGGCAGAAGTGCAGGATGGCGGGAAACCAGCTCGGCGAGGTGGTCGACGCGGCGCTGCAACTGCTCGCCGGTGTACGGGGCGCGCTCGCCGACCGAGAGCCGCCGCATGTCGACGGGGAACTCCATCTCGGCGGCGAGGCCACCGGCCATGTGGGTGCCCGCCAGCCGGGCCAGTGCACGGAGCAGCGCGCGGTAGTGCGCGGCCGGGTCGGGCATGGTGTGGTCGGCGCACTTGTCGTAGTGCGGTTCTATTCCGTTGCTGCCGTAGCCGATCCGGCTCGTGATCAAAAGCCCGCTGCCCGATCCGTGGTGGAAGTCCGCGAACAGGCATCGGGGCACGTCGATGGGGAATCCCGGCGCCCGGGTGAGCAGCGCGAAGCGCACCTCGTCGGCCATCTGGCCGCGTCCGAGGTCGCGACCGGGGTCGTTGAAGTCCCTGGAGAACTTCACGAACAGGTCGCGCGGCAGTTCGCAGGGCTGTCGGTAGCGCACCGACAGCAGGGCCTTGCGGCCGGTGCTGCCGCCACGGAACTCTGTCAGTTCGTCGATGGCAACGACGGCGTTGTCTTCGGTCAGGGTGCCTGCCCGCCGGAACGCCTCCGTCAGGTAGCCGGCGCCGCCGTCGCGCAACGCTTCGGCGTCGGCGGGGATGTCGAGGCCGAGGTGATCGCCGGGGACCCACTTCGCGAGGGTGCGCATCTTCGCGATTCTGCCGGGCGTGAGGTCGGACGCGACGCGCGGCACCCGCTGTCGGCAGCCCAGGGCGGCGAGGTGGGTACCGTCCCGTCGGTCAGCCGACGGTGCCGTCTCGTCGGCTCAGCCGACCGCCCGTCCCGAACTCTCCCAGAACTGCGCCCGCACCGCCTTCTTGTCGGGC
Organism: Mycolicibacterium pyrenivorans; assembly: GCF_025821625.1. Classification (GTDB taxonomy): domain Bacteria; phylum Actinomycetota; class Actinomycetes; order Mycobacteriales; family Mycobacteriaceae; genus Mycobacterium; species Mycobacterium pyrenivorans. The sequence goes on from NZ_JACKSH010000065.1 coordinate 151,304, forward strand.
TTGCCCAGCGCGGTCACCGGCACCGAGTCGACGACGATCACCTGCTTGGGGGCCTGCACCGAACCCTTCCGCTCCTTCACCGAGGCCTGGATCTCGGCGATCATCGTGTCGACCGCGGCCTCGTTGGAGGGCGCGTCGGGCCGCAGCACCACCACCGCGGTCACCGCCTCACCCCACTTCTCGTCGGGCGTGCCGATCACGCACACCTGCGCGATCGAAGGATGTTCGGCCACAACGTCTTCCACCTCGCGGGGGAACACGTTGAACCCGCCGGTGACGATCATGTCCTTGGTCCGGTCGACGATGTACCAGAACCCATCGGAGTCCTCGCGCGCCAGGTCGCCGGTGTGCATCCAGCCGTCATGAAAGGTTCGGGAGGTTTCGTCAGGTAAGTTCCAGTACCCACCGGACAGCAGCGGCCCCGACACGCAGATCTCGCCGACCTCGCCCTGCGGCACCGGCCGGCCGTCCTCGCCGAGCAGTGCGGTCCGCGCGAACAGCGTCGGCCGGCCGCACGAGGTCAGGCGCTTCTCGTCGTGGTCCTTCTTGGACAGGTACGTGATCACCATCGGCGCCTCGGACTGCCCGTAGTACTGCGCGAAGATCGGGCCGAACCGCCGGATCGCCTCGGCCAGCCGGACCGGGTTCATCGCCGACGCGCCGTAGTACACCGTCTCCAGCGACGACAGATCGCGGGTATGCGAATCGGGATGGTCCATCAGCGCGTAGATCATCGAGGGCACCAGCATCGTCGCGGTGATCTTCTGCTCCTCGATGACCCGAAGGACCTCGGCCGGGTCGAACTTCGTCAGCACGATCAGCTCGCCGCCCTTGACGATCACCGGGGTGAAGAACGCCGCGCCCGCGTGCGACAGCGGCGTGCACATCAGGAAGCGGGGATTCTCCGGCCACTCCCACTCGGCCAACTGCACCGTCGTCATCGTCGTGATGGACTGCGTCGTGCCCATCACGCCCTTGGGCTTGCCGGTGGTGCCCCCGGTATAGGTCAGGCCGCCGATGTGGTCGGGCGGCAGGTCGGCCGCGATCAGCGGAACGGGCGGGTACTTCGCCGCCTCGGCGCTGAGGTCGACCGCGGCCACGCCGCTGTCGGCGAGTTCGGCAGGCACCGGGCCGATCGTCAGGATCTGCTCGAGCGCGGGCACTTTCTGGATCAGCCCCAGCGCCCGCTCGACGAACATCGGCTTCGGGTCGATGATCAGCGAGGTCACACCCGCGTCGGACAGCACGTAGGCGTGGTCGTCCAGCGAGCCGAGAGGGTGTAGTGCCGTGCGCCGGAAGCCCTGGGTCTGGCCGGCGCCGATGATCATCAGCACTTCCGGCCGGTTGAGCGACAGCAGCCCGACCGCTGCGCCGCTGCCCGCGCCGAGGGCCTCGAACGCCTGAATGTACTGGCTGATCCGGTCGGCGAGCTCGCCGCCGGTCATCGTGGTCTCACCGAGGAACAGCACCGGTCGGTCCTTGTGGCGCTTGAGCGCACCGACGGTGAGGTGGCCGGAGTGCAGGGGATGGCGCAACAGCTCGCCTGACGAGCGCTCGCGCGAGGAAGCATCAGCCTGGGTCATACACGACAGACTAGAACGTGTTCCAATTCCAGTCAGCCACTCCCGGCCGAAACTGCATTCCAGCAGGCCCGCTCTCGCGGTTTTCCTGCTAATCCGAAAATAGAGGTGAGGTGCGCTGGGTGTGGGCGCGTCGGTGTTGCCGTGGGTGCCACGGCGGGTTTGGTGTGTTCGCGGGTCAGGCTAATCCGAAAATAGAGGTGAGGTGCGCTGGGTGTGGGCGCGTCGGTGTTGCCGTGGGTGCCACGGCGGGTTTGGTGTGTTCGCGGGTCAGGCTGCTGGGGTGAGGGTGACGGTGTAGCCGAGTGCTTCGAGTTGTCGGATGTGGTTGCGTTTCTTGGACTCTGGATTGAGGTGTGTGGTGTAGTGGTCGGCGCCGAGGTCGGTGTAGGTGGCGTCGGAGTCGGCCAGCAGGTGCCAGATGATGACCAGGATGGAGCGTCCGACGGCGACGACGGCGCGTTTGTTGCCGCGTCGTCGGGCGATGCGTCGGTAGCGTTGCCCGAGGAAGGTGTCGGTGCGGCCGGCGGAGACGGCGGCCTCGCCCAGGACCTGGGCCAGGTAGCGGTTGCCGTGGCCGGTGTGGGCTTTACCTTTGGTTTTACCGGCCGAGGATTTGATGCCGGGGCTGAATTTCGCCCAGGAGCACAGGTGGGCTGCGGTCGGGAAGATCGACATGTCGGTGCCGATCTCGGCGAGGATGACAGCGGCGGCGAGCGNNCCGATCCCGGGGATCTCATCGAGACGGGCCACCGCTGCGGCGAAAGGGGCCAGATGGGCCTCGATCTGGTCATCGACGGCGGCGATGTCGGCGTCGATGCCGTCGATATGGTCGAGCATGCGGGCCAGCAGGAACCGGTGATGGTCGTCGAAGTGGCCGTTGAAAGCCTCTTCGAGTTGGCCGATCTTGGTTCGCATCCGTGATCTCGCCAGCTGGGCCAAGACGGCGGGGTCACGCTCTCCGGCGATCATCGTGGCCATCATCGCCCGCCCGGACACCCCGAAGATGTCGCTGGCTACCACCGAGAGCTTGATGCAGGCGTCTTCGAGGAGCTTTTCCACGCGGTTCTTCTCCGCGGTACGCACCGCGATGAGGTCGGCGCGGTAGCGGGTCAGATCGCGTAATTGCCGGATCGGGGGCGGGGGAACGAAACTGGGGCGCAGCATCTGGCGTTCGGCCAGCTTNGCCAACCACACTGCATCCAGCACATCGGTCTTGGGTCGGCCCGGTAGGTGTTTGACGTCGCGGGCGTTGACCAGCCACGGGTCAAGGCCGTGGGCCTCGAGCAGATAGAACACCGGTTTCCAGTAATCGGAGGTGGCTTCCATGACCACCCGCGAGACCCCGGATTCGACGAGGTGACTGGCCAACTCGGTCAACGACCGCGTCATCGTCGAGTGCGTGGTCACCTCNTGCAAACGGCGGCTGCCCCGGCCGGGCACCCGCACGCAACACACCAGTTCAGCCTTGCCGATATCGAGAGCTGCGACCCTGGCGATGATCTGTTCAGAGTCCTCGGATTCTGCCAGCATCGTTGTACCTCCACTCCTGTGCGCGTCCACCATTTGAGGGTGTGGTCGCCTCGTGGAGTCGTATGGGCCAACAGAAAATCTAATCCGCGTGCTTGATCGCCGAACACCACCGGCGGCAACAATGAAGGGCCCTCAACACGACTCCAGCACCTGGCTGGAATCCGGCCTCGAAGAACCATGCAGACACGGCGTCGCAAGGCGACCACCAGCCCATTTTCACCCCGGAACGGGCGACCGCAAGGTCACATTGGCTGGAATGCAATTCCG
>NZ_JACKSH010000066.1 GCF_025821625.1 Mycolicibacterium pyrenivorans
GGCGGTGTGTGTTCCGTTGGGCTGGCTGGCCGGCGTAGCGATCAAGTCCGTTCTGGTGAACCTGTTTCCGCAGACTCTGCGGTCATTTCCGATCGCTGCGCTGCTGTGGTCGGGGGTTGCACTCGGGGCACCGATCCTTGCTCTGTATGACCCTGCACCGACGTTCGGTCAGATGGTGGTGGTGCCGTGGCTGTGTGTCCAACTGGCTGCAGCTCCGGTGGTCGCCGGCGTGTACGGCATCGCCGAGGGCTGGTTGGCGATCCCCGGCTCAGATCAGTGGTGGCCGCTGACTCCAGCAGAGCCCGCATTGAGCCCCG
>NZ_JACKSH010000067.1 GCF_025821625.1 Mycolicibacterium pyrenivorans
CCCCGCCCACGCACGCATCCGGCTCACGGCCGCCACCGCGGCCCTGATCGCCCGCGCCGGCGATGACGAATGGCCGCGCTACACACTGCACCTCGGAGCAGACCTCGCCGCCATCATCCAGACCGGCCACGGCGTCGACGGCAGCCCCGACCACGCCGCCACCGCCGAGCTCCTCGCCTGCCTGCACCACGACAGCCCCGACCCCTTCACGCCGTAACCCCCGTACACCACACCGGCGCGGTGTGGTGTCTTCGCCGTCCGCGGTCGCCGGTGCACTAGGTGCGACCGGCGGAGGCCCGCCTGCGGCGGGCGTGGTCCGTAGCCCCTCACCTTTAACCGTTCAGCTGGGTCGCCCAGTGTGACCGACGAG
>NZ_JACKSH010000068.1 GCF_025821625.1 Mycolicibacterium pyrenivorans
GGCCATCATCTGATCCCGCACAACGGCCCACCCCGACTCCAAAGCGCACAACCGAATTCGCCCCCACGCCGAGGGTCGATCGGTGAATCAAGGCTTAGCACGGTCAACTGGAAGTCGAGATCGGCCGCCTCTCGGACAGTCGATAACACAACCCCACTCGTGGCGATTCCACCGAGGACCAGATGATCAATATTGCTGGCGCGCAATACTTCCCGCAGATCACTTCCCGCGAACGAGCTGATCCGCTTCTTAGTCACCACCAGCTCACCCTTGCCACGAAGTAGTCGGGGTTCGACCTCCGTCGATTTTTCGCCAAGGACAAGGCTTCCCCCCTTTTTCACCGCGGAGAAGCTCTTGTTGCGTTCCGACACTTCGGGGTACCCGAGGTTGAAGCCGACCCGGATAAGGATCACCGGGATACCGGCGTCTTCGGCCTTGGCTTGCGCAGCGACGACCCGGTCGAAATAGTCAGATGTCGCTCCGTACCGGCCGGTTGTGCCGTGCTGAATATCCATGAGCAGTAACGCTGTACTCACACGTGAGATCCTTTCTCGGTCAGACTGATCGACGGCGCCCCCGCAACTCTCCCACACCAGAACCACATTCGGGGCGCTGTGATGTGCTGATCGGCTGCTCAATACTGGATGTTGTCTCCCGCTGCCGGGATCGCGACGGATGTGACGAAGCGTTGCCATTGGCGAAGTCGTCTCACATGACACGTGTGCCGGTCTCGAACTCGACGCCCCGAACCCGGTGACGGTTATAACGAAGGAAACTCGATCACACCGCGGATGTTGCGGCTAGTGCGTAAATCGTCGATGGCATCGTTGATGTTTTCGAGCCGATAGCGCCTCGTCACGAGTTCGTCGAGCATCAGCGTTCCAGACTGATACATCGACAGGAGTCTCGGCATACTCGTCCGCGGGTTCAGTCCGCCGTACAGCACGCCTTTGAGCTGCTTGTGCGACACGACGAGGTCGGCGAGTGACATCGGTACTGAGAGTTCGGTGACCGGCGTCATGCCGGTTACTACGCAGGTACCGCCTTTGCGGGTGAGCATCAATGCGACGGGGATTATGTCGGTGCGAACGACTCCCATGGTCACGATCACCCGGTCAGCCATCACCCCGGCTGTCAGGGCTCCCACCAGTTCGATTGCCGCTTCGGCCGACTCGCTGGTATGTGTCGCACCAAATTTCGGCGCCAAGTCACGTTTGAACAAGGAGGGATCGACTGCGATCACGTGCTGGGCGCCGACCGCGCGTGCACCCTGTACGGCGTTCATGCCCACGCCACCGGTGCCAATAACGACGACAGTGTCGCCGGGCTCGGTCCCTGCCGATTCCGTGGCCGAGCCCCACCCGGTGGTGACACCGCAGGAGACCAGAGCTGCGGCATGAAAGGGGATCGAGGGGTCGAGCTTGATCAACGCGTTTTCCGATGTGACGACATACTCCGAGAAAGTCCCGAGCTGGGTCATCGCTGTCAGCGCCTCGTTGCCCAGTCGGCGTTGGGGGACGCCGTCGGCTCCCTCATCCTTGGCGAAGAGGTCCGCGCCGACGTCGCAGATGAAAGACTGCCCGGTGACGCACCAACGGCACTTCCCGCACGCGGCGATGAACGACATGCCGACATGGTCGCCAGGACGCAAGGCCGTCACGCCGGAGCCAACCGCTTCGACGACGCCCGCGCCTTCGTGGCCCCCGATCATCGGAAAGTAGTCGGGTGCGGCCAGCCCCGCAGCCACCATCATCTCGGCCATCTCGGGTGGCGGGACCGCGTCACCGGTGGCGAAGTGATCGTCGGAGTGGCAGATGCCGGCGACCCGCATGCGAACGAGGACTTCATTTTCGCTCGGATCCCTCAAGTCGACTTGATGGATTTCCCAGTCGTTACCGACACCGCGCATGATCGCGGCCTGTGATTTCACCTATCGACTCTCTCTCCCGTGATTGTGTACGGACACTTGCGGAGCATCGGCACCCTTCCCGCGGCGGATGATCCCAAGAGGGCTACTTGACAAATGTGAGAATAGATATTCTTGAGAAGTTTGCACTTTTGAGCACTTGAGCTGTAAGCGTGCGGACGAGAATTGAAATTCTCGAGAAAGAGAATTCGTCACGGACAGTGGCGAAGTGAGTCCGTGTCGCCCGGTAGCTAACAGCCCTGAACGTCCCGCCATGGGCCTAGCCCGGCGAGGGTATCAGTTTCTTGTGTACAAGGATGCAGATTGCTAGGGTGAATCGCCGCAAGGGCTCGCTGGCCGGAAGAACGCCTGCGCAACGGATTGCGGACGCGACACCGATAGCTTTGCAGCCGAGTGTTGACACCGTGGAGATGAGGCCAATATGGCGCGCGGCAGCGGTCCGGAGCGTTGGTCGACCGGGATTGCGTTGCCGAACGGTGTGTCGGGTGCGATGGCGGCGGTCGGTGGGTTCTTCGCGATGGCGCTGGATGCGGTGCGCTTCATTTTTGTGCGGCCGTTCCAGTGGCGGGAGTTCTTGGAGCAGTGCTGGTTTGTGGCCAAGGTGTCGATGGCGCCGACGTTGTTGGTGGCGATTCCGTTCACGGTGTTGGTCTCGTTCACGCTGAACATCCTGTTACGGGAGTTGGGTGCGGCGGATCTGTCGGGTGCGGGTGCGGCGTTCGGTGCGGTCACTCAGGTGGGGCCGTTGGTGACGGTGTTGATCGTGGCCGGGGCGGGGGCGACGGCGATGTGTGCCGATCTGGGGTCGCGCACCATTCGTGAGGAGATCGACGCGATGGAGGTGCTGGGGATCAACCCGGTGCAGCGTCTGGTGACCCCGCGGATGTTGGCGGCGGGGTTGGTGGCGTTGCTGTTGAACAGCCTGGTGGTGATCATCGGGATCCTGGGTGGCTATTTCTTCTCGATCTTCGTCCAGGACGTGAACCCGGGGGCGTTCGCTGCGGGGATCACGTTGTTGACCGGGGTGCCAGAGGTGATCATCTCGTGCGTGAAAGCGGCGTTGTTCGGTCTGATCGCGGGGTTGGTGGCGTGTTATCGGGGCTTGACGATCACCGGTGGTGGCGCCAAGGCGGTGGGCAACGCGGTCAACGAGACGGTGGTGTATGCGTTCATGGCGTTGTTCGTCATCAATGTGGTGGTCACCGCCATCGGTATCCGGATGACGACGGGTTAGGGCGGCGGTCATGGGTACTTCTACGGTGATGCGGTCGCGGTTCCCGCGGTTGGTGGGTCAGGCCGGTCGGCCGATGGCGTGGCTGTCGCGTATCGGTGATCACGTGTTGTTCTACGGCCGCGCGTTGGCGGGGGTACCACATGCGGCGGTGCATTTCCGCAAGGAGATCGTGCGGCTGATCGCCGAGATCTCGATGGGTGCGGGCACCTTGGCGATGATCGGCGGCACGGTGGTGATCGTCGGGTTCTTGACTCTGGCCGCCGGCGGCACGTTGGCGATCCAGGGGTACAGCTCGCTGGGCAACATCGGTATCGAGGCGTTGACGGGCTTCCTGGCGGCGTTCATCAATGTGCGTATCGCAGCGCCGGTGGTCGCCGGGATCGGGTTGGCGGCGACGTTCGGTGCGGGGGTGACCGCGCAGTTGGGAGCGATGCGGATCAACGAGGAGATCGACGCGCTCGATTCGATGGGCATCCGGTCGGTGGAGTATCTGGTGTCCACCCGGATCGTGGCCGGGATGATCGCGATCACGCCGTTGTACTCGATCGCGGTGATCCTGTCGTTCGTGGCGTCCCAGTTCACTACGGTCGTGTTGTTCGGCCAGTCCGGTGGGCTGTACGACCACTACTTCGACACGTTCCTCAACCCGATCGATCTGTTGTGGTCGTTCCTGCAGGCGGTGTTGATGGCGATAGCGATCCTGTTGGTGCACACCTATTTCGGGTTCTTCGCCTCGGGCGGGCCTTCGGGTGTGGGTGCGGCAGTGGGTAACGCGGTCCGGACCTCTCTGGTGGTCGTGGTCTCTGTGACGTTGCTTGTGTCGCTGGCGATCTACGGCTCTAACGGCAACTTCAACCTGTCGGGATAGGGAGATGGCGTGACGCGAAACCTCGGTCCGGGTCCGAAGCATTGCTCCGCAGCGATACGCTACGACGGTCCGTCCCAAGACGGCCGCAATAGGAGAAACGACCGTTCTCATGATGTAAAACCCGTATTCACGGGAGGTCGAGCGGAGGTCGCCGCTCGGACACCCAATGTATTCAGAAGGGGATCCAATGTCGGATCGCATTGATCTGCATCGCAGGCTCGCCAGAAGTAAGTGGGAGGCCTATGCGAACGCTCGGGAGACAGGTCTGGTCAAGTACTCGGACGAATGGCTTTATTCGCCCGATGCGGTGATCATGTGCCCGCGATTCAACAACGGCGAGCCACAGCGGTTCGCCGACTTGGCCACCGAGGAGCTGCTACCGCTGCTGCCCGCGGACGGCGACACCCTGACGCCCGAGATCAGGATGTGGTGGAAGCACATGCCCGATTGGCGACTTGTCAGCCCGTTCGACTGCGATGCCACCGAATGGGGCTTCGCAGTAAAAGACACATACGCGGGAACCACAACTGATGGCAGAGTCCTTTCACTCGATGAATGGGACTACATCTGGACCAATGAAGACGGTCAAATCACCCGGTGGGACTGGTTTGTCGACTCCAGGCAATGGAACCCCTACCTGGAGCTCATCGGACTTGACCCCGACACGCTGACCTACGTCGACTACGTCGCCAACTACCTACGAGTCGACGGCAACGGGTAGGACAAATGGTTAAACCTGCGGGTAGGGATCGGGTCGCACTGCCGTGCCTTTGCCTAGCTGTAGGCGTAAACCCGGGTCGACGGCCATCGGGTTGGTGAAGCGGAAACTGGCCGCGGCGAAGAACAGAAATGCGTACCGCTTGGGCGCGCGCAGTCGTGACAAGCCTTGTTCTCAAGGTGCGGGCGGTACCGATCTCACTCGATCAGCAGCACTGGCGAGTGCCAGCGGTTGCCGCGGTCACAGCGCATCGCTAACGCGTTAACGAGCATGAGTAGCGAACGTCTATCGGCATCCGACTAACAGCTACAGGCGCCGTCAGCACCATGCGACCCGCGATCGGTCCGGGCCCCCCGCTGCGGCAACCGCGGCGTGGGGCCGCCGGGCCACCTGACGGTTACCGGCGTGCCCGCGGAGCTGCAGGGACGCATCTTGCAACAGCCAGTAGCCATGCAGCCGACCGGCGGAGAGCTGCCGAGCATCGGTATTCAACGGCAGCTCGCCATCGAGCGCAATCCGCGTCGTGCCCTCGACGACCTTCGGTCGGGGAGCGATGGCTCATCGCCGCGCACAAGATCCAGGTCGACGGGTTCGCGACTGGCAGCTTGTGTACAACGCCTGACGCTGTGTGCTGCAGCGGTGGGGAGAATCACCATTATCGGTGGTGATGTGGTACTTCTGATGGATATCGGTACTTACTCACTGGAAGGAACGAACTCATGCCGCCGGCGAGTGCGAAGGCCACAAAAAAGAGCAGTGGCACGAAGGTCCAGCCCGAGGATGACGGCGGTGTTGAGTCGCTGGAGACGTGGCAAGAGCGCGCCGTCCAGCGGCGCCTGAGCGGTGCGCGCGCTCGGGCGTTAGCTCGGAGCTCTCGGTTCCTTGCGACAGCGTTGGAACTGATGCAGGACTCGGGGCGAGCGGATTTCACCGTGCAGGATCTGATCGACCGATCGAACCTCAGCCTGCGGGCCTTCTACCAGCATTTTGCCGGCAAGGAAGAGCTCCTGCTGGCGCTTTACGAGAACGTACAGAGTCAGTTCATCGAAGACATCCGTCAAGAGGTGTCGGCGGCCGATGGACCGCTGGGCCAGCTCGAGGCGTTTTGCCGGGGCTTTCTGTCTAGGGCGGAGTCGTCCGAGGCTGTCGGTGGCCGGATCGTCACGCTGTACAACCTCAGCCTCGCGCTTGAGAGGCCCGCCGATTTCGAAAAAGTGTGGGAGCCCCACCAGAAGCTGCTCAAGCGAATATTGACGTCCTGCTCGCGCGCGGGCCTCGTTCGCAAGGACCTGTCGATTGCGCAGCTGACTGTCCTCATGACGGCGACGCTTACCAGCCTCGGCCAGTTCAGCATGTTGCACACTGGCCCTAACGTGGAGCTCACGTTGGACGACATCTGGGCTTGGTGCCGCCAGTCTGTCGCCGCGCCGGTCGGCGCAGCGACGTCAAAGCCGTCACCCGCCCGCAGGAGGACCGCGGCAGCACCAAAGACGACGAGAGCTTCGCGCCGCTGACTGGCGAACTTAAAATGAATCAGCTGCTTCAGAAGCGAGCGTGGCGGCCGCGGGAGTCAGGCTGAACAGCAGCCGGTCGAGGATGACTCCGACTGAGCGCTTCGCCGGCCCTTTGCTTGGCGCCTGAGTAACAAGCAGGGCGGCCTCCTCCAGTGCGGCTAGAATCATGTGCGCGAGTTCCTGGACGGGCAACTGCTGAATTGCACCGTCGTCCATCGCTTCCTGAAGGACTTCTTGTACCAGTGCGAGACCGCCCGCACCCTCGATTGCGCGCAACGCCTGCCAGCCGAGAATCACCGGGCCGTCAATCAGCACGATGCGCTGAACCTCGGGTTCGAGCGCGGCATCGAGGAACCCGTGCAGACCCAGTCGGAGGCGATCCCAGGCATCACCGGGCGGCGGGTGGGCGATGGCTCGATCAACCAAATCTTGATGCACTTCTTCAAAGACCAAGCGGAACAGGTCGGCTTTGTCCTTGAAGTGGTGGTAGAACGCGCCCCGGGTGCCGGTGCCGGATTTGGCCACAATATCCCCGACGCTGGTCTGGTGGTATCCGGGATGGACGAACAACTCGCGGGCCGCCGTGATGACGTCGCGACGAGTCTGATCACCGCGCGCACGTCGTTCAGCCTCGCCACCTCCTCGATCGCCCACGAGGCTGATCATAGCAACATTCATAGTGTATGTTGAGTTCATGGCTGATGAAGGTACGCGCGGATATGGCACTGTCATCCCGGTCAAAGTGGGCTGGCTGGCCGACTACCCGGCGAACGCCGCCACCACCGATGACACGCTGGACTCGCTGAAGCTCATTTTCGACGAGGCGCTGGACAAGCGATTGATCGACCGGCCGATCGAGTTGGTCAAGCGTGAGGTGATCGGACTGCCCAACGGCGACTTCAAGCTCGTTCAGAGAGCATTCGATGAATTGGTGGCCGAGGGTTGTCTGGTCATCTTCGGCCCCTACGTCTCCGACAACGTCGTCCCGCTCAGCGCTCACGTCGAGCGCACTGCCGACGTCCCGATCATCACGCTCGCGGGATCCGAAACGGCACTGGGGGAATGGTGCTTCGCCTTGAACAATGGGTCCATGGCAGAAGAACCGGTGATGTTGGCGGCGGTGCTCAAGACCGACGGACGCAAGCGCATCGCGATCGCGCATGAGACGTCGTTGATCGGTAAAGAGTATCTCGGCTATGCGGTCCGGGCCTATGAAGCAGCCGGGCTACAGATCGTGGGTTCGGTGGCGATACCCCAGGTTGAGGCGGACAAAGTCGAAGCGGTGGCCTCGCTTCGCGCCACTGAGCCAGACGCCCTAGTCCACGTCGGCTTCGGGCACGGCTTGTTCGGATTTAACGACGCTCTAGCCAAGGCGAATTGGAGCCCGCCCCGCTACACCATGACGGCGTTTGAGCTCGCTCACATCGATCCCATGTGGATGGACCAATTGGCCGGCTGGATCGGGCTGGACAGCTACGACGAGCGCAACGCGGTCGGCCAAGAGTTTCTCGATCGATTCGAAGCGCGTTTCGGCCGGCGCCCCAACTACTTCATGCCCCCGTTGTGTCGCGATGTCGCCACGGTCATTGTTCACGCGATCGCCAACGCGCGGCCGCTCACCGGAGCGGGTGTCAAGGAGGCGTTGGAAGGCGTGAAATTTGTGCCTGCCGCCAGTGGGGCGCCGGGGACGTGTATGCAATTCGGGCGATACATTCGTCAAGGCTGGATGGGGGTGGATTACCTCGTCGCCCGCCGAATCCTACCAGACGCCAGCGCGCATGTTTTCCATGCCGCGCCCAGCATGGGCCTTACCTGGACCTAGGGCCCGCGGACCGCAAGGCCCCGCAGAACGGTGTCGCGAGAATGGATGAGTGAGGCGCGGGATCCTAACTCTCGCACAATGTTCGGCGGAATCCACAGGATGCCGATCACGCAGCGAGTCAGGATCTCCATGTTATGCGTCGGCACGACCAAGTCGCCCGTCTCGATACCGGCGGCGATTAGCTCGCTCATCTCACTCCGACGAGTGTCGAACGACCAAAGGGGTTCGGCGACCTCCGGCGGTGCATGACGCATCCATGCGAGCTGGATCGCGAACTCTTCGGGAAAACGGTCGACAGCATTGATGTTCAACCAACACAGCGCGTCAAGCTTCTCGGTCGGTGACGAGTCGGTGCGCATGATATCGGCCCACGCGTCGCCGATCTTCTGCGTGATGGACAGCATGATGGACTTGAGCATCTCGTCCTTCGAACCGAGATGGCGATAGACGGTTCCCGGGGGCAGGCCCGACGCGGCGGCGATATCCCGGATCGTTGTCACCTCGAAGCCCCTACGGCTGAACTCCTTACGTGCGGCAATCCGCACGCGGGAGGCTGTGTCATCGACGGCTTCGTTCTCTCCGGCCCAGGACTTGACGACGGCATCCGCCACAGCGAGCGCAGGGGATCGATCGAGATGATCGTTGGTGGGATCGGCCGCGGTAAGTCCGAGTAGGTGAATTCCGCACAAAACCTCGGCGACGTCGTCGGTTGGCGCGCCGTGCCGGACGACAGCCAGGCCTGCATGTAAGACGCTCTGACATACGCGGTCCGCGACGACGGCGAGGTCAACGTCGGGACGGATGAAGCCCGTACGGCGGCCCTCGCGCAGTAGTCGCAACATCGCTGTTTCGACGCCCGACGGTCTATTGCCCTGCTCCTGGGAGTCGGAGCGCTTGGTGCGGCCCTCGAGGAACGACATTTGAAGTGCAGCTTGATGTTTGACCGCACAGCGGGCGATCTCGCGGCACAGAAAATGAATCTGTTCCCCCACTTGAGGCGAGCTTGCTTCCTCGAGCCGGGCCATTGCGGCTTGTCCGACGAGATCCAAGTCCGCGCGATAGCGTCGGTTCAATTCGTCGAGTAGCGCATCTTTCGACTTGAAGTGATGGTAGAGGCTGCCGACCAGGATGCCGGAGGCGTCGGCGATTTGTTGCAGCGATGTACCGAGACCGTGGTGGGCGATCAGTCTATTCGCCGCCTGCACGATTTCGGTACGCCGAGTGACGTCTTCCGAACTGCCCGCGGCTCGGCGACGGGGACGCTTGGCGCTGGACATTGTGCGTTCCGACATTAGCAGTCCGCTACCCCGCGCACCCGGGACGCCCCACCGCCATCGCGCAGGGTCATCGCGTTGAAGTAACCAGCGGACGCATGTACGAAGGACCGGCGGTGTCGCCGTCGATCTCGGACGTGTGATTGGTGATGTCGTGCTGGTAACGGGTCTGGTGGGAGCGGTACGCGAAGCCCCAGTCGATGAATCCCTCGACATCTCCGAATGCGTCGCCATAGGAGGCCGAACACAGTAGCGTGAGGTCCCGGCGGCCTACCCCGCGCGTGTAGCGCAGCATACACGCCGGTACCTCGTCGCGAGCTTCGATGCGGGCAACACGGTCGCTGAGTTGAGTCTCCTGGGTCATTGGCCATCCCATCCGTCGATCCCGATTACTTCGTTGACGTCGCGCCGCGGTCCTGGCGAAAATGTGTGACCCGCGCGCAGACGCCCGACCGGCAACAGGCATCCCTGGACGAACGTGTTCGGAATTCCGGGCAATTCGCGCACCTCGTGTTCACGATCAAGGTGCAGTGTCGTGATGCACGTGCCGTAGCCGCGGGTATGCAATGCGAGCTGGAAGTTCCATACCGCCGGGAAGATGGAGCCATAGAGCGTGGCCAGATAGAACGACTCATCTCCATCGCTTCGTGGACACGTTGGCTCGTAGCCATGGGATCACCAGTGCGGGCACGTCTGCCAGATGCTCTACGAGCCACTCGGTGGATGACATCAGCCGCCCTTCTGCCGAACCGACAGGTATGAAGCTCGCGATCATCTGACCACCAACCTTCTTGAGGTAGGCCGAGCGGTACAGCGCCGCAATCGCGCTGCGAAGCCTGTCGTCGATGATGACCAGCCAACGCCAGTTCTGCTGATTTGAACCGTTGGCGGCGTGCAGAGCTATCCGCAGGCAGTCGCGAATCTCGTCGAGGTCGATAGCGCTGTCGAGGTCTAACGTTCTGCGCGCAGAGCGCGTGGCGGTGAGCAGGTGGTCGATCTCCACGGTGACTCCTAAGCCTGGATTCACCGATGAGGTAGGGATGGGAGGCGGGTTGTAACAGCGAAATGCCCTGTCGTGGTGAAAGAATGAGATTTCTCTAGGATCACATTCAGCCA
>NZ_JACKSH010000069.1 GCF_025821625.1 Mycolicibacterium pyrenivorans
GGCCATCATCTGATCCCGCACAACGGCCCACCCCGACTCCAAAGCGCACAACCGAATTTCGCCCCCACGCCGAGGGTCGATCGGTGAATCAAGGCTTAGTCGACGGCCGACTGACCCGCGCCGGGGTCTGTCAGCGGCGCACCGACCAGCGTGCGACCGACCGACCCGACCGCGTGCACCACGGACACCACGATCGTCCCCACATCCGAGAAGCCACCTGCCAGTTGACGGCCGAGTCGTGGCTGGAGGACCGGGGCATCGAGGACGACAGTGGCGATGCAGCCTAGGTTGGGAGGCATGACGACGTTGAGGGTCGGCGTGGCGTGCCCGGTCCCGCCATTCAATTCGATGCCCGGCGACACGGGCCTCGAGATCGAGCTGATGACCGCCCTCGCCGCAGCGCTCGGCGAACCCGTCGCGTTCGTCACCGACGGCGGCACGGACTTCGATGGCCTCTTCGACCGGCTGGGGTCGGGTGACTACGACTGTGTGGCGGCGGGCATCACCGTGACACCGGCGCGCGAAGCCAAGGCGATATTCCTTCCGCCATATCTGATCTCGGGCCAGGCGCTGGCGGTCGACACCGGCAGGCTGCCACAGGTGCATTCGATCGACGACCTCGGCGGGCTGTCCATCGGCGTGCAGCGCGGCACCACCGGCCAGCCGATCGCCGAGCGACTCGTCGCCGAAGGCAAGGCCGCGCGGTTGTGTTTCTACGAACACGGCGACATCGGCACCGCGATCACCGACCTCAGCACCGGGGGGTGTGACGCCCTGCTCGAGTTCGGCCCGGTTCTGACCGAGCTCGTCAAGCCGCTGCCAGGTGTTCAGGTGGTGCAGCGCCACCTGTCGGTCGAGGACATCGCCATCGCGGTCGCACCCGCTGACCAGGTGCTTGCCGGCAGGCTTCGGGTCGCACAGGCCGAGTTGGAGGACGACGGCACACTTCAACGCATCCGCCGCAAATGGCTGGGCAGTCCCTACGCCGACCAGACGTTGGGAGCGCTCTAGCACCGGTGGGGACAGGCCGTGCGCAGCGAGAACCGCAACCATTAGGCTGGCTGCCGGGCAGTGCCGAAGACTTTCAGTGACCGAACAGCGCAATTGAACAGATGCGCAGTGGATGAGAAACAGAGGAGACAGACGTGACGATCCGGGTAGGCGTGAACGGCTTCGGCCGCATCGGACGCAACTTCTTCCGCGCGCTGGACGCGCAGAAGGCCGAAGGTAAGAACACCGACATCGAGATCGTGGCCGTCAACGACCTCACTGACAATGCCACGTTGGCCCACCTGCTGAAGTTCGACTCGATCCTGGGCCGGCTGCCCTACGACGTCAGCCTCGAAGGCGATGACACCATCGTCGTCGGCGACATGAAGATCAAGGCGCTCGAGATCAAGGCGGGCCCGGCGGAACTGCCGTGGGGTGACCTCGGTGTCGACGTGGTGGTCGAGTCGACCGGCATCTTCACCGACGCCCGGGCGAAGGGGCACCTGGAGGCCGGCGCCAAAAAAGTCATCATCTCCGCCCCGGCCAAGGACGAGGACATCACCATCGTCATCGGCGTCAACGAGGACAAGTACGACGGCAGCCAGAACATCATCTCCAACGCGTCGTGCACGACGAACTGCCTCGGCCCGATGGCCAAGGTTCTGCACGACGAGTTCGGCATCGTCAAGGGCCTGATGACCACGATCCACGCCTACACCCAGGACCAGAACCTGCAGGACGGTCCGCACAAGGATCTGCGCCGGGCGCGCGCCGCCGCGCTCAACATCGTGCCGACCTCCACCGGCGCAGCCAAGGCCATCGGCCTGGTCATGCCGGAGCTCAAGGGCAAGCTGGACGGCTACGCGCTGCGGGTACCGATCCCCACCGGATCGGCGACCGACCTGACCGTCGAGCTGGCCAAGCCGGGCACCGCCGAGGAGATCAACGCCGTCATGAAGGCGGCCGCGGACGGCAAGCTCAAGGGCATCCTCAAGTACTACGACGCACCGATTGTCTCCAGCGACATCGTCACCGACCCGCACAGTTCGATCTTCGACTCGGGTCTGACCAAGGTCATCGACAACCAGGCCAAGGTCGTCTCCTGGTACGACAACGAGTGGGGCTACTCCAACCGCCTCGTCGACCTGGTCGGCTTGGTCGGCAAGTCGCTGTGACCGGGGCGAGCGAAGCGGCGGGAGAATAGGCAGCGCGATGGGCATCAAGTCGCTCGACGACCTTCTGTCCGAAGGGGTTTCGGGGCGGGGCGTGTTGGTGCGCTCCGACTTGAACGTGCCCCTCGGCGACGACGGCAACATCTCTGATCCGGGTCGCATCATCGCCTCGGTGCCGACACTGAAGGCGCTCAGTGACGCCGGTGCCAAGGTCGTGGTCACCGCGCACCTCGGCAGGCCCAAGGGCGAGCCGGACCCCAAGTTCTCCCTCGCCCCGGTGGCCGCGGCGCTGGGGGAGAAGCTGGGCCGCCACGTCCAACTGGCCGGCGATGTCGTCGGATCCGACGCGCTGGCCCGCGCCGAAGGGCTCACCGACGGCGACATCCTGCTGCTGGAGAACATCCGCTTCGACGCCAGGGAGACCAGCAAGGACGACGCCGAGCGCACGAAGTTGGCCAAGGCCCTCGTCGAACTCGTCGGTGACGACGGTGCCTTCGTCTCGGACGGTTTCGGCGTGGTGCACCGCAAGCAGGCCTCGGTGTACGACGTGGCCGCGTTGCTGCCGCACTACGCGGGCACCCTGGTGGCGACCGAGGTGAAGGTGCTCGAGCAGTTGACCGGCGCCGACGAGCGGCCGTACGCCGTCGTGCTGGGCGGCTCCAAGGTGTCAGACAAGCTGGCGGTCATCGAGAACCTCGCCACCAAGGCGGACAGCCTGGTCATCGGCGGCGGCATGTGCTTCACCTTCCTTGCCGCACAAGGCCTTTCGGTTGGAGGCTCGCTGCTCGAGGAGGGCATGATCGAGACCTGCCGCAAGCTGCTCGACACCTACGGCGACGTGCTGCATCTGCCGGTCGACATCGTGGTGGCGGACAAGTTCTCCGCCGACTCACCGGCAGAGACGGTGGCCGCCGACAAGATCCCGGACGGCAAGATGGGTCTGGACATCGGACCGGAGTCGGTGAGGCGGTTCAGCGCGCTGCTGTCCAACGCCAGGACGATCTTCTGGAACGGCCCGATGGGGGTGTTCGAGTTCCCCGCGTTCGCGGCAGGCACCAAGGGTGTGGCCGAAGCCATCATCGGCGCCACCGGCAAGGGCGCGTTCAGCGTGGTGGGCGGCGGGGATTCGGCGGCAGCGGTCCGTCAGCTGGGCCTGCCGGAAGACGGGTTCTCCCACATTTCCACCGGTGGTGGCGCCTCGCTGGAATACCTTGAGGGCAAAGAACTGCCCGGCATAAACGTACTGAACTAGGAGACCCGTGTCCCGTAAGCCGCTGATCGCCGGCAACTGGAAGATGAACCTCAACCACTTCGAGGCCATCGCGTTGGTGCAGAAGATCGCTTTCTCGTTGCCGGACAAGTACTTCGACAAGGTCGACGTAACCGTCATCCCGCCCTTCACCGATCTGCGGAGCGTGCAGACTCTGGTCGACGGCGACAAGTTGCGGCTCACCTATGGTGCGCAGGACGTGTCACAGCACGACGCGGGCGCCTACACCGGTGAGATCAGCGGTGCATTCCTGGCCAAGCTGGGATGCACGTTCGTCGTGGTGGGGCACTCCGAGCGACGCACCTACCACGACGAGGACGACGCACTGGTCGCCGCGAAGGCCGCCGCCGCGTTCAAGCACGGCCTGATCCCGATCATCTGCATCGGAGAGCACCTCGAGGTCCGTGAGGCGGGCAACCACGTCGAGCACAACGTCAACCAGCTACGCGGCTCGCTGGCCGGTCTGTCGGCCGAACAGATCGGGCAGGCCGTCATCGCCTACGAACCGGTGTGGGCGATCGGCACCGGCCGGGTGGCCAGCGCAGCCGACGCGCAGGAGGTCTGCAAGGCGATCCGCGAGGAGCTGGGCAACCTGGCCTCCACTGACATCGCCTCCGGGGTGCGTGTGCTCTACGGCGGGTCCGTCAACGCGAAGAACGTCGGTGAGATCGTCGGTCAGAGCGACGTCGACGGCGCGCTGGTCGGAGGGGCCTCGTTGGACGGCGAGCAGTTCGCCACGCTGTCGGCGATCGCGGCAGGCGGGCCACTGCCCTAACCCGAAGCCCTGAGGCTCCGCCCGCGCCCTGTAGTCTGGCGGCCATGGAATTGGCCCTGCAGATCACACTGATCGTGACCAGCGTGCTGGTCGTGCTCCTGGTCCTGCTGCATCGCGCCAAGGGTGGCGGTCTGTCCAGCCTCTTCGGCGGCGGCGTGCAGTCCAGCCTGTCCGGCTCCACCGTGGTCGAGAAGAACCTCGACCGGTTGACCCTGTTCGTCACCGGGATTTGGGTGGTCTCCATCGTCGGCATGGCGCTGTCAATCAAGTACGGGTGAACCCCGAGCGGATGCCCGCCCAGGGCATCGCCATCTCGACGGCCTACTTCCCGCTGTCGTGGGGCTTTGTGTTCTTCAAGCCGAAGGTTCTGCTCAACGGTTACGAGATGCCCGTGGTGGGGTGGGGTCGTGGCGTCTATCCGACCTGGCCGGGCCGCTACCACGTGCAGGTGTTCGTTCCCTACCTCATTCCGTCTCGCGTCGGTGTGGCCGACCACACGGTGCTGGTGAACCCCGGCCAACTCGTCGAGCTCGAGTACAAGATGCCGCTGTGGACGTTCAGCCGCGGGGCCCTGGGGCCGCCGCCGCAGCGCTACAGCGGTGTCGCGGTGATCGTCGGTGCCGCGCTGGCGGCCCTGGTGATCACCTCCGCGCTGACGATCGTGCTGCTCTACGCGTAACGCGACAGCGTTGCCCTCGCCCTGCGCTCATACAGTCGGCCCTCGATACTTGAACACATGACCGAGGTCTCCGGCGCGACGTCCGATGCTGCTCTCGAACCAATCGGGGCTGTGCAACGCACCCAGGTGGGCCGGGAAGCCACCGAACCGATGCGGGAGGACATTCGCCTGCTCGGGGCGATCCTGGGGGAGACGGTGCGTGAGCAGAACGGCGACGCGGTGTTCGATCTCGTCGAGCGGGCCCGGGTCGAGTCCTTCCGGGTACGCAGGTCCGAGATCGACCGCACCGACATGGCGAAGCTGTTCGACGGCGTCGACATCCATCAGGCGATCCCCGTCATCCGGGCGTTCACCCATTTCGCGCTACTGGCCAACGTCGCCGAGGACATCCACCGTGAGCGCCGCAGGGCCGTCCACGAGTCGGCGGGGGAGCCGCCACAGAACAGCAGCCTGGCCGCCACCTACCTGAAGCTCGACACCGCGGAACTGGATTCGGACACCGTCGCCGACGCCCTCGTCGGCGCGCTGGTGTCCCCGGTCATCACCGCGCATCCCACCGAGACCCGCAGGCGCACGGTGTTCGACACCCAGCACCGCATCACCGAGTTGATGCGCCTGCGCCTGCACGGCTACACCACGACCGAGGACGGCCGCGACATCGAGAGGGAGCTACGCCGCCACATCCTCACGCTGTGGCAGACCGCGCTGATCCGGCTGTCCCGGCTGAAGATCCAGGACGAGATCGAGACGGGCCTTCGCTACTACCCTGCGGCGTTCTTCGAGGTCATCCCGAAGGTAAACGCCGAGGTCCGTGCGGCGTTCGAGGCCCGCTGGCCGGGGGCGGGCCTGCTGCAGGAACCGATCCTGCGGCCGGGATCGTGGATCGGCGGCGACCGCGACGGCAATCCCAACGTGACCGCCGAGGTCGTCAGGCAGGCGACCGGCAGGGCCGCCTACGCCGCATTCGCCTACTACTTCGTCGAGCTCACCGCGCTCGAGGAGGAACTGTCGATGTCGCAGAGGTTGGTGCACATCAGCGACGACGTGACCGCACTCGCCGAGGCGTGCCACGAACCCGCCCGCGCCGACGAACCCTACCGCCGCGCGCTGCGCGTGATCCACGCCCGGCTGACCGCCACCGCCGAGCAGATCCTCGACCGGCAACCCGAACACGAACTCGACCTGGGCCTCGAGGCCTACAACACCCCGGGCGAACTGCTGGCCGACCTTGATGCCGTCGACGCGTCACTACGCGCCAACGGCAGCGCGGTGCTGGCCGACGACCGGCTGCTGCGGCTGCGGGAAGCTGTGCGGGTCTTCGGTTTTCACCTGTCCGGTCTCGACCTTCGGCAGAACTCCGACGTGCATGAGGAGGTCGTCGCCGAACTGCTGGCCTGGGCCGGGGTGCACCCCGATTACGCCTCGTTGAGCGAACCCGAACGCGTCGAGCTACTGGCAGCCGAGTTGGCCACCCGCCGGCCACTGACCGGCCCGGATGCCGATCTGTCGGAGTTGGCCCACAAGGAACTCGACATCGTCAGAGCGGCCGCGCGGGCGGTGCACGTCTTCGGTCCGCAGGCCGTGCCGAACTACATCATCTCGATGTGCCAGTCGGTGTCGGACATGCTCGAGGCGGCGCTGCTGCTCAAGGAGGCCGGGCTGCTGGATGCGTCGTCAGAGCATCCCTACGCACCGGTCGGGGTCGTCCCACTGTTCGAGACCATCGACGACCTGCAGCGGGGGTCCTCGATCCTGGAAGCCGCACTTGACCTTCCGCTGTACCGGTCGATCGTCGCGGCCCGTGGCGACAGCCAGGAGGTGATGCTCGGCTATTCGGACTCCAACAAGGACGGCGGATACCTGGCCGCGAACTGGGCGCTGTACCGGGCCGAGCTCGATCTGGTCGAGTCGGCACGCAAGACCGTAATCCGGCTGCGGCTGTTCCACGGCCGCGGCGGCACCGTCGGGCGTGGTGGCGGCCCGAGCTACGACGCGATCCTCGCGCAGCCGCCCGGCGCGGTCAGGGGATCTCTGCGGATCACCGAGCAGGGCGAGGTGATCGCCGCCAAGTACGCCGAGCCGAGGATCGCCCATCGCAACCTCGAAACGCTGCTGGCCGCCACGCTGGAGGCGACCCTGCTCGACACCGAAGGTCTCGGGGAGCTGGCCGAACCGGCCTACGAGGTGCTCGACGACCTGGCGGCGCGGGCGCAGCGGGCCTATGCCGAACTCGTCCACGAGACGCCGGGGTTCGTGGAGTACTTCAAGGCGTCCACCCCGGTCAGCGAGATCGGCGCCCTCAACATCGGCAGCAGGCCGACATCGCGCAAGCCGACCACCTCGATCTCGGACCTGCGGGCTATCCCGTGGGTGCTGGCATGGAGCCAGTCCAGGGTGATGCTGCCCGGCTGGTACGGCACGGGGACGGCCTTCGAGCAGTGGATCGCCGACGGCGACGAGGGCGAAGCCCGCCTCGAGGTGTTGCAGGACCTGTACCGGCGCTGGCCGTTCTTCGCGACAGTGCTGTCGAACATGGCGCAGGTGCTGGCCAAGTCGGATCTCGGTCTGGCCGCGCACTACGCGGAACTGGTCGAGGACGAAGCGCTTCGCCGTCGGGTGTTCGACAAGATCGCCGACGAGCACGAGCGCACGATCCGCATGCACAAGCTCATCACCGGCCACGACGACCTGCTGGCCGACAACCCGGCGCTGGCCAGGTCCGTGTTCAACCGCTTCCCGTACCTCGAGCCGCTGAACCACCTTCAGGTCGAACTGCTGCGCCGCTATCGCTCCGGCGACGAGGACGAACTCGTGCAGCGCGGCATCCTGCTGACCATGAGCGGTCTGGCCACCGCGCTGCGCAACAGCGGATAGCCGGCTACAGACCGGTGGTGCGGCGCACCTTGTTGACCGCGCCGCGGACCACCTGCTCGGTGGCGGCCAGGGGGAGGATGACCGATTCGCCGATCCCGACGATCCGCTCGACGCGCACGACGATGCCTTCCATCCGGTCGACGACGGCGTTCAGGCGCGGGGCCAGCTCGTTGATCTGGCTGATGGTCTCGTTGAATCGCTCGAGCGTCGCGTCGAGTTTGCCCGTCGAGTTGTTCAGGTCGTCGAGCGTCCCACTCAGGCCTTCCAGGATCGTGTCGACCTGCTCGACGGTGACATCAGCGTTCAGCGCTGCTTGGGCGAGCTTCCTGATGCGCTCGCCGCCGGTCCGGACTGCTGGTCTGCCGCCTTTGTCTGCCATGTCGGTCAGTATGACGTGTGCGGCCGGTGAGTCGGATATGTTCGCCCTTGATGATGCCCGTCAGAGTCGCGCTGTTCGCCACCTGCTTCAACGACGTGATGTGGCCCGAGACTCCGAAAGCCGTTGTGCGGCTACTGCGCCGACTGGGATGTGTTGTCGAGTTCCCACTGGAGCAGACCTGCTGCGGTCAGATGTTCACCAACACCGGCTATGCCGAGGAGGCCATCCCCGCGGTGCGTAACTTCGCCGCGACCTTCGCCGGTTACGACGCCGTCGTCGCGCCGTCGGGTTCCTGTGTCGGCTCGGTGCGCCACCAGCACCGCGACGTGGCCGCGAGGGTCGGGGACGCCCGACTGCAGGCCGCGGTCGAGGCCGTCGCGCCCAACGTCTACGAGCTCTCGGAGTTCCTGGTCGACGTCCTCGGTGTCACCGACGTGGGTGCGTACTTCCCGCATCGCGTCACCTACCACCCGACCTGTCACTCGCTGCGAATGCTGCGGGTCGGCGACCGCCCGCTGCGACTGCTCGAGGCGGTGCGCGGTATCGACCTCGTCGAGTTGCCCGGCGCGGAGCAGTGCTGCGGGTTCGGCGGCACGTTCGCGCTGAAGAACGCCGACACGTCGATCGCGATGGGAGCCGGCAAGGCCGCGGCGGCACGACGCACCGGAGCCGAAGTTCTTGTCGCCGGTGACAATTCGTGCCTGGCGCACATCGGGGGACTGCTGTCCCGGCAGCGCGGTGGAATGCGGGTCATGCATCTGGCCGAACTGCTCGCCACCACCGAGGATGGCGGCGCGTGACCGGCCACCCGCATGTCGGGGTCACCGGGGCGTTCCTGGGCCTTCCCACATTCCAGACCGCGGCCAAGGCGGCGCTGCGGGATTCGGTGCTGCGCCGCAACCTCGCCCACGCCACCGGCACCATCCGCGCCAAACGCGCCGCCGTCGTCGCCGAACTGCACAATTGGGAGGAACTGCGGCTGGCCGCCGCGGCGATCAAGGACGCGGCGCTGCACCGTCTCGACGAGCATCTTGAGGCATTCGAGGCCAACGCCACCGCGGCGGGAGCGACGGTGCACTGGGCCCGCGACGCCGAGGAAGCCAACCGCATCGTCGTCGAACTGGTGCAGGCCGAAGCGGCGTCCGAGGTGGTCAAGGTCAAATCGATGGTCACGCAGGAGATCGAACTCAACGAGGCGCTCGCCGCGGCCGGGATCGACGCGTGGGAGACCGACCTGGCGGAGCTCATCGTCCAGCTCGGTGACGACTGGCCCAGTCACATCCTGGTACCGGCGATCCACCGCAACCGTGCCGAGGTTCGCGAGATCTTCCTGCGCGAAATGGCCAAGGTCGGCCGCCCCGCACCGGGCGACCTCACCGACGACCCGAGGCGCCTCGCCGAAGCCGCGAGGCTGCACCTGCGGGAGAAGTTCCTGAGGGCCAAGGTCGCGGTGTCCGGCGCCAACTTCGCGATCGCCGACACGGGCAGCCTGGTGGTCGTCGAGTCCGAGGGCAACGGCCGGATGTGCCTGACGCTGCCGGAGACCCTGATCTCGGTCGTCGGCATCGAGAAGGTGCTTCCCTCGTTCCGTGACCTGGAGGTGTTCCTGCAGGTGCTGCCCCGCAGCAGTACCGGCGAACGCGAGAATCCGTACACCTCGATCTGGACCGGACCCGCCGCCGGCGACGGGCCGCGCAACGTCCACATCGTCCTGCTGGACAACGGCCGCACCCGGGTGCTCGCCGACCCCGGGGGCCGCGACGCGTTGCGATGCATCCGCTGCTCGGCCTGCCTGAACGTGTGCCCGGTCTACGAGCGCGCCGGTGGCCATTCCTACGGCTCGGTGTACCCGGGTCCGATCGGGGCGGTGCTCACCCCGCAACTGCGTGGCACCGGCAGTGACGTCGACAGGTCGTTGCCTTTCGCATCGAGTTTGTGCGGTGCCTGCTTCGACGTCTGTCCGGTGCGCATCGACATCCCGTCGATGCTGGTGCACCTGCGCACCAGGGTGGTGGACGAAAGCCGCGGTGGGCTGTCCTCGGGCGAGCAGGTGGCGATGAAGGGCGCAGGTTGGGTATTCGCCGACCACCGGCGGATGGAAGCGGTGGAGAAAGCTGCGGGTATCGCCGGAAAAGTGCTGCGCAGCAAGCTCTTCGGTGCGAAGCAGACGTTACGGTCGCTGCCGTGGCCCGCCAGTGCCTGGTCGACTGCGCGTGATGCGCCGGTGCCGCCCACCGAGTCGTTCCGGGCGTGGTGGGATCGGACGGACGGCGGCACCCGTGAGTGAGGCGCGAGCCGAGATCCTCGGCCGGATCCGCGGTGCGCTGGTGGACCGGCCCGCTGCACGCGAGGTGCCGTGGACCTACGGTCGGCCGGTCGGCACCGGTGACCTCGATCTCGTCGATCGCTTCGTCGAGCGGGTCGCCGACTACCGCGCCACAGTCGAAAGGGTCGGCGAGGCATGTGTCGGCGACGCGATCGCGCTGACGTCGCGGGGGTTTGAGAGGGTCGTCGCCGACGCGGCGGTTCGCACCTGCTGGCCGGACAGCGCGCGGTGGATGGCCGACGACATGCTGACCACGTATGACCTGGACCGTGTCGACGCGGTGGTCACCACGGCGACGGTGGCGGTGGCCAACACCGGCACGATCATCCTCGACCACGGGGCGGGACAGGGCCGCCGGGCGTTGAGCCTCGTCCCCGACGTCCACGTCTGCGTGGTCCGGGCCGACCAGATCGTCGACGATATTCCGAAAGCAGTAGCGCAGCTGATGGATTCGGGGCTGCACACCCGGCCGTTGACATGGATCAGCGGTCCGAGCGCGACCAGCGACATCGAGCTGGACCGTGTCGAGGGGGTGCACGGGCCGCGCACCCTCCACGTGATCGTCGTCGGATAGGGGAACCGGGCGGGCCTCATGTGCGTCTGATCAACATGTGGATTCGCCGGTGTGACCGCGACCCCAGGGCGACGGATGCCGCGTTGACCGACCGTGTCGCCCAGTACCTCGCGGGCGTCGCGGATGCCCGCGCCGCTCAGAATGGTGGTGGGTCGTCGCCGTAGTCGGGGTGTGGTTGAGGTGGCGGTAAGCCTGCCTGCCGATGTTGTTCGGCGGCACTGGCTCGTTGGTGTTCGAGGGCGCGTTGGGCGGCGTTGTATTCGCGTTCGGCTTTGATGCGGGCGGCGTTGTCGGCGGCGCGGGTGCGTCGTCGTTTCGGCATCTTCGCGGTGCGCCCGGGATCCGGTGGCGGTTGGGCCATCGGCGGTAGTTCGGCCGTGGTGGTGTCCCAGCCGGGGAAGATCAACCGGCTGCCCGGCACCGTGGTGGCGCGCTGCCCGGCCGGGCTCGTCCAGATTACCGTGCCATCAGGTAATTGTTCGTCGTGCCAGCCCTCGGCGAAGGTTTTCCCGATGTGGTGGGTGCGGCACTTGCAGTTCAAATTCGACGCATGGGTGGGCCCGTACGGCCAGGGCGTCACGTGGTCGATATCGCAGTGTTCGGCAGGCACGTCACAGCCCGGGTGCCGGCAGAACAGGTCACGGGCGCGCACGAACGCCGCCAGTTTGGCCGAGGGCCGGTAGTGCGGTTCGGGATCGGGGCCGGGCAGCCACAACTGTTTGATCGCCGCCCCGCCCCGGATCGCCTCGGCCAACGCCACGATCGGCAGGATCTTCACCCCCGGTAGCAACGCCACCCCCGAATCCCGCAGGCACCGAGGCGAATCCGACTTCGACACCTCCGGATCCGCCGGCGTGGGTGAGTCCGGCTCGGCGGCGGGCTCGGGCGGCGTCACGGGCTCGGGCTCCGGCTCAGGGGCGGGCATTGCCTGCGCCTGCTTCTCGGCGCGGGCGCTGTGTTGTTCGCGGTCCTCGACGGCGATCAGTTGTTGGGCTGCCTCGATTGCGGCCGGATCGGCGATCACCGAGATGACCACATTCGATTTAGGGGGCGCTGTGGCGGCGCATTCGGGGGAGCCGCACCGGCACGGCAGATGATCCTGGCCCGCAATGATGGCCCCGACCGCGCACGAGCGCCGCTCACCCATGGTGCGTCGGTCGTTGTCGCAGATCCCCTTGACCATCGCGGTGATGCGGGCCGAGAGCATCGCGGCGTCACAGCCCAATAGCTGACCCCAGACCAATACCAGCTCGTCGGGGTCCTCAGCGGCTCCGATATGGAAATCGCGGGTCTTGATGACCTCCCGGGCGCGTATCACCGCGTCCGGGTCATAGCGGTCGATCAGCGCGTCGATGGCCCGGATCAACCGCACGTCCGACAACGGCCCCCACTGCAACGACTGCTCGGCCAGCGCGGCATCCAGAAGGGCGAGCAACTGCGCGTCGTCGACCAGGCGGGTGCGCCAGGTGATCTCCGAGATCAACCGGGCACTCAACCGGCCCGCGATGAACAGCGCCGCGATCTTGGGCAGCCGCTCCCGCAGCGCGACCGCGATCCGCATCTGCCCCGACGCCCGCTTCTGCCCGATGTTCAGCACCGCCCCGAGCTCGGAGGCCGCCTCGGCCCAGGAGTCGTACACCCACCGGCCACCCTCGTCGTCGTAGGTGACCGTCAGATGCACCAACTGTGCGATCGCCGCCGATTTGCGTGCCCCCGCGGCAGCTTCCTCGCGCGCGGCCTGTGCGATCGCAGCGATCAGCTCGGACTCGTCCAGGCCCGCGAACGCCGTATCGAACATATATGCGACTCCTCACCTTGTTGTGGGGAGTTTCGGGCTGATTCCGCCGAGCATGAGGTAGATCATCGAGGTCAGTGATTTGGCGGTGTGATGGCCGTAG
>NZ_JACKSH010000070.1 GCF_025821625.1 Mycolicibacterium pyrenivorans
ATGGGCTTTGCGCACAGGTGGGTTCGACTCAAAGGCGACAACACCGCTGGAAACACTGCTCGACGAGATGGCGTCGAAGGCCGGCATCGATCGACACACCGAGCGCAGTTTCGATTCGGGCGACTTCCCGAAGATGATCTTCGGTGTGCACGTCGAAAACACCGACGAACGCTGCGATACCTGCGGGGAACCCCTCATCGACGTCCGTTGACGCGGACTCGGAAGCATACCTGGGACGTGACAGACGCTCAGCCCGCCTGAGATGACGGAAGGAAACGAGGTGCAGATACCTGACTCGATCATCGATCCGGCCACCGCGAAAGAGGGTGTCCATTACGTCATCGCGTTCATCGACGATGACTGGGACCGCTGGACCGGGCCAGAGCAAGCCGCGAAGTACCGCGGCTGGCGGCGCAACGGGCGATGGTGGTTCT
>NZ_JACKSH010000071.1 GCF_025821625.1 Mycolicibacterium pyrenivorans
TGCCTGCCGACCGCGTGATCAGCCGCCTGGCCGACAACGGCGTACTGGCGGTGTCGGACGGTAACTCGCGCGTGCTGGAGGCCATCGGCGTCAACGACATCGGTGGTGCCGTGACGGTTGGCCTGGGCCACTACACGACGACCGCCGAGGTCGACCAGCTTGTCCGGACGTTGGCCTCGCTCGGTTAGTTACCTGCAGCCCAGCGCGTCGAGTAGCAGCTGTGCAAGCGTCGCGCGAGCCTGACCTGGTGGCGGAAAACCGGCCTCGAAACCGCCCTGTGGTCAGGCTGGCGGAGGCTAATCCCGTACTCGCAGAAGTACTTTCCCGGACACGGCACCCGCCTGCAGGAGCTGATGGGCGGCCGCTGCCTGCTCGATGGGCAACTCGGCGCCGATGATCGGGCGCACGCGACCGTCGGCGATCATGGGCCAAACATGCTGCA
>NZ_JACKSH010000072.1 GCF_025821625.1 Mycolicibacterium pyrenivorans
TTGGGTTCTCGACGCCGGCGCCTCGGTGGCCGGCTGCGGTGGCGGGGCAGGCAGCGGGGACCCCGGCGACGGCGCGGTGGTGGTCGTGGTGGGCGACGGCGTGGTCGGCGTCGACGTTCCGTCTTCGCGCGACAGCAGGGCCGCCGCCACGGCCACGGCAGCGAGGACGGCGGCGGCAATCGCGGCGAGCACCGCTGGCCTGCGGTACCACGGCGTCCGGTGTGTGTCTTCGGTGTCGCCGGTGTCGCCGTCCTGCGTGAACTGCAGGCTCGGCCGCGGTCCGTCGATCTCGGGGACCTCGGAGGGGTCGCCGTACTCGGCGAGTTCAGCCGGGGCGCCGTACTCGGGGACGTAGTCCGGAATGTCGTCGGCATCCGACCACGCGAGAGCCCGGAAAGTTCCCGAAGACGCTTCTGCCGGCGGCGACTCCGCCGCACCCGCGATCGGCAAGGCGGCCGGCGCCGCCGACGTCATCCCCTCCTGCGCGGTGGCGCGGACCGCGTGCAGGCCCGCACCGATGGCCGCCGTCAGCTCCGGATGTGCAGTGGTCACGATCGGGACCCGGAATCTTTCGGAAAGCGCCGTGGTGGCAGCGGGCATCCGGGCACCACCTCCGATCGACGCGATGGCGGCAACGCCTCCTGGCCGAATTCCATTGCGCTCCAACGTTGTCTGCATCACCTCGGCGAACTCGCGGAGGGGCGGGTGCAGGAGCGCATCGAGTTCGTCGCGGGTGATCCGCACATCGGTGCGGCCCCCGGGCGCGTCGACCGTGATCGAGGCGACGGCGCCGGTGGACAGCTGTTCCTTGGCGACGCGGCACTGCGCCCGCTGCCTGCCGAGCGAGTCGATCGCCGAGGTACCGGACAGGTCGAGCGTGCCCGCCTCGGACATCCCGTCGATCACATGTTTCATCAACGCCTGGTCGATGAGGGCGCCGGACAGGTCCGCATGGCGCACCGTCGGCGCCAGCGGCGCAGGCGCCGAGGTGCCTGCCGCCAGGTCGAAGAGCGTCAGGCTGGTGCCGGTCCCCCCGAAATCGCACACCGCGACGACGCCCCGGGTGGGCAGACCCGGGTCGCGGGCGAGCGCGATGAGCGCGGCCTCGGCGTCGGAGAGAAGCGGTCCGCCGGAGTGGGCGAACTCGTCCGCCCCGGCGAGGACGGCCCGCAGGGCGGCCACCGCCGCCGGGCTCCAATGGGCGGGATGACTGACGGCGATCGGCCCGACCGGCCCGCCCGCCGCGACGGTGCGCACCATCGCCTGCAGCGCCTCGGCCAGCAGCGCCTCGGCACGGTGGGCGGTTCCGTCGGCGGCGACGATGGGGATCGGGTCACCGACGCGGTCGACGAAATCGGTGACGATCAGCCCGGGCTCGGAGAGATTCGGATTCTCCGACGGCACACCGACTTCCGGCGGCCGGTGGGGGTACAGGGTCAACACCGGCGCTCGCGACACGGCGGTACGATCGACGACCACAGCCGTGAGCCTGCTGGCTCCTACCGACAGGCCTGTTCCGTCTGCCATCTAGCGGATGGTCCCCGCTCCCGGGATCAGGGGGAGATCGAGCGCGGTGACCCAGCCCGGGGAGAGGTCGTTGACCGCAGGCACCGCGTTGAGGGCGCGCAGCCCGGTGGCCAGGCATCCCGCCGCTGCCGCGTCGCGTCCCGAACCGTCGGTGAACCGGAAGGCCGTCTCCTGGAAGATGCTCGGCGTCCCTTCGACGTCCACCCGGTAGACGTCGTTCTCGTTGCCCGACGGCCAGTCCGGTGCCGCGTCGTTGCCGATGCGGTTGACGTGCTCGAGTTGGATGCGGGTCTCGCCGCGGTACACGCCGTTGATGGTGAACCGCACGGCCGCGACATTGCCGGGGGCGATGATCCCCTTCGCGGTCTTGCGCTCGTCGGGCGTCACCCATTTGTCCCACGTGGTGGTGATCTCGTCGAGCATGATCCCCGCCGCATGTGCGATCATGGGAACCGTTGCACCCCAGGCGAATACCAGGATGTCGGGGTTCTGCAGCATCGGCCGGTACTCGGGCGGCCTGCCGATTCCCATCTCGCGGTCGTAGTCGCCCTCGTAGTTGGTGTAGTCCAGCAGTTCGGAGGCTCGGACCCGGCGCACCTCCGAGCACAGTCCCATCAGCGTCATCGGGAACAGGTCGTTGGCGAAGCCGGGGTCGATGCCGGTGGTGAAGCACGACGACTCCCCCAGCTCACACGCCACGGTGATCGGCTCGATCCAGTTCGGCGGGTTGAGGTGCATGGTCGGCCAGATCCACGGTGTCATCGCGGTGGAGCAGACGTCGATGCCGGCGCGCAGGAAGCGGGTGATCAGCGCGATGTTCGCCTCGGCGTGCGCCGCCGTCGGACCGTAGTGCACCAACGCATCGGGGTGCAGATCGATCAGCGCGTCGACGTCGTCGGTCGCGGTCAGCCCGATGGGAGCGCCGAGACCGCACAGCTCCCCGACGTCCTGCCCGACCTTGTCCGGGTTGCTGACGCCGACTCCCACCAACTCGAAGTTGGGATGCTTGACGACCTCGGGGATCACCATTCTGCCGACGAATCCGGTTCCCCAGACCACCACGCGTTTGACGCCGGGATTCCTCACATGCGCCGCCTTTCGTCTCGTCGGTCTGTCACCAGGCCGCCCTGTTGTCCCCGACGCTGTTCCGCCGCACCCGGTGTGCGGTCGGCCTCAGAAGCAGCGACGCAGCCCGCCCGGCTCGCAGATCAGCGGATACCGGGTGACCGGCAGCGGAAGCGGCTTGTTGAACGACAGCGTGAACGGCGTGTTGATGATCCCGGGCTGCAGGCCGCAGTTGCCGTTGTGGGAGACGCTGCGGGTTCCCGACATGGTGGCGTCGTCGAATTTGAACGTCTCGACCGTGGGCGCCCAGCTGCCGTCGGGGCATCGCATGCCCTCCTGCTTGGGTGTGGTGAAGCTCCAGACGCCGCCGACCAGCACCGCGTCGCCGCCGGTCAGGTCCCCCGACGCGGCGACGTGCAGCTTGCAGCCGACGGGCAGGTACAGCGGCTCGCGCAGGTCTCCGACCACCGGCACGCACGTCGGATAGATCGTCCAGGTCCCGGACTCCCCCTCCGCCGCGGTGTAGTTGTAGACCCCCTCCATGACCTGCGCGGCCTGCGCCGGAACCGCGAGGCCGAGAGCGGTCCCGACGAGAACGACGAGCGCCGCGGGGATGGCGGCGAGACTGCGCAGGATCTTCACGGGGTCGAGTATTTCAGTCGGTGACGGACAAAGTCACGGATTTGTCGCCTCGGCCGATGGGTAGTAGAACCGAGGCAGGTCCGAATCCGGGGTGGTGCACATGGCGAGAACGGCGGTCTCGACCGCTGTTTTCCGCATCTTCACTGTCGGCCTCGCCCTGGCTGTCGCGTTGACCGGCTGCTCGACCGGGCAGCGGGTGGATCTGGGCGCCGGGGCCGACGGCGTGGTGGCGGCCATCGCCGGCGAGCCCGACCAGTTGGACCCGCACAAGACCACCGCGTACTTCTCGTTCGAGGTCCTCGAGAACGTCTTCGACACCCTCGTCGAACCCGACGAGAACCTGCAGATGCAGCCCGCGCTGGCCGAATCGTGGGAGGTCAGCCCCGACGAACTCACCTGGACCTTCCGGCTGCGCGACGGCGTCGTCTTCCACGACGGCACTCCGCTGACCGCTGACGACGTGGTGTTCTCCTACCGCCGCATCATCGACGAAGAGCTCCCCAACTCCGACAAGTTCAGCGCGGTGACCGCCGTCGAGGCGCCGGACCCGTCAACCGTGGTGATCCGCACCGACCGCCCGGTGCCGAACATGCTCACCAACCTCGGCGGGTTCAAGGGCATGGCGATCGTGTCCCGCCGCAATGTCGAGAGCGGACAGATCGCCACCCGCCCGATCGGCACCGGACCGTTCAGCTTCCGCGATCAGCGCAGCGGCGACTCCATCATGCTGGCGGCCAACCCCGACTACTGGGGCGGCGCCCCCGACATCACGGGGGTGACCTTCCGCTTCATCTCCGAGCCGTCGACGGCCCTGTCGGCGCTGCAGGCCGGCGAGGTCGACTGGACCGATTCGATTCCGCCGCAGCGGGTGGCGCAACTGGGTGAGGACGACTCGGTGACGCTGGCGGTGACCCCCAGCAACGACTACTGGTATCTGGCGCTCAACCAGGCCCGCGCCCCGTGGAACGACGTGCGGGTCCGTCAGGCGATCGCGTACGCCATCGACCGCGAATCCATCGTCCAGGCCACCAGCTACGGCACCGCGGAGATCAATCAGCTCGCGATACCGCAGGGAAATCCGTGGTACACGCCGTATGACAGGTACCGCGAGGGTGGCAGCGAGGAAGGGCTCGACCGCGCCCGCGAGCTGCTGCGGGAAGCGGGCGCGGCGCCGTCGGAGCTCGACATGCTGGTCACCACCGACTACCCGGAGACGGTGACGGCCGCCCAGATCATCGCCGACAACCTGTCCTCCCTTGGCATCACCGTCGACATCCGCACCGTCGACTTCGCCACCTGGCTCGACGAGCAGAACTCCGGCAACTTCGACATGCTGATGATGGGCTGGCTGGGCAACATCGATCCCGACGACTTCTACTACGCCCAGCACCACACCGACGGGACGAGCAACGCGCAGAAGTTCTCCGACACCGGGGTGGACCGCCTGTTGGACGCGGGCCGGGTGGAGACCGACAGGGATGCCCGCGCCGACGACTACGCCGAGGCGGCAACGCTGATCGCCGACGAGGTCAGCTACATCTTCTTGTACAACCCGTCGGTGATCCAGGCCTGGAATCCGGCGTTGTCGGGATATCAGGCGCGCCGTGACGGAGCCGTCCGGTTCCGAGAGGCGAGGATGAACCCGGACGGCGGTGTCTAGACCGTGGCCGCTGTTTCCGTGCTGACCCATCCGATCACCCGGTTCGTCGCGCGCCGGCTGGTGTACTCGGCGGTGGTGCTGCTCGGGGTGCTCGTGGTGGTCTTCGCGCTGGTGCATCTGGTGCCGGGGGATCCGGTCCGCATCGCGCTGGGAACCCGCTACACCCCGGAGGCCTACGAGGCGCTGCGGACGGCCAGCGGTCTGGACCAGCCGATCGTGTCACAGTTCTTCGGCTACCTCGGCTCGGCGCTCACCGGTGATCTCGGCGTCAGCTTCCGCAACGGTGACCCCGTGACCGTCGCGTTGCTGGAACGGCTCCCGGCGACGCTGTCACTGGGGATCGCCGGCATGGTCATCGCGCTGGCGATCGCGCTGCCCGCCGGCATCTACGCGGCGCTGCGGGAGGGCCGGCTCAGCGACGGAATAATCCGTGTGACAAGCCAATTCGGCGTCTCGGTGCCTGACTTCTGGCTCGGCATCCTGTTGATCGCGCTGTTCTCGACGACCTTGGGCTGGCTGCCCACCTCGGGGTACCGGCCGCTGTTCGACGACCCGGCGGGCTGGCTGCGGCACATCGTCCTGCCCGCGTTGACCGTCGGTGTGGTGGCGGCGGCGATCATGACGCGATATGTCCGTTCGGCCGTGCTCGAGGTGGCCGCGATGGGCTATGTCCGCACCGCCCGGTCCAAGGGACTCTCGCCCCGTGTGGTCACGTTCCGGCACACCGTACGCAACGCGCTGGTGCCGATCCTGACGATCACCGGCATCCAGCTGGCGACGATCCTCGGCGGCGTGATCGTCGTCGAGGTGGTGTTCGCCTGGCCGGGGCTGGGCCGGCTGGTCTTCAACGCGGTCGCTGCCCGCGACTACCCCCTCATCCAGGGTGCGGTGCTGCTGATCGCCGCGTTGTTCCTGCTCATCAACCTGCTCGTGGATCTGCTCTACGCGGTGGTCGACCCGAGGATCCGGCTGGCATGACGACCTCGGAAACCACCAGGGTCTCGTCCTGGCGGCTGCTCGCGCGCAATCCGATCACGCTGATCAGCGCGGTGACATTGGTTCTGGTGACGGTCGTCGCGCTGACCGCGAACTGGATCGCCCCGTACGGGGTGAACGACGTCGAGGTCCCCAACGCGCTGCAATCGCCCAGCGGCTCGCACTGGTTCGGCACCGACGAACTGGGCCGCGATGTGTTGTCCCGGGTGCTGGTCGCCATGCAGGCCTCGATGCGGATCGCCGTCGTCAGCGTGACGTTCGCCGTGGTGGTGGGGGTGGCTGTCGGGGTGGTGTCCGGGTATCGCGGCGGGTGGCTGGACGCGGTGCTGATGCGGGTCGTCGACGTGATGTTCGCGTTCCCGGTGCTGCTGCTGGCCCTGGCGATCGTGGCCATCCTGGGGCCGGGGGTGACCACCACGATGCTGGCGATCGGCATCGTGTTCACGCCGATCTTCGCGCGGGTGGCGCGCGCCAGCGCGCTGAGCGTCCGCACCGAACCGTACGTCGCGGCCTCGCGCGCCATGGGGACCGGCGACCTGTACATCCTCCGGCGGCACATCCTGCCCAATATCTCCGGCCCGCTGATCGTGCAGACCTCGCTGTCGCTGGCCTTCGCGATCCTGGCGGAGGCGGCGCTGTCGTTCCTGGGTCTGGGCATCCAACCCCCGCAGCCGTCGCTGGGCCGGATGATCTTCGACTCCCAGGGTTTCGCGACGATGGCCTGGTGGATGGCGGTGTTCCCCGGTGCGGCGATCTTCCTCATCGTGCTGGCGTTCAACCTGTTCGGTGACGGGCTGCGCAACGTGCTCGATCCCAAGCAACGCACCACCATCGAGGCCCGGAGGCAGCAGTGACGAGCCCGCAACCGGTGCTGAGCGCGCGCGACCTCGGTGTGCGCATCGGCGCGCGGACGCTCGTCGACGGGGTGTCGTTCGATGTCCACCGAGAGCAGACCGTGGGCATCGTGGGCGAATCGGGGTCCGGCAAGTCGATGACGGTGCTCGCGGCGACCGGGCTGCTGGACGCGCCGGGGGCACGGGTGTCGGGTACCAGCACGCTCACCGGCGAGGCGGGCGAACCGGTGCAGCTGGTGGGTGCATCGCCGCGGGTGCTGCGCCGGGTGCACGGCGCCCGGATCGGCTTCGTCTTCCAGGATCCGGGCACCTCACTGAACCCGCTGCTGACCCTGGAACGCCAGATCACCGAATCCCTTGAGACACATCGCAGAATGACGCGCAGGGAAGCCAATACCAGGGCACTGGAACTGCTCGAGGCCGTCGGTCTGCCCGAGCCTGCGATGCGGTTGCACGCATACCCCCACCAACTCTCGGGCGGGCAGCGCCAACGCGTGATGATCGCGATCGCCCTGGCTTGTGACCCCGAACTGCTGATCGCCGACGAGCCCACCACGGCGCTGGACGTCACGACGCAGGCGCAGATCATCGAGTTGGTGCGGGCGCTGCAGCGCGACTTCGGCACCGCGGTCGTGTGGATCAGCCACGACCTGGGCGTGATCGGACAGGTCGCCCGGGAGGTGACCGTGTTGCGCGACGGCGTGACCGTCGAGCAGGCGCCGATCATGGACGTGTTCGACCGGCCGCGCGACGAGTACACCCGCGACCTGCTGGCCGCCCGCCCGGTACTCGACGGTGCCGGCCCCGGCGCGGCCCCCGCCGACGCCGAGTCGCTGCTGGAGGTCGACGGGCTCGATGTCCGTTTCTCGGTGTCCACCCCGGTGGGCCGGTCCACGGTGCACGCGGTCAAGGACGTGTCCTTCCGGATCCGCCGCGCGACGACGCTGGGCCTGGTGGGCGAATCCGGTTCGGGGAAGTCGACGGTCGCGGCCGTGCTGACCGGGCTGGTGAAGCCCGATGGCGGCAGCGCAACGCTGGACGGCACAGACATCCTGAGCGTGAAGGGATCCCGGGCCAAGGCGCTGCGTCGCCGCATCGGGCTGGTGTTGCAGGATCCGTTCTCCTCGCTGAATCCGCGTGCCCGCGTGGATGTCTCGATCTCGGAACCCCTGAAGGTGCACGGGCTGGCGGGCGGCGCGCAGGCGCGCCGGGAGCGGGTCGACGAACTGCTCGAGTTGGTCGGGCTGCCGACCGCTTTCGCGCAGCGGTACCCCCACGAGCTCTCGGGCGGTCAGCGCCAGCGGGTGAGCATCGCCCGCGCGCTGGCCGCCGAGCCCGACCTGCTCATCCTCGACGAGGCGACCGCATCGCTGGACGTGTCGGTGCAGTCGCGGGTGCTCGATCTTCTGTCCCGGCTGCAGACCGAACTCGGGCTGACCTACCTGCTCATCGGTCATGACCTGGCGGTGATCCGACAGCTGAGTCACGACGTGTTGGTGATGCGCGACGGCGCGGTGGTCGAGAACCGGCCTGCCGGTGAGCTGTTCGCCGCCCCCGAGAACCAGTACACCCGCGACCTGCTGGCGGCTGTCCCGCCGGCGACGCCGCGCGCCGCCGTCTAGCGCCGCCGCCCGTGAGAAGGTCGTGGGCATGAGTCAGCTGAGCGGCAAGGTCGCATTGGTCACCGGCGCGTCGGCGGGTCTGGGCGCGTCGACCGCCCGGTTGTTCGCGGAGCGGGGCGCTAAGGTCTTCGGCATCGCCAGAGACGGTTCGCGGATGGCGGAGGTGTTCGCCGACGTCCCGGGCGGCATTTTCGCATCGGTGGACATCGCTTCGCCGCAGGCGTGCGCCCAGGCCGTCGCGGACTGCGTCGCACACTTCGGGCAACTGGACATCCTCGCCAATGTCGCCGGCTTCCACCAGATGCGGCACACGGCGACGATGACCGACGACGACTGGGACGCCGACCTCGCCGTGAACCTGAACGGGCCGTTCTACCTGTGCCGCGCGGCGCTGCCCCACCTGCTGGAGACCGGCGGCAACATCGTCAATGTGTCGTCGATCGCGGGCGTCGAGGGCGAGGTCTACTCGGCGGGCTACTGCGCGGCCAAGCACGGGCTGATCGGCCTGACCCGCGCGCTGGCCGTCGAGTTCACCAAGGAGCGCCTGCGGGTCAACGCGGTCTGCCCCGGCGGCATGCCGACGGCGCAGACAACCGAGTTCCAGGCGCCGGAGAACGCCGACTGGGACCTGATCATGCGCATCGCCTCGCCGCGCGGGTTCATGGAGACCGTCGACGTGGCCAAGGTGATCGCGTTCCTGGCCAGCGACGATGCCGCAGCGATCCACGGGGCCGTGTACCGGGTGGACAACGGCAAGGGCGCAGGCTAGCCCCGCGTGGTGCCCACTCCCCCAGTGGACACCTGTCTCATTCTGGCTCGAGGTCGTCTCCGAAACGCCGGCAGAACCATCGCTCCGTACACGAGCCGTACGTACTTCGACGGCCCGACCGGCGGCCCCGCCAGACGATTCGCAAGGTGGTAGCCGCGGGTCTTTTTGAGCTGCGGGAGACGACCTACGCCGCCAGGTCGATGCGCAGTGTGGCCGCCAGGGCCGGGGTCTCACCGGCGAGCGCCTACCGCTACTTTCCGTCCAAGAACGCCCTGGTGGCGACCATCTACCTGGATCTGCTCAGCGACGCTCCCCTGCACGTCGACGTCAACGAGACGACGAAGAGTCGGGTCAGCGCCACGATGCACGACATGGCGCTCGTCGGCGCCGACGAACCCGCGCTGCAATGTCGAGATCGGCAAGCATCTCAGTCACCGGGATCTGCTGGATCATCACCACGCGGTGATCTACGCAGTGGGTTCCTCGACCAGCCGTGACCTCGGCATCTCCGGAGAAGACCTGCCCGGCAGCCATCCAGCCTCCGACTTCGACGGCTGGTACAACGGTCATCCGGACCACGCGGGGCACCGGTTCGATCTGACAGGCCGGCAGGCGGTCATCATCGGAAACGGCAACGTCGCCCTCGACGTCGCGCGGATGCTGTTGATGGCCCCGGACGGGCTGCACGGCACCGACATCGCCGAGCATGCGCTGGAGGCGTTGTCGCACAACTCGATCGAGGAGGTGGTGATCCTCGGCCGCCGGGGCCCGCGCAACGCGGCGTTCTCCGTGGGCGAGTTCCTGGCGCTCGGCCACTTGGCCAATGTCGACGTCGTCATCGACGACCCCGGCCTCGACGCCGAGCTGGCGCCAGATCCGGGCGACGACATCGAGACCGCGACGAAACTCGAGATCGCGCGGGAGTACGCGCGGCGGGTGCCGCGGCCGGGCAACAAGCGCATCGCCTTCCGGTTCCACCACACCCCGACCGCTGTCGAGGGCACCGATGCCGTCGAGGGTCTGCGGATCAACGGCTCCGAGGTGATCGAGACGTCGCTGGTGCTGCGCTCGATCGGCTACCGCGGCGTGCCGATCCCCGGTCTGCCGTTCGACGAGTCGACAGGCACCGTGCCGCACATCCGCGGGCGCGTGACCGACGCCCGTCCCAGGACGAAGTTCGTCACGGTCGAGGAGATGCTCTCGACCGTGCAGCACAGCCGCGGTGAAACTTGGATGACAGCAACGTCAATTACTACGTCCCAGCTAAACCGCCAGATGGCCACCAGCTAATAGCATTGCCCTTCCCTCACTCAGCCGTCGGTGCTATTTTGCTTGCACAGCAGACATCAGAATTGGGGGAATATCATGGGTTTTGTCATGCGGTCGGGCGCTGCGGTGGCAGTCGCAGCGGTCACCGGGGCCACGATCATGGCTACGCCGATGGAGCGGCCTGCAATGGCAGTCAGCGATGCCGAGTCGTTCACTCCGGTTAATCTGACCGCATCGTCGCGCATGCTCTACCCATGGCCGTTGACAATCGCACCGGACAGGAATTCACGACGCGGTGACGCCGCGCCGAATGCGGCGTCGGTCGCCGAGGAGTCGACCTCGACCCCGGACCAGATAGACGACCAGTTCATCGAGTTCCGCAACGCGGCGCGCACCGACTTCCACACGTTCGCCAACGAACTCGGCTACCTCGGCAAGCAGATGTACATCGCCGTCAACTTCGGCGAAACCCTCGTCGCGAGCGCGGTCTTCAACGGCACCGACATGCTTCGCGGTGAAGGAGTGCTCAAGAATCTCGGCGAGATGACCTACGACGCCTTCCTGGCCGGCCTCTACATCGTCGTGGACAACCTCTATCTCGCGATACCCGGTCTGCCGCCGATCGTCACTCTGCCCGACCGCGGACCCGTGGACAGCCCGCCCGAGTGGAGGCGCCCACTGCCCCCTCAGCCGGGTCGGCCCCTTGTCGTCCCGTTTCCGAACGGGCCAGAAGCTTCGGACGCACTCGTCGACGACGCGGCGGCCGTGACTGACGACGAGTCGGTGGCCGAAAAGGACTCCGGCACCGAGGCAGTCGCGGCGGATGTTCCCGACGAGGCCGGTGACTCCGACGTGCCGCCGGCCGGCGACGACAGCGAGGGCGCCGAGGGCGCCGACGAGCAGGAGGACCTGCAGGAGGAGCAGGCCGAGGCCGAGGAGTCGGACGCCGAGGAGTCGGAGGAGTCGGAGGAGTCGGAGGCTGAGGAGCAGGAGGCAGAGGAGTCGGCCAGCACGGCCCCGCAGGACTCCGAGTCCGACGATGAGGGTGCGACGGACGCGACTGACGAGTGACGCGGTCGGCTAGAGCCTGAAACCTTGGGCGAACCCGCGCGGCGGCAGGTCCGTTCGCGGTCGTGACGACGGCGATTTCACCAGCATGGAGCGAGGAAACGCCTGATCATCTCCCGCTCGGTGCCGCGGTCGTCGACAGGCCAGAACAGGAGCGACAGCACGACACGGACGATCCACTGCGCGGCCACGGGGTCATCGGTGAGGCCGGCGAGTTCGGACGCCAATGCGAGCGGCATGGCCGATCGGCCGATCCACTGCATGCCGGATGCACCGTGCATCGGCCGCAGCAGCGCTTGCCCGAGCGGGTCTGCCCGGATCTGATCGAGCGCCACCTCCACCGCGGTCACGGTTCGCTCGGGACCGCTCAGCCCCTGCACCGCGGTGCGCACCGACTCGACGATGCGCTCCGCCTCCCGTGCCAGCACCGCGTCGCGGATCTGAGTCTTGCCTCCGACGTGGCGGTAGATCGTGGCCCGCGAGCAGTGCACCCGAGCCTGCAGCGCCACGATGTCGAAGGCGTCGATCCCGTCGCGCGCCATCAGTTCGGTGGCCGCAGCGTAGATCCGCTCAGCGGCCGCGTCACGCCGGTCACCGACAAGCCAGTCATCGCGTGCCATCGTCGTCGCCCCTTCGAGAAGTCGCGGCCCAAGTATCTCAACCTGAGACACTTTCACCAATCTTTCTCAGCGTTGCCGCAGATCCGCCCGCGGTGCTGAGACCGGCCCATCGGACCGGGTCGACCTGCGGTTTCCGACTTTCGCCATCGCGTTGACGGGGGGCCTCCGCCGGTCTCAGCCTGTAAGGGTGAGAGTCCAGGACAGCCGACTCGGTATGGCGTTGTTCGCCGACGAGTCCCTTCAGAATCCGTATCCGCTCTACCGCCGAATGCTCGACCACGGCCCGGTGCACCCCGTCGGCGACTCCGGATTCTTCGCGGTGTGTAGTTGGGATGCCGTCAACGACGCGGTGGCGCGCCCGGAGGACTTCTCGTCGAATCTGACCGGCACCATGACCTACCACCCCGATGGCACCGTCGGCCTTTTCCCGATGGACGAGCTCGGCGGTCCGACTCAGGTACTGGCCATCGCTGATGACCCGGCCCATGCGGTACATCGCAAGAAACTCGTTCCCCAGTTGGCCGCCAAGCGCATCCGCGCGCTGGAATCGTTCGTCGCCGCGGCCACCGCTTCTCTGTGGCGGGACGAAGTACAGGACAACCGCGTCGAGTGGATGAGCGCGGTGGCCAACCGCCTTCCGATGATGGTGGTGTGCCGGCTGATCGGTGTCCCTGACGAAGATGCCGACCGACTCGCCGCCTGGGGTTATGCAAGCACTCAACTGCTGGAGGGGCTGGTAGGTCAGGAACAACTGGCTGCCGCTGGTACCGCGGCGATGGAACTGGCCGCATACGTCGCGACGAAGTTCGCGCAGGAGGACGGCAATCCGCGGGACACCCTCCTCGGCGACCTCGCTACCGCCTGTGCCACAGGCGAACTCGACGTCATGACCGCGCAGATGATGATGATCACCTTGTTCGGCGCCGGCGGGGAGTCGACCGCGTCGCTGATCGGCTCCGCAACCAGCATCCTGGCGACGAGACCGCAGGTACAGCGGCAATTGCGCGAAAACCCCGGCCTGATACCGGTGTTCCTGGAGGAGGTACTGCGGTTTGAACCGCCGTTTCGCGGTCACTACCGGCACGTGTTGCGTGACTGCACCCTGGCCGGTCACGACCTGCCCGGCGGGTCGCGGTTGATCCTTCTGTGGGGAGCGGCCAACCGGGACCCCGCGCATTTCGAGTCGCCCGACGAGTTACGGCTCGATCGTGCGAACGGCAAGGGGCACATTGCCTTCGGCAGGGGCGCCCATTTCTGCGTCGGTGCCGCCCTCGCCCGCATGGAAGCCAGGATCGTGCTCGAACATCTCCTGTCGCAGACGACGAGGATCGAGGTGGTGGAAACCGGCCGATGGTTGCCCAGCCTGTTGGTGCGCCGCCTCGAACGCCTCGTCCTGGCCGTCCACTAGTCGCTACAGCGCGAACCGTCCGGCGAAACCGCGCAGCGGCAGGTCGGCGCTGGTAATCAGGCCAGGAGCTGCCCGGACGACGGACTCGATCGAGTTGAGCGCAGGCATCCCGGTGACGGTCATGCCGATGGACGCGAAGCTGGCGGGATCGGACAGGTCGACGCCGGGCTTGGGGAAGATCATGTGCTTGTTGTAGATGTTCGGATCACCCTTGATCGCAGTGATGTAGCAGCCCTTGATGTCCCAGCTCGGATCGGTGTGGGGAGTCATCTGCCACTCGAGGTGTGTCTCGACGCGCGCCACGCCGTCGACCATGCCCTGGTACTTGATGTAGTTGCCGCCCAGCGAGCCCTTCGGCAGCTGATACCAGCCCAGGTCGACGTCTTTCGTGCACGCACCGAGTTCGTAGCTGAACTTGACCTCGTCGAGCGTCAGGTCGAAGCAGTCGGCCATCATCAGCACGCTGTCGGCGAACACCCGGGTGTACTTCTCCAGCTTGCCCGGGATCTCCGGATCGTCAACGGGCTGACCGTAACCCACCTCGATCCAGGTGTCCCTGGAGTGGTGGCAGGACACGTCGACCGATTCGATCGTGGTGACGTTCTCGATGTCGGCGACGTCCGCCGAGCACACGACGCCGAGGATCTGGTTCACGCCGGGGTTCATCCCGGTGCCGTAGAACGTCGAACCGCCCTTCTCACAGGCCTCTTGGAGCAGCTGGGTGACCGGCTTGCCCGAGGAGTGCGGGTGGTTGCGGTCGCGGTGCCACCCGGTGATCCAGTCTGCGGTGGTGACGATGTCGATGCCGGCCTCGAGAATCCGGACATAGAGGTCCTCATCCGGGAAGACACCGTGGAAGGTGAGCACATCCGGTTTCGCGGCGATGATCTCCTCGATCGTGCCGGTGGCCGTCACCCCGTTGGGTGCCAGCCCGACGAGTTCGCCGGTGTCCCTGCCGATCTTGTCCGGCGAATAGCAGTGCACGCCGACGAGTTCGAGGTCGGGTTGGGTGGCGATCCGTTTGATCATCTCGGAGCCGACGTTTCCGGTGGCGACCTGGAAGACGCGGATGGGCTCGCTCATGGAATGCCTTTCTGCAGCGGTCACTGGCTGGGTTGTCGGGTGTTGGCGGCGGCCAGTTCGGCGGCGCTTCCGCCCTTGCCGTCGGGATAGAACTTCATCGCCCACTTGCGGATCGCGGTGAACCCTTCCAGCTCCGAACTGGCAAGCGCAGGCGGGTCGGAGTAGCGCTGGTGCGCCCAGATGTGGATGTCCTGACTGAACTGCCGGATGACCTCCGCACCGAACTCGGTGGCCTTCGCCTCGGCCCGCACGGGGTCCTTCCCGGGGGTGCGGCCGATGTAGACCATGAACCGCACGTCGGAGGTGGACTCGTCGACCGGGGTGATGGCCGAGATGGTGCGGTTGTCGATCATCCCCCAGCTCTTGGTCACCGCGATGCCGAGTCCGCCGTTGATGGCTTCGACCCCGCTGTTGACGTCCTCGATCTTCTGTCCGTCGTCACCTTCGAACGTGATGGTGAAGTCGACATAGGACACCGGGTCGTCGAAGTCGTGACGGGTGAACACCGGAACGATCGGGGTGTTGTGCACGTACTTGAAGTGCGCGAAGTCCACGCCGTTCTCCAGCACGTACTGCGGGTGCATTTCCAGACCCTGCCGGAACAGCCGCTGCTGCGGGTAGTAGTCCGCGGCACTGCTGTCATCGCCGAAGGCGTCGAAGATGTCGGGGGCGTCGAAGAACGGATCCCGGTTCTCGATGTCGTGCCAGATGTACACCGACTCGTTGCGTTCGACCACCGGGTAGGTCTTGATGCGGCGGCCGCGGTTGGGTCGGTCCTCGTAGGGAATGCACACGTTGCGTCCCTGCTGGTTCCACTGCCAGCCGTGGAACGGGCACTGCAGCACCTCGCCTTTCACCGTGCCGCCGTAGCCGAGGTGGGCACCGAGGTGTTCGCAGTAGGCGTTCATCACCGTGACCTGACCGGACTCGGCGCGCCAGGCGATCATCTCCTGATCGAAGTACTTCATCGTGTGGACGTCACCGACGGCGATCTCGTCGGACCACGCGACCTGAAACCAGCCAGTCGGTTTCATCGACAGGGGTGGCTTGGCCATCGAGGATCCCTTCGCGTCCGGCTTCGGTCCAGCTGAATGGTAGAACAGTCAATGAAAGAAACATAGTGGGTTCTACGAAACTTTCGCTATCCTCTCTTCATGACCGAGGCGGCCGAGTCGACGCAGGGCCCGACGCCGGCGCGCCGCACCAACCGCCGCGGTCAGGCGACCCGCGAGAACATGTTGAAGGCCGCGCTGCGGTCACTGGCCTCGGGCGACCCGGGGTCGGTGTCGGCCAACCGGATCGCCAAGGACATCGGCGCCACCTGGGGCGCGGTGCAGTACCAGTTCGGGGACGCCGACGGCTTCTGGGCCGCGGTGTTGCACCGCACGGCGGAGCGCCGCGCCGAACTCTTCTCCACCGTCGACGAGGGCGCACCTCTCCGGGACCGGGTCGCGGGGATCGTCGATACGCTGTATCACGGCCTGGCAGAACCGGATTCGCGCGCCATCGAGAACCTGCGCGCCGCGCTGCCGCGCGACCACGGCGAGCTGGAGCGGTTGTATCCGCAGACCGCGGCCGAACTGTATTCGTGGGGTCAGTCGTGGCTGGAAACGTGCCGAAACGCGTTCGCGGGTCTCGACGTCGACCCCGACCGCGTGCGGGAGGTCGCCACCCTGATCCCCGGCGCCATGCGCGGTCTCGTGTCGGAGCGCCAGCTCGGCTCCTATGCCGATCTCGACGTCGCCCGCCGGGGCCTGACCAACGCGCTCGTCGCCTACCTTCAGGCAGCGGACTGATCAGCCCTGTCAAAGTCGGCGATCACGTCGACGCC
Organism: Mycolicibacterium pyrenivorans; assembly: GCF_025821625.1. Taxonomy (GTDB): domain Bacteria; phylum Actinomycetota; class Actinomycetes; order Mycobacteriales; family Mycobacteriaceae; genus Mycobacterium; species Mycobacterium pyrenivorans. The sequence goes on from NZ_JACKSH010000072.1 coordinate 16,415, forward strand.
GACAATCGACACGCTAGCTTTCACGAATGGACATCGTCGATGAGTGGCGCCAAGGCGCAACGTACTTCGAGTGGGCCTCGACGGCACCGGCCAACGGCGGGGCGGCGGTCGAGGTGTTCAGTCGCCGCTGCGGCACCCCCGGCGCGCCGGCACTGGTCTGCGTGCACGGCTTCCCGACCGCCAGCATCGACTATCACGCACTGACCCGCGAGCTGGATGCGCAGTTCGACATCTTCACCCTCGACTTCCCGGGATACGGGCTGTCCGGTAAGCCGCCGCACCCCTACGTGTACTCGCTCTACGACGACGCACGCCTGCTGGTGCACGCCATCACCGAGATCTGGCAGCTCGGCGACTACCGGATGATCACCCACGATCGCGGCAGCAGTGTCGGCATGATCGCCCTGGCGATGCTCGCCGATCAGGACCAGCGCAACCTCCCCGCCGATGTCTTCATGACGAACGCGAACATCTTCCTGCCGCTGGCGAACCTGACCGCGTTCCAGGTGGCGTTGCTCGACGAGGCCACCGGTCGCGCCACCGCGGCGGCCACCACGGCGGAGATGCTCGCGGCGGGCCTCGGCATGACGACGTTCATGCCGCGACGGACCCCGTCCGACCCCGAGATCGCTGCGCTCGCAGAGTGTTTTGCGCACAACGACGGGATCGGCGTGCTGCCCGACACCGTCAAGTATCTGCACGAGCGGGCCAGAGACGAAACCGGCTGGCTGGAGCGGCTCTCCCGGATCGACGTCGACACCACCCTGATCTGGGGTCTCCATGACAGCGTCGCACCGCTGCGGGTCGCCAATCACGTGTGGCAGACCTATGTCAAGGACAAGCCGGGCCGCAACCGTTACTGGGTCGTGCCGGGCGCCGACCACTACGTCCAGTGCGACGCTCCCGGTGAGGTGGCCGAGATCATCCGGTTGACCGCGGCGTCGACGAACTTCGCGCTGCAGACGATCGGTGACCGGCCGGAAGGCGCGGTGCTGGTCGATCAGTCAGGCGGCGACGGCGGATGAGGCTGTGGCGCCGAGGATTCCGACCGAGTCGAACCCGTCTCGGATCGCGCCCAGTTCAGCGGCGGTGAGCCCGAGGGCGGCGGCGGCACCGAGGACGGCGGTGCGTCCGTCGGTGAACTCCGCGCCAGGGCTCAGCCGAAACAGGGAGTGGTAGAACACCCTGGCCCAGGTCAGGTCGGAGACACCGCTGGTGGCTGCGGCCGTCATCATGCGGTAGACCGCGTGGCTGAAGATGGTGCTGTTGATGTGTTCACCGGCGTCGTCACCGGTGCCGAGGTAGCGCGCCGCGTAATGGGCCCGATACGGTCCGAAGCCTGTGACGATCGATGTCGGATCGGCGAGATTGCGCACGATGCCGTAGTCGGAGTCCTCACCAACCAGCCACCGGTCCGCCCCCGACTTCCCTTCGACGAGGACGCCGAGAATGTCGGCGTAGGCCTCGTTGAGCGCGCCGGACTCGCCGTAGTCGAGCACCGATCCCCCGTCGCCTACGACGTAACTCACCACCGCATGGGTGAATTCGTGACCGACGATGTCGAGCGCCGCCTGGAGATACCCGCTGTCGCCGTACGCGAACTGCTGGCGGCTGGAATCCCAGAAGGCGTTGGCGTAGCCGGCATTGGTGTACCCCGGGTTGTACCGGATGCTGACCTCGATGAGCGCGCCGTTGCCATCGAACGACGTGCGGCCCAGCACGTCCTCGAAGAAGTCGTAGACGACGGCGGTGTTGGCGTGTGCGGAGACGGCGGCCCTGTCCCAGCCGAACCACCCGCGCTTGACCACGGTGCCGGGCAGGATCGGACTGCCCCGTCCGAACCACCTGTAGGCCGTCTTGTAGGTCTTGATGTTCCGGCCCACGTCGACCAGCGTGTACCGCTTCGACCAGAACACGCTGGTGGTGTCGAACGTGATGACACGTTGCCGGCCGAGCCAGTCGCTGGCCAGACCGACCGTCGTGTAGCCCTGCAGGTTCGAGAGGGTGACGATGATGTCACCGGCGTCCGCGCCGTCGGCCTCGATGACGTAGGTCGCCCCGGACCGCGACATGTCGCCGGCGTCGGGAAGCTGCATCACCACCCGCCACGCAAGGCTGGGCTCCGCTTCGTCCTCGAGGGCGTACACGACAAGTTGTGTGGTGAAAGTGCTTTGCGCGAGCAAGGATTCGATTGCCTGGCGGTCGGCGCCGGCACCGAGATAGGCGGTGCCCGCGATCAGGCTGACCTCGTAGTGCTCGTCCACCGCGGGGTCCGGGATCACGTCGAATCCCGCAGTCAATCCACGGTAGTTGTTGACCAGACCGGTCACCGCGCCGTCGACGTCGGCCACGAGGATCACGTCGCTTCCCAGCACTCGGACCCCACCGACGGATTCGTTGAGACGGTAGAAGTTCTCGACGGAACGGCCGACCCCGGCCTGTGTCGCGGTGATGGCGGAGGCCTCGGCGAAGCCGACGGCGACACCCAAAGCCGGTGCGACACTGTTCAGCACCGCCGCGGCGTCGGCGGCACTGCTCACCGCGCGGTCGGTGAATCGGCCCTCGATGACGCTGACGGCGCCCCCGGCGTCGGCGGTGACCTCCACGCCGTCACGCGACAACAGTTCCGTGAGGCCGATCATCACCGGGTCGGGTCGCGCGCCGGGCGGCGGCGCGGCAACGACGATGGTCACCCTGGTGGGGCCCGTGAAGCCGAGAAGACCCAGCAGGCCGTGGATGCGGAACGGGTTGCCGACGGTGTCGTCCACGGTGACGGTGAATCGATCACCGCGAAGGGGCGCAGCGGGATTCGGGGTGTAGGTGAACCCGCCGAGCGCATCGAGGGTCACGCTTCCGCGCTGCGGTCCGTCGATGACGCGGTAGACCAGCGAGACATCGTCGTAGTCGACGGCGTTGAGGCTGCCGGTGACCACACCGTCGGGCCCGGGCCCGGAGATCGTCGCCGCGGCGGTGGGGCGCTGGTTGTTGAGGGTGTACTGGACCTGGCGCACGGCGAGCCAGAGCGACTGCATGAGAGCGGACACCGGCGTCTCGGGGACAGGCAGCCCGGTGGCGAGCGGACCCAACCCGACCCAGGTGAGCAGGTCGGCGACGATGCTGTTGGTCGTGACGGGACGAACGCTGACGAGATCCCGCAGCGTCGGTGCGCCCGTGGCGGCCTCAGGAGGTGCCAGGCGCATCGTGGCGACGACTGGTGCCGGCGTGGCCGACGGGCCGTCCCCGGACTCGGCAGCAGGGCCGTCGGCCCCGACGGGTTCGGCGGTAGTGGGCCCGGCGGCGTCCGCGGACGACACCTGTCGGGTCTCGGCGCGCGACGTCTCGGCGGCCGACGCATCGTCGATGGTCGGCTCCGGCGACTTCCTCGGCTCACGGATCGACCCGTCGTCGTCGGGACCGGACTGTGCGCCGTCGTGCCCCGTCGCACCGGAGGTGTCCGCGTCGTTCTCGGCGGCCTCCTCGGCCTCAACGGCCAGGTCCACCTCGTCGGTCGCTTCGGACTCGTCGGCCGCGGGATCCCGGGCCTCCTGCGCGTCGGCGCTCGCCCCGGGGTCGGCTTCGGTCGACTGGTCGTCCGAGGTACCCCTGGGGCTGGCGTCCGTGGCCTCGCCGGCGGAGGTGCCGGCCGACTGGGATGACGTGGATGTGTCCGTCGGCGTTGCGGCCGCGACGCCCTGGCCGACCGCCAGGCTCAATCCGATTCCGATCAGGGCGACGCCGGCGTAGAGCCCCCGCCGCGGATCGATCGACGTACGTTGTCGATCGCACCTGACCACATGACCCCCCAGTGTTGACCCATTCGGATCGCGGCGTGTCACGAAAGTGCCGTAGCCAGGCAATTTACCACTCCGTAGCAAACTTTCGAAGCTTCTGCGCCCTATTGCCCGGCCATTCGGTCAATGCGGTGACACGGCGGGCAGCCCTGGCGGCGCAGGAGCCTGGGCGTTCGGTTGCTGCCGTGTCTTCGTTACAAGGAGATCGGCATTGACAGGAAACTCACATGTGACGGTGACCAGGCACAGCGACGGTGGGCGGACGGTGTCGGCATGAAATCGAATTGAATTGCCGTGGCGATGTTTAGGGCTCGGAGCCGGTGGCCATCCCCCTTCCGGGTCGGGGGTCCGACGGTTGAGCGCCACACCGTGACGGCAACGTCGGAGGCGTACCGCACGATCAGCTGGCGCATTGCCCGTCAGGGGCGCAGCCAGCAGAGAGAACAAGGAGGTTCATGAATGGATGTGAAGAAGTTCGCGGCCGGTGCCGCAACCGCAAGCCTGCTCGGATTGGGTGGGCTCGGCCTCGGGATGGGGCTGGCGCAGGCCGATCCGGCCTCGCCGCCGCGGCCCGACAATCCCGGTAACTCGGACAACGCCGGCGACAACGGCAACGGCGCCCCTGCCCCGCGTCCGACCACGGTCACGGGCCCCGGCGTCAATGCCGGAGACCCCGGCAACCCGCTGCCTCCCGGACTCGGCTATCTCCCGCCCCCCGGACACGGTGGTCCGATGCCCCAGGACAGCATCGCGCTCCCGGAGACGCCGTCGTGGGTGATCACGCCGGTGGTTCCGCCGGAGGACGCCCCGCTGCAGCCGGAGCTGCCGGACTGGGCCGAGGGCCTCACGGTGGTCTGGAACCCCGACCTCGAGGTCTGGGGTGTGTGGAACGAGGAGACGGGCGTTTTCGTGCGCCTCTGAGCACAGTGAGGACGGCTGCCTCGCCCCCTTGGGTGAGGCGGTCGTTCGCTGCGATGGCGCGACTCCCGTGAGGACCGCGGATATCACCTCCGGCTCCTGTTGCTCAACCGCACCGCGGGCCGGCCCATTAGGCTGAGCCGGTGTCTCTTGTACTCGGCCCCATCCTGCGCCACGTGGGCGAGACGACCGCCATGGTGTGGGTGCAGACCGAGTCGCCGGCCGAGGTTGAGGTACTCGGGTGCTCCGCCAGGACCTTCGAGGTGGAGGGCTACCACTACGCGCTGGTACCGGTGCAGGGACTGACGCCGGACTCGACGACCGAGTACCAGGTCCACCTCGACGGCACGAAGGTCTGGCCCGAGCCCGACTCGCAGTTCCCACCCAGTGTGATCCGGGCCCGCGGCCCCGCCACCGCCGATCGGCTGCGGGTGATCTTCGGATCCTGCCGCTACCCGAAGACCGGTGACGCCAAGATCGATGACAAGCTCGGCCTTGACGCCCTGGACTGCTATGCCGCGCGGCTGACAGAGCTGCCCGTCGACGAATGGCCGGACGCCCTGCTGCTGCTCGGTGACCAGGTCTATGCCGACGAACTGACCCCCGAGGCGCGTCGTCACCTCGCAGGACGCCGGTCGAGCGGCCGCCGCCCGCCCGACGAGGTGGTCACCTTCTCCGAGTACGAGGGCCTCTACCGGCACACGTGGGGCGATCCGGAGATCCGATGGATTCTGTCGACGCTGCCGACCGCGATGATCTTCGACGATCACGACATCCGCGACGACTGGAACACCTCGGCGCCGTGGCGTGCCGAGGTCAACGCGAAACCGTGGTGGCGCGACCGGATCCGGGCCGGGCTCGGGTCGTACTGGGTGTATCAGCACCTCGGCAACCTGAGTCCGAGCGAGCTGGCCGACGACGAGGACTACCAGAAGGTGCTCGCCGCCGACGGCGATTGCTGGCCGCACCTGGTCGAGCTGGCTGACCGCGCCGATACCGAGGTCGACGGCGACAAGGGTCTGCGCTTCAGTTTCCGCTGGGACCTGGGGCGCAGCCGCCTCATCATGGTCGACTCACGCAATGCCCGGATCCTCGAAAGCGCGGAACGAAAGATGTTGGGAGACCGCGAGTTCTCCTGGCTCGAGAACCAGGTCAACGACGGACTGGAAACACTGGACCACCTGCTCATCGGATCCTCGCTGCCGTGGCTGCTCCCTCCCGTCCTGGGTGACATCCAGACCGTCAACGAGATCGCGGCCGACCGCGACGGCATGCACGGTCAACTGGCCGAGAAAGTTCGTCAGACAGCGGATCTCGAGCACTGGCCGGCGTTCGTGAAATCGTTCCTGCGGCTGAGCGAACTGATCAGACACGCGGCGTCGCAGTCACCGCGGGGACCGGCAACCGTCTCGGTGCTGTCCGGGGACGTCCACCACAGTTACGCAGCGCGTGCCGACTTCGACGGAGCGCCCACCGCCCGGGTGCACCAGCTGGTGTGTTCCCCCGTTCACAACTACGTGCCGGCGTTCGTCAAACCCGTGTTCAGGCTCGGGTGGTCACCGCGCGCGGCGCGCATGGCCCGGCGCTGGGCCCGCCGTCACGGTGCTCCGGTGCTGCCGATGTCGTGGCGGAACCTCAGTGGCCCGCTGTTCGGCAACACCATCGCCACCTTGGACGCGAAGGGTCGCAGAGCGGACGTCATCTTCGAACAGCCGCGTGAGAACGGTGAGTTATCTACCGCCACAAGGGTTTCCCTCAGCGACTGATCAGAACGTGGCAGCGCCGGACAGATCGGCGCTGTCGTCGATCCGCTCGATCCGCACCGCGATGCCGTTGAGCACGGACATGCCGGCCAGGCGCTCCAGGTCCGCGGCGTCGTTGGACGTCAACTCGTTGACGTTGGCGCCGGTTGGTTTCGTTCACATACAGATCCAGCGAGACCAGCAGGTCCAACTCGCCGAGCGCCTTCTCCAGCATCGGCCCGTTGGGCACGGTGAGCACCGGGTTGCCCGCGGTGACGAACATGGCGCGCATCTGGCCTTCGCCGGGGGTGATGATCTCCTCGGCCATCAGGGCGGCGGGATAGGTGCTGATCACCTCGGGCAGGTCGCCGACCCGTGAGCGGGCGCTGTCATAGGTCAGCCTGCCGGCCTTCTCCCCCATGTCCTCCAACGGAATCACCGCCTGGGAGAACAACATTCCGCCGATGCGGTCGAGGTTGCCGGTGACGATGCTCAGCGCGTCCAGCAGGAACGACACCAGCGTGCCGTGCCTGCCCAGGCATGCCCCGGTGCGTCCGTAGGCCACGGCGCGGGGCGCGCCGGCGAAGTCACGCGCGAGCCCGCGGAGAACCTCGGCGTCGACCCCGGTGCGGGTCTGGGTGTCCTCCGGCGGGAAGCCGGCCGCGATGTGCCGCAGTGTCTGCCATCCCGTCGTCTGCTCCGTCAGCGCCGCCGTGTCGGCGAGGTCCTCGGAGAAGATCACCTGCAGCATCGACAACAGCAGCCAGGCATCGGAGTCCGGGCGCACCGGCAGATGTTCATACGCGCGGGCGGTCTCGGTGCGTCGCGGGTCGACCACCACGACCCGTCCGCCGCGGGCCGTGATGGCGGACAGGTCGTCCCTGATTCGTGGTGTGCGCACCGCGCTGCCGTGCGACACCAACGGATTGGCGCCCAGCATGAACAGGAAGTCGGTGCGCGGCAGGTCGGGAAACGGGATCTGGCTTGCCGCCCCGTACAGCAGCTTGCTCGCGACGAAGCGTGAGTTGATGTCCTGGGAACCCGACGAGTACTGGTGATGCCCGCCGAGGCGGGTGAGGAAGATCCCCGACCACAGGCCGGTGGCGTATCCGAATGCGATGGGGTTGCCGAAGTACTGGCCGACGGCGCTGCCACCGTGTTCGGCGACGATGCCGGTGAGCCGGGCTGCGATGTCGTCGAGCGCGGTGTCCCAGCTGACCTCCGCGAAGGTGCCGTCCGCGCGACGACGCATCGGGGCAAGCACGCGGTCGGCGTCGTTCTGGATGTCGGTGAACGCGATGCCCTTGGGGCATGCCCTACCCCGTGACAGCGGGTTGTCGGGATCGGGGCGCAGCGATTGCAGGCGACCGTCCTCGACGGTGGCGATCATCCCGCACAGCGCTTCGCAGATCCGGCAGTAGGTGACGTGTTGCTCGACAGCCATTGAGGGCCCTTCCTGTCAGCCACCACAGTCGCACCCTCGACGGCCATAGGCTAGACATTTCAGAGAAAGTGTTCACTACGGAAGGCGGCCGTCAGTGAACGCCCTCCATCTGGCGGCTGATCCACGGCGCAATGGCGAACACGAGCACACCCGCGGCCACCGCGACCCCGCCGAGGATGCCGAAATAAGCGACCTCGCGGGACGGGTCGTAGTACCCGGCGAGCACACCCGACATAGCCGTTCCGAGGCCGACCGAGAAGAAGTACAGCGCCATCATCTGCGCGCGGAACGCCTCCGGTGCCAGCTTGGTGGTCACTGACAGGCCGATCGGTGAGAGCAGCAGCTCAGAGATCGCGAACACCGCCATGATCATCATCACGAGCAGTGCCGGCACCGCGCTGATGCCGGCCAGCGGCACAAAGCACAGGAAGGCGAGGCCCATCCCGATGACGCCGTAGGCGAATTTGCGCGGCGTGGTGGGTGCCCAGTTGCCCAGCCGCGTCCACATCAGCGCGAACAGCGGCGAGAGCACGATGATCCACACCGGTTCGATCGAGCCGATCCAGCTTGCCGGCGCGATCCAGCCGAAGATGGACCAGTTCATCCGTTCGTCGGAGTACACCGCCAGCACGGTGAAGATCTGCTGGAAAAGTGACCAGAAGATGGCGTTGGCGACGAACAGCGGGATGAATGCCCGCACCCGCACCCGTTCCGGGACGGTCACCTTGGCGCTGGTCAGCATGATGGCGAAATAGCCGATCGACGCGACGACGATGACCCCGGTGGTGACCTGGGACAGGTTGGCCAGGGTCACCAGCTCCAGCGCGATCGCCACCGCGACAACGACGAGCACGGCCACGAATACGCCGACGGTCTTGCCGATAGCACTGCGCGGCAACGGGTTCGGCACATGACGGCCGTGCTCACCCAGGTTGCGCCGGAACACCACGTACTGCACGAGGCCCAGGGCCATACCGACGGCGGCGGCACCGAACCCGTAGTGGAAGCCGATGTGCGTCTGCAACAGGCCGGTGATCAGCGGGCCGACGAATGCGCCGAGGTTGATGCCGAGGTAGAAGAGCGTGAACCCGCCGTCGGCACGCGGGTCGCCCTTGTCGTAGAGGGTGCCGAGCAGCGACGAGGCGTTGGCCTTCAGCGCACCCGAACCCAACGCCACGCAGACCAGGCCCACACCGACGCCGACCAGTCCCGGCAGCACCGCCAGCCCGATGTGGCCGATCATCACCACCACGCCGCCGTAGAACACCGTGCGTTCCATACCGAGCAGGCGGTCGGCGATCCAGCCGCCGAGCACCGTCGATAGGTACACCAGTCCGCCGTAGGCCCCGACAATGCCCGTCGCGGTGCTCTGCGGCAGCCCGAGCCCACCGTCGGTCACCGAGTAGTACAGGTAGTAGCCGAGGATCGTGAGCATCCCGTAGAACGAGAACCGCTCCCACAACTCGACACCGAAGAGGTTGGTCAGTCCGATCGGATGACCGAAGAACGTGCGCTGATGGTTCTGCTCACCGATCGCCATGCCGACACCTTGCCCCTATCCCGCGTCGAACGTGGGCCTTGAGTGCGGAAAGTTGCATGTGGTCGTGTGACGCACAGAGACTGAAGCCGGCGACGTGAGCCTGCCGACTGTCGCCCCGCATGACCGTCGCCGTGGGTAACCATTGGGGTGAGGTCCAAAGGAGACGCCGCACATGAGCGAAATGAAGTTCTTGGAGCTACACGGCGATCGCGTCGCCTACCAAGACGTCGGCAGCGGCGACGAAACCCTGCTGCTCATCCACGGAATGGCCGGGAGTTCGGAGACGTGGCGGGCGGTCATCCCGCAGCTGTCGAAGAAGTACCGCGTGATCGCACCCGACCTGCTCGGACACGGCCAGTCCGCCAAGCCCAGGAGTGACTACTCACTCGGCGCGTTCGCGGTGTTGCTGCGGGATCTGCTCGAGGAACTGGGCATCTCGCGGGCGACCGTCGTCGGGCAGTCGCTCGGCGGCGGTGTGGCGATGCAGTTCGCCTACCAGCATCCCGATTTCTGCCAGCGGTTGGTGCTGATCAGCAGCGGCGGCCTCGGGCCCGACGTCGGCTGGACGCTGCGCCTGCTGTCCTCGCCGGGCGCCGAGCTGCTCCTGCCGGTCATCGCGCCGCCGCCGGTGGTGACCGCGGGCAACAAGTTGCGTTCGTGGTTCGCGGCGGGCGGGATCCAGTCACCGCGGGGCGCCGAGATGTGGAGCGCCTACTCGTCGCTGGCGGACTCTCAGACACGCCAGGCGTTCCTGAAGACGCTGCGGTCGGTGGTCGACTACCGCGGGCAATCGGTGAGCGCGCTGAACCGGCTGCACCTGACCTCCGACCTGCCCACCATGGTCATCTGGGGCGATCAGGACCGAATCATCCCGATGGAGCACGGATACGCCGTCCACGAGGCACGGCCGGGATGCCGGCTCGAGGTGCTCACCGGCGTCGGCCACTTCCCCCACGTCGAGCGGCCCGGCGAAGTGGCCGACCTGATCGAAGACTTCATCGAGACCACGCCGTCGTCGATCCAGTCGATCACCTCGCCGCTGCTGAAACAGCCTGAAGAGTAACCGCGGTTTCGCCCCGGTTCCGGCACTGCGATCGGTTCCGATCTCCCGTGTCACATCGCGGCGTGGGACGGGACGATTGCTCGACAAAGCAAAGCCCTCGCGATAATCTGCCCCAAGGTGGTTTATACCCCTCCCGGTATGTCAACACGGTCTACACATACCAAGTCGCCACGGCCCTACGGGGTGTTGGGAATCCAGTGCATGACGATCATCACCAGCCTGTTGGCGGGCGCGGTCATCGGCGCGCTGCTGGGGTTACTCGGTGGCGGCGGCTCGATCCTGGCCGTTCCGGCGCTGGTCTACGTCATTCAGCTGGATGTCAGGCAAGCCATCCCGATCTCGTTGATCGTGATCGCCGCGGCATCCGCGGTCGGCGCACTGCCGAAGGTCCGGGTCGGGCACGTGCAGTGGCGTCTGGCCGGGATCTTCGCTCTGACAGGCATCCCCGCGACGTTCGTCGGTACTGCTATCAGCAAGCTCCTGCCCCAAACTGCGATCCTGATCGGCTTCGCCGCGGTCATGGTCCTCGCCGGAGTGCAGATGCTGCGCGACGAGGACGGCACCGGGACCGCCTGCACCGTCGGCGACGACGGGATCAACTGGCGTCGGTGCGCGCCTCGGTCCATCCCTGCGGGGTTGCTCGTCGGCATTCTGACCGGCCTGTTCGGGGTGGGCGGCGGCTTCTTGATCATCCCGGCCCTTGTGCTGATGCTCGGCGTCGAGATGCCCATCGCCATCGGCACGTCGTTGGTGATCATCGTCGCCAACTCGGTGGCGGGTTTTGTCTCCCACATCGGCGACGCCGGCATCGACTGGTCGATCACCGCCGCCTTCGCCGGCACGGCGGTGGTCACGTCTTTGGTGGCAGGGCATCTCGGAACGCGCCTCGACACCGTCCGCCTGCAGCGCTGGTTCGCCTACCTGGTCTTCGCCGTGGCCGCCTACGTCCTCGTCGACACGATCCTGCTGCGCTAACGCCTACAGCCCTATCAGTCACACCCCATGGAAAGGAATCACCCATCGTGAACGTGTCCATCATCGAGACATCCGGCCTCGGAGACCGCAGCTATCTCATCAGCGAGGACGACGTCGCCGTCGTCATCGACCCGCAACGCGACATCGACCGAGTCCTCGACCTCGCCGGTGGCGTGCGGATCACCCACGTCCTGGAAACCCACATCCACAACGACTACGTCACCGGCGGATTGGAACTGTCCCGTGTCACCGGGGCCGAGTACGTGGTACCCGCCGGCGACGACGTGGACTATGAGCGGCGCGCCGTAAAAGACGGCGACGTCATCGACGCCGGACCCATCCGACTGCAGGTGATGCACACACCGGGCCACACTCACCACCACGTCAGCTACGTGCTGCGCGATCGGGAGGGTTCCGTCCGCGGCGTGTTCACGGGGGGCTCGATGCTGCACGGCACCACCGGGCGCACCGACCTCGTGGGCCCCGAACACACCGACGAGCTGACCCATGCCCAGTTCAAGTCGATTCGCCGCCTCGCCGCCGAACTCCCCGACGACACCGAGGTCTATCCCACGCACGGGTTCGGCAGTTTCTGTTCCGCCACACCCGCCAGCGGCGACTCGTCCACGATCGCCGAACAGAAGCAGAGCAATCCGGCGCTGACGAAGGAAGAACAGGACTACGTCGACGAGCTCATCGCGGGCCTGTCGGCATTCCCTGCGTATTACGCCCACATGGGTGTCATCAACAAGCACGGACCCGCACCCGTGGACCTGTCACCTCCCGAGCTCGTCGACCCCGCCGAGCTACGGCGCCGCATCGACGCCGGCGAGTGGGTCGTCGACCTGCGCAAGCGGACCGCGTTCGCGGCCGGACACCTCGAGGGCACCCGCGCCTTCGAGTTGTCCGATTCGTTCGTCAACTACCTCGGGTGGCTCTATCAGTGGGGTGCGCCGCTGACCCTGATCGGCGACACCAAGGAACAGATCGCCGATGCCCGCCGCGAACTCGTCCGTATCGGCGTCGACAACGTCACCGGATCGGCGGTCGGCGACGTCTCGACCATGACCAACGGCACCGAACTGCGCTCGTATCGCGTCGCCGACTTCGGCGACCTGGCCGAAGTGATCGGCAAGGGGGACTTCACGGTGCTCGACGTCCGCCAGGAGGGCGAATACGGCGACAGCCACATCCCGGGAGCCGTCAACATCCCGTTGCACGAACTCGCGGACCGGATCCACGAAGTGCCGGCCGGGGAGGTATGGGTTCACTGCGGATCCGGCTATCGGGCATCGATCGCGGCGTCGATGTTGGACCGCGACGACCGGACGGTCGTCCTGGTCGACGACGCTTTCGCCACCGCAGGAGATCTCGATCTGACCGCCTGAGGATCTCGGCTGGATCTCGGAGAGTTTGAATCTGACGGATTTGGTAATTCCTTCCTGCGGCAGTTAGACAGTTCCTACGTATTGGATCGGATTGACCAAATGATTGTGCTCGGCATCATTCTCCTGTTGATCGGTTACTTCACCAGCCTCTCGATCCTGTACACGATCGGCGGAATCCTCGTGGTGGTCGGGATCATCCTGTGGATTCTCGGTGCGGTCGGCCGTCCGGTCGGTGGTCGAAAAGTCTGGTTCTAACGGCGACTTCGACCACGCCGAGAGGTCTTCAACCACCCTCGCGACGCATGGATGCCGGCTCGGTCAATCGACCGGGCCGGCACCTGCGTTGCGAGGTGATTCGCCATTCGAGAAGGTTGGTCAATTCGGGCGGTCGGGCACGGCGATCACTTCTTTCCGTTTCCGTTCCCCTTGCCGTTTCCGTTGCCCTTGCCGTTCCCATTGCCCTTGCCCGGGCCGCGGATCTCCTGCCGGGCCGGTGGCGGGACCGCCTGCTCGACGGCGGTCGCCTGCTCGACCACCGGGGCGGCGGTCGGTGGAGGTTCGACGACGGGCGGCGGCACGGCCGTCGCGCTGACCGGCGCGGGCACCGTGGTGCTGATGCTGACGGGCTCGGCGGTGGTCGGGTGCGTCGGAGACGTCGGATCCAGGGCGAATGCCACCACGGCGACCGCCATCGCCCCCAGCAGCGCCGCCGCGCCTGCCACCTTTCCCTTTTGTCGCGCCCGGCTGCGACGGTGCCGGGACGCGCCGGGCGGGGTGGTGGCGGTGTCCGGATACGACGCCGGGTGCGCGTTCAGCACGGCGGTCGGCGGCCGGCCGGGGGCGCTGACCGGTACGGGACTGACGAGATCGAGGCGCCGCTTGGCGTGGCCCGTCAACGCTTCCCACATCTCGTCGGCGCTGCCGAACCGCGTCTGCGGATCGCGCGACATGGCGCGTCCGATCACATCGGCCAGACCCGGGTCGACGTCGGGGCGCAGGACTGTCAGAGGGGTTGGGTCGTCCTCGAGGATGGCGCGCGCCAGCGGGACGATCTCCTCGTGGAGGAACGGCTTGCATCCCGTCAGCGCCTCGTAGCCGACGACGCCGGCGGCGTAGAGGTCGTCGGTGACTGACGCCGGCTTGCCGGCGATCCTGTCGGGGCTCAGATATGCGAGGGTGCCGACGATCTGACCGGTGGTGGTGTGGGCGGACCCAGGCGTCTTCACGATCCCGAAGTCGGCGACCTTCACGCTGCCCGGCGGGGCCAGCAGGATGTTGCCCGGCTTGATGTCGCGATGCAGCATCCCGGCGCCGTGCGCGGCGGCCAGGGCGGCGAGCACGCTTTGCAGAGCCCCACTCACCTGGGGCCCGGGCAGCGGTCCCAGGGCGATCTGGTCGCCGATCGTGTCACCGGGTAAGCGCTCCATCACGATGAACGGCGTACCGTCCTGCTCCCCGAAGTCGTAGATCCCGACGATGTTCGGGTGATTGAGCGCGGCGGCGGCGCGCGCTTCGATGGTGAAGCGTTCCCGAATGTCGGCCTGCGAACTCAACCCGGGGTGTAGGAGCTTGATGGCCACCGCCCGGTTCAGTCGGGTGTCCCACCCGTCACGGACCTCGGCCATCCCCCCGAACCCCAGGACGTCCCGCAGTTCGTATCGTCCGCCGAGAAGCCCGGGTCCTGCCATGGCGGCTGATTATCCGCATCAGGCCACGCGCAAACCCTCAGAGAACACTTAATTGACGGTTCGGGTGGTTTTTCCGGGCGGAACGTCGGCGTGGGTGACCGGGAGGTCGGCCAGGCGCCATTCGAGCATGCCGTCGTTGAGCCGGACGGCCCGGCGGTCATGGCCGGTGAGCAGTCGCACGGCGTCGTAGGCGAACACGCAGTACTCACCGCGGCAGTACACGACGATCTCGGTGTCGAGGGGCAGTTCATCGATCCGGTCGGCGAGTTCGTCGATGGGAATCGAGAGCGCCCCGGGAATATGACCGGCCTCGTACTCCTCGCGTGGCCGCACGTCGAGCAACACCGACGCCCCGCCCCGCAGCCGCAGGGCGAGTTCCTCGCTGCCCACGACCCCCGGGTCACCGCCGCCGGCCAGGAGGTAGTCGTCGCGCGCGGCCGGCACCTCTGCCTGGTGAGCCTCCGCCACTTTGCGCAGCAGCGCGAACAGTCGGGCGACGTCGTCGCCGGCGAGGCGGTAGAAGATTCGCACCCCGTCGCGGCGGGTCGCGACGAAGCCGGCGGCCTTCAGGGTCTGCAGGTGAGCCGAAGCCGTGGTGACGTTCAGCCCAGCCGATTTGGCGAGCGCGTCCACCGTGCGCTCACCCTGGGCAAGCAGATCGAGAAGCTCCAGCCGACTGGCGTTCGACAGGGCTTTCCCACTTGCGGCGAAGGCCTCATACAGCCGCGCCTTGGCGGGTGACTTCTCGACGATCGCCATATTCCACCTTTCCATGGATTAATGTACTTTAGCAGCAGGTGCGGCCAATCGAAGGACCGAACAGGAGACAGGGATGGCATTTCGCGGTGTCGAGCTGATTCCCATAGTCGACCAGGGACTGGGAAACAGTGCCTACGTGGTCGACCTGGGCGACGGCCGCGCGCTGGCCGTCGATGCCAGCCGTGATCTGCGGACGCTGCGCACCGCTACTGCACGACGGGGGCTGACGGTGGCCTTCGCCGCCGACACGCACCTGCACGCCGACTTTCTGTCCGGGGCCGTGCAACTGCACCATGAGACCGGCGCACAGATCCTCGCCTCCGCGAGCGGACGCCGCGCGTTCGACCACAGCGGTATGGCCGACGGCGACGAGATCGATCTGGGCGGCCTGCGGTTGCGGGCCTGGGAGACACCCGGCCACACCGACGAACACACAGCGTTCCTGCTGCTCGACGGCGACCGCGAAGTGGGCGTGTTCACCGGCGGCTCGCTGATCGTGGGGTCAGCAGCGCGCACTGACCTGCTGGGTGCGAACCGCACCGAGGAACTCGCCCGCTCACAGTTTCACTCGTTGCAGCGCCTTGCCACGTTGCGCGACGATGTGGCGGTGTGGCCGACGCACGGGGCGGGCTCCTTCTGTTCGGCACCTCCCGGTGCCGAACGGGTGTCCACGATCGGCGACCAGAAGCGCGGCAACCCGCTGCTGTCGACGCCCGACGAGGACACCTTTGTTCAGGAGCTGCTGCACAGCCTGGGTAGCTACCCCTCCTACTTCCGCCGTCTCGGCGAGGTCAACCGCATCGGACCCGCCGTCATGACCGGTGCACCCCAGCTGCCCGACGTCAGTGTTGAGCAACTCGATCGGCTGTTGGCCGACGGCGCCGCAGTCGTCGACGTCCGGCCTGCGGCGGCGTTCGCCTGCGGCCATGTGCCGGGTTCGCTGTCGATTCCGCTTCGGGATCAGTTCGCCACCTGGCTGGGTTGGCTGGTCGATGCGGAGACACCGCTGGTATTCGTCACCGAGGAAGGCCAGGACCTTTTCGAAATCGGTTGGCAGGCATACAAGATCGGGTACGAGCGGATCGCGGGCCGCTTGGCCGGCGGGATGCCCGCCTGGCAGGCGGCCGGACGTGGCCAGGGTCGCGTGACGTTCGCCCCGGCCGAACGCCTCGCTGACCGGCCCTACCTCGACGTGCGTCAAGACGCCGAATACCAGGCAGGCCACGTGCCCGGCGCCCTGCACATCGAGCTCGGCGCCGTCGCCGAGCATGTCGACTCGGTTCCCGATGGCGTGATCGTTGCCTGCGGGCACGGTGAGCGGGCGATGACCGCAGCCAGCCTCCTGCTCCGTCACGGCCTCACCGAACTTGCCGTCCTCGACGGTGGGCCCGACGACTATCTCGCCGCGCACCGATGATCGCCGGCGGAGATAGCCACGCCCGCCCGGTTCGGCTCGGGCTTCGCGAGAACTGGCTGCAGTTCACGTTTCTCGTCGTCGTCAACGTCTGCGTCGGTGGGCTGGTCGGGCTGGAGCGCACCACCGTCCCGTTGATCGGCACCCAGGTGTTCGGTCTCACCAGCGATCTCGCGGTGTTCGCGTTCATCATCGCCTTCGGGGTCACGAAGGCCCTGACCAACCTCGCGGCCGGCGCCCTGACCGCACGGTTCACCCGTAAGCAGCTGCTGCTGACCGGGTGGGCGCTCGGTGTGCCGGTGCCCTTCATGCTGGCCTGGGCGCCCTCGTGGTGGTGGATCATCGGCGCGAACGTGCTGCTCGGCCTCAACCAGGGGCTCACCTGGTCGATGACGGTCAACATGAAGATCGATCTGGTCGGCCCGCAGCGCCGGGGTCTGGCCACGGGTCTCAACGAGGCCGCGGGCTACGTCGCCGTCGGTGCCACCGCCCTGCTCACCGGCTACCTCGCCACCTCCTACGGGCTGCGCCCCGTGCCCGAGTTGATCGGCGTGGTGTTCGTCGCCGCGGGGCTCGGCCTGTCGCTGGTGGTGCGCGACACCGCCGCCCACGTCGCGCTCGAACTCGCCCAGCATCACACCCCGAAGCCCGCTGAACGCACCGGTTTTTGGGCGATATTCACCCGCACTACGTGGCGGGACCGCAGTCTGCGCGGTGCCAGCCAGGCCGGCCTCGTCAACAACCTCAACGACGGCCTCACCTGGGGGGTGTTCCCCTTGCTGTTCACCGAATACGGACTCGGGCTGGCCGCCGTCGGACTGATCAAAGGCCTCTACCCACTGCTGTGGGGATTGGGGCAGATCCCCACCGGACACCTCGCCGACCGCATCGGCCGCAAACCGCTTATCGTCACCGGCATGTTCGTCCAGTCGTTCGGGTTCGTGCTCGCGCTGACCCTGCTGGCGTGGCCGCTGTTGGCCGGCATCACCTCCGCCATCGCCCTGGGCATCGGCACCGCGATGGTCTACCCGGCGCTGATCGCGTCGATCTCCGATCACGCGCACCCGACGTGGCGGGCCAACGCCCTGGGTACCTACCGGTTCTGGCGCGACATCGGCTACGCCGCGGGAGCCCTGGTCGCCGGCATCATCGCCGACGCGCTCAACCTCGAGGCCACGGTCGTCGCCGCCGCCGTCCTGACCGCACTGTCGGGGTTGCTCGCCGCCTACTGGATCACCGAACGCGGCACGGTTACCACGTATCTCGCCGAGAAAAACAGCCCCTCGGACGCCACCGGAGAGCCTCCACGGTGACCGCACCCCGCACCGGCACCCTGACGGCCGAACAGGTCGAGGCCATCCAGAAACGCACCATCCGCGTGCTGGTCGGTGCCCAGATCTTCAGCGGCGCCGGTCTGGCCGCCGGCATCACCGTCGGCGCCCTGCTGGCACAGGACATGCTCGGCTCCACCGGCCTGGCCGGAGTGCCCAGCGCGCTGTTCACCTTCGGCTCGGCCGCAGCGGCCGCCGGTGTCGGCCACCTGTCCCAGCGTTTCGGCCGCCGCACCGGTCTGGCTGCCGGGTACACCATCGGGGCCGTCGGCAGCGTGGGCATCGTCGTCGCGGCGGTCGCCGACAACGTCGCACTGCTGTTCCTCGCGCTGTTTGTGTACGGCGCAGGCACCGCCACGAACCTGCAGGCTCGATACGCCGGGGCCGACCTCGCACACATCGACCACCGCGCCCGCGCCATCAGCACCGTTCTCGTCGCGACCACGGTGGGCGCCGTCATCGGACCCAACCTCGTCGGCGTTCTGGGAGACCTCGCCGAGAAGATCGACGTGCCCCGCCTCGCGGGACCCTTCCTGCTCGCCGTCGTGGCCTACGGCGCGGCGGGCGTCGTCATCTGGATCTTGTTGCGGCCCGACCCATTACAGGTTGCCGCCGACATATTCGACCCGCAAGGTGACGCCGAGAACGACGCAGCCGCCGCCACCGGCGGGAAGCCGTCGTGGAATGGCGCCGTGCTCGCCGGAGCGGCCGTCATGATGGTCACCCAACTCGTGATGGTCGCGATCATGACGATGACCCCGGTGTACATGCGGCATCACGATCACGATCTCGCCGCCGCCGGGCTGGTCATCTCGATCCACGTCGCCGCCATGTACCTGCCCTCACCGATCTCCGGTTACCTCGTCGACCGTTACGGATCAGCCGCGATCGCGGGGCTGGCGGCGATCACCCTCATCGCCGCGGGCATGCTGGCGAGCCTCGCCCCGGCACAATCGGTCCCCGCGCTCGCGATCGCCTTGGCGTTGCTCGGATTCGGCTGGAGCCTGGGTCTCATCGCGGGCACCACCACGATCACCAACGCCACGCCCGTCGCCACCCGCGCGAAAACCCAAGGCACCGTTGATCTCTTCATCGCCGTGTCCGGTGCCGCGGGTGGCCTGCTCTCCGGCGTCGTCGTCGCCGTCGCAAGCTACCCGACCCTCGCCGTCCTTGGCGCCGTCGTCGCGGCCACCCTTGTCCCGATTCTGCTGCTCCCCCGTTACCTCAACTGAGCGCTGCCCCATACTGGGCGAGTGGACATCGCGCTGGCGGTCATCGGCCTGCTCGAGTTCGCGGGGTTGGTCACGCTCGGGATACTGCTCATCGTCGCGCGCCGCAACCTTGCCGGCGCCCGCAAGGAACTGCGGCGCCGACGCCGTGACGAACTCGGCGAGGCTCGCCCGAGCCGCCGCAGGCCGCCGGGCGTCGCCCCGCTGGCCGTGAAGACGGTGATGCACACGGTCCGCAGTGCCGACTCGCTCATCCGTCACGGCGTCGTGGGGTCGGTGCGCAGCTCGGTCGAGGACCTCGCCGGCTGGGCCCGGGTGGAACGGCCGGACCTCGACAGCGTCACCCCGGACGGCCGGGTCGTCCTGGTCTTCTCCGATATCGAGGGCTCCACCGCGCGCAACGAATCGATGGGCGACCGCGATTGGGTGGAGGTGCTCGAGCGTCACAACGAGCTCATCAAGCGGCGCGTCGCGGAGCACCGGGGGTATGTCGTGAAAAACCAGGGCGACGGTTTCATGATCGCGTTCGCCACCCCTGAACAAGCAGTGCGCTGCAGTGTCTCCGTGCAGCGGGCACTGCTGGAGAACCCAGAGCGATACGACAACGTCCGCGTGCGGATCGGCGCGCATACGGGTTCGTCGGTGCGCCGGGGCGACGATCTGTTCGGCCGCAATGTCGCGATGGCGGCGCGGATCGCGGACCTGGCCGGCGGTGGACAGATACTGGTCAGCCACGAGCTCCGCGAATCGATGGACGACTGCGACGGCATCACCTTCGACGCACCGTTCGAGGTGGAGTTGAAGGGTCTACGCGGCACCCAGACCGTATACCCGGTCGTTATTACGGGCTGAATGCTCAGGCTCAGTCCCTACACTCGGTGACATGCCCGTCCCCGACAAGCCCCGCCCAGGCCAGGAATCGGTGTGGGACTACCCTCGGCCGCCGCGACTGGAGCAGTTCGCCGGCTCGATCACCGTCGAGTTGGGCGGCCAGACGATCGCCGAGACGGACCGCGCCTGGCGGGTGCTCGAAACCAGCCATCCCCCAACGTATTACCTACCGCGGACGTGCTTCGCCGACGGCGTGCTGCGCCAGGCCGACGGATCGTCTTGGTGCGAATGGAAAGGGCAGGCAACCTATTTCGACCTGGTGACACCGTCCGTCGTCGCACCACGGGCGGCCTGGACATACCTGACACCGACGCGCGGGTTCACCGAGATCGCCGGCGCGCTGGCGGTCATGCCCGCGATGGTGGACCGGTGCACCGTCAACGGCGAGGTGGTTGTGCCGCAGCCGGGCGGTTTCTACGGCGGCTGGATCACCAGTTGGGTCGCCGGACCGTTCAAGGGTGTGCCGGGCTCGATGGGGTGGTGACGATCACTGGCCCTCCTCGAGGGCGGCCTTGAGGTCCACCTGGGTCTCCACCAGGAACGCGTGGAACTCCTCACCGGTCATGAACGTGGTGGTGAACTGGTTTCTCTCCGCGATCTGCTTCCAGGTCGGTGATTCGACCATCTCGCCGAGCACGTTCTGCCAGTAGGAGACGGCGAACTCCGGCATCTCCGGCGGCCCGTAGAGGCCACGCCAGTTCGAGACAGTGACATCGAGGCCCTGCTCTCTGGCGGTGGGAGCGTCAAGGCCGGGCAGCCGTTCCTCGGCCAGCACGCCCAACGGCTGGAGGTCACCCGCGGTCACCAGGTCGATGAACTCACTGACACCGCCGATCGCCACGCTGATGCCGCCTTGGCGGAGTGCGGTGATCTGGTCACCGCCACCCTCGAAGGGGACGTAGTTGACGGTGGCGGCGTCTCCCCCGGCCGCCGAAACCAGCAGGTCGAAGGGCGCCTGATCGTCGTTGGCGGCGCCGACCGCGACGCCGCCGGGGTCGGACTTGATCGCCGTCATGACGTCGTCGAGATTGTTGAACAGGGAGTCGGGACGGGTGACGACGACGAAGTACTCCGTCATCAGTCGGGCGATCATGGTGACGTCGTCGTAGCCGTAATCGGACTTGCCGCGCAGTTCGTTCATCATCATCGACAGGGACGTGACCGAGACCTGGTGTCGCGGCCCCCCGTCAGCGCCGTTCGCCAAGAGCCATGCCCCAAGAATCTGTACACGGATTGCACGCCTGCGTCCCAGATTTGGGATGACGGGGTTGAAGATCACGCTCCCGGAGGGGTCCGGGCCTCCTCGCACCGCTCAGTCGAGGAAGCGCGCGCGCACTTCCGGGGGCGGGATGGGGCACGTGTCGTGAACACCGAAGATGCGATATCGAACGCGGGCGAAGCCGTCGTACAGCCGGTCCCGGACCGACGCCGGAATGATGTTGGCCATCAGGAGCCCTCGCCAGGGGCCACCCAGGTACTCCGCCACCCGCAGCGCTGCGGCCGATCTGATCGCCACTCGTTCATCGCGCCGGCCGGGGTGGTCGACGAACACCACCGAGTCCACCTCCGCGAGAAACGGATGGCGGTCGATCACGTCCTTGGCGAACTCACCTTCCAAGGCCGCGAATCGCAGGCTGCCGCGCGGGTCCAGACGGAGGATCGTCTGCACGGCGCCGTTGCAGAATCCGCACACTCCGTCATAGAGCAGAACAGGTGCCGGCTCAGCTGCGGCTCCGTCATCGTGGCCGGATTGCGGTCGGGCATCCCGGGCATCCATGTCCGTCATCGGAACCTCCTCGTCTGTTCCCACGGTATGCCCGAATCCACGGCGGGTAAGCGGCGTTGTGAGCGATGAGACAGGTGCTGGGGTGGCGGGGTCCGAACCCGCGAGCGATGATTGGATCTTGCCGGTTTCGGCCTACCTAAATCATGGCGGTCATTCGGGCATGCCGATGGTTTTGGCTTCGAGGTATTCCTTGTAGCCTTCGTCGCCGTTGCGGTAGCCCAGGCCGCTTTGTTTGGTGCCGCCGAACGGGCTGCCGATGCCGAAGTGGCTTTTGCCGTTGATGGTGACGTTGCCGGTGCGCATCCGGCACGCGACGGCGAACGCGCGGTCGACGTCGGCGCTGCTGACCTCTCCGGACAGGCCGTAGATCGTGTTGTTGGCGATCGCGATCGCGTCGTCGTCGGTGTCGTAGCCGGTGACGGTGAGCACCGGGCCGAAGATCTCCTCCTGCGCGACCTGGGAGTCCGGGT
>NZ_JACKSH010000073.1 GCF_025821625.1 Mycolicibacterium pyrenivorans
TACGGCATCGTGCGCAAACTTCAACGCGCACTGGCTCATTGGATCGGCACCTGCCCACTATGCCACCACACCTTCCCCACCTAACAAAGTACTACTAGGGCTCGCGGTTCTGCGCTATGAGCTCCCCAACCTCAAGGCACTCAACTTCGTGATCGTCGGTTATCTCGGCGAAGGCGTCGCCTCGTGCACCAGAACCGACCCTCAGGCCAAGGGACTCGGTGAGTACCTGCGCGCTCTCTACACCGAGATCCCCGACAAGTTGGTGCCCTGATGGATTTCCTGGAATCACCCGAGCATCGGGATCTACGCGCCGCCGTCGGCGCCGTCACCGACAAGTACGGATCCGACTACTTCGCCGAACGGGCCACCGCCGATGAGCCCACGGACGAACTGTGGAAAGACCTCGCCGACCACGGCTTCATCGGAATCAACTTTCCCGAAGAGTTCGGCGGCGGCGGGGCCGGCATGGCCGAACTGGCAATCGTCTGCGAAGAGACCGCTGCCCACGGGTGCCCCCTTCTACTGCTGCTGGTGTCCAGCGCGATCTCGGGTGAGCTGCTGGCCCGATACGGCACTGCTGAGCAACGGCGGGATTGGCTGCCGCGCATGGCATCCGGCGACACGAAGGTCGTTTTCGCGATCACCGAACCAGATGCGGGATCGAACACCCGAAAGATCGCCACGAGCGCAGTGCGAGACGGCAGCGACTTCCTGCTCAACGGCACCAAGTACTACATCTCCGGTATCGATGAGGCCGGAGCACTGGTCGTGGTGGCCCGCACCGCACCGGAGAAGCTGTCGCTGTTCCTGGTTCCCGCCGATGCCCCGGGCCTGGTGGCGCATCGGCTGCCCGTGGGGATCAACCTGCCCGAGAAGCAGTTCACCGTGCACTTCGACGATGTGCGACTGCCTGCGTCGAGCCTGATCGGCACCGAACACGAAGGGTTCCGGCAGGTCTTCGACGGACTGAACCCGGAACGCAT
Organism: Mycolicibacterium pyrenivorans; assembly: GCF_025821625.1. Classification (GTDB taxonomy): domain Bacteria; phylum Actinomycetota; class Actinomycetes; order Mycobacteriales; family Mycobacteriaceae; genus Mycobacterium; species Mycobacterium pyrenivorans. Next base: position 984 of record NZ_JACKSH010000073.1, read on the forward strand.
CACCGGCGCGGCCGTTTGCGTCGGGGTCGGCCGCCATGCCGTCGACAAAGCCGCCGTCTACGCGAGGACACGCACGGTGTGGGGACCGGCGATCGGTTCGCATCAGGCGATCTCGCATCCGCTCGCGAAGGCCAAGATCGAGGTCGACCTCGCGGCGATGATGACCGCGAAGGCGGCATGGCTTTACGATGCCGGCGAGCCCGCCGGGGAAGCGTCGAATGTGGCCAAGTACGCCGCGGCGGAAGCAGCCGTCGCGGCGGTAGATCATGCGATCCAGATCCATGGCGGCAACGGATTGTCGAAGGAGTACGGACTGCTGCCGCAGTGGGGCCTGGCCCGCCTTCTGCAGATCGCGCCGGTGAGCCGCGAGATGGTGCTGAATTATGTTGCGCAGCACACCCTGGGGTTACCGCGCTCGTACTGATTTCGCCGGTTCAAGGTATCGACGAATCATCCTCGGCTGCGTGCAAGCCCGGCCACCTGCAGGCGGAGTATTCCGGCCCTCTCCCGGGGTGGTCCCTGTCGGGCACGAGCGCACCGGTGAAGCGGGTCGCCTGTATCGCCCGTTTCGCGACCCGGGTACGGGACAATCGGTGGTATGTACGCAGACGACGACATGGGTCTCCGGGAACGCAAGAAGCGCCGGACCCGTGAAGCGGTGCGTCTCGCGGCGTTCGAGCTCTTCCAGAAGAACGGCTACCCGAACACCACCATCGAGCAGATCGCCGAAGTCGCCGACGTCTCACCGCGGACCTTCTTCCGGTACTTCCCCAACAAGGCGGCGTTGCTGATCCCCGATCAGCTGATGGAGCCGATCATCGAGCTCTTCCTGGCCGCGCCGCCGGAACTGCGGCCCATCGCCGCGTACCGCCACGCCCTCGAACAGGTGTTCAGCGGCATGGCGGGCGCGGAGTGGGGCGAGGAGATGGCCCGTCAGCAGCTGCTGTACACGCTGCCGGAAGCCGCCGCGGCGCTGTACAACGAGTACATCCACACCATCGAGTTGATCACCGAGGCGCTGGCCACGCGATTGAACCGCCCCGCCGACGATCCGCACCTGCGCATCACCGCCGGAGCCATGACCGGCGTCATGATGGCAGCCCTGCACGGCACCCCGATGTCCCCCGACGCCCTCATCCATGGGTTGGAGTTCCTGGACGCCGGGTTGCCGCTATAGCCCGACCGCGGACTGTACGAGCGCCAGGCGTTCCTCGCGAGGCAGCACGGGGCCGTCCTCGATCTTGTCCTCGATGCCGAGTTCGGCGAGGCCGACCTGGGTCAGCAGCGAGGTGCCGTACGCGGCGAGGACCAGCTTCTGGTCGTCACTGTGTCCGGCGTCGACGAGCATCGCCCCGATCAGGCAGATGACGGCCATCTTGTAGGCATTGAACGCGCGGTACCAGGAACGATTCTCGACCCTGATCCCACTGACCGCCTCGTAGTGGGCCAGCAGTTCGTCGATGGGCAGGGCAGCGGAGTGGCTGGTGATGCCGACGGGCTGCATCCACAGCAGTTCGAGCCAGCCGATGTCGGTCAGCGGATCGCCGACGGTCGTCATCTCCCAATCGAAGACCGCGCTCACGGCGCCGTCGGTGAAGGCGAAGTTGCCGGGTTTGGCGTCGCCGTGCACGAGCGTGATCCTGGGCGAGGGTTCGGGCATCGTCTCACGCAACCCCTGGCGTAGTCGCTCCAGAGCAGGCAGGGTGCCGCGTTTGACCCGGTCCATCTCGCCCGACCAGTGGTCGAGTTCGCGGAGAAGGTGATCGCCGCCGTCGTCGAGGTCCTGCAGTCCGGTGGACGCGAGGTCGACCGAGTGGATCGCGGCGAGTTGCTCGACCATGCTGCGGCACATCCGCGCGACGGTGTCGTCGCTGACGCCGGCCGGTGATTCCATCTCGTAGACGTCACCGGCGACGCACTCCATCACGAGAAAGGGTCGACCGAGGACCTCGCCGGTGTCCTCGAGCCACAACGCGCGTGGCGCCCGCACCCGGGTGATCTCCAGGGCACGCAAGATGGTGAATTGTCTTGGTAGGTCGTAGGGTTCTAGCAGTGCGGGCGGCTTCGGCCGCAGGCGTAGCACCACGTCTCGGCAGACGTCCCGACCGTCCCGGACGATGACGACGGTGAGCACCATCATCTCCGCGGAGTGCCCGAAGTCCACCCGGTCGACGCCCTCGACCCGGACGTCGTCGGCGTCACCGACCCGGGCGCGCAGCCACGCGGTCAGCCGTTCGCCCGCCTCGAGATCGAACGTCATTGTCCCGCTCCCTCACTGTCGGCGGGGAGGCGGTCGACCGGGGTCTTGTCCTGGGTGAACGCCGACATGTCCATCGCCGTCCAGTTGGGGTATCGCCGATAGCCGTTGCCTCCGAGCAGCAGTTCGAAGATCCCCCAGCCGGTTTCGCCGTCGAGTTGGAACCGCATCAGCTGATCGAGGGCCATCGAGTTTCCCTCGGTCTCGGCGAGTTGGTCGGCATCGTTGCTGTCCCAGCGGAAGTGGATGAAGTAGCCACCGCCGCCGAGGTCTTCGTACCGGCAGTGCGCCATCGGCAGCCCGTAGTAGGCGTTGACGGCCTGGTGCGGGGTGTCGGCGGTGACCCGGTAGGTCTGCCCGTCCTCATCGGTGAAGACGAGCACCGCGCGCGCCGGACGCTTGCGGTCACCGTCGAACTCGACGTCATGTTCGATCTTGACGAACCTCTTCGACAGCGTGCCGTCGTTGTGCACAATTCCACCGTCAACGTAATTCACTGTGCCGTCGGCGGATTCGATGATCCACGCCTCGATGGCCTTGTCCTCGAAGCCGGCGTCCAGCCACAACCAGAAGTCGATCTTGTCGGACACCCGCACGCCGAATGTGCGGTCCCTGCCACCGTGGAACCCGTCGACACCGAACCGCTCGCCCTCGATCTCCACCCATCCGGTCCAGCGGCCGGGTTCCTTCATGTGATACATGTCGGCCAGTCTGCGGCCGTCGGCGTCGCGCACCTTCATCGGCAGTAGCTCCCACATCGGCGCCGTGGGCTCGTAGTAGAGCTCCCAGGCGATCCCGGAGGCGTTGGGCGCCACGTCGAGACGCCACTTCTTCAGCGGCTCAACACATGTCCAGCTCATCGGGCCGGCACTCAGGTCGTCTCGGCCACCACCGTCCACCGGTCTTCCGGCGAGCAGATCCCAGTGCCTGCCGTCCGCCAGGCTCACCTTGACATAGCCCAGGCCGGTGCCGGTGTTGGGGTTGTTGCCGTAGCCGCTGGCCAGCAACATGGTGCCGTCCGGCGACGCGGCGAAGAAGTAGCAGCGATCCGACCACGTCGGATCCGGGTCATGCACTTGATCGAACGTCGTCGGTAGCTGATGGGTGAACGATTCGTCGGCGGCGGAATAGCCCATCTTCGGACGTTATCTGGAAAACGTCCGATCGCCAAGGGTGCGGTCAGCGCACCAGTGCGCGGATCAGGTACCGATCGACGAAGCGGCGCTTGGCGGCGGCCGGCCGGTGACGCCAGGTCGTCGTGAGCAGAAACGACGTCGCCGCCGACATCCACTGCACGGTCTCGCGCAGCGTGAGGTCCTCGTAGATCTGGCCCTCGGCCTTCCACTGCCGGAACAGCGGACCGACGTGATCGGCCATGATGTCGGCGACGGCGTCGGCGCCCAGTTCCAGCACCGGGATCAGCGCGGTGCTCTCGCTGGCGTACAGGGCCTGATTGACCGCGTCGCCGTCGTCGACCGCCGCGACCGGTTTGAGGACCAGCGCCCGGATGCTGCCGGCCGCGTCCCGGGGGTCGATCAGGCCGCTGACCCACCGCGCGGACGCGGTCTCGATGCGGCGCAGCACCACGCCGAGCAGCAGTTCGTCGCGCGTCGGGTAGTACCGGTACACCGTGGACCTGACCACCCCGGCCTCATCGGCGACCTCGGCCATCCTGATCTGGGTGTCACCGCGCCGCACGATGCAGCGTTCGGCGGCGTCGAGGAGGCGACGGCAGGCATCCTCGTCATCATGGACGGCGCGGTCGTCTCCCCAACGACGATTGCGCTGCTGTGTCACGATTGCCGATGTTGCCACGGCCGGCGCAACCTGTGAGTGCGTGAGCTCGGCAGCGGTTCAGTAACATCGTTACCGTGGCAGCCGAGAGTGACACACGTTCGTCCGCGATTCCCGACGCGACGGCTGATCGAGCGCCTGACCCACTCATCGTTGTCGTCGTCGACCTGCTCGAGACCGAGGGCTACGACGCCGTGCAATTACGCGAGGTTGCTCGCCGCGCGCGGATGTCGCTGTCGACCATCTACAAGCGTTACGCCACTCGCGAAGACCTGATCGCGGCCGCGCTGCAGTGGTGGATGGACGCCAATCGCTACGCGCCGCTGGCCGGCGACGGGACCGAGCGAGGCGACGAGTCGGTCCCCGACGGCCTCTTGCGGATCTTCCGGACGATCTTCGAACCGTGGGAGCAACACCCCGGCATGCTGAAGGCCTACGTTCGGGCCCAGGCGGGCCCCAACGGCAACCAGTTGACCCGGCATGGTTTCGACACGGTGGTGCCCGCCGTCAACGCCGTACTGGACTCCACCGACCCCGGTTTCGCCGAGGATGTCGGGATGATCTTGTCCGGCGTCATCCTCGGATCCCTGAGTCGCTTCGCCGCAGGCGAGATCGCCGTCACCGACATCCTGCCGTCCATCGAGCGCACCCTCTACTGGCTGTTCAACGGCTACGAGCATGTCACCGGCGGCAGCGCAGGTACTCACCACTGAAGACCCCCTGGGCGGGGGTTGCGGTTGTGGAGTAACACGGTTACCTTACGTGAGTAACGCAGTTACTCAGATTGGATGCGGCCGGACTCGGCCGACGCAACGAAGCGAGGTTCTATGGGTTTCCTGGACGGCAGAGTCGCGTTCATCACCGGGGTGGCCCGGGGCCAGGGGCGCAGCCACGCCGTGCGACTGGCCGCCGACGGAGCCGACATCATCGGCGTGGACATCTGCGCCGACATCGCGTCCAACGGATATCCGATGGCCACCCGCGACGAACTCGACGAGACCGTCGCCCTCGTCGAAGCTCAGGGTGGCAAGATGGTCGCCTCGGTGGCCGACGTCCGCGACTACCGCACGCTGAAGTCGGCGCTCGACGCAGGCGTCGCGCACTTCGGCCGTCTCGACATCGTCTGCGCCAACGCCGGTATCGCGTCGATGGCGTTTCGCGAGTTGACCGACGACGAAGACCTCGAGCAGTGGACCGACGTGCTCGGCGTCAACCTCGTCGGCGCGTTCCACACCGCGAAGGCCGCCATCCCGCACCTGATCGCAGGAGCGCGTGGCGGATCGATCGTGTTCACCAGTTCGACAGCCGGATTGCGGGGCTTTGGCGGATCACAGGGCGGCGGTCTGGGCTACGCTGCCTCCAAGCACGGCATCGTCGGCCTGATGCGTGCACTGGCCAATGCCCTTGCACCACAAAGTATCCGGGTCAACACCGTACACCCGACGGCCGTCAACACCATGATGGCCGTCAACCCGGCGATGGTCTCCTTCCTGGAGAACTACCCCGATGGCGGGCCGCACCTGCAGAATCCGATGCCCGTCTCATTGCTGGAACCGGAGGACATCAGCGCCGCGATCGCCTACCTCGTCTCCGACGAGGCCAGGTACGTCACCGGGGTGACCTTCCCGGTCGACGCCGGCTTCTGCAACAAGCTATGAGCGCCGCATGCGGACGCGCCGCCGGCAAGCGGGTGCTGGTCACCGGCGCGGCCCGCGGCATGGGCCGAAGCCACGCCGTGCGGCTCGCCGAGGAAGGCGCCGACCTGATCCTGGTGGACATCTGTGCGTCCCTGCCGGAGCTCGAATACCCCCTCGCCACGCCGGAGGACCTCGACGAGACCGCCCGGCTAGTCGAGGAACACGGCCGCAGCGCGGTGACCCACATCGTCGACATCCGTGACGTCGAGGCGCTGACGGCCGCGGTCGACGACGGCGTTTCCCGGTTGGGCGGCCTGGATGCCGCGGTCGCCAACGCCGGTGTCCTGACGGCCGGTACGTGGGACACCACGACCGCACAGCAGTGGCGCACCGTCGTCGACGTGAACCTGATCGGAACCTGGAACACGTGCGCCGCCGCGTTGCCGCACCTGGTCGAGCACGGCGGCAGTGTGGTGATCATCAGTTCCGCCGCGGGGCTGAAGGGCACCCCGTTGCACACCCCGTACACGGCCTCAAAGCACGGTGTGGTCGGCCTGAGTCGGGCCCTGGCCAATGAGCTTGCGGCGGTGAATGTCCGGGTCAACACCGTCCACCCGACCGGGGTCGAGACGGGTTTGCGGCCGGACTCGCTGCACGACCTGCTCGCCGAGAAACGGCCTGATCTGGCACCGATCTTCCTCAACGCGATGCCGATCGTGATGGCCGAGGCGATCGACATCAGCAACGCGGTGCTGTACCTGGTTTCCGACGAATCCCGTTATGTGACTGGGCTCGAGATGAAGGTCGACGCCGGCGTCACCCTCCGGTGAATCGGCCCCCAGTAGGAGGGTGACAGCGATGAGCGCGACCGACATCGACCACACACGGCGCGACTACGATCGGGCTGAGGCCGGTCGCCGTGCCTTCGTCGACGTGATGACCTTCCCCGCCCCTGCGGACCACTCGCCGACGACAACGCACCTTCTCGACTTCGTCTTCGCCGAGGTCTGGCGACGCCCGGTGTTGAGTCGGCGAGATCGCCGCTTCATCACCCTGCCCTGCGTCGCCGCCGCCGACGCCGAGGCGCCACTGCGCGACCACGTCTACGCCGCACTCAACAGCGGCGACCTGACCATCGTCGAAATGCAGGAAACCGTACTGCATTTCGCGGTGTACGCCGGCTGGCCGAAGGCATCGCGGTTCAACATGGTGGTCGACGAGCAATGGGCGCGGATCCACCGGGAGCGCGGTGAGGACGTGCCACCGCCGGAGCCGTTGCTGCCGCTGCCCACGCCCAGCGACCCGGAGGCCCGGCTCCTGGTCGGCGAACAGTCGTTCAAGGCCATCAACTGCCTGCCCGCCGGGCCGACCCGGGACAACCCGTTCTCCGGGGCGGGCATATTGAACTTCGTGTTCGGCGAGATGTGGCTGCGCCCCGGCCTCGGCATGAAGGAACGGCGCCTGGTGACGGTGGCGTGCGTGGCGTTCCAGGACGCACCGTATCCCATCTTCAGTCACGTCTATGCCGCCCTCAAGAGCCGCGACGTGTCCTTCGACGAAATGGACGAGTTGGCGCTGCATTTCGCTGCCTACTACGGGTGGCCGAAAGCGTCCCATCTCAACGAGGTGATCGGCGCGCAGAAGCAGCGCGTCACCGAGGAGTGGGCCGCAGAGGCGGCGGCGCCGTGACCGGGATCAGCGCCGCCAGAACAGGTGGTGGGTGACGCCGCTCGGGCTCGGCACGATCTCGAGGTGGAACCGGTCGCGCAGCTCGTCGGGCGAGGTCCACAGCCGCACCCCGGCCCCCAGCTCGACCGGGGAGACGGCCACGTGAAGCGTGTCGACGAGGTCCGCATCGAGGAACTGCCGAATCGTGGTCGCCCCGCCGCCCAGTCGGACGTCTTTACCCTGCGCGGCTTCCCGAGCTCGCTCGAGGACCGCCGCCGGATCGTCGTTGACAAAGTGGAATGTGGTGTCGGACAGGGTGAACGACGGGCGCTCATGGTGCGTCATCACGAACACCGGAGTGTGGAACGGCGGCTCGTCGCCCCACCAGCCCTGCCATTCATGGTCGGGCCACGGGCCACGCTGCGGGCCGAACTTGTTGCGGCCCATGATCTCGGCTCCGATGTTGTGGGCGAAGTCCCGGGTGAAGTAGTCGTCGAGACCGCGACTCCCACCGGGGTCCGTGCGGTTGGGCCAGCTCGCCGTGGCGCCCGCCCATGCGAACATGTCTGCCGGGTCCGCGTGGCCGAACGGGCGCTCCATGGTCTGGTTCTCGCCCGCGCCGAACCCGTCCCCCGAGACGGTGAAGTTCTGGACTCTGAGCAGCTGGGTCACGCATTCCTCCTGGATTGTCGCCGATGTTGATTGGACTCCTCCGGTCCGCATTACTCATCGCGAACCTATGAGTGGCTGCAGATGGCATCGGGGCTGGAGGTTGCATGGGGCCCCCACGCCCATCAGAACGTGCGCGGCGTGTTGATCCAGAGGACGGCTGAGGGGACGTCGCCGGGGTTGCCGAACTCGTGGGCGCGCTCGCTACGGAAGCCCATGGAGTCGCCGGGGTTGAGGTAATACTCGTCGCTGCCGTCCAGGCACAGGTAGAGCTGCCCGGACATCACGTAGAGGAATTCCTCGCCTTCATGCGAGATGGCGCCGTCGCTACCGCAGCCGGGCTGGAAAGTGAACAGCAGCGGCTCGAGATTGCTGCCGGCAGTGGACAGGTCCTCGATCCGCACTCCCTTGTCGCTGTCGAGCACCCGGCGCTGCTCGGCGCGGACCACCGGGGAGCAGGGAGCTTCGTACGACTCCGACATCAGCGCCAGGACGTTGGTGTCGAACACGGCACCGATCTTCTGCAGTGACGCTATCGACGGTGCCGCGGCACCGCGTTCCACCGAGCTGATGTAGGACGCGCTCAGACCCGTGGACTGCGAGAGGTCACGCAGGGTCAAGCCCCGCTCCTTGCGCAGGCTTCGCACCGTGTTGCCGACGTTTCGGGAATGTGAGGACGCCGCGGTCAGCGCTGCGGGCAGCCCGGCGGCATAACCAGGACCGTTGAGGATCCGGCGCACACCCTCGGCGTTGACGCCACCCGCGACCAGCGACTTGATCCGCTGCATCCGTTCGATGTCATCGATGGTGTACACGCGGTACCCCGAGGCAGTACGCGCCGGGCTGATGAGTTGCTGTTGCTCCCAGGCGCGCAGTTGGACGGCGGTCGCACCCACGAGTTGGGCCGCCTGCTGGATGTAGATCCCCTGCCCGTCACTCGGCGGCGCCGGCCCTGACGAGATGGCCGCCGGACTCGACGTGCGGAGCCGACGCGGCGCATGGCCGCCACCGCGACCGTTGGTGGCCGTGACTTCCGCCGTCACGTCCCCCTCCTTCACGCTCGTCGTCTCCGGGCAACTCACCGGGTTCGAGCCTAACGCCGGGCTGCGGGCCGGCCCGCATCCGACAGCACTCGTGCGGGAGTCCAGGCGGCCGCAGTCCGCAAACGCAACATGATCGAAACCTTCGTCAACGCCACCGCAATGCGTGGGCTCTAACCTTCATGAATTCCACAAATCTTCTACCGCGCACGACCGCGGCACCAACCTTGATGCACTTTCTGAAGGTTACGGCACAGCGCGCAACACAGGACAGATCGGAGTCGTCATGAAGACACGCGAGCAGTACCAGCGTTTGACCCATTCACTGCACTGGGACCCCACCTACGTCGGCGAGGACGCCTACATCCCGGAGGAGTGGCGCACCGCCTGCACGATGCCGGACTGGAAGAAGTTCAACGACCCCTTCCAGATTCTGTTCGAGGACTACGTCCGTATCCAGGCCGAGAAGGAAGACAAGTTCCACGCCGTACGCGACGCCGGCGCGCGGTTCGGCCACATCGGCCGGGTCGACGCCCGCTGGGTGGAGGCGATGAAGTCGTTCAACACCGCCCTGACCTACAGCGAGTACTACAACTACCGCGGCCATGTGCGGGTCGCGCGGTTTGCGCCCGCACCGGCGATCCGCATCGCCTCGATGGTCCAGGCGATGGATGAGCGCCGACACGCCGAAGAGGCGATCTTCCAAGCCAAGGACTACGTCAAGCACCACGAAAGCGGGTTCCTGCTGCCCAAGGACCGCATCACGTTCTTCGAGCGGCACTGGTATTTCCAGGGCGACCGGTCGTTCTTCGAGGACCTGATCACCACCGATCCGATCGAAGCGATCATCGGCACCAACCTGGTCTTCGAGACGGCGTTCACCAACCTGCTGTTCATCGCGGCACCCGCCGCCGGCGTCGCCAACGGCGACTACGGATTCGGGCAGGCCCACCTGACCATCCAAAGCGACGAAACACGTCACATGGCACTGGGCCAGTCGGTAGCGCGCGCCATGCTGCAGTTCGGCGACACCAACCTCGGCCTCATTCAGGACTGGATGGACAAGTGGTTCTGGCGGTGCCACCGTCTACTCCTCGCCGTTGTGGGGCCGGTACTCGACTACTTCCCGAAGAAGAAGCCGATCTCCTATAAAGAAGCGTTCCGCCGTTACGTACTCGAGGATTTCATCGAGGGCTACGTTTCGGAACTGTCACAGTTCGGACTGCGGCCACCGCGTCACCTCGCTCAGGCACTCGAGGAGATCGAGCACGGCTCACACAGCATCTGGCGCGGCTTGTACGCCTCCCGGGACCAACTGTGGTTCGACGTGCATCAACCCACCGATGAGGACCTGGCGTGGTTGCACGACAAGTATCCGGCATTCGGGCCGAGCCATGCCGCGTTCTGGCGGTCGGTAGCTGACGGCGCGATCGTCGACGCCGACACCTTGCCGATGGTCTGCGATCTCTGCAAGTTCCCGTGCACCTTCCCTGAACCCGCCTCCGCCAAGGCTTTTCCCGTGGACTACGACGGCCGGCGGTACTGGTTCTGCTCCGAAGGATGCCAATGGATCTTCGAACGCGAACCAGCCAAGTACGTGCGCACCACCGAACCCTCTGCACTGCTGCTGGCGGACAAGGACCCGTCCTGGGTCGCGCAGTTCCTCAACATCACCCCGGACGGCACGCCGCTGGGCGGCACGCATGCACCCACCGGGTACTTCCCGGCGATGCCGGTGCCGGCCACGCTCTAGTACCGCCAAACCCTGCGACATCACAAGGAGATTCAGAAGTGCTGGTTTATTCACGGATCGTGGGCGAGGCCGCACCGGAAGCATTCGTGCTCGCTGATGACGATCCCACCGTCTCCGATCTGCTCCAGAGCATCGGTGCGGCACGCTCCGCGCGGGGACGTCTGGTCGAACTCGACATGCCCGACGTCTTCGCCACCACAAAGTTGTCCGATCTCGGCATCGGCGACGGCGACCTGGTCGGAGTGCGCGCCGTGGGCGAGCCCGTTGTCGCCACCACCCCACCGGCCCGGCCCCAGCTCGACGTGGAAACACTACGCGCGACGAGCAACGGCACTCGGCGGCTGAACGAGTACGAGGAGGTGACCCGGCTACTGCAGTGGCACGCCCCCTACCACATCGACGGTGATCGTCCTTCGCATCAGGTGTGGACCGACGACAGCACCGCATTGCGGTGCGGCGACTGGGAGGCCTACCGCACCCCCGACAAGTTGTACTACCGCACGTACACCACCCGGCAGGCCCGTGCCGCCCGTAGCGTGTCGACCGCATTCGAGTTTGCCGAGACCGACAACCAGCTCGCCGCGGTCGATCCCGAACGGGTAGCGCTGCTCCGAGATGTCCTGGGGCCGCTGCAGTATCCCGACTGGGGGCTGTGCATCACCCACCAGCACACCACCCGATTCGCACTGTCGTCGTGGATCGCGGGCGCCACGTCGTTCATGATGTTCGACGAGTTGCGCCATGCGCAGCTCTACGGTCGCCTGGCCATTGTGTACGGGAACCACCACGACGGCTTCGACGATCCTCGGCCCGCGTGGATGGCGGGCCTGCGGCTCCAACCGACCCGCCGCATCGTCGAAGAGATCATGGCCACTCTCGATTGGGGCAAGGCCATCATTCTCGCCCAGATCGTCTTCGAACCCCTGCACACCGCAGCCGCGCACGCGTTGTTGACCACCGGCGCCCTGGCCGCAGGCGACGGCCTCACACCTTTCGTCTGCCGGTCGATCGAGGACGACAAGGTGCGACACCGCGAAGGTGCGGCGGCCTTCCTGCGCCTTGTCTGCGCCGACGATCGTCACGGCGAGCACAACCGTGAGTTGATCACGTCCTGGGTCGCCGACCTGTTGCCCCGCACGTACGCCGCCGCGGCCACACTGCTGGGGCCAGACACGGCCGGGGCCGGCGCCGTCACACAGGCGCTCACCTGGATTCAGGAACAACTGTCTGCCACGGACATCACTGTCCCAGTACTGATCTCAGAAGACGAAGGGGTCTCCGCATGAGCCGACACGTTGCCCGCTCGGTCGTCGGGATCGAGATGATGGCCGGCGAAGAGTGTGACGCGATCGTGGCCGCAGTGCTGCAGGACGTGCCGGATGCCTCCGTCGTGCAGATGCCGGGAATGGTTCTGCTCGATGTGCCGGACCGCATGGTGATCCACGCGTCGGCGGTAACCGAGCACCTCGGCCGTGACTGGGACAGCCGGGATCTCAACCAGGTGGTGTCCGCCTACCGCGGCTACTTCACCCGATGGGATACCGACCAGGTCGTATTGTCCTGGGACGCCGAGGATCCCGGAGATGAAATCCGTGTATGACGACATGAGTTCCGACGAACGCATCATCCACGTCTGCGTCAACGTCGACTGCGTGTTGCGCGGATCAGAGGCGGTCCGCGATCGGCTCCGCATGATCGCCGAGGAAACCGGCTCCGACATCGAGGTCAACGACTACATCTGCTTCGCCGCCTGTGAACAGGGCCCGAACCTGTTGATCGAACACCGGCGGGCCTTCTACAGCGACGTTGATCCGCGCCACGCGGAGGGCATCATCGCCCACGCCGACGGTGGCGAGCCGGTTGAAGTGATCGACCGTAGTGGCAGTTTCATCGCCCGCAAGATCTTCAACATGCTCGACGCCGGCTTCAAGCCGGGCGATCTGAGCCTGTCGGATTAGGTGCCGATGACTGCCGAACTCCTGCTGCCGTCGCAGCGTCGCAGCCTGTCCGAGTACCTCGCCGGTGACGGGTACACCGCGTTGACGTGGGCCCGCGCGGATCCTGCTGCCGGCCGGGCGGCGCTGCTGTCGACGACGCTGACCGGGCTGGGTGGGGCCCACTTTCCGCTGTCCCGCAAAGTGGCGGCGATGCTCGATCAACCCGGCCCCCGGGCGGTGGTGTGCAATGCCGCCGAGGACGAGCCCGGCAGCGGTAAGGATCTGGCGCTGCTCGCGGCCAACCCACACGTGGTGATCGAGGGTTCGCTGATCGCCGCGGCGGCGCTCGACGCAGAGGAGGTCGTGTTCTACCTCAGCGAGAACGCCACCGATCAGATCGCCGGCCTCACCTCCGCGCTCGCCGAGCACGCCGAGCGGCAGCCATCCGGTGGCCCGGCGCTGCGGTTGGTGCCGGCACCGGACCGCTACGTCGCCGGTGAGGCCACCGCCGCGGTGAGCGCGATCGACGGCGGCGCCGGGAAACCGACGGGCCATCCTCCCCATCCCACCGAGTGCGGAGTCGGCGGGCGCCCGACTCTTGTCTCCAACTGTGAAACCCTGGCCAACCTGCCGCGCATGCTGCGCGCCGCACAGCGCGGTGTCGAACCGCACTGGACGCGGCTGACCACGCTGAGCGGGGACATCGCCAAGCCCGGTGTCTACGAGGTCAATCCGGCGGTCGATACGTTCGCGGCCCTCATCGTCCGCGCCGGCGGCCTCACCGGCTCAGGTGTGCTCAAAGCGCTGCAACCCGGCGGCCCGTCGAGCCGCTTCCTGCCCGCGACGGCGGCCGGCACCGCCATCCGCGACGCCGACATCCGGGCAGCCGGATCACAACCGGGTTGCCTGGCGGTGCGGGTGGTCACCACCGACAGCTGCATCGTGGAGATCTGCGCGGAGATCACCGACTTCTTCGCCCGCGAGCAGTGTGGTCAATGTCCGCCGTGCCGGATGAAAACCCAGACGTATCAGCGCACCCTGCAGCAGATCAGTTCGGGCAAGGGCTCGTGGGACTTGCTGGACAAACTCGGCACCGTCGAGGACTTCGTCTCCGACATGCCGCGCAAGTGCGCGTTGATCGACATGCCGACCCCGCCGATCACCTCGGCCCGCACGTTGTTTCCCGGCGATTTCGGTGCGCACATCGAGTACGGCTCATGCGCCCCGACACCAACCCCGGCAGTCGCGCACTGACCGCTTCCTGGCACTGCTCACCCTGCACGACAACACGATTGGAGAGGAAATCATGACCGCTATCGATGAAACCGACACCACCCGGGCATACCCCAAGTTCGGGGCCGAGATCATGCAGCGCCGCGTGCGGGTCGTCGACCTGACCCGCGAGATCTTCGAAGGCATGCCGATGTGGTTCGGCCATCAGAAGACGTTCATCAACACCAACCAGACCCACGAACAGTTCCGCACCACCTACAACACCCACCTCGGGTTCGAGGCGCACAACCTGCTCATCAGCGAACATGCCGGCACCCACACCGACGCCGTGTTCGAGTACGACCCCAACGGCCCCACCATCGACAAGTCCCCGTTGGAGTACTACTACGGCGACGCGATCTGCCTCGACCTGCGTTCGGTTCAGTACCCCGACTACATCACCCCCGCCGCCCTGCAGTCCGCCCTGGAAGCCAGCGGACAGGAGATCCGCAAGGGCGACATCGTGATCCTCTACACCGGCTACGGGGACGCGACCTATCCGAACCTCGCCTACACGGAGAAGCACACCGGGCTCGACCGTGCCGCGGCGCTGTGGCTGGCCGAGCAGGGCGTGGTCAACATCGCCGTCGACAACGTGGCCATCGACCACGCGGACGACACGGAGTTCTCCGGGCACAACGTCTGCGGCGAGTACGGCATCGTCAACACCGAGGGCCTGGCGAACCTCGATCAGGTTGTCAATCAACGGTTCCTGTTCTTCGGGCTGCCGCTATACATCCGCAACGGCACCGGCTCACCCATCCGCGCCGTCGCCGTCTTCGACAACTGACCGGTCTGCTTCCAGAGGAGCTTCAGCTGTGACACATGTCGACAACACCGTCGGTCCGCTCACCCGCCGACGTCTCATGCCCGCCGGGTCCTGGGACTGGCACATCCCGACGCCGTTCTCACAAGGGTGGCGCGTCGGAACCATGGTGTTCGTGGGAGGTCAGCTCTCGGCCGACGAGCATGGCAACGTGGTCGGGGAAGGCGACATCGAAGTCCAGACCCGCAACGTGTTCGAGGCTGTCGGCCAGGTGCTCGCCGAGGGCGGCGCCAGCTGGGACGACGTCGTCAAATTGAACACCTACTACTGCTGCAACGAAACCGGCGACGCGGTACGGGACTTCTGGGAGAAGATGACCCGGGTCCGCCTGCAGTACCTGCCCACGCCCGGACCTGCCGGGACTGCGGTGCGAGTCGCCGGGCTGATGTACGACGGTTTCCTCATCGAGGTCGAAGCGATCGCGGTCGTCGGCAGCGGAGAGGCAATCGTGGCGCCATGACGGGCCTGCCCGCCCAGGGCTCCGGAGACGACGACGTCATCGCCCTTGCGCAGCAGTTGATCCGCATCGATACCTCCAACCCGGGAGGTTCGGAGAAGCCCGCCGCCGAACTGGTGGCCGACGCGCTGGACCGGTTGGGCGCGCAGTGCCGGTGGTTCGAACCCGAGCCGGGCCGGTGCTCGGTGGTGGGGCGGATCTCCGGCACCGACCCCTCGCTGCCTGCGCTGCTGCTGCACGCCCACCTCGACGTGGTTCCGGCCGTCGCTGCCGACTGGACACGTGACCCCTTCGGCGGGGAACTGCACGACGGTTTCGTTTGGGGCCGTGGCGCATTGGACATGAAGGGGCACATCGCCATCACGCTTTCGGCACTGCGCAACCTGTCTCGGCAGGGATCGGCTCCGCGCCGTGACGTGGTCGTCGCGTTCTTCGCCGACGAGGAGGCGGGTGGGACGCTCGGCGCCGCCCACGTCACGGCGCAGTGTCCCGAGCTGTTCGCCGACTGCTCGGAGGCCATCGGTGAAGTCGGCGGTTTCAGCCATACCCTCACCGGCGGCCGACGCGCATACTTCGTCTCCACCGCGGAAAAGGGAGTCTGGTGGGCGCGGCTGCGCGCGATCGGCGCGGCCGGGCACGGCAGCATGATCAACCCGCACAATGCGGTCAGCACGCTGGCCCGCGCCCTGGCCCGCGTGGCCGATCACGACCTGGGCGCCGCGATACCCACAGCCACCACCACCGCGCTGTTCGACGGACTGCGCGACGTCCTCGCCGAGCCGGAGGCCAGCGACGAGGCGCTGGCGAACCGGCTCGGGCATTTCGACCGCATGATCCGCGCAGGCCTGCACAACACCGTCAACCCCACCCAGGTACACGGTGGCTACAAGACCAATGTCGTCCCCGCCGAGGCCACCGCCGTCATCGACGCGCGAACTCTGCCCGGACATGACCATGCGTTCCCACAGCAGCTCACGGATCTGGTCGGCGAGGCGGTGACCGTCGAGACCATCTATCACGGCGCCGCCGTCCAATCGCGCCTGGACGCCCCGCTGCTCGATGCGATCGGCACGGCCCTGCACAGCGCAGATCCCATGGCGACGGTGCTGCCGTACATGAGTACCGCCTTCACGGACGCAAAATGGCTCAGCCGGCTCGGGATCCAATGCTACGGATTCACGCCGATGCTCCTGCCCGACGACCTGGACTTCACCGCTCTGTTCCACGGCGCCGACGAGCGAATCCCGGCCAGTGCGCTGCGTTTCGGTGTCGACGTACTGACTCGACTGCTGGCGACGTACTAGGGGGCGGGCCTGCTGCTGTAGGTTCTCAAACTGCGTGGCGGATCGCGATTGCTCTACCTGCGGGTTTGCAGATTTCTCATCCAAGTGGCGGAAACGTTTTTCTCATCTTCGTGGCGGATCCTAAAACCGTACGGTTGTGCAACTACGCGAGATAGCGATCATTTGAGCGCAGATCGCACGTAGCTGTCGCGGCCCGTAAGTAAGCGACGCATTCACGGCCGCGTGAAGTTCCCGGTGGGTGTAGCAGTCGGGCACGCGAACGTCGCTTCGGTTCCTCCCACTGGTCGACAGTTGCTACGTCTTGCTGCGGTCGGTTCTGGTCGTGTCCGTCGTGCGCCGTGCGTGTTGCGGTTCCCCGTCGGGGAAGTCACCCGGCAGAGGTGGCATATCTAAGCCGGCTCGGCGGTCACGCAATCGAAGAAGTTGACCTAACAAGTGCAGCGCTTGCAGCGGAAAGTAGATCGTCATCTCTCCACGTGCGGTCATTTTGTAGAAGGAATGTTTCCCCTGCCCAGTCGCGATCTTCTCGCGGTGGAGAAATCCATGGTGCGCCCACGGTCGAGCATGTGCGAAGCCTGAGGCGATCTGCCAGTCGCTGAAAACCGGCAGATCGGTGAACTCCGCGCCTTCCTTGATCGGTACGGTGACGCTGAAGCCTGACGTGGCGATTCCCGCGTCGATACCACCTGATAAGGCCACCGTCCGTACCTCGTCCAACGCCGAGCGGTTTCTAGCGCGCGCGCCGGTCGCGTCGTGGCCTGCTCTAACGAGGAAGTTCTCGAAATCGTGGTAATTGCGTGAATGCCAACGCAATACCCGTTCGAGGCGAACGCTCCTCTTGCGGGGTCCAAGTATCCACAGTCCCGTTGCGGTGTTCTCTAGAGCGGTCCGTGCAAGTGTCGTACTTACGGCAAGGTGCTGTTGCTGCGCGTCATGAACCGCAACCTTGATGCCGTGGAGCTGGTCGACCGTCGTGTGGACGATGTGTCGAATTGCGTGGCTTATCTCGAAGGGGTGAGCCGCGCGGTCATCGCCCGCCAAGGAGCTTCCCGGTGCTACTACAAAATCGTTGATATCACCGACCCGTTCGGCGAGCCGTTCTACCGCCGCGGCGACTTCGCCCCACTTGGCTTCAATCGCTTGATCGGTCCCCATTACTTACAAACCTCACGCACTGTGCAAACTCCCGTTCTGGGCTCCTGCCTAATCAATCAGTTCGTTCAGCTTCGCCACTGGAATGATTTGATACGGAGAGCTGAAGCGTGCTGACAACAGGTCGACGTCGACGACAATCAGTGCGGTGACGCTTGGATCGTCAGCGCGGATGCCCAACGACGGCAACACTTCCGGCAAGTGTCTGGCTACGAACCGATGACGCGTCCTGAGCCGTTCGACGGCCGATCCTTGACCTTCGATCAAGGCCGCAATTTCATTGGCCATCTCCCGCGGCGTGCGTGCGACCAGAAGTGCCTTCGCTTCAACGAGGTACAGAGTCTGTGACGGTTCGTGGAACGCGACGATGTCGATATCGCCGAGGTCCCGCCCGTCGATGTTCCTAAAGTCTAGGTTCCCGAGGCGGCGTAACCGACGGTGGACAGGATCGCACCACCGACCAAATTCCTCTGCGACACGCGACTCAAACCTGGTGCCCTTCCGGTCCTTTGCGGCACTAAGCGCGGCTTTCATGGCCGAGCTTCTAGCTTTCAAACGACCTGAAACGTACTGCCCGTGCAGTTCGAAGGAAGTGCGCAGCGTGTTGCGATGTCCGAATATTACGTAGTCGACCCCCTTCGACACGTAGGCGATCAGTGGTCGTCGCAGATACGAGCGAGCGCGGTTGTAGCGCCACGGAAAGACTTCGGATCCGAGCGCCCAGAAATCGGCTTCGCGCGTCATCGTCAGCTCATCCAAGAGGGCAGTGATCTTTTCGTCGCTCCAGGCGAACTTGGACTGCATACGTTCTCTGATGGCCTGCACGGTCAACGCGCCAACGTCCTGCTGATCGCGTTCAGTGGACTGATTTATCAATTCACTTGTAAACAAGGCTAATTCAGTAAACGAAAATCCCCACTCGACTGCGGCGAGGCTGTCCGCCAGCGGGAAATCATCGTCTGCAGAGGCGCCATGGTTCGGATCCCACGTCTCCTGCCGAGCCGCATCATCGATGACCGACTGCGCATTCGCACTCATTAGACTCTGTAGGCCTTGGACATACCGGTCATCGTCACGACCGATGCCGAGGCGACCTGACGGAAGGATCGAGAGTTCTACGTGTGACAGTCCCGTGTGGATGGCGTCGGACAGAAACCCCTTGTTAACGATCTCAGAAGCGAGTCCGAGCAAAGAGTCGTATTTTTCAAGCGTCGGCACCGCGATTGACTCGGGCTGTATCGCAGAGACCAACTCTATGAGGAATCGCGATGCTACAGAAGCCGTGGTGGTCTTGGCGATTCGCTTGGCGAGATCTTGAACATCATGCGAATCTTGACCGAAGCACGCCAATGTCGACGGGTATCTGACGCGCTCAACGTAGTGATGGTGCAGTAGTGATTCATTGGCACAGATCAGGTACTCCAGTGGCGCCGTACCGTCGTAGGCAGTCAAATCCGTCATGAGTCGTTCACGCAAGTAGGCGACGACTTCGTTGTTCAGCAGGGCAGTGCGCTCGCCCGACGGGACAGCTCCAACGGGACGTCCGCAGTCGAGGCGCAAGTGAGCGCCCAATTCGTCGAGGAGTTTTGAGATGACAGCAGCAGAGACAGTTCTGGCGGGCGGCAGCGCACCTGGCCATGCGATCAGATCAACGTCTGACTGCACGATGTGCAACATGCGTCGCTCCCCTGGCGGTACAAGCACTTCCAGCAACGGATCGGACTCGTGATCTGGATGCGACATACCGGCAAGGTGCCGCAATGAAGAAAGCACCACGGCAACAAGATCGCGGTCGAGTGCATTTGGGACCGAAGACCTTTGAGGCTTGGAGGGAGCCTTGAACTCGAAGGTCACATCTTTGCCGTCCACGTCTGCACCGCGTCGTATCCATCGATCGTCGTCGCCGCCGGAGAACTCGGTCTCGAGAAGAAGCAACTGAACTTCGTGTCCGAACGTCGAGAACAGTTCAGGCTCCGCCTGATAGATCTGGTAAGCCCAGTACGTCAAGGACTCAGCGATCGATCTGAGCCGAATACCGTCCACGTTAGAACCCGCGCGAAGTTCTACCCAGATCGTAAAGTCGGGGAACTCCGCCGAAAAGAGAGGAATTGTCAATACCTGTGGATCGGGGTTTTTCAGGCGACCTCCGTCCCGGTGTGCTCGTCGCCGCGTGAGGGCGGTGTTGGTGGGGTGATGTCGGC
>NZ_JACKSH010000074.1 GCF_025821625.1 Mycolicibacterium pyrenivorans
CAAGGCACGACAGGTGCCCAAGGCACTACCGGAGCCCAAGGCGCGCAAGGCGATACAGGCGCCGTCGGCCCGCAAGGCGCAACCGGAGCCCAAGGCACCACCGGTGCAACCGGTGCCACCGGTGCTCAAGGCACNACAGGTGCNCAAGGCGCCACCGGAGCAACAGGCGATACCGGAGCAACCGGTACCCAAGGCACCACCGGTGCCACCGGTGCTCAAGGCACCACAGGCGCACAAGGCGCCACCGGAGCAACAGGCGATACCGGAGCAACCGGTGCCCAAGGCACCACCGGTGCTCAAGGCACCACAGGTGCGCANGGCGCCACCGGATCAACAGGCGATACCGGAGCAACCGGTGCCCAAGGCACCACAGGTGCACAAGGCACGACAGGTGCNCAAGGCACNACNGGNGCNCAAGGCGCGCAAGGCGATACAGGCGCCGTCGGCCCGCAAGGCGCAACCGGAGCCCAAGGCAC
>NZ_JACKSH010000075.1 GCF_025821625.1 Mycolicibacterium pyrenivorans
GGTTCGGCGGCGCGGCGCCCGCGGGCTTGGGCGGCACCGGCGGCGGGTCCGGCGGGGGCTTGGCGGACATGGCCGCCTTTACCCGCCCGGACGGGACTGAGTCGGTGGACGCGGGGACGTTCGGCGACGGCGTGGCGGTGCGGCTGCCCGACGGCAGCGTGGTGATGGCGCCCAACGCGGTGGCCGCCAGTGCGGTGCGGCATGCGCTCACCCAGCTCGGTGTGCCCTACCAGTGGGGTGGCACCACCCCGGGTGTCGGACTGGACTGCAGCGGCCTGACGCAGTGGGCGTATCGCGAAGCGGGACTGAACATTCCGCGGCTGGCTCAGGAGCAGGACATCGGAGGAGCCATCGAGCAGGGCGCGTTGCGGCCCGGCGACCTCGCGGTGTGGGACGGTCACGTGGCGATGATCGTGGGCAACGGCACGATGATCGAGGCGGGCGACCCCGTGAAGTTGTCCCCGATCCGCACGTCGAACCTGGATCAGGGCTTCCAGGGGTTCTGGAGACCGACCGCGTGACGATCTTGCGCCGGAATTGCATTCCAGCAGCGAAAGTGCGAGAACGGGCCTGCTGGAATGCAATTCCGGCGTAAGTCAGACGGTGATCGCTTGCCTGGTGGTCTTCGTCGCCGCGGCCGCGGTGCTGTTGATCCGCCGACGGCGCGAGCCCGCGCTCGCCTGAAGTCAGGACGCGGTGAGCAGCACTTTCAGCGCACCCGTTTCGGCAGCGTTGGCGAACACGTCGTAGGCGGTTTCGAACTCGTCGAGCCGGAACCGGTGGGTGACCATCGGCGAGGTGTCGAGGCGGTGGCTGGCGACCAGCCCGATCAAAGTGGGTGTCGAGTAGGTGTCGACCAGCCCGGTGGTGATGGTCAGGTTCTTGATCCAGATGTCCTCCAGATGCAACGTCGCCGGCGCCCCGTGGACGCCGATGTTGGCGACATGGCCGCCGGCGCGCACCAGGCGCACGGCCAACTCGAAGGTGTCCGGCACGCCGACGGCCTCCATCGTCACGTCAGCTCCCAGGCCGCCGGTGAGCTCGGCGATCACGGCCTGCGGATCGTCGCGGCCGTTGTTGACCACAACGTCGGCGCCGAATTTGCGGGCGGCCTCCAGTCGGGAGTCGGCCATGTCGATCGCCACGATGTGGCTGGGGCTGTACAACTTCGCGGTCAGGATCGCGGCCAGCCCGATCGGGCCGGCTCCGACGATCGCCACCACGTCGCCCGGACGCACCTGCCCATTGAGCACACCCACCTCGTAAGAGGTCGGCAGGATGTCGGCCAGCACGATCATCTGCTCGTCGCTGACACCGTCGGGGACCTTGTGGGTCGAGTTGTCGGCGTAGGGCACCCGCACGAATTCGGCCTGCGTCCCGTCGATCAGGTGGCCCAGAATCCATCCGCCGCCGTTGAGGCACTGCCCGTAGCTGGCGTCGCGGCAGTATCGGCAGCTACCGCACGCAGTGACGCACGACACCAGCACCCGGTCGCCGACGGCGACCCGCTGCACCGCTTCGCCCACCTCGACCACCGTGCCGACGGCCTCGTGACCCAGGATGCGTCCCGGCGTCACCTCGGGCACGTCACCCTTGAGGATGTGCAGATCCGTTCCGCAGATCGTCACGGTGTCCACCCGCACGATTGCATCGGTGGGCGACGCTATTGCCACGTCGGGCACGTCGGTCCACGCCCGCTGCCCGGGTCCGTGGTAGACCAATGCCTTCATCATGTCTCCTTCAGTTGACGGTTGAACGTCGCGATGGGTCGTGCGTTGACGGTGCGGCCGCGGCGCAAACAACCCCATCAGCGCCCGAGCGCGTGGACAGCCGCGGACAGCTGCCCGTACACGGCCAGCTCCGCCCGCAGCGGCGTCAGGACGAATTCCTCCCCCACCGCGTCGACCCGCTGTCGCAGTTCGGCCGCCGCCCGCCGTCGCCGCCGGGCAGCGCCCAGCGCCACGAAAGGCCTGATAACCACCCGCAGCAGCAGACCGAGGACGAGTCCCCCGACGAGCAGCACGGTCGGCAAGGCGAACGGGCCGAGCGACGGCGCATCGAGATCGATCTGCAGGTATGCGAGCACCGCAAGGACCGCCAGCCACACCCCGCCCACGACGGCGGTGGCCAGCAGCAGCCACTGGACCGCCTCGACCGCGCGCCACCACCGCGGTGACCGGTCCATCCCGAGGTGTGCCCCACCGACGGCGCGGTCCAGGGCATCGGGCACCGCCGGGGCCCGTGATTTCGCCGCCTCCAACAGCATTCGGGGCCACGGTGCGGGCAGCCCGCTCGACGCGGTGTCGGCGAGCGACCGGACCGCGCTGTCCACCCCCGCGCGCGACGCCGCCGAGGCGGACGGCAACGAGGTCCGGCGCAGCACGACATCCTGCGCGTCGGACTGACCCAACCCCAAGCGCCGCAACGAATCCTGCCGGAGCTTGGGAATCCACCGCAGCGGCGGCCAGCCGACGGCTGCCAGTCCCCGCCGCTCGTAGGCCCGGCCCACGGCGGTTACCACCGCCGGGACACCTGCGGCCCCGGCGATGGCGCTCTGCAGCCGTCGCTCGGCGTCCCGCAGCGCAGGTTCGGACCGTCGCTGCGGGACCAGCGGCGTCAGCCGCGCGGCCACCGAGTCCAGGTCCGCGCTGACCCGCGCCGTGCGCGCCCGGTGGTCGGCCACCGTCGAGGCCAGGAACGCATGCAGTGGCGCAGCCCCGTCCGGCGTCACCGCCGAGGTGGCCAGCACCGGCACGCCGGCCAGGCCGTCCTCGGCCAACAGTCGCTGCAGGTCCCGCAGGCAGGAATCCAGGTCGTCAGCGAACAGCCGGTCCGACTGGTTGAGGGTCACCACCATCACCTCGCGGTGCGCGGCCAGCGGCCGCAGATACGCGTCGTGCAGCACCGCGTCCGCGTACTTCTGCGGGTCGAGCACCCAGACGAAGGCGTCGACGAGACGGACCAGCCGATCCACCTCGGCCCGATGGGACAGCTCGGTGGAGTCGTGGTCGGGCAGGTCGAGCAGGACCAGCCCGGACAGTTCGGGGGCGTCCGACGCCTCCCGGTACTGCCGGGCCCCGATCTGCAACCAGTCCAGCAGCTCGGACGCGCCGGAGGGCCCGAACACCACGGCCTGGGTCGCCGACGTCGTCGGCCGCCGGATGCCGACCGTGGCGAGCGGCGCCCCGACCACGGCGTTGAACAATGAGGACTTTCCGCTGCCGGTCGCGCCGGCCAGCGCCACCACGGTGTACTCCCCGGAAAGCCGCAGCCGAGTGCCGGCCCGCTCGTCGAGCGCGCGCAGGTCGGCGAGCACCTCGTCGGGCAGCCTGCCGGCCCCGAGCTCGGCCACCGACGACAATGCCTCCAGCCGTGCCGCGAGCGTCACCGCAGCACCGCCGCAACGTGATTGGCGACCGCCCGCAACTCGTCACCGGACACCATCGACGACGCCGAGCCGAGCACGTCGCGGTACCGGTCACCGTCCTGGGACAGTAACGCGCCCACCCGGGACAGCAGATCCTCGCGCGCCTGCCGGGCCAGACCGCGGACCGCCTGCTCGCCGAAGATCGCCTCGAGCACCTTCTGGCTTGCCACCGACGTGCCTCCCGCCACCGCGATCTCGGCCCCGGTCAGGCCGGCCGTCTGGCTGAACACCGCCAGCATCACCACCAGCCCGGCGCCGTTGACGCCGTAGGACGCCAGCCGCGCCCCCGACCGCTTCGAGGCGCCCTCGGTGCGGACCAACTCGAGCACGAACTCCTGCCAGTCGCGGACCAGCCGCTCGACGGTCTCGGTCAGACCGGCGGCGGGACGGGCCAGCTCGTCGCGCAACAGGGGTGCGCCGGCCTGGTGCCGCGCCCAGCAGCCGTACGCCGTCTCCGCGGCCTCCTCCACCGCGGCCTGCACGACCGTCGCGATGCCGGTCTCCAATGCCGACCCGAGCTCCTCCACCGGGGTGGGCCGTCCGCTCACCGCGGCCACCACGCGGTCGCGGATCCGGCCGACCCGCGACTCCATCCTGCGCAGGAACTCCCCCGTCCCGACCACGTCCTGCCAGCGGGCCAGCACCTCGCCGCGCAACAACGCGCCGTCGCGGATCGCCTCATCGACCCGATCCAGCGCGTCGCCGTAAGCCGAGGACACACAGGATTCCAGCTGTGCACGCACCGCGGACTGCTCGTCAGCCGCGTCTGCCAGCGCGTACGTCCGAGGCGGCAGGCTGCGCAGCGCTCCGTCCAACGTGTAGCGCACCACCGCCGCCCGCTGCTCCGCGTCGGCGGTCAGGCCCGCCAGCCACGAGCGGATGGGCGCGACGGCCTTCTCCCGCAACCGTCCGCTGCGCAGCGACTGCTCGACCACGACGAACAGCGGCGCACCGCCCAGCCCGTTCGCCGCGAGCATGCCCGACAGGTGCGCACCGACCTCCTTGACCGCCTCGGGCGGGCAGCGGTCGAGCACGATGGCGATCGCCGTGCCGCGGTCCCGCGCGGTGTGCAGCAGCTGCCACGGCACCGCGTCGGCGTACCGGGCCGCGGTCGTCAGGAAGATCCACAGGTCGGCGGCGGCCAGCAGCGTGGCCGCGAGCTCCCGGTTGGTGCTCACCACACTGTCGATGTCCGGCGCGTCGAGCAGCGCGAGACCCGGCTCCATCCCCGGATTCGGCGCGATGCGCAGGCCGTCGGGCCCGGACGATCGCGGCAACTGCGGCAGGATCCGGTCATCGACGAACCAGGGCACGTCCGACGGATGACACACGATCACCGGGCCCCGGGTGGTCGGCCGCAGGACACCGGCCGGGCTGACATCGGCGCCGACCAGCGAGTTGATCAGCGTCGACTTCCCCGCGCCCGTCGACCCGCCGACCACCGCCAGCAGCGGCGCGTCGATACTGCGCAACCGGGGGATCAGGTAGTCGGCCAGCTGTCCGGTCAACTCCCGGCGATCACGCTCGGCCGACCACGCCGACGAAGCAGGCAGCGGAAAGGCCGTCCGCGCCAGCACGTCGCTCAGAGCTGCCACCGCATCGACGAGGTCGGTGGCTTCCGTCATCACTTCAGCCTGCCCTAGGTGGTCGTGCAGGCGGGCTGGTTTGCCACGGCAACCACGACCGGAAAAGACGCCTCATGGTGTTCTCTATACCCACGGCGTGGCAATCAGGTCCCTACCCGCTCATGGCGTCCCGCACCGTCCGCACCGTGAACCGCGGCGAACTCGGCCACGCGCACAGGCGCCGTCGCCGGTGTGCTCTGCGGCGGAGCGTCTGTGATGGTGGCGTGGAACAGCGACCGGATGCAGTGTTCCTTCACCGCCTCGAGCATGCGCACAAACATGTCGTAGCCCTCGCTGTGGTATTCGACGACGGGGTCGCGTTGAGCCATCGCACGCAGCCCGATGCCCTCTTTGAGGTAGTCCATCTCGTAGAGGTGCTCGCGCCACTTGCCGTCGATGGAGTCGAGCAGAATGTCGCGCTCGAGCCGACGCATCGCCCCCGCGCCGACCCGCTCCTCGATCTCGGCTTCGCGTCGAGCCAGCGCACGCTGAGAATCCTCGATCACCGCGTGGAGCAAAGACTTCCGGGTCCACCGGCCGCCGGGAGCCGGCGAATGACGTTCCAGCGCAATCGGATACAACGCCCTCAGAGCTGCCCACAGTGCATCGAGATCCCAATGGACGGCACGGCGCTCGGCCGTGGCCTCCCGGACGTAGGCGGTGACGACTTCGAGCAGCATGTCGCGAACCTGGCGCTGCAGATTCTCGCCCTCGAGAATGCGTGAGCGTGCCGCGTAGACAACCTTGCGCTGCTGATCCATCACCTCGTCGTATTTGACGACGTTCTTGCGTGTTTCGAAGTTCTGCTGCTCGACCTGCGTCTGGGCGCTCATGATCGCTCGAGTGACGACGTTCGCCTTGATCGGCTCGTCGTCGGGCATCTTCAACCGCGTCATCAGCTTTTCGAGATTCACGGTGCTGAACCGTCGCATCAACTCGTCACCCAGCGAGAGGTAGAACCTCGTCTCCCCCGGGTCGCCCTGCCGGCCCGACCGGCCACGCAATTGGTTGTCGATGCGGCGGGACTCGTGTCGCTCGGTACCCAGTACGTAGAGTCCGCCCAGTGCCGTGACTTCCTTTGCCTCCGCGGCAGATTCGGCCTTGACCTTGGGACGTTCCGCGCGCCAGGCGGTCTCGTACTCATCGGGTGTCTGTACCGGGTCCAGGCCCCCGGCCCGAAGCCGCTTGTCGGTGAGGAAGTCGACGTTGCCGCCGAGCATGATGTCGGTTCCGCGGCCGGCCATGTCGGTGGCGACGGTGACCGCGCCGCGCCGACCCCCCTCGGCGACGATGGCCGCCTCCTGCTCGAGGTGCTTGGCGTTGAGCACGGTGTGCGGGATTCGCCGTTCGGTGAGTTGGCATGACAGGTATTCGGACTTGTCCACGCTGGTGGTGCCGATCAGCACCGGCTGCCCCGTCGCGTACCTGCCGACGACGTCGTCGACCACCGCGTTGAACTTGGCCAGTTCAGTCTTGTACACCACATCCGCCTTGTCGCGACGCACCATGGGCGCGTTCGGGGGGATGGTGATGACGCCCAGCCGATAGATGTCGCGAAACTCCGATGCCTCGGTCTGCGCGGTACCGGTCATGCCGGCGAGCTTGTCGTAGATCCGGAAGTAGTTCTGCAACGTGATCGTGGCCAATGTCTGATTCTCCGGCTTGATCTCGACGCCCTCTTTCGCCTCGATGGCCTGGTGCAGGCCCTCGTTGTAGCGGCGGCCCATCAGCACGCGGCCGGTGAACTCGTCGACGATCAGCACCTCTTCGTCGTCGGTGACGATGTAGTCCTTGTCGCAGTGGAACAGTTCCTTGGCGCGCACCGCGTTATTCAGGTGACCGACCAGCCATGCGTGCGCGACCTCGTACAGATTGTCGATGCCGAGTTGATCCTCGACCAGGGCGACACCTTCCTCGCGGACACCGATGGTGTGCTTGCGAATGTCGACCTCGTAGTGCGTGTCCTTCGTCATGAGCGCGGTAAGGCGCGCGAACTCGCCGTACCACTGCGACGCGTCGTCGGCGGGGCCGGAGATGATCAGCGGCGTGCGCGCCTCGTCGATGAGGATGGAGTCGACCTCGTCGACGATGGCGTAGTGGTGTCCCCGCTGGACGCGATCGTCCCGCCGGTGGGCCATGTTGTCGCGCAGGTAATCGAACCCGAACTCGGTGTTGGTGCCGTAGGTGATGTCTGCGGCGTAGGCGGCGCGCCTCTCGTCGGGCTTCATGTCTGACAGGACCACTCCGACGTCCAAGCCCAGGGAGCGGTGCACCCGCCCCATCTGTTCCGCGTCACGCTTAGCCAGATAGTCGTTGACGGTGACGATGTGTATGCCTTTGCCGCCGAGCGCGTTGAGGTAGGCCGGCATCACTGATGCCAGCGTTTTCCCTTCACCGGTCATCATCTCGGCGATGTTGCCGAGGTGCAGAGCGGCACCGCCCATCACCTGCACGGGGTACGGGCGCAAGCCGAGCACCCGCCAGGCGGCTTCACGCGCCACCGCGAAACCCTCGGGCAGCAGGTCGTCGAGATGTGCCCCGTCGGCGATCCGCTTCTTGAACTCGTCGGTTGTGGCCCGCAGTTCGGCATCGGTCAGCTTCTCGATTCCGTCCGACAGACCGTCGATGTAGTCGGCAATCCCGCTGAGCTGTTTGACAGTCCGGCCTTCTCCGAGTCGGAGAACATCAGCCAGCACTAGGGATGTCCTCAGTCCGGACAAGGTCCCGGCGCGACGGCACGCGGCCACCGCACCTGCCGTCGGCCCGCGTGCTCACTCCACCACTGTGCCAGGGGTGGAGGCCCTGCCGAATGGCATTGGGGGGTTCATCGCGACCACCAAAGGCACGCGTTGCAGGGACCTAGGTCCCTACCGGCAAGCGGTAGGTCCGGGTTGACTCAGCAAATCATCGATTGATAGCCGATCTGCATAACTAGGGGAAGAATAGTGGCCACCGTTGCCAAGCCGTCAACTGTAACCCCGTCGCAGAAACTGACCTGGCAATTGGTGCACGCCGAGCCCGGTGCGTGGGTGTATTCGGTACCGGGGGTCAACCCGGCTCCGCTGGTGCGCGGCGCCGGCAGGGGTTGGGTGCCGGAGGGCACCCCGGCCGAACACGATGAGCTCGTGAAGCACTCGGCCCTGCATTACGCCGAGTACATCGGCCGGGTCGGGGTGTTGGCCGCGGCGCTGGGTGTGGGGGCCGCGGTGGCCGGCACACCGGGCATCGCGTGGGCCGAGCCCACCGAACCGGACACCACGACCTCGACATCCTCGACGGAGTCAGCCGAGGACGCCTCCGAGACGGCGTCCGAGTGCAGCTCGGACGACGCCGAGACCCCGGAGACCACCTCGGAAGCTGAGACCACCTCCCCGTCGGTGGCAGAGACGACGGAATCTGCCGGCTCCGGCACGGAGACGTCGACCGGGGAGACCGCCCCCGGGGTTGAGTCCACGACCGACCCCGCCGTGACACCGGACGCCCCGGCAGACGCGGCCCCCTCACCGACAACCCCTACCGGTAACGGTGAGCCGACCGCGGCCCCCGCCGTTGAGGCACCCGGCCAGACCGTGACACCGCCCAGCACCGAGCCGCGACACGACAGCCCGCCGTCGACAGCGACGGGCGAATCCGCCGAATCGACAGCGTCCATCTCCTCCACGCCGGTGATGGAGGTTCCTGCGCCGCTGGAGGAGCATTTCAGCACCTCCGGCGCCGACACCACGACCGCCTCACTGCCGGAGGCGGCGGATGCCGCCACCACCGCAGCCGTCTCAGAGGTTGCCCCAACCGCCGCAGAGCCGGAAACACCCGCCTCGGTGAGCACCGTGAACCGGGTACTCGACACCGTGCTGGCGCCGTTGACCGCGCCGGCCAGTCCCGCCGCCCAGGCCGCCCAAACTCCCTTGCAGTGGGGCGTTTTCGCGTGGGTGCGCCGCGCCTTCTTCAACTCCACCCCCAAACTGAGTTACGACCCCACCACCACCTCGCAGGTGGACAACACCATCACCGGCAAGGTCACCGTCATCGACCGTGACGGCGACACCGTCACCCTGAGCGCCTCGACCCCCATCAACGGCGGCACCGTCGTCGTCAACCCCGACGGCACCTTCACCTACACCGTGCCCACTACCCTGTACACCACCGGCGGCACCGACACCTTCACGATCACCGCCACCGACCTCAACAGCAGCGGCCATATCCACGGCCTGCGAGGCCTGCTCAACAACATCACCTTCGGACTCGTCGGAAGCCCCGGGCACACCGCCGCCACCACGCTCACCCTTGATATCGCTGCGGCGACTGCTCCCATCCCGGCCACCCCCGCCTACACACTGGGCACCACCCAACCGAGCACCGGTGCCGTGCCCGGCGAAGTCCACGTCACCGACCCCGATCTCGACCTCGACTCCCTGACCTACACCGTCACCGGCGGGCCCGTCGACGGCAACGTGACCCTCGACGCCGTCACCGGAGCGTTCACCTACACCCCCACACCCACCGCCCGCCACGAAGCCTCCGCCGAGAGCGCCACCCCCGACCAACTCGCCGACACCTTCGCCGTCACCGTCGACGACAGCCGCGGCGGCGTGCTCACCGTGCCGGTCACCGTGACCATCGACCCGCTCAACACCCCACCGAGCATGACCCTGGTCGCCTCCGACCCCGACAGCCTGGGCACCGTCCACATCACCATCACTGTGACCGACCCCGACACCGATCCGGTCACCTACCTCGTCATCCACGACCCGGCCTACGGAACCCTGACCCCGACTCCCGGCGGCTACGACTACACCCCGACCGCCGAAGCCCGCCTGGCCGCAGCAGCCACTCCTGGCATCGTCACCGAAACCTTCCAGCTCCAAGCCAGCGACGCCCACCACGGCACCGACACCGAAACCGCCACCGTCACAATCAGTCCCGCCAACGGCGAAGTCACCCGCACCATCGCCGACAGCACTGCCGGACTAACCGCGACGGCCGCGCCGACCGGTGCTGTCACTGTCACCATGGCGGGCACCTTCGGGGCTCATCCCAAGTACGAGACAATCACCGCCCCCTGGGGCGGCACGTTGGCTGGACGGGAGCTGGGATTCAACACCTTCCCCTCGCAGTCGGGCATCAACAGCGCCTACCGTGCCCAAGGGGAGTGGCTGGAGAGCGTCAAGGGTGTCTCGCTCGGTCCGGGCGAGACGCCCGTCCTGGTGACCTACTCGCTGTCGACGCACGCGGTCGTGGGCCGTCTGCGCACCGATCCCGAGAGCCTGCGCGGAATCCGCATCATCATGCTGGGCGCGCCGGAGACCCCGGGTAACCCCAATGACGGCAACGGCTATCAGAACACCGAGGGCCTGCCGACGACCGGCGATCTGTCCAACGTGACCATGGTCGTGGTCCAGTACGACCCGGTGGCCGACGCG
Organism: Mycolicibacterium pyrenivorans; assembly: GCF_025821625.1. Taxonomy (GTDB): domain Bacteria; phylum Actinomycetota; class Actinomycetes; order Mycobacteriales; family Mycobacteriaceae; genus Mycobacterium; species Mycobacterium pyrenivorans. The sequence continues at coordinate 10,473 of NZ_JACKSH010000075.1, forward strand.
GCGGTGAGCCCCAACTACTGGACCCGCAGGAACGCCCGGATGGCCACCCACACCTATGGGTACAACGGCCTGGATCTCACCGCTCCCGACGCGGTTCACGTCGACCCGGTCACCGGGGCGACAGTGCTGTATTTCCGCTCCGAGGTGCTGCCGATGCTCGAGTGGCTCGACCCCTGGGTCAGCGACGAGAAGATGGCCGAGTTGGACGCCAAGTACCGCCCGCTGATCGAGGCGGGCTACCGCCGCCCTGATGGCATATTCAGCCCCGCGTGGGAGGCCGCTCAAGCCAATATCGCCACGGTGGACGCATAGCGTGACGCCACGTCGCCACCGGGAACCGACACATCTTTCAGCTTGTCGGCTGCGGCCCGAAGCTCGGCATCGGTTAGCCTCTCCAAACCGTCGGCCGGGCTGTCGAGGTGATCGTCAATCCGTCTGAGCCGCTTGACAATACGACGCGTTGCCCTCGTCACGGCCAATCTCCCGAAGGTGCTCACATGCGGCCACCCGAATCAACTGTGATCTCGACCTACAAAAGGCACACTGCTGTGGGACGTATGACCCTATTACCCCCTGGGGCATCGGCGTCAACTCAGCAAACCATCGACAAATAGCCGATTAAGTCCGCGCACAACAACACGACGGACTGTGCGCCGACCGGACACGTCGAGTCTGAGATCGGGTGTGCTCCAGCCAGATCCGCGACATCGCCGCGCGGATCGAGCGCGGTTGTCGGCAACCGGCGCCACGGCTGCTCTGGCGCGGCGACCGCGGGTAGCTCGAAATCAACGGACTCCTCAGAGCTGTCGAGCATCGCATGCACCATCCGCGTGCCGATCACGCTGCGCACCGTCAGCGCGAGCATGTGCGAGCTTTCCGACCAGTCGGGCTGATGCAGCCGATGACCCTGGAACTTCACCAACGATCGGGTCAGGAACCCCCGGAGCGGCAGCCCCGTGCATCACCTGTGTCAGGTCCAATTCCAGCCGCACGTCGATCAGCGTCTCGACGAAACGTCGGATGCCTGAGTGATGCTTTCCTCATTGCGCTTTCGTTCGTAGCTGACGAGGTCGTTGAGGGTGAAGCCATCGTGACAGCCGACGAAGTTGATGCTCTGCTCCAGCTCGGCGGGCCGTTGCCCGAACCGGTCCGGACTGCCGAGCAGCCGGTTGGGCCGCCGTGCGACGGTTGTGCGGTCAACAACCGAGCGCCGTCACCCAATGACAGGCAGCCGCCGCTTACGCGCCAGTTCGGCCAGGCCGTGCTGCATCACCGCGCGCACATGCGCATCGACTCTGCTCACGTCCGGCTCGTCACCGAACTCGGCAACGATGTCGATCGGCGGCAACACCCGCGTGACGATCTTCGTCGGAAGCGGCATGTTGACCGGCAACACCACGCTGAGGCCGAACGGGAAGCCGATCGTCACCGGCAAGATGTTCGTCCGAAAGAGCTTGCGCTCCAACGCCGTCAACCGCAGCGCACGCGCCAGCCACGTGCCCCTGGTGAGGTAGAACTGGTTCTCCTGACCGCCGATCGAGACCGCGGGAACGATGGGTACACCGGCCTCGATCGCGGTAGTCACGTAGCCGGTACGTCCGCCGAAGTCGATGACGTTCTCCTGCCGGGTCGGCCGGTAGACGTCGTAGTCGCCGCCGGGAAAGACCAACACCGGGCTTCCGGTCGCGAGCGCCTCCGCAGCATGCTCAGGGGTCGCGCGGATGACGCCGGTGTGCTCGAAGAAGTCGGCCACCGGCCCGCGGAAGAAGTTGTCGTGCGCGAGCACGTAGAGCGGCCGGCCGTATCCGAACGTTTTGTAGTAGTCGACCGCGATCACCGAGAGATCGAAGGTGACCAATCCACCGGAATGGTTCGACACCACCAGCGACGGGCCGGACGGGATGTTCTCCAAACCCGTTACCTGAGAGCGGAAATAGGTCTTCACGACCAGGCGGCTCAGGTCCACCACGCGCCGGGTGAGACACGGGTCCCACTTCGCGGTCACCGAATGCTCCTCGACGGCCACGTCAAGCGCCGTAGTAGCCCACCCGCAGCAGGGCCGCGATCTCGTCCACCAGCGGCATGCGGGGGTTGGTGCGGTTGCTGAGGTCCTCGAACGCGGTCATCGCGAGTTCGGGTAGCGCGGCGAGGAACTCGTCCTCTGGCACGCCGTACTCCTTGAGCGAGCGCGGCATGTCGAGCCGGTCGAGGAGCTCCTCGACCGCACGGAACAACCGCTCCCGGCTGTCCTCGGGTTCATGCCCACCGAAGACCAATTGTCCCAATTGCGCGTACTTCTCGGGAACCACGTACGCCGAATATCCCGGCGCCGGCATGAACTTGCTGGGCAGGCTCGAGTTGTACCGCATCACATGGGGCAGGAAGATCCCGTTGGCCCGACCGTGCGCGATGCCGAACCTCGCCCCGACGGCATGGGCCAGCGCATGGTTGGTGCCGACGAACGCGTTCGAGAACGCCAGCCCCGCCAGCGTCGCGGCGTTCGACATGTCGGTACGAGCAGACAGGTCGCCGGGATCTTCGTAGGCCCGCGGCAGCGCGTCGAATATGAGTCGTACCGCCTGGGCGCACAACGCGTCGGTGTACGACGACGCGAAGATCGAGATCACCGCCTCCAGCGCGTGGGTCAACGCGTCGATGCCGGTGTCTGCGGTCAACGTCGGCGGCATCGACGACGTCAGGACGGGATCGACTATCGCGAGGTCCGGCACCAGGCTGTAGTCGACCAGCGTCTCCTTCCGGCCGCCCACGGTGAGCACCGCCGCAGGCGATACCTCCGAGCCGGTGCCGGAAGTCGTTGGGATGGCCACCAATTGGATTCGGTGCCGATCCGTCGGGAACTCGGCCACCCGCTTGCGGGGATCGAGGAACGGCATCGTCAACTCGTCCAGGTTCATCTCGGGATGCTCGTAGAACAACCGCATCGCCTTGGCGGCGTCCAACACCGACCCGCCGCCCACGGCGATCACGACATCGGGCTCGGCGCGCTGCAGCAGCGCAACGCCGCGGCGGATCAACGCCTCGTCCGGCTCCGGGGTGACCTCGCTGAACACCTGCACGTGGTGAGTACGCAACTTGCCGCGCACCTGGTCCACCACGCCGCGCTCCTCGCTCAGCGCGTCGGTGACCACCACGACCGTCTCGCAGTCGAGGTCGCGCAGGTTGTCCAGCGCACCCTCGTTGAAGTACGTGTTCGACGGAACCCGGAACCACTGCGGCGGGGTTCGCCGGTGCGCCACCGTCTTGATGTTGAGCAGTTGGCGGTAGTTGACGTTCTCGGTGGTGCTCGACCCGCCCCAGGTTCCGCAGCCCAGCGAGAACGTCGGCGTCAGGTTGTTGTAGATGCCGCCGAGGGCGCCGACCGCGGTGGGCGCGTTGACGAGGATGCGTCCCGTGCGCACGGCCAGGCCGTACCTCTCGATGACATCGTCGTCGTCGGCGTAGATCGCCGACGTGTGCCCCAGCCCGCCGTGCTCGGTGACCAGGACGGCGGCGTCGATGCCGTGCTGCACGCTGTGCGCCCGCACCACACCCAACACCGGCATCAACTTCTCGGCCACCAGCGGATGCGCGGCCAACTCGTCGAGGTCGGAGGGCAGCGGCGCCAGCAGAATCTTGACCGTCGGTGACACGGTGAAGCCCGCGCGGGCCGCCAACTCCGATGCCTTCTGCCCCACGGCCTCCAGCGAGATCTTGTCGCCGCAGCCGAACGCGAAGTCGGCGATCTTGGCGGCCTCGTCGTCGGTCAGCAGGCGGGCGCCCATCCGCTCGAACTCGGCGACCATCTCGTCGTAGATCGCGTCGTCGATGATGCACGTCTGCTCGGCAGGGCAGATCACCGAGGAGTCAAAGGTTTTCGAGATCAGAATGTCGACGACGGCGCCCTTGACGTCCGCGGTCTCGTGGATGTAGATCGGGGCGTTTCCGGGTCCGACGCTCACGCCGGGCTTGCCGGACGCGTTGGCCAGCGCGACGATCTTCGGGCCGCCGGTGACCCAGACGAAGTCCACCTTCGGATGCTTGAACAGGTGGTGGGTGACCTCGTGCGCGGCATCCGGGATGACCTGCAGCGCCCCGCGCGGCATACCGGCGGCTTCGGCGGCCTCGCGCAGTATCTCGACGCTGCGTTCGCAGCAGCGCACGGCGTACGGCGACGGACGGAAGAGCACCGCGTTGCGGGTCTTCGCCGCGACGATCGCCTTGAACAGCACCGTCGACGTCGGGTTGGTCACCGGGGTGATCGCCAGCACCACGCCGATCGGCTCGGCGACATAGCTGATGTTGTTCTCCACATCCTCGTCGATGACGCCGACCGACTTCTTGCCGCGCAGGTAGTCGTGCAGGAACTCGGTCGCCACGTAGTTCTTGACGACCTTGTCCTCGAAGACGCCGAACCCGGTTTCCTCGATCGCCACCGCGGCCAGGTCGGCCGCGGCGCGCAGTCCGGCGCGCACCATCGCCTCGACGATCCTGTCGACCTGCTCCTGGCTGAGCTTGCGGAACTCCCGGGCTGCGTCGGCCGCCGCCTCGACGATGGCGTCGACTTCAGCGCTCCGCTGCTCATCGGGTGGACTCGGGTCGGTCATCGGATGATGGCTAACCGATTCGGTGCCGGTACGTGTCGATGTCATGTTCCCGCCCTTGGCTTCGGCGGACCCGTGCAAAGTCACAATCTGCGGGTTACGCGAATCCACTCGACGGGCTGATGCTACGCCGCGGGCGGTGCCAGGCTGGCCCGTTCACGCACAGTGTGGATCCCCGAGACCCGACGATGGCTCAGCCGGGCGAGGACCGCGGCGGCAGGATACGCAACGCCAGCGCACCCAAGGCCAGCACGGAGAAGATCGGCGTGGCGAAGAGAAGAATCGCCCACACAAGTCCGACACCGACGCCGCTCAAGGCCTTCACCAACGTGAAGACCGCGACGAGCCAGCTGACGCCACCGGCCGCCAACGCCACCACGAGCGCGACCGCGAGCGCACGCCCAAGCCCGTAGTGGCGGAAACCGGTGACGGTCAGAAGCGCCGTGACCGGCACGATCATGATCGTCGCGGCGAGCCAGGGCCGTTCAACACCCGCCCGCATCGCAGGAACGAGCAGACACGCGGCCAGCACCGCCGCGCCGATGATGCCCGCCACCGCCCTGCCCCGGCCATTCGTCATAGCCGGATTGTGCCGAAGCCGAACCAGTGGTGTTGCAGGTTCCGGCGACGGGGCGCAGGTAGGGCCCCTCGATCGCGGTGAGTTCGATCGTCACTACCCATCGCCCCCAGAAGTGACTAAAATCACTATTGCCGTGACGGGGGTCGGCGTGCTTGCAGCGAGGTGTCGGTGGACACCTGGTTTGCGCGGCCCAGGGGGGCTCGATGATCACTGATACCGGACCAACGGCTGACGCGTCTCCGACGAAATTGAACTGGCAACTAGAGCACGCCGAGCCCGGAGTGCTGGTGTACTCCGTACCGGGCGCCAACCCGCCGACGCACCCGCTCGTGCGCCGCACGGTCGACCGCGCAGACCGACGCTGGGTGCCCTCGGGGACGCCAACCGCACGGGATCACCCGGCGAAGCACTCCCCCCTGCATCGCGCCGAGTACATCGGCCGGGTCGGGGTGTTGGCGGCGGCACTCGGCGTGGGGGCAGCAATAGCCGGCACACCAGGTGTCGCGTCGGCGACGCCCGCCGAGGCGGACTCCACCACCTCGTCATCCTCGACCGCGGAATCGGCTGACGTCAGCAGCGACGAGGCCGGCCCCGGTCGGACCTCCACAAGCGAGCCGTCGACCGGTACGACCTCCGCAGACGCCGAGGACGCCGACGCCGAGGACGCCGAGGACGAGGCCGACGCCGAGGACACGACTGCGGACGCCGAGGTACTGGACGCCCCCACCCCGCTGGATGACACGACCAGCGAGACCGTGGAGCAACCCAGCCCCGCACCGCGACAGACCACCGCGCCATCGACAGCGGCGGAGAGTCCCGCCGGACCCACGGCTGACTCCTTTACTGAGACGGTGCCGCTGATCCCCGTGATGCCGGAAGATCAGTCCGCCACCACCGCCGCCGAACCGGCGCCCCCGATCTCTCCAGAGACAGAGCCACCCGCCCCTGTCGGCGTCGTCAAGCGGGTACTCAACACCGTGCTGGCGCCTCTGGCTGCGACGGAGAGCCCGCCCACCCAAACCGTCCAAACCCCTTTGCTCTGGGGCGCTTTCGAATGGGTGCGGCACCCTTTCGCCAATTCCACGCCGGTCTTGAGCTACGACCCCACCACAACCTTGCAGCACGGCAACATCATCACCGGCCACCTCATGGCCAACCAATTCGACTCGGACACCCTGACCCTCACGGCGTCAGCTCCTGTCAACGGTGGCACCGTTGCCATGCACCCCGACGGCACGTTCTCCTACACCGTGCCGGTCACCAGGTACGCCGCCGGTGGCACCGACACATTCACCACTACTGCCACCGACGCCCGCAGCCCCGCCCTCGCAGCGCTGCTCAGCCGCGCCAGCTTCGGACTCATCGGCAACCGCGGCCACACTGCCACCACCACCGTCACCTTGGATATCGCCCCTGTGACGGCCTCCGCCTACGCTTTGGGCGCCGTCCGACACGGCACCGGCGCAGTGCCGGGCACACTCCACGTCACGGCCTCCAACTCCTCGACCTACGCCCTGACGGGCGGCCCGACCAAGGGGCACCTCACACTCGACACCGTCACCGGCGCCTTCGTCTACACCCCGACATCCGTCGCGCGCCACGAAGCGTCGGCTGAGAACGCCACCGCCGACGAACTCACCGACACCTTCACCATCACCGTCGACGACGGCCAAGGTGGGGTGATCAGGGTGCCGGTCTCTGTGGCAATCGACCCATCCAACAGCTCACCGACCATGACCATGGTCGTCTCGGACCCCGACGGTGCCGGCACGGTCCACGTGATCGTCACCGTCACCGATCCCGACAACGACCCGACCACGTACCTCGTCGTCCACGACCCGGCCTACGGCACCCTGACCCCGACTCCCGACGGTTACGACTACAACCCCAACGCCGCAGCCGTCTCGCCCGGCGTCGAGACCGAGACCGTCACCGTCACCGCTTCAGACCTCCACCATGGCACCGATACCGAAACCGCCACTGTCACAATCAGTCCGGCGAATATCTTCGTGCCCGTCGGCACCGCTGCCGTGGTGCCCAGCTCCACGGGCATCAACCTGCCCGCAGCGGCCACGGTCTTCACGCTGCGTGGCCGGAGTTACGGACGGCTGACCCCCGACAGGATGAGTAAAGGACTCAGCGGCATCTTCGCCCAGGATCCCTACTCGATCGTGAAGCTCGACTACCCGACGTGGGGTCTGAACTCGATCAAAGAAGGCGTCAAAATCCTCGACGCCGCGCTGATGTCCACGTCCGGCGACATCATCGTCGCGGGCCACTCGGAGGGTGCCCAAGTCGCCTCCCGCTGGATCCGCCAGTACGCCTCTGACCCGGTCAGGGCAGACCTGGCCACCCGACTCACCTTCGTACTGACCGGCAATCCCCTACGCTCGGGCAGCGGCAAAGCCATCGGCCTGCGCGAAAGTGACGGTGTGATCGGCCAGCCGACACCGACAACCACTCCCTGGCCGATCATCGACGTCGCCCGCCGGTGGGACGGTTGGGCGGACTGGCCCACCGACACCACCAGTGAATGGGCCGTCGCCAACGCCATGGCAGGCCAGAACACCTCGCACATGTTTTACAGCCAGGTTGACCTCTACGACCCGCAGAACACCGTATGGCAGGAAGGCAACACCACCTTTGTGCTGACCCACGAGAACAATCTGCCGATGCTGACCCGCTACTGGTTCGCGCCTTCCGACTTCGAAAGCGTCGTCCGGGCAAAGGTCGAAGCCGGATACGACCGCCCATCCAATGACATCCCAGTCCCAGTCCAACCGATCCAGAGCCTGAAGTGGCAGCGGGTGCTGGAAAGGTTGGTGCTCAAGTTCGGAGCATGATCCTCGTCGTTCGTCAGCTACCCGAGGCGCGGGGTCTGCCGATCATGTCGGAGGAACGTCGGCGGCGGGTACCTCCCCAGGAGCGTTTCATGCCTACCGTTGCGTGCGACGGCGCCGCCCGGACCGTGGCCCCTCGGCGGCGCCCGAAGTGACCTTGTGCTCTGGCCGTGGTGGGGGCTGCGATCTCACAATTGACGGTGAGTCGGGCCGAAGTCAGTCAGACGCGAGATACCTTCGATGGAAGGGGATTCCGATGATCGGAGCCTTACTTGGGGCGTCGTCGTCCGTCCCGTTCTCCGTGTGGCGCAAGATCGCCATGGCGACGTGGCGGCCCAGGACGGACCCGATCATCTCCGCCACGATGGACGTCGAAGCGACCCGGCTGGAGGAGTACATCGCCCAGGTCCGCGCCGCCACCGGCGAGCACATCACCCCCATGCACGTCGTCGGAAGGGCCGCCGCCAAGGTCTTCGAGGCGCTGCCAGGACTCAACGGCCGAGTGGCATTCGGCAGCTTCCTGCCGTCACCGACCATCGACTGCTTCTTCGTCGTGTCACTGCGTGCCGATCCGGTCGCGGGAGCCGAGGCATCCGCAACCGACCTGTCGGGCGCCGTCGTGCGGCGGATCGACGAGAAACCACCCTGGGCCGTCGCCCGGGAACTGGCCGACCGCGCCGCGCGCATCCGCCACGACGACGACCCACAGTTCAAGCGGGCCAAGACGATCGCGCAGGTACTGCCGCCGCTGGTGCTCCGTCAGGTGATGGACGGCATCGGCTTCGTCACCGAGACGCTCCAATTGCCCCTCCCCCTTTTCGGGCTCGAGGCGCGCCCGTATGGCTCCATCCTGGTCAGCAATGTCGGCACCTACGGCCTGGAAACGGCCGCCGCCCCGGTGCCGACGTTCTGCCACGTGCCCTTCGTGATCGTGGTGGGTGCGGTGACCGACAAGGTCGTGGCCCGCGACGGTCAACCCGTCGTCCGTCAGATACTGCCGCTGACGATGACGCTCGACCACCGGTTCGTCGACGGCTACCAGGCGGCGACCATGGCGCGTGTCTTCCGGGAGTACATGGAGGATCCCGCCGCCTTCGACCCGGTGCCCACCGTGAGCCGGGATCATGGTGGGCTGCGCTCCTCCACACCGGCCAATGGCAAGGTCTCGGCGACCGCTGCGACCCACAGACCGTAGGAGCCTTAAGACCCTTGCCGGGCCCCACCCGACAGGCGGATTGTCGAATGGTTCGCTAAACACGACAAACAGGAGCGCGTCATGACGAAGACCACCGGAAAGAGCTCAGCCGCCAAGGAGCCCGACACCACCGCGAGCGCCGTCCAATCGGTGGTGGAGCGCGCGGCCGGGTTGTCCGACGACGTGCTCAAGTCGGTCGAAGCCGGACAGCGGGCCGCGATCGAGGCGGTGCGCAAGTTCGTCGACACCGTCGACGAGGCGCTTCCCGCCAAGGAGGATCACCCGTCGCGTCGTGAGACGGTGATCGACGCGGCGCTGGACATGGCCGACCGACTCGTCACCACGCAGTACGAGTTCCTGCGCAGCGTGGTCCAGAGCGCTGACCGGACACTGCGCAAACCCGACGACTCCCCGAAGTAGCGGGCGGGTGCGGGCCCGATGACGCCGCCCGCCGCGCTGCGGATGCGGCGGGCGTTCAGGTGGGCGCCCAAACTGGTCGACGCCTTCGGCGAGCAGGCGTTGTTCTACGGCCAGTCGTTGATGGCAATCCCGCTCGCGGTCAGGCTCTATCGCCGGGAAACGGCGCGGCTGATCGCCGAGATGGCCTTCGGGGCCGGCGGACTGCTGGTCATCGGTGGAACGCTCGGGGTGACGGCGCTGCTGACCCTGGCCTCCGGCGGGATTCTCGCCGTGCAGGGCTACTCGTCTCTCGGCGATATCGGCATCGAGGCGTTGACCGGGTTCCTCTCGGCGTTCCTCAACGTCCGCATCGTGGCCCCGGTCATCGCCGGTATCGCCCTGGCGGCCACCATCGGCGCGGGCACCACGGCGCAACTCGGTGCGATGCGCATCGCCGAGGAGATCGACGCACTCGAGGTGATGGCGGTGCGGTCGATGTCGTTTCTGGTGGGCACCAGGATGATCGCCGGCGCTGTCGTCATCGTCCCGCTCTATTCGCTGGCCACCCTGGCGTCGTTCTTCGCCGCGCGGTTCACCACGGTGTACCTCAGCGGGCAGTCCAGCGGCCTCTACGACCACTACTTCAACACGTTCCTGATACCGACGGACCTGCTGTGGTCGTTCCTGCAGGCCATCGTCATGTCGATCGCGGTGATGCTGGTGCACACCTACTACGGCTACAACGCCAAGGGCGGCCCGGTCGGCGTGGGAGTCGCGACCGGCGATGCCGTCCGCACATCGCTGGTGGTCGTCGTCTTGATCACGTTGCTCATCTCTCTTGCCGTATACGGCTCGTCCGGCAAATTCACTCTGTCCGGATAGCGGGCCGCACCTCAGCGTTCCCCTCAAGAAACGAAAGGAAGGACACCGACATGGTTGATCGAAACGAGCTGGCCGAGTTGGCCGATCAGGCTGCCGAGGCGCTGCTGAAGGCGATAGCGAGCGCCGCGCCGAAGAGCGGGTCGACGGACGGGGTGCTTCACCTGGCACAGGCGTATGCGCTGGTCGTCTCCGCTGAGCCCGGCAAGCCGCCGCAGCCGCCGATCTCGTCGGACTGATCAGCTCACGCGTAGAGGTCCGTGATGGCGTCGGCGAAGTTCTTCACGATGACGTTGCGCTTCGCCTTCAGGCTGGGAGTGAGATCGCCTGCGGCGACCGATAACTCGCGGTCGAGCAGCGCGAACCTCTTGATCTGCTCCCAGCGGTTGAGTTGCTCGTTGAGCGTGTCGATGTAACCGCCGATCAACTCCCGGGTCGAGTCGTGCCGGGCAATCTCGGCGAACGACAGGTTCTCCATGCCGTTCTTGGCGGCCCAGTCGCTGATCGCCTCGCTGTCCAGACTCACCAGCGCCACGCAGTAGGGCCGTTCCTCGCCGTACACGATCATCTCGCTGACGTACGGGCAGATGGCCTTGAACGCCGCGGCCGTCGCCGACGGGGCCACGTACTTGCCCTGCGAGGTCTTGAAGAGATCCTTCTTGCGGTCGGTGATGCGCAGGAATCCGTCGTCGTCGATGGTGCCGATGTCCCCGGTGTGCAACCAGCCGTCCGGATCCAGCGCTTCGGCACTGGCCTCCGGCAGGTCGTGATAGCCGGTCATCACGCTGGGGCTGCGCAGCAGGACCTCACCGTCGGCGGCGATCTTGACCTCGCTGCCGGGGAAGGGCAGCCCGACGGTCCCGAACCGGTATGCGTTGGGGCGGTTGATGAATGACGCCGCCGCCGTCTCGGTGAGGCCGTAGCCTTCGAGCACGATGATGCCGACGGCGTCGAACCACTGCGCGAGGTCGTGGTTCAGCGGGGCGGCGGCGGAGACGAAGAACCGCAGCCGGCCGCCGAAGCGTTCCCGGATCGTCGAGAACACCAGCCTGTCGGCGACCGCCCGCTGCATCGACAGCAGCGGCGACGGTTTCCTGCCGGCCTCCCTGGCCTGAGAAGCCTTGACCCCCACGCCGAGGGCCCAGTCGAAGATGCGCTTCTTGATCCCGCCTTCGTCGGCGATCATGCCCTGGATGCGGGCGTGCGCCTTCTCGAAGATCCTCGGGGCGGCGGCCATGAACGTCGGACGCAGGACCGCGAGATTGTCGACGATCTTGTCGACCCGGCCGTCGATCGCTGTCGGAAAGCCGATGATCAACGGCAGCGCGAGCATCACCTTGCCGAACGCGTGAGCCAGGGGCAGCCACAGGAAGTTCAGGTCGTCGGCGCGCAGGATGCCGAGTGCGTCGATGGCCGCGGCGGTGTACGTCCACGCACGGTGCGGAAGCAGCACCCCCTTGGGCCGGCCGGTGGTTCCGGAGGTGTAGATGATGCTGGCCAGGTGCTCGGGACGGATGCCCTCGACGCGCTCCTCGACGGCGTCGGGAGAATTTGCCAGCAATTGCTCACCGAGTATCTCGAGTTCGGCGAGCGTGATCACGAAGTCGCCGTCGCCGTCCCCGTCGACGATCACCACCTTCTCCACGTCGGGTAGTTCCGCGCGGTGCTCGAGCAACTTGTCGACCTGGTTCTGGTCTTCGGCGACGACGACGCGGCTTCCGGAGTTGGCGACGATGAACGCGACATCGCGGGCATTGGTCGTCGGATACAGGGTGGTGGTGGCGGCACCGGCGCACAGCACCGAGAAGTCGACGAGCACCCACTCGTAGCGCGTCGAGGAGGCCAGCGCGACACGGTCCTCAGGGGCGATGCCGAGCGCGATCAACCCGGCGGCGATCAGACGGACGCGGTCACCCACCTGCTGCCAGGTGACACTCGTCCAGCCGCCGTCGTCGGGGAACCGGAACGCCTCGGAGTTCGGGGTGACGGCGACGCGGTCGAGGAACAACCGCGCAACCGACGGCGCCTGAGCGTCGATCTTGCTGAGGTCGGCGACGTTCTCGGCTGCACTCAGCCTGTCCACCAACCCAGCCTAGGTACGTTGGCGATCGGATTTGTGCGTATTCACATTCTTGATCCGGCTTGCTCCGGCCCTCCCTGTCCCGGCGCCGGGCTCTGACCCCGACAGGGACGCCGACAGGTCCCCATTAGGCTGTGCCGCATGGCTGCTGACATCGTGCCGATCCGGCTGAGGCTGACGAAGGGCGACGTGTACACGCTGTGGGCGCCGCGGTGGCGCGCCGACGGCGACGAGTGGGAGGCCTTCCTCGGCAAGGATGAGGACCTGTACGTCTTCGAATCCGTCGCCGACCTGGTCGCCTTCGTGCGGACCAACACCGACAACGACATCGCCGACCACCCGGCGTGGGAGAAGCTGACCGAGGCGAACGCCCACCGGCTGGACCCCGCCGAGGAGAACACGCACGACCTGGCCGGCTTCGAGGAACTGCTCGCCAAGAAGCCCACCGCCGAGGGCGTGGACGCGCTGCACGGCGCGCTGGCCGTCGTGTCGTCGATCGGAACGGTGTGCGAGTTGCCGTCGGTCACCAAGTTCTTCAACGGAAACCCGGTGCTCGGGACCGTCGGCGGCGGGGTGGAGGCGTTCGGCGGCCGTGCCGGGCGCAAGCGCTGGGCGGAGATCGAGAAGATCATCGCCCGCGGTTGGGACAAGGTCATCGACGCGATCGACGAGATCGTCACCACCCCCGCGGTCGACAGTGCCGCGGTGGCGAAGGCCCAGGCCGAGCTCGACGCGGAGGCGCCGGAACCCGAGGAAGACGACGACGTGGTGATCGACGACATCGTCGACACCGAAGAGGAAGCAGACGACCTGGCCGTCGCGGCCCAGCAGAAGGTGCTCGGCAGCGACGAGGACTTCTGGCAGCGGGTGGGCATCGACCCGGTCCGGATGATGACGCGGAGCGGCACGTTCTTCACGCTGCGCTGCTACCTCGACGACCAGCCGATCTTCCTCGGCCGAAACGGCCGCATCAGCGTCTTTCCGTCCGAGCGGGCGTTGGCGCGCTACCTGGCCGACGAACACGACCACGACCTGTCCGACCTGGCCACCTACGACGACATCCGCACCGCCGCCACCGACGGCTCGCTGCGCGTCGACGTCACCGACGACAACGTCTACGTGCTGACCGACATCGTCGACGACCTGGCCGAAGGCCCCGACGCCCTGGACCGCGATCAGGTCGCGCTGGCGGTCGAGTTGCTGCGCGACATCGGCGACTACGCCGAGGACACCGGCGTGGACGCCAAGCTCGCCCCCGACGCGCCGCTGGGACGGCTGATCGCCTCGGTGCTCGAACCCGGTTCCGTCAGCCGCCCGAGCGCGCCGTACGCCGAGGCGGTCGCCCAGTGGGAGTCGCTGGAGACGTTCGTCGAGTCGCGGCTGCGTCAGGAGTAGGCGCTAGCCGATGAGGACGGCGTAGCGGGGTTTGATCACGTCGTCGATCACCGCAAGCCGCTCGTCGAACGCGATGAACGCCGACTTCATCGCGTTGATCGTGAACCGCTCCAGATCGCTCCACCCGTAACCGAACGCCTCGACCAGGCGCAGCATCTCCAGGCTCATCGAGGTGTCGCTCATCAACCGGTTGTCGGTGTTGACGGTGACGCGGAAGCGCAGTCGGGCCAGCTGATCGAATGGATGCTCGGCGATGCTGGCCACCGCGCCGGTCTGCACGTTGGAGCTCGGGCACATCTCGAACGGAATCCGCTTGTCCCGCAACAGCGCCGCCAACCGTCCGAGGTGCGCGGACCCATCGGGGGCGCGCTCGATGTCGTCGACGATGCGCACCCCGTGGCCGAGGCGGTCGGCTCCGCAGAACGCGATCGCCTCATGGATGGAGGGCAGCCCGAACGCCTCGCCCGCGTGAATCGTGAAGCGGGCGTTGTTGCCTCGCATGTACTCGAACGCGTCGAGGTGACGGCTCGGCGGGTACCCGGCCTCGGCGCCGGCGATGTCGAACCCGACAACCCCCTTGTCCCGGAACCGGATCGCCAGCTCGGCGATCTCGCGCGAGCGCGCGGCGTGGCGCATCGCGGTGACCAGGCAGCGCACCACGATCGTGTGACCTTCGGCGGCCGCGGCCTTCTCCCCGTCGGCGAAGCCCGCCAGCACAGCGTCGACGACCGCGTCCAGCGACAGTCCGCCGTCGATGTGCAGCTCGGGCGCGAACCGGATCTCGGCGTAGACGACGTTGTCGCGTGCGAGGTCCTCGACGCATTCGTAGGCCACCCGGTGCAGCGCCTCCGGCGCCTGCATGACGCCGACGGTGTGGGCGAACGGCTCCAGGTAGCGCACCAGCGATCCACTGTGCGCGGCGGTGCGGAAGAACGTCGCGAGCGAGTCCACGTCGGTGGCCGGCAGGTCGTCGTAGCCGTACTTCGCCGCCAGCTCCAGCACCGTCGCGGGCCGCAGCCCGCCGTCGAGGTGGTCGTGCAGCAGCGCCTTCGGCGCCTGCCGGATCGTCTCCAGGGTCAACGGTGTGGTCACGGAATCTCCTCACATGATCCGGTCGATGACGAGCGGCCGGGTGGTAGGCGGTTCGGCACCGACGCTCCACCCGCCGTCGAGCTCCCCCAACGCAGGCGCGAACCGGTCCGGGGTGTCGGTGTAGAGCGTGAACAGCGGCTCGCCGGCGGCGACGGGTTCACCGGGCCTGCGGTGGATGCGCATCCCGGCGCCGAACTGCACGCGCTGGCCCGGTTCGGAGCGGCCAGCCCCGAGCCGCCACACCGCCAGCCCCACCGCCATCGCGTCGATGTCACCCATCGTGCCACCGCCGGGCGCCGTCACGGTCTCCTTGTGCGCACCGAGGGGTAACGCCTCGGCCGTCAGCGACCCCACATCCCCGCCCTGGGCGGCCACCAGCTCGCGGAACCGGTCCATCGCCGACCCGTCACGCAACGTCTGCGCCGGGTCCACCCCGTCGATCCCCGCAGCGTCGAGCATCTCGCGCGCCAACGCCAGCGTCAGCTCCACCACGTCCTCGGGACCGCCGCCCTCGAGAACCTCCAGCGACTCCACGACCTCCACGGCATTGCCGACGGTCCGGCCCAGCGGCACGCTCATATCGGTGAGCAGCGCGCGGGTGAGCAGCCCGTGCTCGGTCCCCAGATCGACCATGGTGCGCGCCAGCTCCCGCGACTCCGCCTCGGTGGCCAGGAAGGCACCCGAACCGACCTTGCAGTCCAACACGAGCGCGCGGGTCCCCTCGGCGATCTTCTTGCTCATCACCGAGCTGGCGATCAGCGGCAGCGACTCGGTGGTGCCGGTGACGTCCCGCAGCGCGTAGATCTTGCGGTCGGCGGGGGCCAGCTCCCCTGCGGCGAAGATCGCCGCCCCGATGTCGCAGAGTTGTTGGCGGATCTGGGTTTTGGTGATCTCAGCGGTGAAACCGGGGATGGACTCCAGCTTGTCCAGGGTGCCGCCGGTGTGACCGAGGCCCCGTCCGGCGGCCTGGGGCACCGCGCCGCCGCAGGCCATCACGACGGGCACCAACGGGATCGTGATCTTGTCGCCGACGCCGCCGGTGGAGTGCTTGTCGACCAGCGCCAGCGGCGCGCCGTCGCGGCGCAGATCCGTGAAGTCGAGCCGCTCCCCCGAATCGATCATCGCGGCCGTCCACCGGGCGATCTCGGCGGTGGTCATGCCGCGCAGGAAGATCGCCATCAGCAGCGCCGACATCTGCGCGTCGGCGACCCGGTCGTGGGTGTAGGCGTCGATCACCCAGTCGATGGCCTCGTTCGACAGGACGCCGCCGTCGCGTTTGACCCGGATGACGGACGGAGCATCGAGATGCGACATCGGGCGCGGAGCATCGAGATGCGACATCGGGCGCGGCGCATCGAAGGACGTCACCGCTGCACCCGGGCCAGATCGTCGGGCCCGAACGCGTCGGGAAGCAGTTCGGCGAGCTTGCGGGGGCCGTGCGGATGGTCGACGAGCATGTCGGGTCCGCCGTGCTCGTAGAGCACCTGCCTGCACCGTCCGCACGGCATCAAGATGTTGCCCGCGCCGTCCACACAGGACAGTGCGACCAGGCGTCCGCCGCCGCTGGAACGTAGTGCGCAGACCACAGAACACTCGGCACAGAGACCAAGGCCATATGAGACATTCTCCACATTGCAGCCGACCACCGTTCGGTGATCGTCCACCAGCGCGGCGGCGCCCACCGGGAAGCCCGAATAGGGGGCGTAGGCCCCCGCCGACACCTCGATAGCCTTGTCCCGCAAGGCTTTCCAATCAATGTCCGTGGTCATCGTCACCCCTCCGCCCACACTTCTGAATGCATTCCGAAACCCCGTCCGCCGCGCACACCCGCCGCATAGGTCAACCTAACTACGCCCGCTGAGCGCCGTGATCGGCTTCACGGTAGTTCGATTAGGCGTAGAAGTGGGTTTAGAGTCGCCCCGAGGTTTGGGGCAGCGGTCCAGGGAAGCCCCCGCTGGGATGCCCGATGGGAGCCTGAGGGACCCCGCCCCGAGCGTCCACCGATGGCGTTGGAGGCCAGATGAGTACTCAGACACCGAGTCTGACAGCGGGGAGCGAGGACGTGCCCGCTCCGCGCGCGAAACCGCGGAGGCGCACCCTCTACCGCGGCGATCCGGGCATGTGGTCGTGGGTGCTCCACCGCATCACCGGCGCCACCATCTTCTTCTTCCTGTTCGTGCACGTGCTCGACACCGCGCTGGTGCGGGTCAGCCCGCAGGCCTACAACGAGATCATCGAGACCTACAAGACCCCCCTCATCGGGTTGATGGAGATCGGACTGGTCGCCGCGGTGCTCTACCACGCCCTCAACGGGGTGCGCGTCATCCTGATCGACTTCTGGCAGCACGGACCGAAGTACCAGAAGTTGATGCTGTGGGTCGTCGCGGGCATCTGGCTCACCGTCTTCATCGGTTCCCTGGGGGTCATCGGCATGCACATGGCGGAGCGGTTCCTGTGAGCGCGGCGGAGCATTCACCGGGCCGGGGCGAGAACCCCTACGACCACATCGGCGACCGCGGCGGCCCCGCCCCGGTGTTGCAGCGCAGCTTCGACCGGCCCGCGGGCCTGGACAACCCGCGTGCGCCGCGCCGCGCCGGGGGGATGCCCAACTTCGAGAAGTACACCTGGCTGTTCATGCGGTTCTCGGGCATCGTCCTGATTTTTCTGGCGCTTGGGCACCTGTTCATCATGTTGTTGTGGGACGACGGTGTGTACCGCATCGACTTCAACTACGTGGCCGAGCGCTGGTCGTCGCCGTTCTGGCAGACCTGGGACCTGCTGCTGCTGTGGCTGGCACAACTGCACGGCGGCAACGGGATGCGCACGATCATCGCCGACTACAGCCGCAAGGACTCCACCAGGTTCTGGCTCAACACCTTGCTGGTGGTGTCGATGGCGTTCACGCTGGTGCTGGGCACCTACGTGTTGCTGACCTTCGACGCGACCATCTCGTGATCTACAGGGAGCTCCGATGATTCAGGAACATCGCTACGACGTCGTCATCGTCGGCGCGGGCGGGGCAGGCATGCGCGCGGCCGTGGAAGCGGGACCGCGAGCGCGCACCGCGGTGCTGACCAAGCTGTACCCCACACGTAGTCACACCGGCGCGGCTCAGGGCGGCATGTGCGCGGCGCTGGCCAACGTCGAAGAGGACAACTGGGAGTGGCACACCTTCGACACCGTCAAGGGCGGCGACTACCTCGCCGACCAGGACGCCGTCGAGATCATGGCCAAGGAGGCCATCGACGCGGTGCTCGACCTCGAGAAGATGGGGATGCCGTTCAACCGCACCCCCGAGGGCCGCATCGACCAGCGCCGGTTCGGCGGGCACACCCGCGACCACGGCAAGGCCCCGGTGCGCAGGGCGTGCTATGCCGCCGACCGCACCGGCCACATGATCCTGCAGACGCTCTATCAGAACTGCGTCAAGCACGACGTCGAGTTCTTCAACGAGTTCTACGCCCTCGACATCACGTTGACGGAGACCCCGTCGGGCCCGGCGGCCACCGGCGTCGTCGCCTACGAACTCGCGACGGGCGATATCCACGTGTTCCACGCCAAGTCGATCGTGTTCGCCACCGGCGGTTCCGGCCGGATGTACAAGACCACCTCCAATGCCCACACCCTGACCGGCGACGGGCTGGGCATCATCTTCCGCAAGGGACTTCCCTTGGAGGACATGGAGTTCCACCAGTTCCACCCGACAGGTCTTGCGGGCCTTGGCATCCTGATCTCCGAGGCGGTGCGCGGCGAGGGTGGCCGACTGCTCAACGGCGACGGCGAACGGTTCATGGAGCGGTACGCGCCGACGATCGTCGACCTGGCACCGCGCGACATCGTGGCCCGCTCGATGGTGCTCGAGGTGCTCGAGGGCCGCGGCGCCGGGCCGAACAAGGACTACGTCTACATCGACGTGCGCCACCTCGGCGAGGACGTCCTCGAGGCCAAGCTGCCCGACATCACCGAGTTCGCCCGCACCTACCTGGGTGTGGATCCGGTGAAGGAACTCGTCCCGGTGTACCCGACGTGTCACTACGTGATGGGCGGCATCCCGACGACGGTCAACGGTCAAGTGCTGTCGGACAATACGACGATCATCCCCGGCCTGTACGCCGCCGGCGAGTGTGCGTGCGTGTCCGTGCACGGCGCCAACCGGCTGGGCACCAACTCGCTGCTCGACATCAACGTGTTCGGCCGCCGCGCCGGCATCGCCGCCGCCAATTACGCGCTGGGACACGACTTCGTGGACCTGCCCGAGGCGCCGGCGTCGATGGTCGTCGGCTGGGTCGGCGACATCCTGTCGGACAACGGCAACGAGCGCGTCGCCGACATCCGTGGTGCGCTGCAGCAGTCGATAGACAACAACGCCGCGGTGTTCCGCACCGAGGAGACCCTCAAGCAGGCGTTGACCGACATCCATGCGCTGAAGGAGCGGTACTCGCGGATCACGGTGCAGGACAAGGGCAAGCGCTACAACAGCGATTTGCTCGAGGCCATCGAGCTGGGATTCCTGCTCGAGCTCGCCGAGGTCACGGTCGTCGGGGCGTTGAACCGCAAGGAGTCCCGCGGCGGGCACGCCCGCGAGGACTACCCCAACCGCGACGACACCAACTACATGCGCCACACCATGGCGTACAAGGAAGGTTCGGACCTTCTGAGTGACATTCGGTTGGACTACAAACCCGTCGTCCAGACGCGGTACGAGCCGATGGAACGGAAGTACTGACGATGAGCGCTTGCGCGAAGAGTGAGGACCGATGAGCGCACCGACACTGGAAAAGGCCGACCTGCCCCCCGTGCCCGAGGGCGCGGTGATGGTGACGCTGAAGATCGCCCGGTTCAACCCGGAGGACCCCGACGCCGCAGGCTGGCAGAGCTTCCGGGTTCCGTGCCTGCCGAGCGACCGGCTGCTGAACCTGCTGCACTACGTCAAGTGGTACCTCGACGGCACCCTGACGTTCCGGCGGTCGTGCGCACACGGCGTGTGCGGATCCGACGCGATGCGCATCAACGGCGTCAACCGGCTGGCCTGCAAGGTGCTGATGCGCGACATGCTGCCCAAGAAGGCCGGCAAGCAGCTCACCATCACGATCGAGCCCATCCGCGGCCTGCCCGTGGAGAAGGACCTGGTCGTCGACATGGAGCCATTCTTCGACGCGTTCCGCGCGATCAAGCCCTACCTGATCACGTCCGGCAACCAGCCGACCCGCGAGCGCATCCAGAGCCAGACCGACCGCGCCCGCTACGACGACACCACCAAATGCATCCTGTGCGCCTGCTGCACCACCAGCTGCCCGGTGTACTGGAGCGAAGGCTCGTATTTCGGGCCCGCGGCGATCGTCAACGCCCACCGGTTCATCTTCGACAGCCGCGACGAGGGGGCCGCCGAGCGGCTGGACATCCTCAACGACGTCGACGGCGTGTGGCGCTGCCGGACCACGTTCAACTGCACCGAGTCCTGCCCGCGTGGCATCCAGGTGACCAAGGCCATCCAGGAGGTCAAGCGCGCGTTGATGTTCGCGCGCTGACCCTCGCCGGACCCGCGATTTCGGTGTCGCCGGTCAACCTGTTGTTGACTGACGACACCGAAATCCCGAGGACGCTAGAGACGACGGGCCAGGAAGTCGCGGATGAGGTGGGCCACCTCCGCGCCCGCGGTCTCCAGTAGGAAGTGCCCGCCGTCGAGCAGGCGGATCTCCGCGCCGGCCGCGTCGTCGGCGAAGGCCCGCGCACCGTCGGGCCCGAAGATCGGGTCGTTCTCGCCCCAGACCGCCAGCACGGGAACCTCACTGGTGCGCAGGTAGTCGTGCAGGGCGGGGTAGAGCTTCGAGTTGGTGGCGTAATCGAGGAAGAGCGCGAGCTGGATCACGTCGTTGCCCGGCCGCGAGATCAGCGCGAAGTCGTGGTGCCAGGTGTCGGGACTGACCAGGCTCTCGTCGGCCACGCCTTCCAGGTACTGCCAGCGGATGGACTCCAGGCTCAGCGCGCCGCGCACGCCCTCCTCTGTCTGCGGGGTCTGCTCACGCTGGAAGGCCCACACCGTCGTCCAGAAGCTCTCGACGAAGCCGGCGTCGTAGCCGTTGCCGCTCTGGGTGATGATCGCGGTGATGGCCGCCGGATCACGCAACGCGAGGCGCCACCCCACTGGGGCACCGTAGTCCTGGACATAGATCGCATACCGGGAAACGCCCAGCTGCTGCAGCAGCCCGGCGGTGACGTCGGCCAGCGCGTCGAAGGTGTAGTCGAACTCGTCGGCCGACGGCGCATCGGAGTACCCGAAGCCGAGGAAGTCGGGCGCGATCACCCGGTACCGGTCCGACAGCTGCGGGATCAGGTTGCGGAACATGAAGGAGCTGGTGGGGAATCCGTGCAGCAGCACGATGGCTGGCGCATCGGCCGGGCCGGCCTCGCGGTAGAAGACGCGGCGCCCGGCCACGGTCGCATAGCGGTGGTGCACTTCGGTCATGACTAACTCCTAAACGTTGTTTTTACGGTTAGTCATCATTGAACCCGGCGTACTGTAACCTGTCAATAGTTTTTTGGAGGTTAGTGATGGACGTGTACGCGACGACCCCCGACGACGAGGCGTTCCTGCTGGATCTCCTCAACACCACGCCCGTCGTCGACGGCTCCCCGACCGACGTGCTCGCTGACCGTGCCGGCGCCACCCGGTGGATGCGTGATCACGGCGTCCCCACGGGCGACGCGGAGTGGACGGCTCTGGTGCGGGTGCGCTCGGTGCTTCAGGCGATAACCCGCGGCGAGCAGTCACCGTCGGCGTTGCAGTCCCATCTCGACGGGGTGCGGCTCCGCCCGGCCGCCGACGATGACGGACTGCACTGGCAGCTGGAGCTCGACGGTGCGGCGGCCGGCGCCGCCAGGGCACTGCTCGCCTGGGACGGGCTGCGCCTCACCAGCCCGGGCCGGCTGCGCCCGTGCGCCAACACCGAATGCCGCTTGTTCCTGATCGACCGCAGCAAGCCCAACACCGCGCGCTGGTGCTCGATGGCGACCTGCGGCAACCGGATGAAGGCGCGTCGGCACTACCACCGCACCCGCGCCGACTGACCCCCCGCCGGAATTGCATTCCAGCAGGGCCGCTCTCGCATTTCGCCTGCTGGAATGCAATTCCGGCGGGGAGACGAAGGGGCTACGCGCGCAGCTGGCTTTCGACGATGTCGGCGCCGCGGCGCATCCCTCCGGTCGCGGCGAACCCGTCGGCGATCGCCGTCGCCGCCGCCGACATCCCCATCGCCGCCTGCACGGCACCGCGCAGCCGGGGCACGCTGAGCCGGCGGGCCGGCAGCCGGGTCCCTGCGCCCGCCACCTCCACACGCCGCGCCACCTCGAACTGGTCGCGACCGAAAGGCACTGCGCAGACCGGTATTCCACGCAGCAGCGCCTTCTGGGTGACGCCCATGCCGCCGTGGGTGACCACACACACCGCGCGGTCGAGGACCACCGAATGCGGGACGAAGCGCGCGAGCGTGACCCTCGGGCGGCGCCCGACGGACTCGTCGACACCGGCCGGGCAGGTCGCCACGACGTGCACCGGTTCGCCGTCGAGCGCCTCGATCGCGGCACCGACCAACGCCTCGTCGGCCTGGGGCACCGACGACGTCGTCACCAGCACCACGGGCAGCTCGATGTCGTCGAGCCAGGCCGGACGCTCACGTGGCGGTGGTTCGAACTCGGCGGGGCCGATCATCTCCACCGCGGCGCCCCAGTCGGTGTGCGTGTACTCGAACGGCTTGCCGGTGGTCGCGAGGACCACCGGCGCGCGTCGCAGCAACTCGTCGGCCGAGCGCACCGCAGGCAGGTTCAGCGCGTCGCGCACGGGCTTCATGCCCGCCCGGAACGGCCGGTCGAAGACCATCCGGGTGACGCTGTCGATGCCGAGGTCCCGGATCCGGCCGATCGGACCCCTCATCGGCCTCGCCCCGGCGCCGAACGGCGGCGACCCCGCCGAGCGGAGGTACGGGATGAACGGGGACAGCACCAGCCAGGGTCGGGACTGCGTCTCGGCCACCGACATCGCCCCCCAGCAGTTCGCGTCGACGATGACCACGTCGGGATCGACGTCGGCCAACGCCCGGCCGAAGTCCTCGATCTCCAGCGCGGCGCGTGCCGCCAGGATGCGCACCGTGGAGCCCGCCGAGCGCAGGACCCTGCCGGAATCGTCGGCGCTCTGGAGGGCCTCGATGCGCGCGTCGACGGCCTCGGCGGCGAACCCCTGCTGCCGGCACAGCTCGACGCCGGCGCGCAGTGTGCGCACCTGGATCCGGTGACCGCGGGAGGCCAGTTCGCCCAGCAGCCCGCAGAACGGGAACAGGTGCCCGAGGGCGGGCGACATGTAGGCCAGCACTACCGCCATGGCCGACCCATCCACACCCCGAGCGGTGACGAATCCCTTTCATGCAGCGCACCGACACCCAGGAACTGGTGGTACTCCTCGACGACGAGGGGCACGCCGTCGGCTCCGCACCCAAGTCGCAGGTCCATCACGCGTCCACTCCCCTGCACCTCGCGTTCTCCTGCTACCTGTTCGACCGCGACGGCCAGGTGCTGTTGACGCGGCGAGCGCTGCACAAGCGCACGTTCGCCGGAATCTGGACGAACACCTGCTGCGGGCATCCCGCTCCCGGCGAGTCGATGGCCGAGGCGGTGCGCCGCCGCGTCCGTCAGGAGCTCGGGCTCGACATCGCCGACCTGCGGTGTGTGGTGCCCGACTTCCGCTACTACGCGGTGGCCAGCGACGGCGTGGTCGAGAACGAGCTGTGCCCGGTGTTCTGCGGGGTGGCCGTCGGCCCGGTGCAGGCCGACCCCGACGAGGTCATGGATTACTCCTGGGTGCCCTGGGAACAGCTGAAGGTCGCCGCGGGGCTCGGCTGGGCGATCAGCCCCTGGGCGGCCGAGCAGGTCGCGTTGCTCGAGACGGCGGGAATCGGACAGCACCAGCGGGCCTAGGACCTGAGCTCGTAGAGCCGCTCGGCGTACGCCAGGTCGTCGCGCCACAGCCGAGTCGCCGCCCGCCGCATCAGGGGTCGGATCAGCGGAGCGACACGCAGCCCCGCGCCGAAGTGTCGGCGGTCGGAGTGGGCGATCACCGCCTCGACGACGCTGGTGCGGCAGCGTCCGTCGCGGTCCTGCCCCATCGGCGTCGCGTGGGTCTCGACGACACTGCCCTGGCCTTCGCCCTCGACGATGCGCATCACCACCGTGCGCGGGGCCGGGGTGGTGAATTCGGCGATGACGGGCACGCCCAGCCGGCCGATGCGGAACGTGACGTCGACGACGAAGCGGTCCAGCTCCTCCGGCAGGTCGTCATCGGCGGGGGGTGCGCTGAGCACCTTCAGCCGGGTGAACGAGTAGGGGTGGAACCAGGCGCCGTGCCACGGATCGAGCCGGTTGGCGACGATGTCGGCGGGCTCGCAGACACCGTCCAGCCGGGCGACCGCCGCCACCGCGGGCTCACCGGGGCGCACCATGGCGACGGGTGCGCCGGTGCGTACGCGATCGCCGGGAAGGTCGAGGCGCACCCAGCACAGCACGCCGTCGTCGTGGGAGGGGTAGGGCTTCCAGGTACCGTGGCGGCGCCGCCCCAGGCGCAGCCCGTGCCAGGGGCACACCAGCGTTCCGCAGTCGACGGGCGCCTGCGACAGGTCGGCCCCCAGGTGCGGGCACGCGCGCGGAGCGACCAGCAGCGCGCCGTCGCCGTCGCGCCAGGCCACCAGTTCCTGGCCCGCCACGGTGACGCCCACCGCCGCGGTGGTGATCGCCGAACTGGCGGCGATGACGTACCAGTTGCCGCCCGGCCGCGCCTGCGCCCGGGTCAGCGCCGAGCGGATCACCGCCGGGTTCGCGTCCCGATAGGTCGGCACCTGCTCCGACCAGCGGCTGGTCGGAAGTACCTGGAAGGGAACTGCTTTGGCGACCTTCTCGCGCCACACCCGCACCGCGCTCACCGGCCGTCACCGCCGGCCGTCGCGGCCAGCCGGCGCAGCAGCGCCGAACGACCCTCGTTGGGCACGGTGTGCAGCGGGTGCCCGGCCAGCCCGAACCTGCCGAGCAGTGCGTTGGCCGCCGCCCACCCGGTGGTCGCCGCGCGTTCCATCAACGCCACCGGCAGATCGATGCGAATCCCGTCGCCGGCCAACACGACCCGCGCGTCGGGGGTCTCGACGGTGGGGCGGTCGGCGAAATCCCCCGGTGCGAAGCGGGGGCAGTCGTCGCGGCGCAGCAGCCTTTCGTCGACGATCGACGCGGCGGCGGTCTCCGGGTAGAGTGCGTGCATCCGCGCGATCAACGCGCTGCGCACCTCCTCGTCGGGGGCCGACACCGAGTAGGCGTGCAGCTCGATCACCGAACCGCCGGTGCGGGCGGCCCATTCGGCCGCCTGGCGCTCGTAACGTTCCAGCACGCTGATGTTGTCGAGCGGCTCGCGGCCGCCGGTGCCGACGAACGCCGCCCGGTCGGCGCGCACCGGCCGGTCCAACCACAACCGCAGCACGACGAACGACGACGCGGTTCCCATCGCCGCGACCCGGTCGCGCCACGGCCGGTCCCCCAGACCCGGTGAGGCGGCCACGATCCGGCGCAGCCCGCCGACGTCGGTGGCCAGCACCGCCGCGTCGGCCTTGAACACCCGGGCGGTGTCGGTCGTCACCACCACGCCGTCCCCCACGTCGAGCGACTGCACCGCCACCCCGGTGTGGAACGACACTCCCAGGGTCTCCAGGTACGCGCGCAACGGATTCCACAGCGCCACATCGAAATTGGCGTTGGCGACGTCGAAGATCAGGCCCTCGCTGGAACCGAGGAAGTAGATGTGGAACATCGTGACGAGCTCACCGGCGGACAAGGCCTCGGGCCTGGCGAAGAAGCTGCGGGCGAAAACCTCGAACGCCAGGTGGCGTGCCGCGTCGGGGAAGTTGATGTCGCGCAGGAAGGTCGCGGCATCGTATTCGTCGAGCAGCTCATAGGTCTGCGGCACCGACACCGTCACCAACGGCGCGGCGGCCCTGGCGTCGAGCCGCACCAGGTCGCGCAGCCGGAAAGTGGGACTGCGCAAGGCGAACGCCAACGCGTTCAGCGGCGGTGACGAGGGCAGGCCGCGGAAGGTGTCGCGTCGCCCGGCGCCGTCGATCAGCGGATAGTCCTCGACCGGGGTCAGCCCCGACAGGTGCGGATCGCTGCGGCGCAACAGTGCCCGCAGGTTGTAGTACTGCCGGAAGAAGGCGTGGAAGCCGCGGTTCATCGCCGCCGGCGAACCGTCGGCCAGGGTTTCGGGCCAGCCGCCGACCCGCCCGCCGAGGTAGTCGCGTTGTTCGAGGATGTCAACGGCCACCCCGCGTTCGGCCAGTCCGGCGGCGGCGGCCAGCCCGGCGATGCCCGCTCCCACGACGACCACGCGGGGCCGGGCGGTGCCGGCGGCGACCCGGCTGCGTCCGGGCACGGCGGGCAGGGTCTGCCGGCGCCGGTCGGTTCCGTCAGCGATCATCGAATCACCTTCTGGCAGTGAGGGTTCCAGCGCCATCGGGCCACGCGGTCACACACTCCCGTACCGCAACCGGTTGACCCACGCCTTGCCGATCCCCGCGACGCCGACCGCGACGCGCCGGGGCTTGCCGACCGTTGCGCGGGTGCCGAAGATCTCGAAATCGAGTGCCTCCACGCGCGCGAGAATCTCCGAGTACAACGTCAGCGCCGCCTCGACGCACGGACGGGACGCCGGGACCAGCGCGTCGATACCCGGGCGGGCCTTGTCGTAGACCGCGCGGGTGATCGCATGCTGCTCGGCCAGCGCGGCACGCACCCGTCCGTCGGTGCGCCCCTTGGCCTGACACCAGGTGAGCAGGTCGCGGTCGACACCGTGCGCGGCGAGTTCGTCGGCGGGCAGGTAGACGCGGCCGCGGCGAAGGTCCTCGTCGACGTCGCGGATGAAATTGGTCAGCTGGAACGCCTTTCCGAGCGCGGCGGCAAACGGCGCCGCGTCCTCGCGTGGCCCGACGGTGCCCAGGACGGGGAGCAGTTGCAGCCCGATGACCTCGGCCGAGCCGTACATGTAGCGCTCGAGCGAAGGCCGGTCCGGGTAGTCGGTGACCGTCAGGTCCATCCGCATCGACTCCAGGAAGTCGTCGAACAGATCCCAGCCGATCTGGTACTTGCGCGCCGTGTGCACCACCGCCGTCAGCGCGGGATCGTCGTCGCAGGGCCGAT
This sequence comes from Mycolicibacterium pyrenivorans, assembly GCF_025821625.1. Lineage (GTDB taxonomy): Bacteria > Actinomycetota > Actinomycetes > Mycobacteriales > Mycobacteriaceae > Mycobacterium > Mycobacterium pyrenivorans. The sequence goes on from NZ_JACKSH010000075.1 coordinate 37,753, forward strand.
TCTCGACGAGGCTGTTGAACAGCCGGGTGGACAGCTGATGGAGCTGATGTCCGCGATCCTCGACGCTGCGGGTGCTGTCGAAGTCGTCGAGGATGTCGTCGGCCCGGCGGGCGAACCCGTACAGCGCGTGCACCGCGGGCCGCTGTCGGGGCGCCAGCATCCGCGTGGCGAGGAAGAACGTCTTTCCGGTTCGGGCGTTCACCGCGCGACACTGCCGATAGGCCTGCCGGAGTGAGGGTTCCCGCACGCCTGCGGCGTCGAGCTCGGTGTTGATCATGAGTGGCTCACCTCCGGGCTGGGGCGGACAGTGGTGACCCCGGTGATCCGGTCTGCGGCCAACCGGCCCGACATGATCGCGGTCGGAACTCCGACACCGGGGACGGTCGACGATCCCGCCAGCACGACGTTGTCGACGCCGCGGACGGTGTTGGCAGGCCGGAACGGGCCGGTCTGGGCGAAGGTGTGCGCCAACGCGAAGGGCGAGCCTGCCGCCATCCCCTGGCGGCCCCAGTCGGCGGGGGTCACCAGGCGCAGCACCTCGGCATCATCACCGACGCCGGGCATCCGGGCGCGGACCCGGTCGAGCATCTGCTCGACGTAGCCCGACTGCTCGGCGTCCCAATCCACGGTCCCCACCGCGGTGTTGGGCGCGGGCGCCAGCACGTAGAGCAGGTCGCGCCCTGCCGGCGCAAGCGACGGGTCGCCTGCGGTCGGGCGGGTCACCAGCAGCGAGGGATCGCCCATCACGCGTCCGTCACCGATGATGTCGCGGAAGGTCTGCTTCCACGCCTCGCCGAACAGGATGGTGTGGTGTCCGGCACGCTCACCCACTGCCGCGCAACCGATGTGGGCGACCACGGCCGACGGGGCGGCGCGCAACCCCAGCGGTCGCCGCGGCGTGCGGCGCACCAACCGGTAGGTGTCGGGCAGCTCGGTGGTCAGGACGACGGCGTCGGCGCCGAACCGCTCACCGCCGGCGGTCCGCACGCCGGTGACGCGCGAACCGCTGAACTCCAGCTCCGAAACCGTTGCGTTGTACACGAACTCGACACCGGCACGGGTCGCCGCGGCGGCCATGGCGTCCGGGAGCGCCCGCATGCCGCCGCGGGGGAAGTAGACCCCCGCCACGGTGTCCATGTAGGCGATCACGGCGTACACCGCCAGCGCGCTCTGCGGCGGCACCCCGGCGTAGAGCGCCTGGAAGGTGAACACCCGCTGCAACCGTTCGTCGGACAGGAATCGGCGCACCATCGGTTCCCAGCGGCGGAAACCGCCGAGCGCGACCAACCGCGCCAGCTGCGGGGTGAGCAGCGACAGCGGCGAGTCGAAGTTGGCGCCGATGAACCCGTCGAACTCGGTGAGGTACAGCTTGGTCAGCCACTCCCGCAGCCGCAGATAGCCCTCGGCTTCCCGCCGCCCGGCGAACCGCTCGATCTCGGCGGCCATCGCGGTGGGTTCGGTGTGCACGGCCAGCCCACTGCCGTCAGCGAACTCGGCCTGATACGCCGGGTGCACGGGGTCCAGCGGCAGGCAGTCGGCCAACGACTCGCCCACGGCGGCGAACGCGTCGTCGATGATGTCGGGCATCGTCAGCACCGTGGGCCCGGTGTCGAGTCGGTAGCCGGCGATGTCGGCGCGACCGACCCGCCCGCCGGGGTGCGCGCCGCGCTCGAGCACGGTGACCGCGCGGCCGCGGCCCGCCAACTGCATGGCCGCGGACAGCCCGGACAATCCCGCGCCGACGACGACGACCCGGTCGGTCTTACCGGTGACGGTGCGCATCAGGCCGCCCGCCGAGTGCAGGCCACGGCCATGTCGGCCAGCGCGGCGCGGGGGGCATCCGGGATCGCGGCCCGGTCGAGGAAGCTCAGGGCGCGGGCGTGGCGCTGGGCGATGAGCTCCTCGATCCACTGCACCGCACCGCTGGCGACGATGAGGGTGCGCCAGCGTTCCACGGCGTAGGCGTCGATGTCCGGGGTGGTCATCAGCTCCGCGAGCTGGCGGCGCAGCGATGGACCGGCCAGTTCGTAGGCAGCGACGATGACGCTGGTGGCCTTGCCCGCCTCCATGTCGGTGTGCGCGGATTTGCCTGTCAGCGAAGGCGATCCGAGCACACCGAGGATGTCGTCGCGCAGCTGGAACGCTTCGCCGATGGCGGCCCCGTAGCCCGACAGCGCGTCGATGACCGCGCCATCGCAGCCTGCCATCGCGGCACCGATCTCCAACGGCCGGCGCACGGTGTAGTTGCCCGATTTGCGGCGAAGCACGTCGAGCACCTCCTCCAGCGTCGGGAAGGCGTGCGAGCTGTTGACCAGGTCGGAGAACTGGCCGATCGCCAGCTCGGTCCGCATGTCGTCGTAGTGGGGCCAGACGCGGGCCAGCGCGTCGGCGCCGATCCCGCTGCGCCGCAGCATCACCTCGGCCCACACCAGGCACAGGTCGCCGAGCAGGATCGCCGCGGACTCCCCGAAGCGTTCCGCCGATCCCGCCAGTGCCCGGTCGCGGTGCCAGCGGCCGAAGACGACGTGCGCCGACGGCCGGGCCCGGCGCAGCGGCGAGGAATCCATGACGTCGTCCTGGATCAGAGCGAAGGCGTGCAGCAGTTCCAGGCTGGCCGACGCGCGCAGCGCCGCCTCGTCCTCGTCGGCGCCGCACAGCCACCCCAAATACATGAAGGTGGGTCGCACGTACTTGCCGCCGTCGAGGAAGCTGCACAATAGCTCGCCCGCGCAGTCGACGTTGGCGGCGCCGAGCCGCTCGACGCACTCCCCGTGCACGAACTCGTCGAGGTGCTTGCGCACGGCGGCCCGTAGATCAACCTGCCAACCCCCACCGAATGACACCGTGCGGGTGGACGGCCGCTCGAGCAGCTCCGTCACCCGCACCCCTGTGCGTTCACCGTTGTTCAACCCCGACTCCTTCTGCTCGCGCGACGGGCACCGACAGACCCGGTCACCCAGGCATTCGGAGAAGGAGGCGGGTCGGATTGGTCGAACGGGTCAATTAATTCCGGGGCGCTGCTGTGCGCCGCCGGTTCCTGGGCTCGTTCCCGCGCGATGCCGCCCGCGCCGCGGCGGGTCCGGCGGTGTCTCGCCGAGCCCGATGCGCTGGTGCAGCCGCGTCAGCGGACCCGGCGCCCACCAGTTCCACCGTCCCATCAGGTGCATGTAGGCCGGCAGCAGCATCATCCGGACCAGGGTGGCGTCGATCAGCACCGCCAACGTCAGGCCCAGCCCGAACATCCGCATGAACGACACCTCGGCGGCGATCAGCGCGGCGAAGGAGATCGACATGATCAGCGCGGCGGCGGTCACCACCCGCCCGGTGTGGGCCAGGCCGAGCGCCACGCTCTCGTCGTTGTCGATGCGGCCGCCGGCCAGCCAGAACTCGCGGATCCGGGCGATCAGGAAAACCTCGTAATCCATGGACAGCCCGAACGCGATGCAGAACAGCAGCACCGGCATGTTGGCCACCAGCGTGCCGGTAGGTGTCGTCCCGAACGCGCCGAGGTGACCGTCCTGGAAGATCCACACCAGCGCGCCGAACGCCGCCGTCAGCGACAACAGGTTGAGCACCAGCGCCTTGAGCGGAAGCACCACGCTGCCCGTCATCAGGAACAACAGCACGACCGTGATCACCGCGATGATCCCGAGAACCGCGGGCAGCCTCGCGGTGATGGCCTGCACGCTGTCGCGGTTGATCTGCGCTATCCCGGTCATCTCGACCGCACGGCCGCCCGGTCCGCCGAGTTGGTGCAGCCGGTCGAGTTGCTGCCCGGACGCCGCCGAGAACAGCGGCGCGGTGCTGCCCACGGTCAGATAAGCGGAGCCGCCCTCGACGGCCGAGGCGGTCGGCGGGCCGACCTCGCGGCCGTCGACGAAGGTGCCCGCCGGGGTGCCGACCGCCGACACGTCGGGCAGTTGGGACGCCTCGAGCCCGTAGCTGCGGAAGTCCTGCGCACCCAGGCCGGCGGCGTCGGGCACCACGACCGTCACCGCGGCCTCGGAGTTGTCGGCGAACTGCGAGCGCAGCATGTCACCGACCTGATGCGCCGACGCGGACGTGGGCAGCACCCGGTCGTCCGGGAACCCCCACGACACACCGAGGAAGGGCACCCCGAGGACCAGCAGTGCCGCGGTGCCCGCCACGGCGACGGCCACGGCCCTGCGGGTCACGAACTTCGTCGACCGGTACCAGAATTTGTGCCGTACCGGTGTGGGTGCGGTGTCCCGGCGACGGAGCCGCCGCCGGACGTCCAGGGCGTCGAGCCGGGGCCCGAGCAGCACGATGACCGCGGGCGTCACCACGATCGCCGCGGTCGCGCACAGCGCCACCGTCGCGACGCCCGCATAGGCGAACGACGTCAGGAAGTACATCGGGAACAGCAGCATCGCGGCCATCGACAGCGCCACCGTCATCGCCGAGAACATCACGGTGCGGCCGGCGGTGACCATCGTGGTGATCAGCGCCCGGTCCCGCGCTGCGCCCCCGGCGATCTCGTCTCGGAAGCGGCTGACGATCAACAGCGTGTAGTCGATGGCCAGCGCCAGGCCCAGCGCGGCGGTGAGGTTCAGCGCGAAGATCGACACGTCGGTCCACACCGCGACCAGGCGCAGCAGCGCCATCGAGCCGACGATCGACAGCGCCCCGATGGCCACCGGAAGCGCCGCGGCCAGAAGACCTTTGAACACCCACAGCAGCACAAGGAAGCTCAGCGGGATCGCGATCGCCTCCATCAGCACGACGTCACGCTTAGTCTGGGAGTTGATCTGCGAGTACACCATCGCCGACCCTCCGGCCAGCACCGTCACGGCGTCGTGGTCCGGCAGCACCGCCGCGTCGACGTCGTCGACGAGCGCCTGGGCGTTGCGCGGGCCGGCGTCCTCGCCTCCGGTCAGCTCGGCGACGATCAGGCCGGTCCGGCCGTCGACACTGGTCAGCGCGGCGGCACCGGCCGGCTGCGACGTCCACGGCGACACCACGGACACGACGTTCGGATCGTCGTCGATCCGGTCGACGATCTGCAGTCCCGCGGCTTTCGCGGCGGCGCTGGTCGCGCTCTGCGGGTCGGTCACCGTGAACACCAACTCGACGTCGCCCTTGCCGAACGTGTCGGTCATGGCGCGGGTCGCGCGGGCGGACTGCGACGCCGGATCCTGAAAGCCGCCCGACGACAGGCTGTCCGCGGCGGGCACGCCGAAGACCGCCGCGCCGACCAGCACCAGTGCTGCAATGGCCACGACGCGACCTGGGGCTGCGATGGCCATCGACGCGATTCGCTGCAGCAGCACGACCTCGCCTGTTTCGGGAGCCTGTTCCGGTGCCTGTTTCGGCCACCACCCGCCGCGGGCGGTGACCGCAGCCTGCCACGCCACCACCCGGGCGGAGTGCGGCGCGACCGATTTGTCAGCGACGCGTCACCGTTGGGTGTCCCGTCTCGGGTTGGGTGTCACATCTCGGCGCGCTGTCTCGTCTCCTGAATATGACGACACCACGAATTGCTCCGCTCCCGCCGGCCAAGACCTCGTTGCTGACCCGGCTGATGTACCGCTACGCCAAGAGGCGCCTCGGCGAGGTGCCCGAACCGTTCACCGTCGCCGCACACCATCCACGCCTGCTGCTCGCCAACGCCGTGCACGAGGGCATGCTGGCGTCCGCGTCGAAGACGCTGCCCGCCGGGGTGCGCGAGCTCGCCGTGTTCTGGACCGCCAGGGCGATCGGGTGCTCGTGGTGCGTCGACTTCGGCGCGATGCTGCAGCGACTGGACGGCCTCGACGTCGATCGGCTGCGCCACATCGACGATTACGCGACGTCTCCGCTGTTCAGCGGTGACGAGCGCGCGGCCATCGCCTACGCCGATGCGATGACGACCGACCCGCACCGGGTCACCGACGAGCAGGTCACCGATCTTCGCGGGCGCTTCGGCGATGCCGGGGTGATCGAGCTCAGCTATCAGATCGGCGTGGAGAACATGCGGGCGCGGATGTACTCGGCGTTGGGGATCACCGAGCAGGGCTTCAACTCCGGCGATGCGTGCCGGGTTCCGTGGGCCCGCGATGAAGGGGCGACGCGCTGAACTTGTCGGGGTTGGCGATGTCGTAGACCGCCACAACCTGCCCGTCGCGCACCGTCAGCGCCTGAATGCGCGGCGCGAGCGCGGGCCACGGTCCGTCCGCGGCGGCCCCGAACGTGTAGACGCCCAGCTCGCCGTTGACCAGGCCGGGCCTGCCCGCCTCGAACAGCCGCGGACCGTAGCGCCGCGCCAATCCCAGCAGGAACCGGGCGACCTTGTCCGCACCGTGGATGGTGCGCGGCGCAGTCGGTGCCCGCCGATTCGAGTCACCGGTGAACGTCACCTCCGGGTGCAGCAGGGCGACGACGGCCGCGAGGTCACCGGATGCCATGGCCGCCAACAACTTTCCGACCACCTCGGCATGCTCGGCCGCGGGTGGCGGGGCGCCGGCGACCGCGCGGCGGGCCCGCGACGCGAGCTGACGCACCGCGGCAGGCGTCGATCCGAGGATCTCGGCGACCTCGTCGAACGGGATGGCGAAGCCGTCGTGCAGCACGAACGCCACCCGCTGGTCCGGCGTCAGGCGCTCCAGCACGACCATGGCCGCGAACCGGGCATCCTCGCCGGCCACCACCGCCGCCAACGGGTCCGCCGCGTCCAGTGGCGTCACCACGGGCTCGGGCAGCCAGTCCCCGGCGTAGGTCTCCCGTCGCTGCGTCGCCGACCGCAGCCGGTCCAGGCCGAGACGGCTGACGACCGTCGTCAACCACGCCTTCAGATCGTGAATCGACGTGTCGCGGTGGGCATTCCACCGCAGCCACGCTTCCTGGACGATGTCCTCGGCGTCGACGACCGTACCGGTGAGTCGGTAGGCCACGGCGAGCAGGTGCGGCCGCAGCTGCTCGAACTCGTCGACCCGCGCGCTGGCGGTCACCCCTCGATTCTAGAACCCGCAACACACACTGCGCCGGAATTGCATTCCAGCAGGCCTTTTCTCGCACTCTTCCTGCTGGAATGCAATTCCGGCGGACAGCCCGCGCGGCCACCACCGGAACCGTATATTGCGCGCATGGCTATCACGGAGGAACCGTCGCTCCCCGCGGTCGGCGGCAAAGGCCTTCGGGCCGGGGCGCTCGGACTGGTCGGCAACGTCGTCATCGGCCTGGCCGCCGTCGCACCCGCCTACAGCCTGGCCGCCACGCTGGGCTACGTCGTGCTGGCCGTCGGCGAGAAGGCGCCGTCGATGTTCCTGCTGGCGTTCATCCCGATGCTGCTCGTCGCGTTCGCCTACAAGGAGCTGTCGCAGGACACCCCCGACTGCGGCACCACGTTCACGTGGGGCACCAAGGCGTTCGGACCGTGGATCGGCTGGATCGGCGGCTGGGGCCTGGCGGTGTCGGCGATCATCGTGCTGGCCAACGTCGCCGAGATCGCCGCGATCTATCTGTTCGACTTCCTCGGCCTCGACGACCTGGCCGAGAACACCTTCGCCAAGGTCGGCCTGGGGTGCTTCTTCATCATCTCGATGACGCTGCTGTCGGCGCGCGGCATCGTAGTCAGCGAGCGGGTCCAGAACGTGCTGATCACCATCCAATTCGGTGTGCTGATCACCGTCAGCGTCATCGCGCTCATCCGGGTGTTCGCGGGCAATGCCGGCGCCCAGGCCATCACCCCGCAGCTGTCGTGGCTGTGGCCCGGCGGGCTGGACGCGTCGTCGATCGCCGCCGCGATCATCCTGTGCATCTTCATCTACTGGGGCTGGGACGCGTGCCTGGCCGTCGGCGAGGAGACCAAGGATCCTGGCAGGACGCCGGGCATCGCCGCCGTGATCACCACACTGATCCTGGTGTGCACTTACGTGTTGGTGGCCTACGCGATCCAGTCGTTCGCCGGGTTCGGCGACGTCGGCATCGGCCTGAACAACGCGATGAACACCGACGACGTGCTCACCGTGCTCGGCGAACCGGTGGCGGGCGCCATCGCCGCGTCGGCGCTGCTGCTCACCGTGTCGGTCTCGGCGCTGTCCTCGACGCAGACCACGATCCTGCCGACCGCGCGCGGCACGCTGTCGATGGCCGTCTACGAGGCGATCCCGAAGCGGTTCGCCAGCGTGCACCCGCGCTACATGACGCCCGCGTTCGGCACCATCGTGATGGGGATCTCGGCGTTGTCGTTCTACCTGCTGCTGACGGTTCTGTCGGAGAACGCGCTGGCCGACTCGGTGGCCTCGCTGGGGCTGGCGGTCGCCTTCTACTACGGGATCACCGCCTATGCCTGCGTGTGGTACTTCCGCAGGACGCTGTTCGCCTCGACGCGAAACCTGTTCTTCCGCGGGATCTTCCCGCTGATCGGCGCCCTGGCGATGACGTGGGCGTTCGTCCAGAGCGCCACCGACATGATCCAACCCGACTACGGCTACACCGCTTTCGGACCCGTGGGCGGGGTGTTCGTGCTCGGCATCGGGATGCTGGTGCTCGGTGTGCCGTTGATGCTGGCGTGCTTCGCGTTCGGCACCAAGCGGTTCTTCCGCGGCGAGACGCTGAACGCCACCACCGAAGTCAAGGTACCGGACATATTTTAGAGAAAGGCTGAGCCGCAATGCATTTGACCGTCGGCTACCTAGCCACCCCGACCGGCGACGACGGGATCGCACTGGCCAGCGCGCTCGCGAAGACCTTCGACGCCGACGTCGACGTCGTGCTCGTCGTCCGCGAGGAACTGCCCGACGGCCATCCCGGTCGCCTGGAGTATCAGCAGATGCTCATCGACCGCGGCGAGCAGTGGGTGTCCAGGGCGGTCGCCGCGCTCGCGGCCGCCGGCGTGGCTGCCGAATCCACGGTGGCCGTTGGGGAGTCGTTCGCCCAGTCGCTGGTCGAGTTCGCCGAGCAGAAGGCCTCGGACCTCATCGTCGTCGGCGGTGCGCGGGACGGATTCTTCGGCCGTCACACCATCGGCCCGGTCACCGGGGCGTTGCTGCACTCCTCGCCGATCCCGGTGGCACTCGCGCCGCGCGGCTACGCCGAGGACCCCGACGAGGCGATCGAGGCGGTGACCGCCGCCGTGCCCACCAAGCCCGGCGACGACAACCCGTTGCCGTTCGCGATCACGCTGGCCAGTGCCGCAGGGCTGCCGATCCGCATGCTGTCGCTGGTGTCCGCGGAGAACCTCGCCGAAGCGGGCAGCGCCCGGGAGGTCCGGCAGCTTCAGGTCGCGGCCGCCGAGGAGAACCTGGTGCTCGCGGCGCGCGCGCTGCCGGATTCCCCCGAGATCGAGTCACTGGTGGCCGACGGCATGACGCTGGAGTCGGCGCTGAAGAAGCTGCGGTGGGAGGACGGCGACCTGCTGGTCGTGGGCTCGAGCCGGTTCGCCGCGCCGCGCCGGCTGTTCCTGGGGTCCACTGCGGCGCGCATCCTGGCCGGGGTCGACGTGCCGGTGATCGTCGTCCCGCGGACGTAATGGCCGGCCCGAACCGCGAACGTGCATTCCATGTAGCTCGCAGGCGGTTTTCACGACAAGGAATGCACGTTCGCGGGCGCCTATCGCTTGGCGAAAACCGTGCGGTGCCAGTCCTTGTCGACCGTCCCGGTGATGTCGCTCATCACGTGCTTGATCGCCAGGTACTCCTCGAGCGAGTACTGGCTCATGTCCTTACCGAAGCCCGAGGCGCCGAAACCACCATGCGGCATCTCGGAGATGATCGGGATGTGATCGTTGATCCACACGCACCCGGCATGGATTTCGCGTGAAGCCCGTTGTGCGCGATACACATCCCGCGTCCACGCCGACGCCGCCAGACCGTAGACGGTGTCGTTGGCCTGGCGGATCGCGTCGTCGTCATCGGTGAACGCGCGCACCGTCAGCACCGGCCCGAAGATCTCGTCGCGCCACACCTCGGAGGACTCGGACACGTCGGCGATCAACGTCGGCCGATAGAACGACCCCGGCCCGTCCGGCGCCACCCCGCCGGTGACGATCCGCCCGCCCTCCCCCGGCGCCCGCTCCACCATGCCGGCCACCTTCGCCCGGTGCGCCGCCGTGATCAGCGGCCCCAAGTCCGTATCCGGATCCGTTGGGTCCCCCACCACGATCTTCGCGAACACCTCGCCCACACCGGCGACGAAGTCGTCGTACAGATCCCGGGCCACGATCGCGCGCGTCGCCGCCGTGCAGTCCTGCCCGGTGTTGATCAGCGCCCCGGCCACCGCACCCTGGATCGCGGCATCGAGATCCGCATCGTCGAACACCACGAACGGCGCCTTGCCACCGAGCTCCAACTGCGTCCGGTGCCCGTGCGCCGCCGCCGCGAGCATGACGCGACGTCCCACGGCCGTCGACCCGGTGAACGTCACCATGTCCACATCAGCGTGACCGGCCAGCGCGGTGCCGACGTCGGCGCCGGCCCCGGTGAGCACGTTGAACACGCCGTCGGGCAGCCCGGCTTCGGTGGCCAGGCGGGCCAGCGTCAACGTCGTCAACGGGGTGATCTCGGCCGGCTTGATCACCACCGAGCACCCGGCGGCCAACGCGGGCAGCACCTTCCACACCGCCATCTGTAGCGGGTAGTTCCACGGCGTGATCGTGGCGACCACGCCGACGGCCTCGCGGCGGATCGACGACGTGTGATCGCCGGAGTACTCCCCGCTGGCTTTGCCCTCGAGGTGGCGGGCCGCCCCGGCGAAGAAGTCGATGTTGTCGACGCTGCCCGGGACGTCGAACTCCCGGGCCAGGCGCACCGGTTTGCCGGTCTGGGCCACCTCCTCGGCGACCAGACCGTCGGCGGCCTCGTCGGCCAGCTTCGCGAGCTTGGCCAGCACCGCCGACCGCTCGGCCGGGGTGGCGCCGGACCAGTCGCGCAGCGCGGCGCGCGCCGACGCGATCGCGGCGTCGACGTCGGCGGGCTGGGCCAACGCCATCTCGGCGACCGTCTCCCCGGTTGCCGGGTTGATCACGGTGTGCGACGCGCCACCGGTCACCACCGGCGCACCATCGATCCAATTGCCTGCCAGGCCCGTCGTCACGGCCGAGGATGAAACCACAGTCATGACCCAACGCTATCGCGGCCTCGGCGCGGAAGCTACGCATTACGGCACCGTCAGGGGCATAAAACGCATGATTTCATGGTCACGGTTGCTTGGCGCGACGGATTCCGTGCACAATCACTGCATGGCTAACCCGGGGGTCCCGCACGCCGTCGGGCCCGTCTCGTTCCGTGTCAATCAGTCTCGCCCAGGGGCTGCGTTCCAGCTCGACGAGCTGTCCAAGGCGATCATCGAGAAGCTGCAGCAGGACGGCCGCCGGTCGTATGCCGGCATCGGCAAGGCGGTGGGCCTGTCCGAGGCCGCCGTCCGGCAGCGGGTCCAGCGCATGGTCGACGCCGGGGTGATGCAGATCGTCGCGGTCACCGATCCGATGCAGCTGGGCTTCGCCCGCCAGGCCATGATCGGCCTCAAGTGCACCGGCGACACCACCAAGATCGCCGAGAAGCTCGCCTCGATCGAATGTGTCGACTACGTGGTGCTCACGGCGGGCTCGTTCGACGCCATCGTCGAGGTGGTCTGCGAGGACGACGACGACCTGCTCGACCTTCTCAACACCAAGATCCGCGCGCTGCCGGGAGTGATATCCACCGAAACCCTTGTCTACCTGAAACTTGTTAAGCAGCAATATAATTGGGGTACGCGATGACCATCATTTCCGAAACGGATCAGACAACCACCAGCGAGCTGGGCGCGAAGGCCAACCGCCATCTGTGGGGCCACTTCGCCCGGCACGGCGCGGGCATCACCCCGCCGATCATCACCCGCGGCGAGGGCGTGCACATCTTCGACGACCAGGGCAAGCGCTACATCGACGGCCTCTCCGGGCTGTTCGTCGTCCAGGTCGGCCACGGGCGCAAGGAACTCGCCGAGGCCGCCGCCAAGCAGGCCGAGAAGCTGGCGTTCTTCCCGCTGTGGTCCTACGCCACGCCCACCGCGATCGAACTGGCCGAACGCCTCGCCGGCTATGCGCCGGGCGACTTGAACCGGGTGTTCTTCACCACCGGCGGCGGTGAGGCCGTCGAGAGCGCGTGGAAGCTGGCCAAGCAGTACTACAAGCTCACCGGCAAGCCCGGCAAGCACAAGGTGGTCTCACGCGCGATCGCCTACCACGGCACCCCGCAGGGCGCCCTGTCGATCACCGGCATCCCGGCGTTCAAGGCGCCGTTCGAGCCGCTGGTCCCGGGCGGTTTCCGGGTGCCCAACACCAACTTCTACCGCGCCCCCGCGCCGTATGACACCGACATCAAGGCGTTCGGCCGCTACTGCGCCGACCGCATCGCCGAGGCCATCGAGTTCGAGGGCCCGGAAACGGTGTGCGCTGTCTTTCTCGAACCGGTGCAGAACGCCGGCGGCTGCTTCCCGCCGCCGCCCGGGTACTTCGAACGGGTCCGCGAGATCTGCGACGAGTACGACGTGCTGCTGGTCTCCGACGAGGTCATCTGCGCGTACGGCCGCATCGGTTCGATGTTCGCGTGCACCGACTTCGACTACGTGCCGGACATCATCACCTGCGCGAAGGGTCTGACGTCGGGCTACTCGCCGATCGGCGCGATGATCGCCAGCGACCGGCTCTTCGAGCCGTTCAACGACGGGCAGACGGTGTTCGGTCACGGCTACACGTTCGGCGGGCACCCGGTGTCGTCGGCCGTGGCGCTGGCCAACCTCGACATCTTCGAGCGCGAGGGCATCAACGACCACGTCAAGCACATGGCCCCGGCGTTCCGGGCCACGCTGGAGAAGCTCTCGGATCTGCCGATCGTCGGCGATGTCCGGGGCGAGGGCTTCTTCTACGGCATCGAGTTGGTCAAGGACAAGGCCACCAGGGAGACGTTCGACGACGACGAGTCCGAGCGGCTATTGCGCGGCTTCCTCACCCCGGCGCTGTGGGAGGCCGGGCTGTACTGCCGCGCCGACGACCGCGGCGATCCGGTCGTGCAGCTGGCCCCGCCGCTGATCAGCGGGCAGAAGGAGTTCGACGCCATCTACGACATCCTGCGGGGAGTACTCACCGAGGCGTCCGCGCGCATGTAGCCCCCCCCCCCGCCGGAATTGCATTCCGGCAGGAGAATTGCGAGTAACGGCCTGCTGGAATGCAATTCCGGCGAGACTGGGGGACGTGCCCAAGCCACCTGTCGACCCCGTCCGGTGGCAGGCCCCACCGGTCGACGCGCTACCCGACTTCCCCGCCGCCGAGATCACCCTGGTCCCCGTCCCCGGCGGCGAACCCGAGGACGTCGTCGTCGACTCCGACGGGTACCTCTGGGTGGGCGCGCTAGACGGCGGCATCGTGCGTCTCTCCCCCGACGGCACCGGGCCAGAGGTCATCGGCAACACCGGCGGCCGGCCGCTGGGGCTGACGTTCGCGCGCGACGGCCGGCTGCTGGTGTGCGACAGCCCCCGGGGGCTCCTCGCCATGGACACCGCGACCGGCCGCTCGCAGACCCTGGTCGACTCGGTGGCGGGCCGGACGTTGCAGTTCTGCTCCAACGTCACCGAAACCCCCGACGGGGCAGTGTATTTCACCGAGTCCACCACGGCGTTCACGGTGGCCGACTACGTCGGCGCCATCCTGGAGGCCCGCCCGCGCGGCAATCTCCACCGGCTCGATCCCGACGGCACGGTCACGACCGTCGTCGACGGGCTGTATTTCGCCAACGGTGTGACGCCCACCGCGGACGGGTCGGCGTTGGTGTTCGCCGAGACCCAGGGTCGGCGGCTGTCGAAGTACTGGCTGACCGGTCCGCGGGAGGGTTCGGTGACACCGCTTGCGAAGAACCTGCCCGCGATGCCCGACAACCTCTCCACCGGTGCCGACGGCCGGATCTGGTGCGCCATGGTCACGCCCGCCAATCCCATTGCCGACCGGCTCGCCGCGGGACCGCCGCTGCTGCGGAAACTGGTGTGGCGGCTGCCGAAACGATTCCAGCCGAAACCGGCGGCGGTGGTGTGGGCGGTCGCGTTCGACCCCGAGACCGGCGACGCCGTCGCCGGGATTCGCACCACCCACCCGGCGTTCAGCATGGTGACCGGCCTCGTCGAGGCCCACGGCCGGCTGTGGATGGGCAGCATCGCGGCCCCGTGCCTGGGGTGGGTCGACCTCGACGCGACCTCGCTCTGAGCGATCTCACCGACGGGTTTCTGCCAGCCGTCGTGCAATTCCTGCCAGCGGAATTAATCCCCTGACCTGCCGGTTTAAGCCATCAGATCCAACAAGATCAACCAAGAAAGTCGAAACCGCGCGACCCGCTCCACGGCTCCGACCCGACACCAAAGGGAAGAGACCAATGACCAAGCTCAGCATCACCACCGCCATCGCAGCCGGCCTGTCGGCCGCCGTCCTCGGACTGGCCGCCCCCGCCGACGCCGCCCCCAGCGGAGGCNCCAATGACCAAGCTCAGCATCACCACCGCCATCGCAGCCGGCCTGTCGGCCGCCGTCCTCGGACTGGCCGCCCCCGCCGACGCCGCCCCCAGCGGAGGCAACAACGCCCAACAGACCATCAGCCAACTCGAGGCCCAGGGCCACCGCGTCATCGTCAAGCGCCAGAGCAGCACCCCACTGTCCGAGGCCAGCGTCGTCTCGGTACGCCCCGGCCAGCAGTTCAACAAGTGGGAGTGGGACCTGCAGCGCGACGACCGCATCCTGGTCCCCGCCGGCCGCATCTACTTCGTCGANTCGTCTCGGTACGCCCCGGCCAGCAGTTCAACAAGTGGGAGTGGGACCTGCAGCGCGACGACCGCATCCTGGTCCCCGCCGGCCGCATCTACTTCGTCGAGGTTCGCTGACACACCCGAGCAGACGACAAGGGGCACCTCCGACCGGAGGTGCCCCATGTTCGTCGGCGACGATGGCCTAGATGGCCACCTGTCGCTCGCCGTTCCCGTGCCAGGCGTCGACGGCATCCTGCAGCGGCAAGCCGAGAGCATCGCAGAGTCCGATCACCGTGCCGAAGCTCGGGCTGGGCATCCGTCCGACCTCGATCTTGCGCAGGGTCTCGGGCGAGATGCCGGCATGACGCGCGATCATCTCGGGGTCGCGGCCGGCTCGGGCCGTCCTGATCAGCGCGCCGAGGCGTTGCCCGGCTCTCACCTGCTCGGGGCTCAGGGGTACACGCACCATGCCGGTCAGCATAGCCGGTATTCAAATACCGGCACTGGTACAGTCAGGAACGGTATAAAAATACCGATCCTGACGGAGGCCGAACATGATCGAACTCAAGACTGCCGACGAGATCGAAAAGATGGCGGTCACCGGCGCCTTCGTCGCGGAAACGCTGGCGACGCTGTCGAGCGAGGCACAGCCAGGGGTGAACCTGATGCAGCTCGAACACCACGCCCGGGCGCTGGTCGCCGACCGCGGCGCCACGTCATGCTACTGGGATTACGCGCCGTCGTTCGGTCGCGGCCCGTTCCGCAACGTCATCTGCCTGTCGGTCAACGACGCTGTGCTGCACGGGATGCCACGCGACTACATGCTGCGCGACGGCGACGTGTTGAGCTTGGACTTCGCGGTGTCGATCGACGGCTGGGTGGCCGATTCCGCGGTCACGGTCATCGTCGGTGACAGCGCCGACCCCGCCGACAGAGCGCTCATCGAGTCGACGCAGCGAGCCCTCGACGCAGGTATCGCCGCGGCGGTCCCCGGGGGTCGACTCGGTGACATCTCCGCCGCCATCGGCGAAGTCGCGACCGAGGCCGGCTATCGGGTCAACGCCGAATTCGGCGGCCACGGATTGGGTCGCACCATGCACGAGGATCCGCACATCTGCAACCGCGGGCGGCGCGGGCGCGGACTGCTGCTGCGGCCGGGCATGACCCTCGCGCTCGAACCGTGGTGGGCGCGGGGCAGTGATCGTCTGGTCATCGACGCCGACGGCTGGACCCTGCGCTCGGCCGACGGATCGAACACCGCACACTCCGAGCACACCATCGCCATCACCGAAACGGGTCCACGCATACTCACCCTTGCCCCACAACGGTATTCGAGACGCAGCGTCACCCCTGCACGAACGCCAACAGGTCGGCGTTGATCACGTCGGCGTGGGTGGTGGGCATCCCGTGCGGGAATCCCTGGTAGGTCTTCAGGATTCCGTTCTGCAGGAGCTCGGCGGACTTCGGGCCCGCCGCGACGTAGGGCACGATCTGGTCGTCCTCGCTGTGCATCACGAGCGTGGGAACGGTGATTTTCTTCAAGTCCTCGGTGAAGTCGGTCTGCGAGAACGCGACGATGCCGTCGTAGTGGGAGAACGCGTCACCCATCATTCCCTGGCGCCACCAGTTCTCGATGATGGCCTCTGAGGGCTCCACCCCGGGACGGTTGAAGCCGTAGAACGGCCCCGACGGCAGCGCACGGTAGAACTCCGAGCGGTTGGCCGCCAGTTGCGCCTGCAGATCGTCGAACACGCTCTTGGGCAAGCCTTCTGGATTGGCGTCGGTCTGCACCATCAACGGCGGAACCGCGCTGATGAGCGCCGCCTTGGCGACCCGTCCCTCACCGTGACGGGCGAGGTAGCGCACGACCTCGCCGCCACCGGTGGAATGCCCGACGTGGATGGCATCGCGCAGATCGAGATGCTCGGTCAGCGCAGCGAGATCGTCGGCGTAGTGATCGAGGTCGTGCCCATCGGGGGTCTGTGTCGACCGGCCGTGACCGCGCCGGTCATGGGCGATCACCCGGAAACCGTGCTGGAGGAAGAACAACATCTGGTTGTCCCAGTCGTCCGAGGACAGGGGCCAGCCGTGACTGAAGACGATCGGCTGACCCGATCCCCAGTCCTTGAAGAAGATCTCGGTGCCGTCGGAGGTGGTGAGGTTGCTCATGGGGCTTTACCTTTCTCGCGTCGACGACGGCTGTCATCAACGCTGACCACCATCGGCGCTGAGGGTCAGACCCCAGCGGGAATCAACTCGTAGCACGCACTGGTTACATCGTCCAGAGCTGAGTATAGATAATGGAACCTAGATCGGGAGAACAGATCATGAACACTCGATACCTCGTCACCGGCGCCGGTGGCACGATCGGCGGTGTCAGCAACGCCGTCGTCGATCTTCTGGTCCGGGACGGCGCCCAGGTACGCGCCCTCGTCCACCGCGACGATCACCGCGCGGACCCGTTACGCAGGCTCGGCGCTCAGGTCGTCGCGGGCGATCTGACCGAACCGACCGACGTCGTCGCCGCCATGCACGGGGTGGACCGGGTGTTCTTCAACATGGGCGTCTCGGCCTCGTATCTGGAGGCCGCGGCCGTCGTCAGCGCTGTCGGCCGGGAACACGACGGCCTGGAGACCATCGTGAACATGTCGCAGATGACGGTGTCCCAGATGTCGCTGACCAGTCGCGACGAATCCCACCAGCAGCGGTTGCACTGGCTGAGCGAACAGGTCATGGACTGGTCGGGGCTGCCCGTCACCCATGTGAGGCCGACCGTGTTCATGGACAACCCGTTGTTCACATTCCTGTCCGCACTCCTCGACGTCGACGGATTGGCCCGCAATCTGGCGGGCGCGCTCGGTCATCCGGTCGCCGGCGCGGACATCCCCCACACGCAGTGGGCCGAGCAGATCCTGGAGCCGGCCGGTCTGCCACCTCACGTGGCGCATCACATCGACACGATGGCCCGCCTTCACCGCGCCCACCGGTACGAGCGTCTGACCGACGACGTCGAGCGCGTGACGGGCCGGCCCGCGGTCACGATGCAGCAGTACGTCGCCGAGAACGCCGCCAAGTTCGGGGGCTGACCGACGGGTTTCTGCCACCCGTCGTGCAATTCCTGCCAGCGGAATTAATCCCCTGACCTGCCGGTTCAAGCCATCAGATCCAACAAGATCAACCAAGAAAGTCGAAACCGCGCGACCCGCTCCACGGCTCCGACCCGACACCAAAGGGAAGAGCCCAATGACCAAGCTCAGCATCACCACCGCCATCGCAGCCGGCCTGTCGGCCGCCGTCCTCGGACTGGCCGCCCCCGCCGACGCCGCCCCCAGCGGAGGC
>NZ_JACKSH010000076.1 GCF_025821625.1 Mycolicibacterium pyrenivorans
ATGTGATCCTCGAGAAATCTCATTCTTTCACCACGACAGGGCATTTCGCTGTTACAACCCGCCTCCCATCCCTACCTCATCGGTGAATCCAGGCTTAGCCGCGGCCTCGGTCGCTGCGGTATAGACCGGCCGGATGTCCTTGGCGATCTGATCCCAGTACTTGCGCGATGCATAACGAAAGGTGTTGCGCAACAGATGGATCACGCATGTCTGAACCACCGCTCGCGACCACACGGTGTTGATCGCATCGGGCAGTCCTTTAAGGCCGTCGCAGACCACGATGCACACATCGGTGGTGCCGCGGTTCTTGATCTCGGTGAGCACCGACAGCCAGAACTTCGCGCCCTCGCCACCGTCGCCGGCCCACAGTCCGAGGATGTCGCGCTCCCCGGCACAGGTGACCCCGATGGCCACGTACACGGGCCGGTTGCTGACCTGGCCGTCGCGGACCTTGACGAAAATTGCGTCGATGAACACCACGGGATACACCGACTCCAGTGGCCGGTTGGACCACTCGGTCATCTCCTCGATCACCTTGTCGGTGATCTTGGAGATGGTGTCCTTGGAGACCGTCGCGCCGTAGACATCGTCGAAGTGCGCCGCGATTTCCCCGGTGGTCAAGCCCTTGGCCGTCAGAGACAACACGATCTCATCGACGCCGGTCAGCCGGCGCTGGCGCTTCTTGACGATCACCGGATCGAAGCTGGCATTGGTGTCGCGGGGCACCTCGATCTCCACCGGTCCGATCTCGGTGAACACCGTCTTAGATCGGGTGCCGTTCCGAGAATTACCTGATCCCCGGCCTGCCGGATCGTGTTTGTCGTAGCCCAGGTGCTCGCTCATCTCCGCGTCCAGCGCGGTCTCGAGCACGTTCTTAGTCAGCTGATTGAGCAGGCCGTTGGGGCCCACCAATTCCACACCTTGTTCCTTGGCCTGGGCGAGCAGCTGCTCGGCAAGCTCTTTGTGATCCACATCGATCCCCACGGATTCGAGTGTTTCGGACATCATCAGTCCTTCCCGCCAAGCTCACGCCCGGCGTGTCAGACCAAGTCCAGATCCACCGTTATTCCGACAGTCCCCGACGGTCGGTGGGTCTGTAAGTTAAACGGTGTAACTCCTGAGGAAATAGGAGATCACTGTGACTGATGTGATGATTGATGAGACGGTCGACGAGAGCCAGGGTTCCCAGGGCGTCGTGCGGCTGGACGAGCTGGATCAGCAGCTGGTCGGGCAGCTGGTGGATCGGGCCCGCTCCGAGGGGCTGCGGCTGACGGGTGAGGGCGGGCTGCTGGCCGAGCTGACGAAGATGATCATCGAGTCGGCGGCCGAGGGCGAGATGGACGATCATCTCGGCTACGGCAAGTACGACCCGGCCGGCCGTGACGGCGGCAACTCCCGCAACGGCGCGCGGACCAAGACCGTGCTCACCGACGTCGGGCCGGTCGAGGTCGCGATCCCGCGCGATCGGGACGGGTCATTTGAGCCGCAGATCGTGCGTAAGCGGCAGCGCCGCCTGTCCGGCATCGAACCACTGGTGATCTCGTTGTCCGCCAAGGGACTTACGCACGGTGAGATCTGCGCGCACCTGGCCGAGGTGTACGGCGCGCGGGTGTCGAAGCAGACGATCTCCACGATCACCGACCGGGTGATCGAGGGTATGAGCGAGTGGCAGAACCGGCCGTTGGACCCGGTGTATCCGGTGGTGTTCATCGACGCGATCAACGTCAAGATCCGCGACGGCAATGTCGCCAACCGGCCGNTCTACATCGCGCTCGGGGTCACTGTGGACGGCACCCGCGACGTGCTCGGGCTGTGGGCCGGCGAGCACGGTGACGGGNAGGGGTCGAAGTACTGGCTNCGGGTCTTGTCGGAGATCAAAAACAGGGGTGTCCAAGACGTCTGCATCGTGGTGTGCGACGGCCTCAAGGGGNTGCNGGACGCCATCGCCAACGTGTGGCCGGCCGCGATCACCCAGACCTGNGTTATTCACTTGCTGCGCAACAGCTTTCGCTACGCATCAAAGAAGGACTGGGCCGCGATCGCTAAAGACCTCAAGCTGGTCTACACCGCGGCCAGTGAGTCCGCGGCGCTGGACGCGTTCGTCACGTTCAGCGAGAAATGGGAGCAGCGCTACCCGGCGATCATCAAGCTGTGGGAGAACGCGTGGGCCGAGTTCGTGCCGTTCCTGGCCTTCGACAAGGAGATCAGGACAGTCATCTGTACGACCAACAGCATCGTTATCTGTAGTGCTGCGGTGAGCGTCTTTCATGTGGACCACGAAGTCTCGAAGTGGTCGGTTCTGCGTTCTGGATGTGGTTATCTCCAGCCGT
>NZ_JACKSH010000077.1 GCF_025821625.1 Mycolicibacterium pyrenivorans
GGTGCGGCACCGGAACACCCTTGGGCAGACCGGTCGAACCCGAGGTGTAGATCAGGTAGGCGGTGTTGCCCGCGGTGAGCGGCCGCACGCGGTCGGCGTCGGTGGGGTTGTCGTCCCGCTGGCCGGCCAGGTCGGTGATCGGTTCGCGGATCACGAGTTTCGGGTCGCAGTCGCCCAGGATGAAGGCCAACCGGTCCTCCGGGTAGGTCGGATCGACCGGCAGGTACACGCCACCGGCCTTGACGACGGCCAGCGCCGTGATCACGAGCTCAGGCGACTTGTCGAGCAGTACGGCGACCCGGTCCTCGGTGCCGATGCCGTGGCCGATCAGCCAGTGCGCCAGCCGGTTCGC
>NZ_JACKSH010000078.1 GCF_025821625.1 Mycolicibacterium pyrenivorans
TGTGATCCTCGAGAAATCTCATTCTTTCACCACGACAGGGCATTTCGCTGTTACAACCCGCCTCCCATCCCTACCTCATCGGTGAATCCAGGCTTAAAGAGCTGGAGCAGGAGAACCGAGAACTCAAGCGTGCCAATGAAATACTGAAACGTGCGGCGAGTTTCTTCGGGGCGGAGCTCGACCGCCAACACAAGAAATAGTCGCCTTCATCGACGCCAACCGCGACGAGTTCGGGGTCGAGCCCATCTGCACCGTCCTGCGCTCAGCAGGGGTGTCGATGGCCCCGAGCACCTACTACGACACCAAGAGCCGGGTCCCGTCGGCACGCGCGCGCCGCGACGCCGAACTGGGCCCGGCGCTGCGCAAGATCTGGGAGGACAACTACCGCGTCTACGGCGCGGTCAAGTTGTGGAAGCCGCGCGTCGGGCCGGCCACGACGTCGGCCGTGACCAGGTCGCTTGCCTGATGCGTCGCCTCGGCATCGAAGGGGTCCGGCGCGGCAAACAGGTCACGACCACCAAATCCGACGCTGGCGCGGCGCGGCATCCCGACCTCGTCAACCGCCGATTCAGCGCGTCGGCCCCTAAACGGCTGTGGGTGACGGATCTGACCTATGTGCCGACCTGGGCCGGAGTGGCCTACGTCTGTTTCATCATCGATGCGTTCTCCCGGACGATCGTCGGATGGCGGGACGCGTCGAACATGCGCACCACGATGGTCCTCGACGCCCTAGAGATGGCCCGCTGGTCACGCGGAAACACGCTGCCAGGCTTGACCTGTCACTCTGATGCCGGTTCGCAGTTCACGTCCATCCGGTACGGCGAACGCCTGGCTGAGATCGGTGCGCTGCCCTCGATCGGATCCGTCGGCGATAGCTTCGACAGCGCCCTCGCGGAGACGGTCAACGGCTACTACAAGGCCGAGCTGATCTACGGACCAGCGCGCACCGGGCCGTGGAAGACCGTCGAGGACGTCGAGTTGGCCATCCTGAGCTGGGTGTACTGGCACAACACCACCCGCCTGCACAGCTACCTCAAAGACGTTCCACCCGCGGAGTTCGAAGCCACGTTCTACGATGCACAACGGACCAGCCCCTGGTCGCAATCCAATAGCTCGAGCCTCCGGCAGAACCAGGGCGATTCAGTGCCGACGATGGCTGATAAGTTGTGCCGCTGCCTGAGGTGTCTGGCCGGGGCCCGAGGGTTTGGAGCCCAATTCGCGCTCGTCGGTCCACTGTCGCCCACCCGACCAGCGAACTGTGCGGCCGCACGCCGCCAGCAAACCCGAGGCCGCCCGCCGGGCGGCGCAAGAAGTCACGTCGAGGGTACGCGTGGAAGGCACATCGGCAATCGTAAGGGGGCCCGGAGAGGGGTCGTTCCGCTTTCTTGGAGCCCTCAGACGCCGGAATTGCATTCCAGCTAGGCGTGAGCTCGCACTTTGGCTGCTGGAATGCAATTCCGGCGTGGTGAAACCTAGGCGTCGAGGTCCTGCTGGACCAGCTCGACGACGGTGTTGAGCGCGGATTCGTCGTCGGACGCCACGGTGACCTGGGCGCCGTTGCCGGCCCCGAGGGTCATGATCATCAACGCCGAACCGGCGTCGACGGGCTCACCGCCGTCCATCGAGAGCGTGACGGGAACACCGGCGTTGACGACGGCCTCGGCGATGATGGCCGCGGGCCGGGCGTGCAGTCCGATGGACGAGCCGACGATGACGGTCTTGGTGGGCATGGGTTCTCCTTCTCTCGGGGTTGTGCGGGTCAGGCGGCGACGAGCTCGGGCTCGGACTTGGCGCCGGGCTTGATGAACTGCTTGGCGGCAACGACCGCCAGGGCGCCCGCGATGGTGCCGGCCACGATCGCGATTACGAAGCCCAGCTTGTTGTCGATCGCGAACAGCACGAAGATGCCGCCGTGCGGTGCTCGCGACGTCGCGCCGAAGGCCATGCACAGCGCGCCGGTGATCGCGCCGCCGAACATCATCGACGGGATGACGCGCAGCGGGTCGGCCGCGGCGAACGGGATGGCGCCCTCGGAGATGAACGTCGCGCCGAGAAGCCAGGCGGCGCGCCCGTTCTCCCGCTCGGGTTCGCTGAACAGTCCCGGCCGGATGGTGGTGGCCAGCGCCATCGCCAGCGGCGGGACCATGCCCGCCGCCATCACGGTCGCCATGATCTCGAAGGACGCGGTGGTGGCCGCCGCCAGCCCGGCGGTGGCGAATGCGTATGCGGCCTTGTTGACCGGGCCGCCGAGGTCGAAGCACATCATCAGGCCGAGGATGATCCCGAGCAGGACCGCCGACGTGCCGGACATCCCGCTGAGCCACTCGGTGAGGCTGCTGTTGACCCACGCCAGCGGCCGGCCGATCAGGAAGAACATGATCAGCCCGACGACCAGCGACGCGACCAGCGGGGTGATCACGACCGGCATCAGACCGCGAAGCCATTGCGGCACTTTGAGATTGCTGACCCACAGGGCGGTGAAGCCGGCGATCACGCCGCCGACGATGCCGCCGATGAAGCCGCCGCCGATGAACACGGCCAGCGCGCCCGCGGTGAAGCCGGGCGCGATGCCCGGCCGGTCGGCGATCGCGAACGAGATGTAGCCCGCCAGTGCGGGCACCAGGAAGCTGAACGCCAACCCGCCGAGCGTGAAGAGGATGGCCCCGAGGTATTCGGTGAATCCGCCGGGCGGCAGATCGGCGAGCGAGTTGTTCAGCGCGATGTCGTTGCCGGTGTCGGCGATCTCGTAGCCCGCGAACAGGAAGCCCAGCGCGATCAGCAGACCGCCGGCGGCGACGAACGGGATCATGTAACTCACGCCGGTAAGCAGGATCTGACGCGTCCTGGTGCCCCAGCCGACATTTCCCGACGGCGCGTCCGGAGCGGTCGCGCCCGAACCCTCGACCCTCGCCGCGTTCGGATTGTCTGCTGCGGCAACGGCTTCGGCGATCATCTTGGCCGGCTCGTTGATCGCGCGCTTCACGCCGGAGGCGACGACGGGCTTGCCCGCGAAGCGTCCCCTGTCCTTGACCCCGACGTCGGTGGCGAAGATGACGGCATCGGCGTTGGCGATGGTGTCGGCTGGCAGGGGAGTGCTGCCCGAGGATCCCTGGGTCTCCACGACGAAGGTGACGCCGGCCTCCTTGGCCGCGGCGGCCAGCGCGTCGGCGGCCATGTAGGTGTGCGCGATGCCCGTCGGGCACGCGGTGATCGCGACGACGGACTTGGCGGCCTTCTTCTCGGGCGCCGCTGCCGGTGCCGCAGCCGCCGCCGGTGCCGCGGCCGCCGCCGGTGCGGGATTGACGACACCCTCGACGAGGCCGACCACCTCCGCGGGGGTGGCGGCGGTGCGCAGCGACTCGACGAAGTCCTTGCGCACCAACGCCCTTGCCAGGCTGGACAGCAGCTTCATGTGCTCCTGCCCGCCGGAGTCCGGTGCCGCGATCAGGAACGCCAGGTCTGCGGGTCCGTCGGGGGCGCCGAAGTCCACCGCGGGGCGCAGTCGTGCGAACCCGATCGTCGGGGTGTCGACGTACGGTGAGCGGCAGTGCGGGATCGCGATGCCGCCGGGCAGGCCGGTGGCGGACTGCTCCTCGCGTGCCATGGCGGCACCGACCAGACCCGCGCTGTCGTTGGTGCGGCCCGCGGCGGCGAGGCTGTCGGCCAGGCGGGTGATCACCGCCTGCTTGTCGCCCTCGACGTCGGTGTCGAGCAGCACCAGATCGGAGGTGATGACCGGGGGCGAAGAAGTGGAGCTTGTCATGGCACTACTCTCGTCTTTCGTTGTTACTGGGTGGCCGGAATCGGTGAGATCGGCGACACCTGAACCGCATTCAGGTCGATCTCGGCGGGGGTGGGCAGCGTGGTGCCCGGTAGGGCGGCCGCGGCGCTGCCGTAGGCGACGGCCATCTGCAGCCGCTGCGGGGGCACGGCGCCTCCCACCTCGGCGCGGACGTAGCCGGCCAGCGATGAGTCGCCCGCACCCACGGTGTTGCGCGGGACGATCGGTGGCGGGGTGGCCATCCAGGCGCCGTTCTGGTCGACCAGCACCGCGCCCGCGGCGCCGAGGGTGGCGAGAACGGCGCCGATGCCCCTGTCGACCAGTTGTCGTGCCGCCGATACGACTGGTCCCGGATCACCCTGTGCTACAGCGTCTTCCAGTGCCTGGGGCGAGTAGCCCAGAACCCCGGCGAGCTCCTCGGCGTTCGGTTTGATCAGGTCGGGCGCGCCGCGGTGCAGCGAGGCGACGAGGGCGCTCAACGGCGCGTCGGAGGTGTCGACGGCGACCCGGCAGGGCAGTGGGGCCAACAGCGCGACCACGTCGCCGTACCAGCTGGCCGGAACGCCGGGAGGCAGCGAACCCGACATCACCACCCAGGCGGCGCCGACGGCGGCGTCGAGCACGGCGTCGGTGAGCGCGCGCACCGCTGCCGGGTCGAGCGTCGCGCCCGGCTCGTTGAGTTTGGTGGTGGTGCCGTCCGGCTCGGTGATCGTCAGGTTGATCCGGGCGGGCTCGGCCGTCGGCACCACCCGGTAGGACACCCCCGTGGATTGCAGCGCGCTCACCAGCGGGTCGTTGGCGGCCGCGGGAAGGACGGCGAGCGCCTCGACCCCGGCGAGTGTCAGCGCGCGGGCGACGTTGACGCCCTTGCCGCCGGCCTGGCTGGTCACCGAGGTGATCCGGTGCACGGCCCCGCGGGTCAGCGGCGAGGGCAGCGTGACGGTGCGGTCGATGCTCGGGTTGGGGGTGACGGTGACGATCACGAGGTACCTCCTGCGCAGATGACCTCGACGCCCTGCTCGCTCAGCTCGGCGCTGTCGGCGGGACTGATCTCGGGGTCGGTGATGAGGGTGTCGACGCTGGTGATGGGAGCGAAGCTGACGAAGTCCTCGCGGCCGACCTTGGAGGAGTCCGCGGCGACGACGACGTAGTTGGCGGCGCGCACCATCGCCCGCTTGACAGCGGCCTCGTCGCTGTCGGGGGTGGACAGGCCGTGGCGCAGGCTGATGGCGTTGGTGCCGATGAACGCGATGTCGACCCGCAGCGTGTCGAGCACGCGCAGCGTCTGTTCGCCGACGGCGGCCTGGGTGACGCCGCGCACCCGGCCGCCGAGCAATTGCAGCGAGACCGAGGGGACCGCGGCCAACCTGGCCGCGATCGGCACCGAGTTGGTGACGACCACCAGCGGTCGATCCGTCGGCACGTGCGCTGCGATCCGCATGGTCGTGGTGCCCGCATCCATCAGTACCGTCGCCCCGCTCAAGGGGAAGAACTCCGCGGCGGCCGCGGCGATCGCGTCCTTGTGCTCCGCGCGGGTGACGTCGCGCTCACCCACGCCGGGTTCGACTAGGTGCAGCGCCCGAACCGGCACCGCGCCGCCGTGTACGCGGCGCACGATGCCCGCTTTGTCGAGGACGGCGAGGTCGCGGCGCACCGTCTCGGTGGTGACGTCGTACTCCTGAGCCAGCTCGGTGACCGAGGCTCGGCCCTTGGCCATCACCAGTGAGGCGATGGCCTGCTGCCGTTCTTCGGGGTACATGTGCCTCCGCGCCGATGAGGGTATGTGTGGGTATTGACCCGTGTGAATGTTGACATTGTTGGTTTTACCCTCATTCGTGTTGACTTGTCAACAGATTCTTGTAATCTGGTTCACATGACCGCGCCCTCCTCGCTCACGTCACAGCCCTCGTCCTCTCCGCTCGATCCGGGCACCGTTCTGCAGGGTGTGCCCGTCGTCGGCGGAGTCCGGTACGCACCGGTGATCCGGCCCGGCAAACTGCCGGACGTCGACCGGGAGGCCACCCCCGACCTCGCCGAGGCCGACCGGCCAGCCGAGGTGGAACGGTTCACCGCCGCCGCGGCGGCCGTCGCGACCCGGTTGCGGGACCGCGCCGCGCACGCCACCGGCGTCGCGTCCGAGGTGCTGGACGCCACGGCCACCCTGGCGCAGGACCGCGCCTGGCTCGGCGCGGCCGAGAAGCGCATCAAGGAAGGCGCTCCCGCGGTGCGTGCCGTGGTCGGCGCGGTCGACCAGTTCGTCGACATGTTCACCAAGCTCGGCGGCCTGATGGCCGAGCGGGTCACCGACCTGCGCGACATCCGTGACCGCGTCATCGCCGAACTCAACGGACTACCGGAACCGGGTGTCCCGGTGCCCGAGGAGCCCTCGATCCTGTGCGCCGAGGATCTGGCGCCCGCAGACACCGCGGGCCTGGACCCGAGCCTGGTCGTGGCACTGGCCACCACGCTCGGCGGACCCACCAGCCACACCGCGATCATCGCCCGTCAGTTGGGGATCCCCTGTGTCGTGGCCGTCCACGGTCTCGACCACGTTCCTGACGGAGCGATGGTCCTCGTCGACGGCACCCGGGGCACCGTCACCGTCGCCCCGGACGAAGGCGCCGCCCGCGAAGCGGTGGCCGAAGCCGAGCGGGTCGCAGCGCAAACCGCGAACTGGTCGGGCCCGGGTGCCACCTCGGACGGGCACGCCGTCGCAGTCCTGGCCAACGTGCAGGACGGTGCCGCCGCCCGCTCGGCTCGTGAGACCCCGGCCGAGGGCATCGGGTTGTTCCGCACCGAGCTGTGCTTCCTCAACCGCGACACCGAGCCCACCGTCGCCGAGCAGGCCGACATCTACACCGAGGTGCTTGAGGCATTCGCCGGCCTCAAGGTCGTCGTCCGGACTCTCGACGCCGGATCGGACAAGCCGCTCAAGTTCGCCGGGCATCCCGACGAGGCCAACCCCGCGCTCGGCGTTCGCGGCATCCGCATCGCCGAGAACAACCCGGGCCTGCTGACCAACCAGCTCGAGGGCATCGCCGCGGCCGCGGAGCGCACCGGCAGCAGACCGTGGGTGATGGCGCCGATGATCGCCACCCCGCAGGAGGCGGAACACTTTGCCGCCCAGGCACGTTCGTACGGGCTGACGCCGGGTGTGATGATCGAGGTGCCCGCCGCGGCGCTGCTCGCCGAGAAGATCCTCGACCATGTCGATTTCCTGTCGATCGGGACCAACGACCTGGCCCAGTACACGATGGCGGCCGACCGGATGTCGGCCGACCTCGCGACCCTGACCGACCCATGGCAGCCCGCGGTGGTGGCCCTGGTCGCGATGACGGCCCGTGCCGGCGCCGCGGTGGGCAAACCGGTCGGGGTCTGCGGCGAGGCCGCCGCCGATCCGCTGCTGGCGTGCGTGCTCACCGGTCTCGGGGTGACGTCACTGTCGGCCGCCGCGGCGGCAGTGCAGGCCGTGGGGGCCAAGCTCGCGCAGGTGTCGCTGCAGCAGTGCCGCGAGGCGGCCGACGCCGTGCTGACCACGGCCAGTGCCGCCGACGCCCGCGCGGCCGCCCGGGAAGTGCTGGGCTGAGCCGCCGGCCGTCAGCGACTACGCCGACTGGTGGCGGTACTTGACGACCGCCCGCTTCGCGGTGACGGTCGTGGTCGCCGGTGGCTGGGGGCGGGCCCGCCAACCCGACTGTCCCGTCCAGACCAGTTGGCGGCGGCACTGCGCGAGACGGTCGAGCCGCGCGAGCGCCGAGGCGAGGTCATCATCGAGCGGCAACTCGCCGTGGGGGTCGCAGACCGACAACAGGCGGCGCAGCGCGCGGCCCCCGATGATCGCCCAGTCCACATCGCTGCGAGCGCAGTTCACGCTGATGTAGTACAGCGCGGTGAACGCCTGCGTACCGCAGAAGTCGACGGCGCGCAGGTCGAGCACCAGTTGCTTGGACATCCTGGCGTGGCTCTCCACGTAGCGGCCCAGAGCGCGGCCGTTGACGGCATCGATCTCCCCGCGGACCGCGACGGCGACCCGCGTCGAAGAGCAGTGGCGCACGGCGAAAGTCGCCCTGCCGCAACGCTGCAGCTCTTCTGGCGATCCCGTAGCCGAGTGGTAAACCAAGTTGTCACCGGATACGGACGTCATCGATTCCCCCATGTCGTGCCTCCCTGGCCATGGCCCACAATCGGGCTGCGCGGTGGTGGTGCGGCAGCTGGGCTGGGAACTCAACCAAAGTTGAGAGTAGTACGGATTCCGTAGCCGGTGACGAACTTCACAGAAATTGACGCCAGTGCACGCCAGCCAGGGGTTTTGTCAATTTTGCCGATCGGCGTTCGTGACGTTACCGCTGGCAGGCAGCCGAAACCGCGACGAAATCCGTTGCGCTTGCAACGAAGGCTCAGGATGTCCAGCCGGTTGCCTGCGGCCACAACTCCACGTCCTTGCCGTCACACCTCAGCGTCACGTAGTCGTACCCGCGGTCGGCAGCCTCCGCGGTCCGGTCGGCGTAGACCCGTCGCGCTTCTGCTTCGGTTCCCTGGACGATCGAGGTTTCCTCCGCGCCGTCGCCACGGTTGGCTGTGTTGTACAGCCTGGCGACGACGACTTCCCACACCTCGGCCGAAGGCGGTTCTTTCCCAGCGGTCATCGGAGCTCCTCCCTCTTGACCGAGGGGGTACCCGCTTTTTGGCCGAGGGGGCGCCCGCTTTCCTTGGATGGCCGCTCCTCGGTGGCATGATCTCCGCGACGAGAGGAGTCGATCGATCGTGCGCTTTCCACCACAAGACGCGTTCGCCGAAGAGGTCTCGCACTGGTACGACATCCCGGGATGGTTCCACTGGCGCGAGGGCCAGGAGGAGGCTGTCGCCACCTTCGCCGAGGGCAGCACGTTCGTGGAGGTCGGGTCCTACCTGGGTCGCAGCCTGTGCTCGCTGGCCGACGTCGTGCGCGGCTCGGGACGTGACTACACGGTGATCGGTGTGGACACCTGCCGCGGCAGTGGACAGGAAGGTCCGGCCCACAAGAACGCGCACGGTCCTGCGGTCGAGTACGGCGGCGGAACGTTCGCGGGCCTGTTGCACCGCAACGTGATCGCGTGCGGATTCGCCGACACCGTGCACGTCTTCATCAGCTCATCGCCGCGGGCGGCCGACTTCTTCGCCGACGGCTCCCTGGCATGGGTCCACCTCGACGCCCGGCACGACTACGACAGCGTCGCCACCGACATCGATGCGTGGGCGCCGAAGGTGAATCCCGGCGGCTGGCTGTCCGGAGACGACTACGACGACCGTTTGTGGCCGGGGGTCGTCGCCGCGGTTCGTGACCGGCTGCCCGATTCGCACGGCTGGTTGACCGCACAGTGGCGGTGGCTCAAGCCGTGAGGCGTCGATCCTGCTCCAGGGGAGGCCTTCTGGCGGTGTGACGACAACGCGGCTCTCATCTCGCTCATGCGCACCGGGCGCCCGAACAGGTACCCCTGAGCCATCCGGCAGCCCGCGGTGTGCACCATGTCGGCCTGCGCCGCGCTCTCGATCCCCTCGGCGAGCACGTCGAGCCCGAGCGCGCCGCACACGTCGACCATGGACCGGTACAGGGCCAGGCCCCGGCCGGTGTCGGCGCGCTTCGCTCCAGGCGCGAAGGTAGCGGTGCGGGCTCCTACTTTTGAAGTGCCTGGTCAAGTGCGGTGGTGAGGTCTTCATAGCTGCGCGGTTGAAGTCGTTCACCGTCGAGGAAGAAGGTGGGGGTTCCTTGCACTCCGAGGGCGGTCCCGTCGGCGATGTCGAGTTTGATGCGTTCCAGGGTTGCCGGGTCGTTGTAGGCCGCGTCGAAGGCTGCCATGTCCAGTCCGAGTTCCTGGGCGAAACCGCGGAACACGTCGTCCTTAGCCTTGATTCACCGATCGACCCTCGGCGTGGGGGCGAATTCGGTTGTGCGCTTTGGAGTCGGGGTGGGCCGTTGTGCGGGATCAGATGATGG
>NZ_JACKSH010000079.1 GCF_025821625.1 Mycolicibacterium pyrenivorans
CAGGTTGATCTGGCTGGGGCAGCACATCTGGAGCTGGTGTCCGGTATCGCACACCTGCGTCCGCAAGATGCGATGGCGGAGGCGATGTTTCGTGGCTGGCGTGCTCAGCAGGCTGCTCGGGGGCTTCGTGAGGAGACAGTCACGGCGCGGGAGAAGCTGGTCCGTCGGTTCATGGATTTCGTCAATGACTATCCGTGGCAGTGGACCCCGACGCATATCGACGAGTGGTCGCTCTGGTTGGTCAGCGAGAAGCACCTGGCACCGTCGACGATCCGCGGCTACCAATGCTCGTTACGGCTGTTCAGCGAGTTTCTGATCGACGGCCGCTACGGGTGGGCGTTGGCATGCGAGGAAGAGTTCGGCACCCATCCGGTGGCGATCTGCCACGAATGGAACACGATCGCGCATTTGAACGACTACGAGGGTCGGCCGGAGGCCAGGCCGTTCACACGTGAGGAGATGCAGCGGTTCCTGGACTACGCCGACGACCAGGTCGATCGTGCGGTGCGGGCGAAACGTAAAGGGGCCCTTGCTGCTTTCCGCGATGCCACCGTCTTCAAGGTGATCTACGGGTGGGGGTTGCGTCGGACCGAGACCGCCAAACTTGACCTGGTGGATTTCGGCCGCAATCCTGCGGCGCCGCAGTTCGGCAGGTTCGGCACGCTCAACGTGCGTTACGGCAAGGCGAAACGGGGACAGCCGCCGCGGCGGCGGAACGTGTTGTCGGTGATGGATTGGGCGGTAGAGGCGGTCGCTGATTATGTCGAGAATGTGCGGCCGAAGTTCGGCTGCCCCGATCATCCGGCGCTGTGGGTGACCGAGCGGGGCGGGCGGATCAAGGCCGCGGAGATCAACGCTCGGTTCGTCTCCTATCGGGATGCGCTGAAGTTGCCGAAAGACCTTGTGCCCCACTCAATCCGTCACTCCTTTGTCACGCACCTCACCGAAGATGGTGTTGACCGGCGGTTCATCCAATCCCAGGTTGGGCACGAATGCGACAGTTCCACGGCCATCTACACCCACGTCAGCTCCGATTTCATGAACACCATGCTGCACAAGGCGCTCGCGCCCGTGCTTGGTCGGACCCCTCCAGCAGACAAGGACTGATGATGCCCGCCAAGCTCGACTACCACTGGCATCTGCGCACGGTCATGGCCGCCGGCGGCATGTTCGCGACCACCGATCTGATCGAGCCGCTGGAGCAGCGCGGCATCACCTTGTCGTCCAGTCAGGTCTACCGGCTCGTGGTCGAGCGACCCGAACGGCTGAGCCTGAAGATCCTGATGGCGCTGCTGGACATCCTCGACTGCACGATGGACGACTTGATCGAGCCGGCCGTCTCGGCCCGAGCGGGCGCCCGCGGGAAGAAGGCGGT
>NZ_JACKSH010000080.1 GCF_025821625.1 Mycolicibacterium pyrenivorans
TCAGAAACGGCGGTAGTGCCGCGCGCTCCTCCTTCAGCAAGTACGTCACTGAGGAGATGAAGACCTTCATGAAGATGCTCCTGAGTCGCCTGACGGTCAGCGAGCCCCCGCACGGATTACCGGGACCCGCACCCGACCATAACCGTGACCACCGACACCTTCTGCTACCCGGACGGGCTCAATCAAATGGAACGGCCGCCGTTGTGACGACGCCGATCGAGCGATCATTGCTCTT
>NZ_JACKSH010000081.1 GCF_025821625.1 Mycolicibacterium pyrenivorans
AACAGCCCCCTCACGGAACTCCCGGTCGTACTTCTTCCGTTTCTCTGACATCGCTACTCCTTATAGCTGATGCCTCCACGGTCTCGGGGGAATGCCACCACGGTCCATGATGACATCGTTGCCACACCCACCTTCAACGACGCGGGCCTGATCGTCGCGCTGGACGTGTCCATCGCCGACGACACCTACGCATTCACCTTCGATACCAAGGGCAGCCCACTGCACGTGTTCGGAACGCTCAGCGACAGTTCGTCGGGTAAGCATGCGCCGCGTAGCTGGTGCTGGGTGGAATACACCGGCGGAATGATGACGCCAGAGATTATGGACCTGGTGATGCAGCCCTATCGCCTTGCCAGGGGGCTCTGAAGCGGCAGGAGCGGAGTGCAGAGGGTCCGTAACCTGGGCGTTGCGGTCGCCGTGGCAATTGATCGTCGTCGTCTTCTGGAGCTGCCTCCTACGTAGTGTTCACCCGCCGGGTTCGTGGTGGCGGGTGATGTCGGCCGAGGCGTCACCGGTGTTGATCCAAAGGCGGGACCCGGGCATCGCCGGGTACATCGTTCGGCGACGCCCTGAATACCGTGCTCAATGAAATCGGGAATACCTTGGGCACGGTGATCTCGTTGCCGCGATCGTGTGGCTGCGGGCATCCACGCGAGACCGGTGTCAGTGAGTGACATGTGTCGTTTGTTGACTGTTGTGGGGTGGGGTGGTTAGTCTCGCTGGAGTTGGTGTGGTGTTGGTTGTGATGGAGGTGTGGGCGTGGGTTTTTCTTCTCGGCGGGTGGCCATTGCTGGGGTGTATACGACTGAGCATGGGAAGAACATGGCGCGGACGCCGTTTTCGCTTCAGTTGGAGGCGATCAAGGGTGCGGTGGCTGATGCGGGTTTGACGTTGGCTGATGTGGATGGTTTGGCGCCTAATATCGGCACGGATTTTCATAATCCTGCTCCGATGTTGAATTCATCTCTGGCGCATATGTTTTGGGCTGAGCAGCTCGGTGGCCGCCCCAAGAAGCTGGTTGTACATGGGGGTGGTTCGGCGCAGCTGGCCAAGGCTGCTGCTGCGGTGTCGGCTGGTGTGGCTGATGTGGTGGTGGTGTTCTTCGGTAAGTCGGCGTTCGCCACGGGCCCGTCGTCGTATCCCGCCCCCGGTGAAGGCCCGCTGCGGGTGGGGGAGTGGGACGCACTTCCCCACGGTGGCTACCTGGTGACCTGGTACGCGTTGTGGGCCCAGCGTTACATGCATGAGTTCGGGATCAAGAAAGAAGACCTCAGCGAGATCCCGGTGGTGGCGCGCCATTACGCGACACTGAACCCGGCGTCGGTGATGGGTCCCAAAGGGGAGATCACTGTTGATGATGTGATGAACTCCAAGCAGATCTGTACGCCGTTGAACATGTTCGACTGCTCGATTGACAACGACGGGGCGTATGCGTTGGTGGTGGCCTCTGAGGAGGTGGCCCGTAACAGTCCGAATCCGGTGTGGATTTTGGGGGCCGCGGAAAGCTACTACAGCGACTTTTATGCCTCGATTCCTGATCCGTGGTTCCCCGAGGAGGGGCACTCGGTCAGGGATGCGGCTAATCGGGCGTTTGCGATGTCGGGTGTCAGTCGCGATGAGGTCGATGTGGCCAACCTGTATGACTGCTTCTCGATCACTATGGCCCGCGATCTGGAAGAGATGGGGTTCTGCGGACTCGGTGAGGGCGTGGACTTTGTCAAGGACGGCAATACCCGCCTGGATGGGTCGTTGCCGTGTAACACCGACGGTGGGTTGCTGTCGGGCAGTCACTGTGGCGAGCCCTCGGGTATGCCCACTATTGAGGTGGTGCGACAGCTGCGCGGTCAGTGTGGGCAGCGCCAAGTCGCCGACGCCAAGATCGGTGTGTCACTGTCCCAGGGCTTCTCCGTTCATGGTGTGGCCGGCGTGATGGTGCTCGGTACCGAGCAGCCCGAATAACCCCCACTAGCCCGAGTCACAAGGAGAACCGCAGATGGCCTATCACAAGCCGCTTCCCACGACCACGCTGGGCAACATGGCGTTCTGGGACGGGTTGAAAGAACACCAGTTCAAGATCCCGCACTGCCGCGACTGCGGCGCCTACAGCTGGGTGCCCTACCCGGCATGTAAGAACTGCCAGTCTGAGAACATCGACTGGGACCCGATCAGCGGACAAGGTGAGGTCTGGACCTACAGCATCGTGCACCGCGGCGCTGGCTTCCACCAAACCCCCTACGTCGTCGCCGTCGCCAAACTCGACGTCGANGGCCCCCGCTCAGTGCTGGTCCTGGCCACTCTCACCGACACCAACCCCGACGACGTCCACATCGGCATGCCCGTCAAAATCGCCTACGACGACATCCCCGAACACGACGCCGCCATGTACCACCTCACCCCCGCCTAACCACANCCCCGACGACGTCCACATCGGCATGCCCGTCAAAATCGCCTACGACGACATCCCCGAACACGACGCCGCCATGTACCACCTCACCCCCGCCTAACCACATACGGTGCTCGGAGCGGACAGTGTCGGCCCGCAATGGTCCGGAGCGAGCCGCCCGAGTGGGGCGGTGCGACGCAGCTTAGTTGGCTGGCAGCATGTTTCGATGTATCGGGCTGCCGGATCGGAAGACTTCCCGCGTTGGCCACCAATCCTGTCGCCTTCTGACAAAAGCCGGCCGTGGCCGCTTCGATGCTAGGATGCGCCAATGACTGAACCGCGAGCCGGCTTGCGTGAACGCAAGAAAGAAGATGCCCGGCGGCAGATCATTCATAAGGCGAACCGCCTCTTCCGAAAGCACGGCTACGAAGGTGTGACTCTGGAACAGATTGCGGATGCATGCGTGATGTCGGTGCGGACGATCCTTCGATACTTCAGCACCAAGGAGGCACTCGCACTCGCCGTCGAGCATGACCTCCTCGAATCGTTCCGATCGAGGCTAGCCAATCGAGAGACTGATGCGGTTACGTGTTGGCGCGACTTTCAGGTCGAGACATTGCATTTGATGGAAAGTGCAGAAGCTCGCCAGCGAATGATCGCGATCTTCTCCACGTCGGCGACGTTGGCAGAGTTCTCGCTGATCGGTCAGACTTATCAGGATATCCTCGCCGATGCCATCGCCGAGGAGTCTGGCGATGTGCCCCCGCTGGAGACAGCGGTGTTCGCGACGCTTTTGGTGTCGAGCTCGAGTGCGGCGTTTCGCCGTTGGTTGATGTACGACGAGCCCTTCGACATCGTGGTGCTGGACAAGAATTTCGATCGCGTCTGCACAGCCTTCGATGTTCGCAAGCCGGCTAGGGGTCAGAAGGCCAAGAGTCGAGCTGCCGGGGCTCAGGCAGGCTGACAAATCGGAACGAGATCGCCTGCCGCATAAAAGAAATACGGATGTAGCAGGCTGGCCGAAGGCAGCTGCGGCGTAGTTCATTACGCGCGGTTCGCTTACCATTGGTAAGTTGCCGGGTTCTGTGATGGCGCCCACCTCCCAGGCGCACCTGGACTTGGTGTCACTGGTTGACATGTGTCACTGGAGGCCATTAGAGTTTGGTTGCCGTGCGGGCGGCTCGAGTGCCGTGTGGCCGTGTGTGTTTGGGTGTTGTTCGCCGAGGAGTTGGAGAGGGTCGCTGATG
Source organism: Mycolicibacterium pyrenivorans (assembly GCF_025821625.1). Lineage (GTDB taxonomy): Bacteria > Actinomycetota > Actinomycetes > Mycobacteriales > Mycobacteriaceae > Mycobacterium > Mycobacterium pyrenivorans. Next base: position 3,631 of record NZ_JACKSH010000081.1, read on the forward strand.
ACCGAGAAGACCTCGCTTGTCACTCAGGAGATGTTGGAGTGCAAGGGTGTTTGGGGTCGGGAGAAGGTGTCTTACCCGATCAGTGAGTCCGACATTCGGCGGTGGGCGATCGCCACGTATTGGCCCAAGGTTCCGCCGCGGCTGTTCACCGATGCCGAGTACGCGAAGTCGACCAAGTTCGGCGGCATCGTGGCGCCGGAGGACTTCAATCCCTTCGCGTGGCCTGTTCCCACTGGTGAGGAGGGCGGTTTGCCGTTCGATCTGCCCGGGCTGATCGGCGGCATGATCCTCAATGGCGGCACCGAGGACACGTATTTCACCAGGATGCGTCCCGGTGATGTGATCTCGTCGAAGTTGCGGCTAGCGAGCTGGGACGAGCGTGAGGGCCGTTCCGGGCTCAAGCTGTTCTCCAAGTACGAGACCGAGTGGCACAACCAGAATGGTGATCTGGTCAAGCGCACTGTCGGCACCACCATCCAGTTCTAGGCACAGGAGCCCATCGCGATGGCAATCAATGTCTCTTTCGACAGCGTCGAGGTCGGCCAGGTCTTGCCGGAGTTCACTCGCAAGACCGATTTCGACAACTGGAACCGCTTCGCGGCGGTCAACGACGAGTTCATTTCGGTGCACATGGATGACGAGATGGCCAAGTTGATGGGTCAGCCCGGTGCGATCGGTATGGGCAATCTTCGGTGGACCTACCTGCTCAACGCGCTGCGCGAGTGGGCCGGTGACGAAGCCGACATCGTCAGCATGACTGTGCAGTTCCGCGGCACCAACCTCAAAAACGATGTGTTGCGCACCAAAGCGGTGGTCACCGAGAAGAAGTCCGAAAACGGGCGCAACCTTGTCGTGCTCGACATCGATGTCCTCAACCAAAACGACGAAGCCACCACCCCAGGAACCGCCACCATCGCACTGCCCTGANCCGAAAACGGGCGCAACCTTGTCGTGCTCGACATCGATGTCCTCAACCAAAACGACGAAGCCACCACCCCAGGAACCGCCACCATCGCACTGCCCTGACCGCTCGATCTCGACAGACTACGATGGCATCAGTCAGGAGCAGGAACTTCCGTGGATGAAGTAGTCACCGACGACCAGCGGGCGGTGCTGGAACAGACAGCAAAGTTCGCAGCCAAGGAGTGCCCGATCGCGCGACTGCGTGACGGGATTCACCGCGAGCCCGACTTCCGCACCCGCTACTGGCGTCAGGGCGCCGAACTCGGCTGGTTTTCCATGCTGGTCGCAGAATCGCTCGGTGGGGGAAGCGCATCGGACAACGGCGTGGTCGATGCCACGCTGATTGCCGGCAAACTGGGTGCCGCATTGCAACCGGGCCCATTTGTCGCGACCAACGTCACCGCCTACGCGCTCGCAGCCGCCGGGAGCGACGAGCAGAAGGAACGGCTCATACCGGCACTTCTGTCTGGCGAAGCCAGCGCAGTTTGGGCGGCGACCGGCAGCTGCGGAGGCGCACCGGACGCCGGGGTCTGGGCTACCCCGACGCAGTCGGGCTACGAGCTGCAGGGACACAAATCGCTGGTCCAGGACATCGGGTGGGCGTCATGGATGCTCGTCACGGCAGCATCGGCGGACGGCCCCGTTCAGTTCGTGATTCCGGTCGATGCTGACGGTGTCACCACTCGGAAAAAACGCTCGCTGGACTTGACCCGAGACCTCGCGGATGTCGAGTTCACCGGCACGCGCGTTCGGCGATCCGACATGGTGGGTGAGCCGGATTCGGCGGGCCGTCTCGTTAGCCGGCAACTTGCGCTGGCGTCGGTTCTCACCGCGGCGCAGACCGCCGGCGCGATGGCCGTGGGACTCGACCGGACCGTCCAATATGCCAAGGACCGCATCGCGTTTGGACGACCTATCGGCTCGTTTCAGGCGATCAAGCATCTGCTGGTGGACTCTAGTCTGTCGCTCGAGCTGGGCCAGTCTGTTGTCATGGCTGCCGCCGACTCGCTCGGCCGCGACGATGAGAGTGGTGATCAGGCTGCGAGTATGGCCAAAGCGTTGGTGGGCGACGCGGGCATCGACATCGCGTCGAACTGCACACAGGTGTTCGGAGGTATCGGCCTGACTTGGGAGCATGACCAGCACCTCTACGTCCGGCGGGTCACCACCGACGCTGAGATGTTCGGCGATCCGGTATGGCATCGCGAACGTGTGTGCCAGCTCGGCGGAATCTGATGGGAGTAAACACAGTGACCGACGCGCAAGTTGACCTCGACCAGTTCCGCCGGGACGCACGCTCGTGGATCGAATCCAATCTCGAGCGCCGCTACACGCGGGGTACGGGCGTCTCGGCGGCCGAGGCCAGGACACCGGACGAAATCGCTCGCAACCGCACGTTGCAGCGCAAGCTGTTCGACGCGGGGTGGGCGGGAATCTCTTACCCCGAGGCCTACGGTGGCCGGGGCCTGTCGGAGGCACACGAACGTGTCTTCACCGAGGAATCCTCGAATTACGTGACGCCGGACTTCGGTGCGGTCGGCCTGGTCACGTTCGGTCCGATCGGTCGGTCCATGCTTGCGCATGCGACACCGGCGTTCCTCGAACGTCACATCCCGAAGATGCTCGCAGGCGATGCATTGTGGTGCCAGTTTTACTCTGAGCCTGAGGCGGGGTCAGACCTGGCCGGTATCCGGACGCGGGCGACCCGCGACGGTGAGAACTGGGTGATCCGCGGCTCGAAGATCTGGACCACGGGGGCACAGAACGCGGACTACGCGATGTGTCTTGCCCGAACCGATTGGCATGTGAGCAAACACCGTGGCTTGACATGGTTCGCAGTACCGACTTCCGCGAAGGGCGTCGCGATCCGGCCCATCGTCCTGGTCGACGGCAACGCCGGCTTTTGCGAGGAGACCCTCGATGATGTCGTCGTCTCCGACGCCGACATCATCGGCCAGATCAACGACGGCTGGTCGGTGGCCCAGACGATGCTGGTCTACGAACGCCGCGCCGGCGAAGGCTTCATGGTTTCCGAGCCACGGGAGCTGGCGCCCGATTTGGTGGCGCTGGCGCGCAAGGCCAATCGTCTCGGGGATCCGATCGCGAGGCAGGCCATAGCGCGCGCACATATCAACGACTACGCACAACACCATCTCGGAAAGCGCTTGTTCGCCGCCCTACTGGCCTCGGCGACACCGAATCCGGCGGTCGCCGCATACATCAAACTGGCCGGCGGCGTCCTCGTACCGCAACGGGTTCGGCTGGCTATGGAAATCGGCGACACCAGCGTCGTCGCCTGGGACGATGATGACACAGAGGCGCAGAACGTCGTTGATGAATACCTCACAGGCAGGATCGCCTCAATCGGTGGAGGCACGAACGAGGTGCAGCGCAACGGCATCGGTGAACGCGTCCTCGGGCTACCCCGAGAGCCCAGTTTCGACAGCAACACGCCTTTTGCCGATGTAGTCAGCGCAGCGCGCAACTGGAACCACCGAGTCGGCTGATGTATCCGGGACACTGGGCCGCCGTCAAGCCCGATCATCCTGCCGTCGTCATGCCTGGTTCGGGCACGACAGTCACCTATCGGCAGTTGGACGATCGGTCGCGCAGATTGGCCGGATTCTTCCGCTCCCGCGGTGTCGAGCGCGGCGACCATATCGCGATACTGTTGCACAACGATGCTCGCTACTTCGAGATGCTTTGGGCTGCACTGCGTTCAGGGATATATGTCACTCCAGTCAACTGGCATCTGAAGCAGGATGAAATCGCGTATATAATCGACGACTGCGAAGCAAAGCTGCTCGTCACGTCGGCGGCTCAGCGTGATCTCGTCGCCGAACTCGACTGGGACGCAGCACAGAACCTGACATCTCGTCTGATGGCCGACGGAGTCGTCGATGGCTTTGAGGACTACGAAGAAGCCGTGGCTTTCGACGGAGATCCGGTCGAGGAGTCGTCCGGCGCAGCGATGTTGTACACCTCCGGCACCACCGGGCGACCCAAGGGTGTGCTTCGCCCGCTGCCCGACACGAAGCCAGGCGACATCGATCTGGCTTCATACGGGCTCGCGGCGCTCTTCGGCATCGACGAAAACGCGACCTATCTATCGCCTGCCCCGCAATACCACGCCGCTCCGCTCAACTTCACCACCGCTGCGCATCGGGCGGGAGCGACCGTGGTGATGATGGAGAAGTTTGACGCCAGCGAGGCGCTGCGTGCGATCGAAACATATCGGGTCACGCACAGTCAGTGGGTGCCGACGATGTTCGTGCGCATGCTCGGCCTGGATAACTCTGAACGCCAAGCGCGGGACCTGTCGTCTCATCGGACCGCACTGCACGCGGGTGCGCCCTGCCCACCGGAGATCAAGCGACAGATGATCGATTGGTGGGGACCGATCCTCGTGGAGTATTACGGGGGCACGGACGCCGGCGGGTTCACGATGATCAACTCCGAGCAGTGGCTCGAACACCCCGGTTCGGTCGGCCAATCGCTGACCGGCCCCATCCACATCATCGACGAGGAAACCGACACAGCGGCGGCAGTTGGCGAGGTCGGCACCGTCTATTTCAGTGGCGACCCCGATTTCGTCTACAAGGGTGACCCGGACAAGACCACACGTTCCCGTCGCAACGGTGCCATGTCGACGATGGGAGATATCGGCTACCTCGATCACGACGGATATCTCTACCTGACCGATCGCAAGGAATTCATGATCATCTCGGGCGGGGTCAATATCTATCCTCGGGAAGCCGAGGACGTGTTGATTCTTCATCCGGCGGTCGCCGACGTCGCTGTGTTCGGCGTCCCGCACCCGGAGTTCGGCGAAGAGGTGAAGGCCGCGGTGCAACTCACGGCCTCTGCCACCGCGACACCCGCGCTCGCCGAGGAGTTGATCGAGTTCGCCCGGGCGCGCCTGGCGACCTTCAAGTGTCCACGCTCGATCGACTTCCGCGATCAACTGCCGCGCACACCGGCAGGAAAGCTCCGCAAGTCGGAGCTGCGTGACCCATACCTCACCCAGCGAGGCTGACGCGTGGCCCTCGGAGACGGAAAGTCGTCAGAGCCTGAGAACAGCTTGAGGTCTAGACTCCTTCTCCAGCAACAGGCTTTCCTAGCCGAGGGACCACCCTCGGCCGCCGTCCGGAGGCATCGCATCGACCGCCTGGTGGCGCTTCTGTTCGAGAACGCCGATGCACTCGCACAGGCCATGCTGGCGGACTATGGGTCCCGCTCGCCGGTCGCATCGGTGATGACCGAGATCGTGGGCATCGGTTCGACGATCGAGTACACCCGCAACAATCTGGAGCGCTGGATGCGCCCGCGCCGGACCCTGCCAGGGTACCGACTGTTCGGGGTGAGCGCCGAGGTGGAGCCCTCGCCGAAGGGCGTCGTCGGCATCATCGGGCCCTGGAACTTTCCGGTGAACCTGGTCGCACTGCCCGCGGTGGAAGCCTTCGCCGCCGGAAATCGCGTCATGATCAAGATGTCGGAAGTCACATCGCACACCGCAGAGGTGTTCGCAGATCTGGCCGCACGCTACTTCGACCCGTCCGAATTGGACGTCGTGGTCGGTCCGATCGAAGTCGGGGCGCAATTCGCGGCTCTGCCATTCGACCACTTGTTCTTTACCGGCTCCCCATCCGTGGGACGCCTCATCCAGCGCGCAGCTTCTGAGCACCTGGTCCCGGTGACGTTGGAGCTCGGCGGCAAGAATCCGGTCGTCGTGGCGCAGAACGCCGATATCGACCGATACGCGGGCCGTATTGCCAACGCACGGCTGGTCAACGGCGGCCAGGTCTGTCTGTGCCCCGATTACGTCTTCGTCCCCACCGAGCGCGTCGAGGAATTCTGTCAGGCGGCGAGCGCAGCAATTCGTCGAATACTGCCGTCTGTCGTCAACTCGCCCGACTTCACGTCGTCAGTCAACGACGCGAACTACGAACGGGTGCTGGGTCTGCTTGAGGACGCCCGGAAGAAGGGAGCGCACATCATCTCGGTCGCTCCACCCGGAGAAACGTTGCCGGACAGGGCGACCCGCAAAATCGCCCCGACTCTGGTGACGAACGTGGACGGCAGTATGCGTATCACCTCCGATGAGATATTCGGACCGCTGCTGGTCGTGATGGGCTACCGCGCGCTCGACGAGGTGATCACCTACATCAACGAGCGTCCGTCGCCTCTGGCCATCTACTGGTACGGCGACGACAACGACGACTTCCGGCACCTCGTCAAACGCACACGAAGCGGTGGGGTGTCGCGCAACGATTTCGCTCTGCACATGGCCTTTCCGCAGACCCCGTTCGGCGGCGTCGGCAAAAGTGGTATGGGCGCCTATCACGGAAAGGCCGGATTCGACGCGTTCAGTCACCACCGTCCCGTTGTCGGCTCCGCTCTTCCATTCAGTTTCACGGGCCTGGCCGCGCCGCCCTACTCTCGCTCCAAGACGGCGATGGCCAAGTTCTCGGTCTGGTCGACGCGGCGGAAGGCTCGTCGACGCCTTGCACGATTTCAGCAGCCAGATTCCGACTCGTGACGCCGTGCCACCACCCAAACGCGACGGAGAGGTCGATAACACCATGGCTGACAACGAACGGGTGCTTGACGAGCTTGGCTTCTACCTGCTGGCCGGCGCGGGCGGGGAAGGCCCCGCCACCTTGATGGACGAGGCTCGCCAAGGCGAGGGCCTCGGCTTCGGCACGGGCTGGTTCGCCGAACGCTGGACATCGTACAAAGAGGCCGGTGCCCAGTCGGGCGCAGCGTGCGCGGTGACGAACCGAATGCATATCGGAACGGCCGCAACGAACTTCAACACGCGCCACCCGCTGATCACGGCGTCGATGGCCGTCACCTGCCACCGCCTGTCCGGGGGCCGCTTCATCCTCGGCCTTGGCCGCGGTGTTCCCCAGTACAGCGCTCTGGGCGTGTCGGCCGCGACTACAGCCCAACTCGAGGACTTCGCCGGTGTCATGCGGCGGCTGTGGAAAGGCGAGTTCATCGTCGACCACGATGGCCCGATGGGCAAGTATCCCATCCTCGTCCTCGACCCCGATTTCAACGAGAACATCCGGCTCGGGCTGGTCGCGTTCGGCCCGCAGACCCTTGCCCTCGGCGGACGGGCGTTCGACGACATCGTGCTGCACACCTTTTTCACCCCCGAAACTTTGCAGCGATGCGTGCGCACCGTCAAAGAGGCCGCCGAGCAGGCCGGCCGCGACCCGGACTCGGTGCGGGTCTGGTCATGCCTGGCGACCGTCAGTGACCATCTTCCCGAGGAGCTACGAATGAAGAAGACGGTCGCCCGTTTGGCCACCTACCTACAGGCCTACGGCGACCTGCTCGTCTCCACCAATCGCTGGGATCCGGGCGTGCTGGCTCGTTTTCGAGAAGATCCGGTGGTGACGTCCGTCGCGGGGGCCATTGACGCCAAGGCAACGGCCGAGCAGATCGAACATATCGCGACGCTGATCCCCGACGACTGGCTCGGCGCATCAGCGACCGGCTCGCCCGCGCAATGCGCCGCGCGGGTGCGCCAAGAACTGGACTTCGGTGCGGACTGCGTGATCACTCACGGCGCGACTCCCGCCGAGCTCGAACCGGTGATCAAAGCGTATCGGGCTGCCGAATGACGGAAATTGCTCTACCCCACACGTTGTCAGATGTTACCGCCACCTGGTTGGCAGCCGCGTTGAGTAAACCCGGGGACACGGTCGAGATCGCCGACCTGACGCTGCAGCGCATCGGAACCGGACAAGCCGGATCGACCTATCGGGCCACGCCGGCCTACGCCGATCCGAACCCGAGGTTGCCCGAGACGGTCGTCGTGAAGCTGCCCGCCGAGGATGTGGCGTTGCGTGCCGGTCTTTCCCTCGGCTACCGAAGCGAGGTGGCGTTCTACGGCGAAGTGGCGCCAACCGTGAAAGTGCCTATCCCCCAGTGCTTCCATCACGACATCAGTGACGATGGTTCTGATTTCGCGCTAGTTCTCTCCGACCTCGACCCCGCGGTCCAGGGCGACCAGATCGGTGGCTGCTCGGATGCGCAGGCCAAGAATGTCATGACCGCCATCGCCGGCCTGCACGCACCGAGCTGGTGTGAGCCCACGTGGCTCGACATGCCCGAGTTCATCATGCCCAAGCCCGGCGACGTCGAGGCCGCCCAGATGATGGGCGCGGCGGCCGAAGCCCTGACCGATGTCGTCCTCGGTCGGCTCGGTGAACACCTGGCGGCCGAAGACCACGACATTTTGCGCGCAGGCATGGCAGCGGTGACGCCCTGGCTGATCAATCAGCCGCGATACTCGTTGATGCATGGTGATTTTCGTGCGGACAACCTGATGTTTCATCCCGACAGGGACTCGGTGACCATCGTCGACTGGCAGACGATCAGCGTCGGGCTACCCGGCCGCGACGTCGCCTACTTCGCGGCGTCCAGCCTGCAGACGGATGCCCGGCGCGCCACCGAGGAAAGCCTTATCGACCACTACCACGCGGCGTTGCTGCAACATGGGGTCACCGGCTATGACCGCGAGACCTGCTGGCATGACTACTGTATCGGTATGCTCCAGCCACCATTGATCTCGATCCTCGGATGCGCGACCGCTGCTCCGACCGAGCGTGGGGATGCCATGTTCGTGCATACTTTGCAGCGGTCCTGTGCGGCGCTACGCGACCTCAAAACGTTGGAATTGATCGAGGCCGACGCACGAACGGCGTGATCGTGGACAGGTCGTAGAGTCCAGGCCCCGCGGCAAGGACGGCGGGGATCGCGTTCACTGCGTGCATTGCGGTCGCGAGACATCCCTGTTCCGAATGGTCTTCGCCGTCGGCGCCGACGACCATATGTAACCGAATGTTGGGCTGACCCTCGTAGCAGATCTCGTACCCGATCTCGCTGGGCCAGTCCGGTGCGATGTCGTCGGCCATCCGGGTGAGGTGTTCGACGTCAATCGTGGTGTCGCCGCACCTCGCGCTGACGCCGAAGCGCATAGCGGCCACGGTGCCGGCTGGAATACGTCCCGCCGCGACCTCGAGATCCCGGGGAGTCGTGGCTACGTGCCGGTATCCCGAGGCGCTGTCGATGGTCAGCCCGAGTGCCTGCGCCAGGATCGTCGCCGTGCCGATCCACACCGCCGCCGCATACTGCTCGTTGGCCAGCGCGGGTGACGTGTCCTCGGGGGCATGCGCGAAACCCATGGTGTCAAACATCAGGTCGGTGCTCGCATACGTCGCGTAATTGATCACCTCGCGCACGCTGATCCGGGAGGTCTTCTGCGTCAGCCGTGATAGCACCGGCGCCAACGTCTCACCGTAGAAGCCCGGGAACAGACCCAGCCCGAGAAAGGTGACGTTGCCCTTGTCGCAAGCGGTTTCGATGGCGTCGGCCATGCCGGCATCCAGAGACCGCGGGTGGGTGAACCGGCTTCCGGTTGCGATAACGTTCTTGCCGGACGCGAGCAATTCGCACACATCGGCGAGACATCCCGAGGTATCGGTCTCGACCTTGCCCATGTAGAGCACGACGTCGGCATCGCTGGCAATCAGCGCGTCCCGGTCATCGGTGGCAACGACACCGACCTCGTCACGACCGCAGAGCTTTCCGGCATCGATCCCGGCTTTGGCGCTGTTGTAGACCCGCACACCGGTCAGCGTGTACTCGGCGCTGTCGAGGAGATTTCGCAGCGCAAACATGCCGGTCTGGCCGGTGGCCCATTGAATGACACGCGGTTTTGTCGTCACGGTGGACACGTCGGCCTACCTCCTCAGCCCTAGATGAAGGGGAACTTACACCGCGGCGCAGGGCAACGTACAAACTGTAGGTTGAAACGGCGGACATCCATCCGAGAGGAGTCAACGGTGACGATTCGGGTCGTACAGTGGGCCACCGGCGCGGTCGGCCTGCCCCAGTTGCAGGAGCTGATCGAACATCCGGACTACGAACTGGTGGGCGTGTTGGTCTATGACCCAGCCAAGGCGGGCCTCGACGCGGGCACGCTGTGTGGACTGCCCGACACCGGGGTGCTGACGACCGCCGATAAGGAAGCGATCTTCGCCCTTGGCGCCGACGTCGTGATCCACGCTGCGAGCAAGGCGTACCCGGTGGAGACCAACTCCGAGGACATCAGGCGTCTGCTGGCATCGGGTTCGAGCGTGATCTCAACGACCTCCTACAACCACCTACCGACGTACGGAGCCGATGTGGAGGCGATGTTCGTCGATGCATGTTTGACGGGCGGCTCCAGGTTCCACGCCGCCGGTGAGAATCCGGGTTTCATGATGGAGCGCCTGGTGGCTACTGTGACCGGGCTCAGCAAGCATGTCGAACGTATCGATTTGTATGAGGCGGTGGACGTATCGGACATCGCGAGCCCGCAGATGATGTTCGACCTGATGGGCATGGGCCGCAAACCCGAGGAAATCACCGTCGACTCCCCCATCGTCGGCAAGCTCGATATGGCGTATCGGCAGGCGCTCAACGGTACGGCGGAGGTCCTCGGCATCGAACTCGACGGGATACGAGTGGCCGTGGACGCCAGCCACGACCCTCCCCTACGACCTTTCCGTTGCCGCCGGCACGATCAGAGCAGGAACTGCTGTCGGGCAGCGCCTTTCGTGGTTCGGTCAATGGCGGGGACGTGACCTCTTGGCGATCCACGAAGAGTGGGTCGCCACATACGATCTGCCGCAGTGGAATCTGTCGGCACCGGCCCCGGGCGAGACGGTCCCGCTGATCCGGGTGCAGATCCGCGGAGTCCCCAATTTCGACCTGGCGTTGAACATGTCCTGGGGCGAGGTACCGGCGAAGCTGGAGGGCACCAATCCGGGCCACCTGATGATCGGCATGAGCGCGATCAACGCAATCCCGTATGTACTCGCATCGCCGCCGGGCATTGTCTCCGCACCGGTGTTCGGCGCATGGACTAGGCGCGCTTGGTGAGTGGTGTTTCGCACTGAACAACGGTTCGATCGCTGAAGAGCTGGTGATGCTTGCCGCAATTCTCAAATCCGACGGATGGTTACGGACAGCGATAACCCACGAGACATGGACGAAACCCCACCAGACCAATTGAATTCGGTGAGGTGGTATACGAAGCCCACCCGCGTACGCTCCGGCAACTATCTACGGCAACTGTTCCCGCGGTGAGGCGGCGTTGTCGACGGTATCGAAGAATGCCAGCAGGCGCCGGTTTACCTCACCTGCAAGCGCAATCGGCATGAGGTGTGTACCGTCGGGAACGACTTCGAGCCGGCCGGCGGGCAGCCGGTCCGCGCAGCCGCGGAAGACCGTCAATGGATCCTCGGGCCACAGAGACAGGAACTCGTCGTGCTTGGTACCCACGACGAGAGCGGGAACTGTGATTCGCGCTAGTTCCTCGGTGGTGTAGTCGGGCGAACTGAGCCAGACCTGCGTCAATTGGTCGAGGAAGGGTGCCCAGTCGCCCGGCCGTCCCGACATTACGCGGTGCACCAGCCGCATCACGCGCATCGTTACAGCCTCGGGCCGAACGAACGCTTCCAGCGAACGCCGAGCGGTTGGCGTGTAGTCGTCGGCGTGCACGGGCGTACCGAGCAAAGTAAGACTGCACACTAGGTCCGGTCGCTGTAAGGCCATACCGATCGCGCTGCAACCACCATCGGACCATCCGACTACATGGGCAGCGCTGACTCGAAGTGAGTCGAGCAAGTTGGCGGCGTCCATTCCCATTCTGCGATAGGTGATTCCCCCTTGGCCCAGCGTGGTGCGGCCGTGTCCGCGTGAGTCCGGCACGAGCACACGCCTTTGCGCGGCCAGGGCCGGGATTTGGCCCACCCAAGACTCGGAGACAGCGAAGCCTCCGTGCAACAGCAGCACTGGAGTCGCGATACCGTCGGCATATCCGTAGTCGTGGCAACGGATCTCGATGTCGTCCGCGTGGACGCGGTGCACACGAGGTCGATGCCGCAACCGCCATGCAAGGAATGATGCGACGGCACGGCACGACGATGCGAGGAGTCCAGGAGAGATCGCTGGCCACGGACCGGAGTCGGTCGAACCATCTGCCCCGTCGAACTCCCCACCCCCTTTTTCACCGAAGGGGCCGCGGGTAGCGCGCTTCATCATGCGGGTACAACCTCGGTCGTCGAGGGAACGAGAAGCGAGATCACGCGCAGGGCCGACACAAATGCCACCCTGCGGGCACACGTACCCTCGCAGTCGGCACAGATGAGTTTATGCCGACCGATATCAGACGCCGCCACGCGCTTCCTCCTAGGGTGGGATTGCATGGGGCGCACCGAAACCCCAAACCACCAATCATGACAAGGAGCCCATGGCGGGGTCGATCGCGTGGTACGAATCCGGCCATGGGGTTGTGGCCGCAAGGCTATCGCCCGGGTTCGACAGAACCGGGTTGCAGTAGTACGAGCAGCCCAATCGCAGTCGTGCGCCGTGAGCACGGGACGAACAACGAGCGCATCGATCACGTGATTGACAAGCCGCGTCCGATCGCGATGAGACCACAACGCCAAGGAACAATGCCGCATACCGCATCACCCCCATATCCCCGACGCGGCAGCAGTTAGAAGAGGCCTACGTCGGCTACCTCGATTCGAGTCAGCGACCGGCGATCGACGCGGCCCACGATGAAAAAAGCTGATGGAGCTCATCCGCTGAAGTCTCGTCTTGAAACCTCCGTCACAGTGGGACCCAATACGCTCACATAGCCACTCTCTTAGGCCTTATCGAACAGCACAGGTAGCGCCGTCGGCGATCGGAATACCTGGCCGCGGATGTGCGGATCATCGGCGTCGGGGTCAAGCCGCAGATTCGGGAGCCGGTCCAGCAACAAGTTGATAGCGGTCCGGATCTCCAGACGCGCAAGATGCATACCCAGACATACGTGTGTGCCGTTGCCCCACCCCAGATTCGACTTAGCCGGACGAAATATATCGAACTTGTCGGGATCTTCGAACCGCTCACTCTGATGGTTGGCCGAGCCGAGCATCGGCATCACCGATGACCCTTCGGGAATGTGCACGCCACCAAGTTCCGTGTCGCACGTTGCGACCCGAATAGTGCTCAGCAGCGGAGCATCCCAGCGCACACCCTCCTCGATGGTCTGGGGGACGAGATCGCGGTCTTCTCGGATCGCGTTCAGCTGGTCTTCATTCGACAGCAAGGCGAACAACAGATTCCCAAGCGACCGGTATGTGGTTTCGACACCCGCCGGCAACAACAGCCGGAGGAAGGAGAAGATTTCTTCGTCCTCGAGCCGTTCGCCGTCAACTTCGGCTACAGCGAGGCGACTTATGAGGTCGTCGCGCGGGTTCTCGCGCCGCGCGCGAAGTATCGGGCGGTAGTACTCGACCAACGCCTTCGACGCTTCCAACCCCCGCTCGGGGTTGAGCGCGTAACTGAGCAACCCGAGGGACCACTTTTGGAACTGCAGGAAATCTTCTTCCGGAAGACCAAGCAGGCCAGCGATGACTCGAGTCGGATAAGGGAAGGTGAACTCCTTGACGAGATTGGCCTTCCCGTTGGGAGCCATCCTGTCGATCAGGTCGTTAGCGACGCGGCCGACGAGCTCGTCCTGAAATCGGGCAAGTCCCTTCTGCGAGAAAGCCTTCGCCACAAGAGCGCGGTGTCGCCCATGCTCCGGCTCATCCATGCCGAGCATGACACGTTTGCCGAGTGCCTCGCCGTAGGCCGACAATATGATCGACGAAGAGAAAGTTTCGTTGTCGCGTAACAATTGCTGGGCTTCTTCGAATCGGTAGACGACGAAGAGCGGCTTGCCTTCCTCACCCGGCATGACCGAAAGGTCGATCCGCTGGACCGGCTCTTCGGCGCGGAAGCGCTCGAACTCGGGATAAGGATTGCGCACGTTGCCCGAAACCGCTTCGTCGAACGCCCACGCGTCGCTCAAATCGTCTACGACATCTCCTACTTCGCTCATCGGCTATCCCTGCCTTTCTGCACATTGCGCTTGCCGTCGTAGTCCGCTTGCCGCTGAGGGCGATGAGGACCGGTTTGGTGCGAGCCAGGTGGCCAATACGATCAGCCGCCTCATCACAGGCAGGGGAAGGCTGCCCATCACCCGCACCATCAATTGCTGCGGTGCGGTCAGCTGCGGGGCGCCGCCCCTCAGCGCTCCCTGACGCGGTATCCCCATCACTGCCCGGGCCATATGATGCATAGCTGCTGCTGGCAGGACCCTGTTGAAGACCATGAGCAATGCCGCGTCGGGTCCCGCCGAACGCCTGCGAAAGGGTGCACGGTCGTTGAGAGCCTTCACCAATCCGTCGGTGAAGCGCGTCGGGGGTCGAGCGAATCTCATGGCGATATGGCCCCGCACGTCCATGGAGTGATGAATGGGCGAGTAGGGGCCGTCCCAAATCCGGTAGTCGGGATAGCCTGGCGCGCGATCATCGATGATGTCGGTGTCATAGGCGCCGGCCACCAGGACCGTCACTCCAAGTCCGAACGGTGAGATCTCCGTCGCCATTGACTCGCCCCATCGCTCGAGAGCACCCTTCGCCGCCGAGTATGCGGCGATTCCCGGTTGGCCGCGCACGCCACCGGCGCTTGATACCAGGACGATCCGACCTCGACCCGCGGCGCGCATCACGGGTAACAGCGCTTTGGTCAGCGCAACCGGACCCGTCAGGTGAGTCGCGAGCATACTGCTCCAGAGGTCTCGATCAAGCTCCTCCGACATCCCGATCGAGGCGATTCCGGCGTTGTGGACCAATGCATGTGGCGCGCCCACCAATGCCTCGATCTGCTCGGCCGCTGCAGCGATTGACTCCTCATTCATCAGGTCGAGACGGACGCCGACAAGACGACCGTCGTCGTGACCAGCTCCGGTCGCATCACGAAGGAGGGCTACACCTTGGTCGGGTGAGCGCATCGCCGCAACCACACGCCAGCCCTCGTTGTAGAGCCGGACTGCCGATGCGAAGCCCAACCCTCGCGAGGCTCCAGTGATGACGACTGTGCGTTGCTCAGCCATTCGGCTCCTTGGGGGCACAGGCACCCTGCCCCGCTGGCGGCGCTTCCACATCGGGCCGTCCGTTCGGCACGCCGCTCTGCCAGGTAGCCCACTTGCCGACAGAGAAAGGTCCGACCGCACCTTCCTTTTCGTAATAGCCTTGAGGGTCATACACTTTGGCCTCTGGGTACGGCCACGGACAGGCGACCGCCGTCGCGGCACCGCTGGCCTTGATGGCCCAGAACCATCCTCCGTAGACGAAGTAGGAAACGTTGGTAATGGCGAACATGACCAGGAATGTGCCCAGCACAGGCTTCGCCGGGAAGAGCTTCGCCTTCGCCGCCAGCTTCTCAGCGACCGACTTGCCCGTGTCATCGCGATAGCAAAGGACCGCGGCGGGGATCATGACAAAGGTGACACCCAAAGATTCCCATAGCAGTGGGAACTGGAATGTAGTGCCCGGCCACAGTGATCCAAATGGAATGACCTGACTGTAGATGTACATCCCGGTGCGGATGAAGACAACTTCCATGATCATGTCGTAGACAAATCCGACGACCAAAACCACCAATGCGAGGGTGACGAGAGGATGCCGCGCAGCGAAGGATTCCGGTCCACCCTTAGCCTGAAGTTTGCGCGTGATCCAGATGCCGGGGAAGTACGGGACGAGATAGAAGATCGCATAGGAGAATACGAAGAACGGCTCAACCGTCGGTGACATCGAAATCAGCGGCCAATCCTCAGGCCAATGAAGCCAGTCGGGGTTGTACACCGCGAAGGGCGCCCAGTTCATAATCGGGTCCTGCCACACGATCAGTGTCGTGCAGATGGCCATCAACAAGACTGGGTGACCGGGGTTCCGCCGCCAAGCGATACAGAAGGCCAGGATCATTCCCAAGAGCAGGACGACGATCCCAATCTGGTAGGCGTTGATGAACCAGCTGCCAACGGTGAAATCGACTGGGCGCGGCCTACCCTGAACGTTCGGATTGGCAACGCGCGGTGCAAGTTCCGTTCTCGACACAGCCAGGAAAAGCCCGGCGAACGCAATGACTGCCAGGCCGCTGATCCATCGCCCCCAGTTCACTCCCTGAGAACGACCTGACGACTTTTCCTCGGGTTCGAGTGACGTGGTTCCACCTGTCGTCATCGCATCACCTTTTCTTTCGGAGAGATTGATACCAGATCACTTCTGGCATCCGGACATTCGACTGTCAACCAGTCTGCCCGGTCGGATCACCCAGGTAGACATCGATCATTTCGTTCAAGCCGCGGCTCACACCAGCGTCGTCGGTAAGCGGTCCCGCGATCGCTGCGCGGGCAGCTTCCCTCACAGTCAGGCCCTCAACGACTAACTGGGCGGCCGCAATGAGCACACGAGTCGAGGCAACCTCACGGAGGCCTCCGGTCTCGAGCTTGCGGATGGCCTGCCCGAAGCGCACCAACTCAGCAGCTGTCGAGTGGTCGACACCGGACTCGTGTACGACGAGGCCCTCCTCGATGTCGGGACTGGGATAGGAGAAGTCGATCGCCACCATCCGCTGGCGCGTCGAATCCTTCAGATCTTTCAGAACGCTTTGGTAACCAGGGTTGTAGGAGACGACCAAGCCAAATCCTGGGGCTGCATCAAGCGTCACGCCGAGCCGTTCGATCGGCAACTGCCGACGGTGATCGCCAAGGGGGTGGAGGACAACGGTGGTGTCCTGCCGCGCCTCGACCACCTCGTCGAGGTAACACAGCGCGCCTTCGCGCACGGCGCGCGTCAACGGGCCGTCGACCCACACGGTCTCGTCGCCACGCAACAAGTAACGGCCAACGAGGTCAGCGGTGGTGAGGTCATCATGACACGCCACAGTGATCAACGGCCGGCCGAGGTCGTACGCCATGGCTTCGACGAAGCGGGTCTTTCCACAACCGGTTGGCCCCTTCAGCATGACCGAAAGCCCTTGGCGGAACGCCGCCTTGAAAACAGCCTCCTCGTTGCCCACTGACCGGTAGTACGGACGATCCGAGGGCGATATGTCGGATGCCCCGTTCCGCGACGCGGTTGTCGGCTCGTTGGTCATGAAATCCTTCCGCCCTCCGCCCGGAGGCGATCCATGGATGGTAGCCCAAAACAGAATTCTGTTTCAACGTGGTGGAAACGGATATTCTCGAAACTGCCGGTCACGACACGCGCCGCCGGACTTCTGCTGATCGAACCGCTGAGCGAAACAACGGACCAATCGCGCCACCGAGCTGGTCGGGTCGCGCAATCGTCATATGCGCCGCGCTTCCGAACACCCGGCGCAGCGATGCTGTATCGGTGTCGGCGCCGATCGTCAGGCATACACAACCGGTACCGCGTCGACGCGCCTCGATCAGTGCCCGGCGTGCGTCGGCGGCCCCGGAACGGCGGTCGTAGCCATGGTCGTACGCCAGCCCGTCGGACACCACCACCAACAGCCGTCTAGAGGTGCCGCCGCGCGCCTCAAGAACCGTTGATCCGTGTCGAATCGCCGCGCCAAGGCGGGAATAGGAGCCAGGTTCCAGGCTATTCAGTTTTCTGAAGACCTGTGCGTCAAGGTGATCATTGAAACGTTTGATCGGCGTCATCGTCACCGCAGTGCGTCCTTGCGAGCAGTAGGCATAAAGCGACGCCCGGTCACCGAGATCGTGAAGGGCGATCATGAGATGTGCCACCGCCTCCCGCTGCTGTTGATGCACGGTACGGCCCATAGTCCCGGCCTCGGCGGTCGAGCCCGACACGTCTAACAACAGCAGGACCGACAGGTCGCGTCGGCGCCGCAAAGTGTCTATGTAGACCGACTCGTCGGGCACCGAGCCGGCCATCAACTCCACCCGTGCCTCGATCGCAGCGTCGATGTCGATGTCGTCACCCTGGGCCTGGCGTCGGCGCCGGTGCAGCCCCATACCAAGCCGGGCCAGCGGCTTGCGGACGGTGATCGCGCCCTCGACCGCCTGTGTGGCGAACGGCTTAATCCGCGGTTCCACCTCGTGCACCGTGCACCAGTCGGGCTTATAGACGTTCTTGCCTGCGTCCCATTCCGGATACGTGAACTCAGTCGGTTCGAAGTCGTTGACGTCTTCGCCGGCGGCCGAGGCCAAAGAAGCCACGGCATGGCGCCCACGCTTCGCCGAATTCGTCTGGTGCGTCGCAGAATCGGCACCGGGCGGCCCGAGGCTGTTGTCTCCACTCTTACGGGTGCTTTTGAGCAGTTTCGACAGCCACCTGCCGATGAACGTACCGCCGCCGACCGGACTGGAGAACAAATCGTAATCGTCGGACTCGTCGACGCTGTCTTCGTTGAGATCCTCGAGTTGATCGGCCCCGCCATCCTTCTGCTTGCGCGGCGCGTGCCCCACGGCCTCCTGGCCTGCCTTGGATACTGCGTCACGAGATGCCGCCAGCACCTTCTTCGCGCGGATCGTGCCGAAAATTGACGGCGCATCGGCGAGGGCGGCCTTGGTCGAAGCGAGTGTTAACGACGCCGTCGCCGAGTCACTTCGCCCTGCGATTTCAGCGTTTCCCAGGTCGAGCATTGCGGCGGGAAGCAACCCAGCATTGAGCACCAGCGCACGGTGCGCTTCGACGGCCAGGTACCGTTTGGCCAGCCTGGGATGTCGTACTATCGGGCGGACCACATCAGGATCGAGACTGCCGGCGGCGATCAGAGACGCCTGCACCGCGACCGCCGGTAGCGTGAACTGCGCTGAAGCTGACGGATTGATGTAGATCGCTTCGCCGTCGGTCCACGGCCCGTCGCCGTCGGCGCCCTCCATCACGGCAACTGCTTTTCCCGCAAGCGCAGAAGCGAACATGCCCAGCGCTTGGAAGCGCTTTCCGGCCTCGTCGTCGGTCACCCTGGCTCCAAACCTCCCCTTGAACAGAATTCTGTTTCACCCTAGATTGAAGAGCCTATTGCCGTCAATCACAGCAAGCCAGATGGGAACCCGTGGACTTCACCTATCCGCCCGACGCCGAGCAGTTCCGCACGGAACTCCGATCGTGGCTCGCTGCGAATCTGACTAAGGACATCGTTGCCGCCACCCGTCATCCAGGGGCCGATGACCAGGCGTTCGAGCTATTGCGCGCGTGGAATGCGCGGTTAGCAGATCACCGTTGGGCGGCGGTGGCGTGGCCCACTGTCTACGGGGGTCGTGGTGCCTCGGTCCTCGAGCAACTCGTCTACGCCGAGGAAACCACCCGTGCGCGAGTCCCTAACCCGCTGAACATTATTGGTATCAACAATATCGCGCCGGCGATCATGCGATACGGCAGTGAAAGGCAGAAGCTCGATCTGCTCCCACGGATGCTTCGCGCAGACGATATCTGGTGCCAGGGTATGTCCGAGCCGGAATCCGGTTCGGATTTGGCGTCACTGCGTACCAGGGCAATGCAGGACGGTGATGAGTACGTCGTCAACGGCCAGAAGATCTGGACGTCACTAGGCCATCGCGCCGACTGGTGCCAGCTCTACGTCCGCACTGACCCCGATGCCCCAAAGCACCAGGGGATCTCGTGCTTTCTCGTGGATATGACGTCGCCGGGGATCAGCGTGCGACCTCTGGTTGCGCTTAACGGTGATATGGATTTCGCCGAGGTGTTCTTCACCGATGTTCGCGTCCCGGCCGACGCGATGCTCGGTCCGTTGAACGAAGGGTGGAAGGTTGCTACCGCGACGCTGTCTCATGAACGCGCAGCAGCGGCCCGGCTATACTCGGAATTGCAGGTTGATCTCGAACAGCTCGTCGGCGACCTCGCAACGGCGCGCGTAGGCGATCGTCCGGCACTGCAGGATCCCATCACTCTGCACCGAATCGGCGAGCTTGTCACCCGTATCAAGTTCCTCGAAATCTTATGCCTGCGCTCGATTTCGGCGATGCTGCACGGCGGGGACGCCTTTTCGACGGCAAGCCTGGCTAAATCGGTGTGGGGGGAGACCGGCCAGAAGTTGGCCGCTCTGGCCTACGACGTGCTAGGACCGGCGGCCAGTGCTAGATGGGCCGATTACCGCCTGACTGCCCGCGCATTGACCATTGCCGGCGGCACCACGCAGATCAACAAGAACATTACCGCCCAGCGAGTGCTCGGTTTGCCGCGACGATGAGCGCTGGTGCAACGAGTGAGGAGCACACGTGAACCTCGAACCGACTGATGAACAGCGCGCCCTGCGTGCGACCGTGCGACAGTTCCTGGCCGAGCACGCTGGAGTCGACGCGCACGTGCGGCAGCTAATCGACGACGACCGCGGAACCACATCTCAGGTGTGGAACGGGCTCGCCAACCTTGGCGCGACCGGCGTGCTGGTCCCTGCCGAGCACGGCGGCGCCGGCATGGCGATCGTCGACGCGGCGATCGTCGCCGAGGAAATGGGAGCCGGCCTCTACCCGGGACCGTGGCTGTCTAGCGCAGTCGCCGCGCCGAGGGCGATCGCACGCTTCGGGGCCGGCAGTGAAGCAGCCGAACTACTCGCGGGCATCGCCGCTGGTGATCGGGTGGCCGCGGTTGGGCCGCTGTTCTCGGTGCCGGCCACATCATCGGGCAATGGGCGAGTCTCTGGAGAGTTCGTCGTCGATGACGCCAGGGCCGCCGACATCATCTTGACTGTGACCCAGCACGGTGAGGGCTTGGCGCTTTATGCCGTCGAGACCGCCCTACCGGAGGTCACGCTGGGCCGGCTGCCGGGCATCGATCAGACCCATCGTCGCTTCCAGGTGACGCTCGACCACGCGCCGGGAAGACTGCTGGGAACTGCGGGCGCTCAGGCACTATCGGCGCTCGTCGACGACGTGCTGATCGTTGCGGCGGCCGACGCGCTCGGTGCCGCACAACGCCTCGTCGACATGACAGTCGACTACGCCAAAACGCGCACACAGTTTGGTCAGGCGATCGGCAGCTTTCAATCGGTCGCTCACCTGTGCGTCGACATGTTCGAGAACGTGGAGTTGGCCCGTAGCGGGGTGATCCACGCGGCGTGGGCTGCCGACGAGGGCGACGGCGATCACCGCCACCTCGCGGCGCTGCGACTCAAGGCATTCAGCGGCCAACTCGCCGCCGTCGGCGACACCGCAATCCAGGTGTTCGGCGGTGTCGGGTACACGTGGGAACACGATGCTCACCTCTACCTGAAACGGCTGCTGTCGTTCAGCACCCAGGGCGGAAACGCCGATCGATACCTCGAACTGATCGGCTCGGAATTCGCCGCCGCCGTGACAGCCGGCCAACCCCAGGCCACTTAGCCTTGATTCACCGATCGACCCTCGGCGTGGGGGCGAATTCGGTTGTGCGCTTTGGAGTCGGGGTGGGCCGTTGTGCGGGATCAGATGATGGCC
>NZ_JACKSH010000082.1 GCF_025821625.1 Mycolicibacterium pyrenivorans
GTCCGGCGGCCACGCCCTGCCGCGGCCGCGGCTGACCCGGGTGCAACGGGCCGGGCTCGCCATCGGGATCGGTGCCGTGGCGGCCGCGGCCGTCCTCGGCGCGGTCATGGTGACCCGCGATGACGGCACTGCGTTCCCGTCGGGACCGACGGCCGACCAGATCACCGTGGAGCAGACCGCGGACGACACCGGTTTTCCGCTGTCCGACGCCGAGCTGCGGGCGGCGCTGTCCGAGGTCGCCGACCTTGGCCCGCTGGGCGACGCGCAACGCCGCGCGGCCTGCCTGGCCGGCCTAGGCCACTCCCCCGCCCCGGAAGTCCTCGGTGGTCGATTGCTCGAGGTGTCCGGCAGGCCCGCGGTGCTGCTTCTGATTCCCGGCCAGGCGCCCGGGCAGATCCTCGCGCTCGCCGTGGAACCCGCCTGCAACGCCGTCGACACCGGGCTCATCGCCGAGCGGGAACTACCCGGGCAGTGACGACACCGACACCGCACCGGCGACGCACCGGAGAGGTATGCGGGAACACTGCGGCATACCCTGGTGTTTTACCAACGCGGTTGTTCGACCTCTTGCCGCTGGCAGAAAGGCTCTCATGACCTCCTCACCCACCGTCCATGACGTCATCGTCATCGGTTCCGGCCCTGCCGGCTACACGGCGGCCGTGTACGCAGCTCGTGCCCAGCTCAAGCCGCTGGTATTCGAGGGCTCCCAGTTCGGTGGCGCCCTGATGACCACGACGGAGGTCGAGAACTACCCCGGATTCCGCGACGGCATCACCGGCCCGGAGTTGATGGACCAGATGCGTGAGCAGGCACTTCGCTTCGGCGCGGATCTGCGCATGGAGGATGTCGACGCCGTCGACCTGGCCGGACCCATCAAGTCCGTCACCGTCGGTGACGAGACCCACCAGGCGCGCGCGGTGATCCTGGCCATGGGCGCTGCCGCCCGGCACCTGGGTGTACCCGGTGAGGACGCGCTGCTCGGCATGGGTGTGAGCACCTGCGCCACCTGCGACGGTTTCTTCTTCCGGGACCAGGACATCGCCGTGGTCGGCGGCGGCGACTCCGCGATGGAGGAGGCCACGTTCCTGACCCGCTTCGCTCGCAGCGTCACGCTGATCCACCGGCGAGACGAGTTCCGCGCGTCGAAGATCATGCTGGAGCGCGCGCAGACCAACGAGAAGATCCGATTCCTCACCAACACGGACGTCACCGCCATCGAGGGCGACCCCAAGGTGACCGGTATCCGGCTGCGCAACGCCGTGACCGGTGAGGAATCCGAGCTGGCCGTGACCGGTGTCTTCGTCGCGATCGGGCACGATCCGCGTTCGGAGCTGGTGCGCGGGCAGGTCGAGCTGGACGACGCCGGCTACGTGCAGGTTCAGGGTCGCACCACCTACACCTCGGTCGAAGGAGTCTTCGCCGCAGGCGATCTCGTCGACCACACCTACCGCCAGGCGATCACCGCCGCCGGAAGTGGTTGCGCCGCCTCCATCGACGCGGAACGGTGGCTGGCCGACCAGGCGGAGCCGGGCGAGAGAACTTCCACCTCAACAGAAGACACCGATCTGATTGGAGCACAACGATGAGCGCTGGGTCCGCTGGAACTTCGACGGTGGCGGTCACCGACGATTCGTTCTCCCAGGACGTGCTGTCGAGCAGCACGCCGGTGCTGGTGGACTTCTGGGCGACTTGGTGCGGCCCGTGCAAGATGGTCGCCCCGGTGCTCGAGGAGATCGCCGCCGAGAAGGCCGGTTCGCTGACGGTCGCCAAGATCGACGTCGACGAGAATCCGGGCACCGCCCGCGACTTCCAGGTGGTGTCGATCCCGACGATGATCCTGTTCAAGGATGGTGAACCGATCAAGCGAATCGTCGGTGCGAAGGGCAAGGCGGCACTGCTGCGCGAGCTCTCGGACGTGGTCTAGCGGCGGTCTGACGCCGCATTTCGGGGGCTGAACACCTGCCTGGGGTTTTCTCGATTCCCCAGTCGGTCTGAGAGAATGCTGCCTATGTCGAGTCTGCGTCGCGGTGACCGCGGGGGTGCGGTCACCGAGATCCGGGCCGCTCTTGCCGCGCTGGGCATGATCGAGCACCCCGATGATGACCTCACCACCGGCAAGCATGTCGCCGCAGACATGTTCGACGGCGAGCTCGATCACGCTGTCCGCGCATTCCAGCAGCACCGCGGCCTTCTCGTGGACGGCGTCGTCGGTGAAGCCACCTACCGAGCCCTGAAGGAAGCATCCTACCGGCTTGGAGCACGCACTCTCAACCACCAGTTCGGTGCACCGATGTACGGCGACGACGTGGCGACGCTGCAGGCGCGCTTGCAGGATCTGGGGTTCTACACCAACCTGGTCGACGGCCACTTCGGTCTGCTGACGCACAACGCGTTGATGTCCTATCAGCGTGAGTACGGGCTGTATCCGGACGGTATCTGCGGGCCGGAAACGTTGCGGTCCTTGTACTTTCTCGGTTCCCGAGTCACCGGCGGGTCACCGCATGCGATCCGCGAGGAGGAGTTGGTCCGCAGTTCCGGTCCGCGGCTGTCGGGAAAGCGGATCATCATCGACCCGGGCCGCGGAGGCAGCGACCACGGTCTGATCATGAACGGGCCCGCGGGTCCGATCAGCGAAGCAGATATCTTGTGGGACTTGGCAAGTCGCCTCGAAGGCCGGATGACCGCGATCGGCATGGAGACGTTCCTGTCCCGCCCGGCCAACCGCTCACCGTCGGACGCCGAGCGTGCGGTCACCGCCAACACCGTCGGCGCCGACCTGATGATCAGCTTGCGTTGCGAAGCCCAGGCCAGCCCGGCCGCCAACGGTGTAGCCTCGTTCCACTTCGGCAATTCACACGGTTCGGTCTCCACCATCGGCCGCAACCTTGCCGACTTCATTCAGCGTGAAGTGGTGGCGCGCACCGGATTACGTGACTGCCGGGTACATGGCCGGACATGGGATCTGGTCCGGTTGACCCGCATGCCCACCGTTCAGGTCGACATCGGCTACGTCACCAACCCGGGCGACCGCGCCACCCTCGTGTCTCCGGCATCGCGCGACTCGATCGCCGAAGGCATCCTCGCCTCCGTCAAAAGGCTGTACCTGCTCGGCAAGAACGACCGGCCGACCGGCACCTTCACCTTCGCCGAACTACTCGCCCACGAGCTGTCGGTCGAGCAGGCCCGCCAGGCCTAACGGCACGGGTTCGACCCGGCCCCCACCGGCTCCTCGAGCTGGGCGCTCTGCAGCAACCGCTCCAGTGCCGCCTCGACGCCGGCCTTCCATCCGAGGCCCTGTTCGAGCTCCAGCCGCAGCCGCGGAAAGTAGGTGTGGTGCGACACCACAACGAATCCCGCGTCCAACAGCAGATCGGTTCCGAGCATGCACTGCTCGACCGAGCAGTCGCCGAGGGTCGCCATCACGGGCGCGACATCCTCGGGCACCTTCGCCGGGCCGGTCAATTCGGAGGCCTCGGCTGAACGACCGAACGCCTCGAGCGCGCGCACGCCGCGCTGAACCAGATCGCCGACCACCGCCGCGATCAGCGGCCGCGACAGATCCTGTCCCCCGTGCCCGGACTCGATGCCGAGCGAGGTCAACAGGACGGCGTCGGCGCTGACGGGTCCGGTCGGAAACCGCGCCGCCCGGGGCACGGTGCGCGGCGGCGCGTAGAACGCGTAGCCCAGGCACGGCTCGTCGGTCGGCTCGAGGGTGGGGTCGCCGGCCTCCGCGCCGTCGCGGCACTCGACGGCCAACTGCCCGCAGGACCCCCACTCGAGCATGACCATCGACAGCCATGCCTCCTTCTCGAACTCCGGGTCGGACAGATGATCGTCACCCAGCGTGGTCGGGTCGACCTCCCAGTAGACGCAGCGCCGTGCATGCTTCGGCAACTGCTCGAATGCTTCGAGCCGAAGAGGCGTGATACGTGCGGCCACTACACTCCCGGGGTTCTGAGCCGTCCGATGCCGACCGAGCCAGCCGGCAACCCTTCCAGGATAGAAGGCGCGGTCCGGACGGGCCCGTGCCGGCCGACCGGTGACGCTCTGCCCGGCCGGTCCATCGAATTGGGTTGGCGCACAGCGAGTTTCCTCAGGCGGGCGGAATCGACGGCCGTTCCGGACCCGTCAGTGTCACAGTGACGTAATTCGCCGGTATGGTCGGTCACGGCGACGACGTGTTCATCAGCTCCACAATTCGCTGCAGATCGTCCACCGATCCGAACTCGACCACGATCTTGCCCTTGCGCTTGCCCAGGCTGACCGTGACCCGGGTATCGAAGGCCGACGACAGCTGTTCGGCGACATCCTGCAGGCCCGGCATCTGAATCGGCTTGCGGCGCGGAGCCGATGGTGCCGTGCCCTCGTCCCGGTTGGCCAGGGTCACGGCCTCTTCGGTCGCGCGCACGGACAGGCCCTCGGCCACGATGCGTGCGGCGAGTTCCTCCTGCTGCTCCGAGCCGCCCTCGAGTGCCAGCAGCGCGCGCGCATGTCCCGCCGACAGCACCCCGGCGGCGACCCGGCGCTGCACCGCTATCGGCAGACGGAGCAACCGGATCATGTTCGTGATCACCGGCCGCGACCGGCCGATGCGCGAGGCCAGTTCGTCGTGGGTGACGTCGAACTCCTCGAGCAGCTGCTGGTAGGCGGCGGCCTCTTCGAGAGGGTTCAACTGCACGCGATGGATGTTCTCCAGCAGTGCATCCCGCAGCATGCTGTCGTCGGCGGTTTCCCGGACGATCGCGGGGATCGTCGCCACCCCGGCCTGTTGGGCGGCGCGCCACCGCCGCTCCCCCATGACGAGTTGGTAGCGCGGGGGCCCTTCTGTCGTTGTTTCGGGGCCGGTCGTGGTGTCGGGAGTCTCCCGGACCACGATCGGCTGCATCAGACCGAACTCGCGGATGGAGTGCACGAGCTCGGCGAGTGCCTCCTCGTCGAACACCTGGCGCGGCTGGCGTGGGTTCGGATCGATCCTCGACGGGTCGATCTCGCGGTACACGGCGCCGACCGAATTCTCCTCCGCCGTGAGCGGAGCGGTTGCGGCCGGCGCGGCGGGTGGTCCACCGAACATCGCATCGGCGGCGGCGTCACCCATGCGCGGACCCGTGGTTGCCGGCCCTTCCCCGTCGGCGGGGCCCGTCGGGATCAGCGACGCGAGGCCGCGGCCCAGTCCGCTTCGCTTCTTGGCCGCGTTGTTCATCGATTCCCTCTTCTCGTCACGGGTGCGGTCATCGAGATTGTTCCCCCACTCCTCGGTGCGCAAGCTCGCGGCTCGCGTCCAGATAGCTCATCGCTCCCCTGGACCCCGGGTCGTATTCGATGATCGTCATGCCGTAGCCCGGTGCCTCGGAGACCTTCACGCTGCGCGGGATCACGGTCCGCAAGACCTTGTCTCCGAAGTGCGCCCGCACGTCCATCGCCACCTGATCGGCCAGCTTCGTGCGGCCGTCGTACATCGTCAGCACGACGGTCGTCACGTCGAGGGCAGGGTTCAGATGCGCCTTGACCATCTCGATGTTGCGCAGAAGCTGACCCACGCCTTCGAGCGCGTAGTACTCGCACTGGATGGGGATCAGGACCTCGGGCGCGGCGACCAACGCATTGATCGTGAGCAGTCCGAGAGACGGCGGGCAGTCGATGAAGACGTAGTCGAAGTTGTGGTGCTCGAGTTCGGCCAGCGCTGTGCGCAGCCGGCCCTCCCTGGCGACCATGCTGACCAGTTCGATCTCGGCGCCCGCGAGATCGATCGTCGCCGGGATGCAGTAGAGCCGGTCGTTGTGTGGGCTGCGCTGCAACGCGGACTCGATGGGGATCTCGCCGATCAACACCTCGTACGACGACGGCGTACCGGGACGGTGCTCGATACCCAGGGCGGTGCTCGCGTTCCCTTGGGGATCCAGGTCGATGACGAGCGTCCGCAGTCCCTGCAGCGCCAGGGCCGCGGCGATGTTGACGGCCGTCGTGGTCTTCCCCACGCCGCCCTTCTGATTGGCGATCGTGAAGACGCGCTGACGCGCAGGCCGGGGAAGCTGCCCTTGCGTGGCTGCCTGCATCAGCCTGACCGCTCGTTCGGCCTCCGCGCCGATGGGGGTGTCCACCTCCTGCGACGCCCACGTTTCACGTGAAACATCCCGCGGCTGGGTTTCACGTGAAACATCGCGCGGCTGCGGTTCCCGGTTGTCGGGAACTGAGGTCATCTCTGCTTCCTTCCCGGCTGCCGTCCGGTCCGCAGCGATCCCTGAGACCCTACGACCACCGTCACGGGTGGATCCACGAATCGCGCGCCACATCTCATCACCTTCACCTCGGTCACACCCAGCTTCGTCATCACGCGGCGATGCTCCCGGATCTCATCCTCGGCACGCTCCCCCTTGATCGCCAACATGCGACCGCCGGGACGCAGCAGGGCGACGCTCCACTTCGTCAGCTTGTCCAATGAGGCCACCGCTCGCGACACCACCGCATCGATCTCCCCCACTTCGTCGCGCACCGCTCGGTCTTCCGCGCGCCCGCGCACCACCGCGCACTCGATTCCGAGTTCGTCGATGACCTCACGGAGGAAGTCACTACGGCGCAGGAGCGGCTCGACGAGCGTCACGCGAAGATCCGGGCGGGCCAACGCCAACGGTATCCCGGGCAGCCCCGCGCCACTGCCGATGTCGGCGATCCGCTCGCCGGGCTCCAGAATCTCCGCCACGACCGCACTGTTGAGGACGTGCCGATCCCACACCCGGTCCACCTCCCGTGGCCCGAGCAACCCGCGCTCGACGCCGGCGCCCGCCAGCATCTGGGCGTACCGATACGCGCCCTCGACGGCATCGCCGAAGATCTCCTCCGCGGCGGCGGGTGGCGGCGGAACCTCCGCGTGTTTCACGTGAAACATCCTCCGAACTTCCGCGAGGGAACGGCCACAGGACACGCAGACGAACTACATCGATGTAACTCAGTGGGTCAAACCCCGAGGATCAATCGGTGAGGACGACGACGCGACGCGACGGCTCCACGCCCTCGCTCTCGCTGTGCACACCCTGAACCGCGGCCACGGCATCGTGCACGATCTTGCGCTCGAACGGCGTCATGGGAGACAGCTCTTCGCGCTCCCCCGTCTCCAGCACCCGGCGGGCCACCTTGTCGCCGAGCGCGGCCAGCTCGTCGCGCCGCCGTCGACGCCACTGCGCGATGTCCAGCATCAGCCGGCTGCGCTCGCCGGTCTTCTGGTGTACGGCCAACCGAGTCAACTCCTGAAGCGCGTCGAGCACCTCGCCCTTGCGCCCGACCAGCTTGGTCAGATCCCCGCCGCCGTCGATGCTCACGACGGCGCGGTCACCCTCGACGTCCAGGTCGATGTCGCCGTCGAAGTCCAGGAGGTCCAGCAGCTCCTCCAGATAGTCGCCGGCGATCTCACCCTCGGCGACCAACTTGTCCTCGAGTTCTTCTTCGCCATCGGTGGCTTCTTCGCCATCGGTGGCTTCTTCGCCATCGGTGGCTGCCTCACCTTCCGTGGCTACCTCACCCTCCACGGGAGCGTCGACTCCGTTCTCGATCGGCTCGACGTCCTCACTGCGCTCCGCCGTGTCCGACGTGGCGGCAGTTTCTGCGTTCGTCATACAAACACCTCTCCCTCGTTCGCGGTCACCCGCGCGTCAACGCTTACGTTTCTTCGGCCGAGCGCCGGGTTTCGGAGTGCGGTTCACCGCTCCGTTCCGCGCTGCAGGTTTCGCCGACTCCTGTGCAGTCGCCGCCGAATCGGGCGGCGCCACACCGTCCTTGTCCGGTGCCGTGGCGTCTGCGCCGTCTGCGGGCACGCCACCGTCCCCGGCGGTTGCCTCCGCGTCCGCGGCCGTGTCGGCGGAAGCCGCCTTCTTCTTGCGGCTCGGCTTGGCCCCGGGAGCCGGCGCGTTCGCAGCACGGCGCTCCAGTGCCTCGAGCTTCTTCTGCTCTTCTTCCTTCTCGATCTTGCCGAACACGTAGTGCTGCTGGCCGAAGGTCCAGATGTTGTTCGCCAGCCAGTACATGATCACTGCGAGGGGCAGGAACGGACCGCCGACCACGACGCCGAGTGGGAAGACGTAGAGCGCCAGCTTGTTCATCATCGCGGTCTGCGGATTCGCGGCCGCTTCAGGACTCTGCCGGGCCACCGAGGCCCGGCTGTTGAAGTACGTGGCGATGCCGGCCGCAATCATGAACGGCACACCAACCGCCACCACGGCAGGGCGGTAGAACTCGGTGAAGGCTTCCAGGCCGTGCTGCTGGATCATCGTCGCGCCGAGCGGGGCGCCGAACAGGTTGGCGTCCAGGAAGTGGCCGACGTCGGTGGCGCTGAACAGGTAGTTGCCCAGGCTGCGGTTCTCCTCCACCGACAGGCCCAGCCTGCCGATACCCGTCTGGGTCCGGTTGAAGGACATCAGCACGTGGTAGAGACCGAGGAACACCGGGATCTGCGCAAGCATCGGCAGGCAGCCCAGGATCGGGTTGAACCCGTGCTCCTTCTGCAGCTTCTGCATCTCGAGCGCCATCCGCTGACGGTCCTTGCCGTACTTCTTCTGCAGCGCCTTGATCTGGGGCTGCAGCTCCTGCATCTGCCGCGTGGTGCGGATCTGCCGGACGAACGGCTTGTACAGAATCGCGCGCAGCGTGAACACCAGGAACATCACCGACAATGCCCAGGCGAAGAAGTTCGACGGTCCCAGCAGGAAGGCGAAGGCCTTGTACCAAACCCACATGATCGCCGACACCGGGTAATAGATGATGTCGAGGCTCAACCAATTAAACACGCGTCTGACTCTCCCCTTGCTGCACCGGGCTGCTCCGGTGTTCGGTTATGCCACAGGCACACTCAGCGGCTGGGCCTCGATGCTCCGCGTGGTCGGCTTCTCGATCCGGTATCGGATCCCATCCTCCGTTATGCCATGGACCACATTTCAGGAGGCGGACCGTTGCGAGCCAACCGCCCCGGACCAATCCGAACTCCGTGAGCGCGTCGACGGCGTACTGGCTGCACGTCGGGGTGAACCGACAGGTCGGCAGACGCAACGGCGAGATGGTGTGCCGATAGAGCTCGATCATGAAGACCACCATCCGCACCGCGGCCGAACGTGGTCTCACTTGGACTCACCGGACCGCGTTCGGATGCGCTTCAGCGCTGTCCGCAACTCCTGTTCCAAGCGCGGTGAGATGGCATGCCTGCTGCTCGGTAGAGCCCGGATCACCACTCGGTCGGCAGGATCGAGGTCCTCGAGCAGGGCCCGTGCGGCATGCCGGAGGCGTCGGGACACTCGATGCCGCTGAACGGCGTTCCCCACTGCCTTCGACACGACCAGCCCGATCCGGGGCCCGGGTTCACCGGTCCGGTCGGGCCGCGTGTACAGGACGAGATCCGGTTGCGCGGCTTTCGTCCCCTGGCTCACCGTGGCACCGAACTCGGCCGACCGGGTCATCCGGTACTGCGCCGGAAGCACCGCGTCAGACCTTGCGCCGCATCACGCAGTCAGTGAACGGCGGCCCTTGCGGCGCCGATCCGACACGATCGCCCGGCCGGCGCGGGTACGCATCCGCAGCCGGAACCCGTGCACTCGCCCCCGACGGCGGTTGTTGGGCTGAAAAGTCCGCTTGCCCTTGGCCACGGCTGTCACTCCTCATTGCGTCTGGCCCCCACGCTCCGCCCGCATGAATCCTCATGACAGGCGTGACGCGGTCGGCCGTTGGTAAGCTCGTCCGTCTGACCGGCGCGGCCCCCGGCGGGGCCGGGTCGCAGCCGTATCGCCACGTGCGGGCGACTGTTCGAGGGTACTGACGAGAAATCGCTGGGTCAAACCTGCTCCCCTCCTGCTCCCCCGGCCCCCGACCAAGGTCAGAGACATCACACCAACCACAACTGTCACGCTCATCAGGAACGATTGCGCCAGCACCGAATCCGCGCCAAATTCGGCCCCCGGCAATGTTGCCGAACTGTTGGCACTCGGAGAGAAAACTGTTAGCTTCTGGCAATGCCGATTCCACACCGGGACGGCCAAAGACAACGAAGCGAGGCCACCCCGTCCGTTGCGAGCCCGCTGGATCGCAGGGTATGCATCGATCCATCGACGAGCTCCGGCCGACAGCGGCCCCGCAGGTAGACAACCAGACGACCGCGACCGTCCTCTCTCCACAGCCTGTGGATAACTTTGTGGACAGTTCGTTGTCGTCGACTTGGCCGTCCCTGGGCCGGCCGCTAGGGGGTGCGTGTCGTTGACAGCTGACCCCGACCCTCCGTTCGTCGCCATCTGGAAGAACGTCGTCGCCGAACTCAACGGTGACGGCGACGCGGTCAACGGCTCGTTGACGCCGCAGCAGCGCGCCTGGCTCAAGCTGGTCCGGCCACTGGTGATCACCGAGGGCTTCGCACTGCTTTCGGTGCCGACCCCCTTCGTCCAGAACGAGATCGAACGTCATCTGCGCGAACCGATCGTCACCGCGCTGAGCCGCCAGCTCGGCCAGCGCGTCGAACTGGGTGTGCGGATCGCTGACCCCGCCGCCGAAGGTGACGACGGGCACAACGGATTCCGCGAGCCGCCGGCCGCGCCCGATCTCGACGATCTCGACGAGGACATCGACGAAGATCTCGCCGCACGTGCCAGCGCCGAAGCCGCCTGGCCGAGCTACTTCTCCAAGCGGGCGAGCAGTTCTGCCACGAACGACGACAGCGCGATCAACCTGAACCGGCGCTACACCTTCGACACCTTCGTGATCGGCGCCTCCAACCGGTTCGCGCACGCGGCATCGCTGGCGATCGCCGAAGCGCCCGCCCGCGCCTACAACCCGCTGTTCATCTGGGGTGAGTCCGGTCTCGGCAAGACCCACCTGCTGCACGCCGCGGGCAACTACGCCCAGCGGTTGTTCCCCGGCATGCGGGTCAAGTACGTCTCCACCGAGGAATTCACCAACGACTTCATCAACTCCCTGCGTGACGATCGCCGGGCATCGTTCAAGCGCACCTATCGCGACATCGACGTCCTGCTGGTCGACGACATCCAGTTCATCGAAGGCAAGGACGGCATCCAGGAGGAGTTCTTCCACACCTTCAACACGTTGCACAACGCGAACAAGCAGATCGTCATCTCGTCCGACCGGCCACCCAAACAGCTCGCCACTCTCGAGGACCGGCTACGGACCAGGTTCGAGTGGGGCCTGATCACCGATGTGCAGCCGCCGGAGCTGGAAACCCGAATCGCCATCCTGCGCAAGAAGGCTCAGATGGATCGGCTCGACGTCCCCGACGACGTACTGGAGTTGATCGCCAGCCGGATCGAACGCAACATCCGTGAGCTCGAGGGCGCGCTGATCCGGGTGACCGCGTTCGCCTCACTCAACAAGACCGCGATCGACAGGTCTCTGGCCGAGATCGTGCTCCGTGATCTGATCTCCGACCCGTCCACCATGCAGATCAGTACCGCCGCGATCATGGCTGCCACCGCCGAGTACTTCGAGACCAGCCTCGATGAACTCCGCGGCCCGGGCAAGACCCGCGCCCTGGCCCAGTCACGGCAGATCGCGATGTATCTGTGCCGTGAACTCACCGACCTCTCGCTCCCGAAGATCGGCCAGGCCTTCGGCCGCGACCACACCACGGTCATGTACGCGGAGAAGAAGATTCGTGCCGAAATGGCCGAGCGCCGTGAGGTCTTCGATCACGTCAAGGAACTCACCACGCGGATCCGCCAGCGCGCCAAGCGCTGACCGTTCACTCCCCTGTTCGCCCTCGACTGCCGCCGGTGTGCGGTCGGATCGGGCTGATGCATGCCTCCGACGGCCCGAATCGGCGAAAAACTTCTGACCCGCTCGCCCCACTCGTCACAGCGCCGGCCTGTGCACCGACGTGTGCACAACCTGAGGTCAATCATCGAATCATCCGACGATCGCTCCCCAGCGGCTGCTGCATCCCCAGCCACTCCAAGATCACTCGCGGTGTATCCCCAGTCCGCCAACACCCCCTCACCCCCGCCGGCCAGCGCAGGACCACACTTATCCCCAGCGTCCACAGGACCTATTACTGTTACTCATCTATCTCTACGGATTTCTTCTAGAAGAAGGCGGCTGGGGAAACCCCGATCTCGGGTGCTCCGACACCCGTTACCCACCCAGATGTCGGCCCGATCGATTAGCTTTCAAGTTGGGGCCGAAAGCTCTACGGTGGTTCATCGACAGCCGTTGCGGTCGTCGTAGCGCGTCCGGACGGCGCGGCATGCGACACCGTGAAACCGCTGGTAAAGCTTTTGTCGGGGTGTGCATCGAAGGGACGCTATGAACGTGGCGACGGCAGGTCTCACGGATTTGAAATTTCGACTGACCCGCGAAGACTTCGCCGATGCGGTCGCCTGGGTTGCCCGCAATCTCCCGTCGAGGCCGACGGTGCCCGTGCTGGCAGGGGTGCTGCTCACCGGATCCGATGACGGGCTGACCATCTCGGGATTCGACTACGAGGTTTCCGCAGAAGTCCAGATCGCAGCTGAAATAGCCTCTCCTGGAAGCGTTTTGGTATCGGGTCGGCTGCTCTCCGATATCGTGCGGGCGCTGCCTGCGAAGCCGGTTGACGTCAGCGTCGAAGGCACCAGGGTGTCGCTGACCTGCGGTAGCGCCAGGTTTTCGCTGCCGACCATGGCGGTGGAGGACTACCCGACGTTGCCCACCCTCCCCGAGGAGACGGGCGTGGTGTCCTCGGAGCTTTTCGCCGAGGCCATCGGACAGGTGGCCGTGGCCGCCGGCCGTGACGACACACTGCCCATGCTGACCGGTATCCGCGTCGAGATTTCCGGCGAGAAGGTGGTTTTGGCTGCTACCGACCGTTTCCGGTTGGCCGTCCGAGAGTTGACCTGGTCGACCGACGCGGCTGGCGTGGAGGCCGCGGTCCTGGTGCCTGCGAAGACGTTGGCCGAAGCCGCGAAGGCGGGCACCGACGGCGACGACGTGCACCTGGCGCTGGGGTCGGGTACCGCGGTGGGCAAGGAGGGGCTGCTCGGGATTCGGAGCAAGGGCAAGCGCAGCACCACCCGGCTGCTGGACGCCGAGTTCCCGAAGTTCCGCCAGTTGCTGCCCAGCGAACACACCGCGATCGCGACGATCGCCGTCGCCGAGCTGACCGAGGCGATCAAGCGCGTCGCCCTGGTCGCCGACCGCGGAGCCCAGGTCCGGATGGAGTTCGCCGACGACGTGCTGCGGCTGTCGGCCGGTGCCGACGACGTGGGGCGGGCCGAAGAGGATCTGCCCGTGCAGTTCTCCGGGGAACCGCTGACGATCGCGTTCAACCCGACCTATCTGACCGAGGGCCTCGGATCGTTGCACGCCGAGCGGGTGACCTTCGGCTTCACCACACCCAGTCGGCCTGCGGTGTTGCGCCCGGCGGGAGACGATGACGCCAGTGGCGGCAGCGGTCCCTTCCCGGCGGCGCAGACGGACTATGTGTACCTGTTGATGCCGGTACGTCTTCCCGGCTGATCCGCGAGACCGAACACGAGAAGGGGCGCTGATATGCAACTGGGTCTCGTCGGCCTCGGCAAGATGGGTTTCAACATGCGTGCCCGTCTGCGCGAGGGAGGCCATGACACCGTCGGCTACGACCCGCGACCGGAGGTCTCCGACGTCGGATCCCTCGAGGAGCTCGCTGCCGCGTTGGCGGCGCCCCGCGTCGTGTGGGTGATGGTGCCGTCGGGCACAGTGACCGAGCAGACCATCTCGGCGCTGGCCGACGTGCTCAGCGAGGGCGACCTGGTGATCGATGGCGGCAACTCCCGTTACACGGAGGACGCACCGCATGCGAAGTTGTTGGGAGACAAGGGAATCTCCTTCATCGACGCGGGTGTCTCCGGCGGTGTCTGGGGTTTGACCGAAGGCTACGGGCTGATGGTCGGCGGCAGCGACGCCGACATCGAACGCGCGATGCCGATCTTCGACACGTTGCGCCCGCCGGGACCGGTCGAGGACGGATTCGTGCACGTGGGTCCTGTCGGGGCCGGGCATTTCGCCAAGATGGTGCACAACGGTGTCGAATACGCGCTGATGACGGCGTACGCCGAGGGCTACGAGATGCTGGCGGCCGAGGACCTCGTGAAGGATCCGCAGGCGGTGTACCAAGCGTGGACGAACGGCACGGTGGTGCGGTCATGGCTGCAGCAACTGCTGGCCAGGGCGCTCAAGGAGGATCCGGAACTCGCCGAGATCAGTGGGTACACCGAGGATTCCGGTGAGGGCCGCTGGACGGTGGAGGAAGCGATCCGGCTACGGGTTCCGGTGCCCAGCATCGCCGCGGCGCTGTTCGCCAGATTCCTTTCTCGCCAGGACGATTCGCCGACGATGAAGGCCGTCGCGGCACTGCGGAACCAGTTCGGCGGGCACGCCGTCAAGCGAGTCAGCGAATCCGGGTGACCGAGGTGTATCTGTGCATGTACGTCACCTTGCACTGACCGACTTCAGGTCATGGGCGCGAGTCGAGATCGACCTCGAGCCAGGCCGCACGGTGTTCGTCGGCTCCAACGGGTACGGCAAGACGAACCTCATTGAAGCGCTGTGGTATTCAGCGACTCTGGGTTCTCATCGGGTGGCCTCCGACGCACCGTTGGTTCGCGCAGGCGCCGACCGCGCGGTCGTATCCACGATCGTGGTCAACGAGGGCCGTGAGCTCGCGGTCGATCTGGACATCACCTCGGGGCGGGCCAATAAGGCACGGTTGAACCGGTCCCCGGTGAGGTCGGCCCGCGAAATCCTCGGTGTGCTGCGGGCGGTGTTGTTCGCCCCGGAGGATCTTTCCCTGGTCCGCGGTGACCCGAGCGAGCGGCGACGCTACCTCGACGAACTGGCCACCACCCGCAGGCCACGGATCGCGGCGGTCCGCGCCGACTACGACAAGGTGGTTCGCCAGCGGACCGCCCTGCTCAAGACCGCGGCCGCGGGCCGCTACCGCGGTGACCGCGGTGCGCTGGAGACACTCGACGTCTGGGACGGTTACCTCGCGGCCCACGGTGCCCAATTGGTCGCTGCGCGGGTGGAACTGGTGAACGAGCTGGCCCCCGAGGTGGAGAAGGCCTACCAACTGCTGGCGCCGACATCGCGGCCGGCGACCATTCGCTATCGCAGTGGCGTCGAGGTCGTCGAGAAGGAGGCGGCCGCGGGGAACGGCGACGTCGAGGTGTTCGAGGCGGCGTTGCTCGACGCGCTGAGCCGTCGCCGCGAGGCGGAGCTGGAACGCGGGGTCTGTCTTGTCGGACCCCACCGGGATGATCTGGAGTTGCGGCTCGGTGAGCAGGTCGCGAAGGGATTTGCCAGTCACGGCGAATCGTGGTCGGTGGCGTTGGCGCTGCGGCTGGCGGCCTACGAACTGCTGCGGGCGGAAGGCGGAGACCCGGTGTTGTTGCTCGACGACGTGTTCGCCGAACTCGACAGTGCCCGCAGGGAGGCTCTCGCCCAGGTCGCGGCATCCGCCGAGCAGGTCCTCGTGACCGCGGCCGTGGATGAGGACATCCCGGCGGACTGGGATGTGCGGCGTATCCAGATCACCATGCGTGACGACGACGACGCCGGACGGATCTCCGAGGTGCAGTGATGGACGACGACGAGAACGAGAACGAGAACGAGGCCCCCGCCGAGGCGGTCGGCCCACCGCCCGAGCTCGCCGGTCTCAAGGGCATGGATCTGGTGCGCCGCACGCTCGAGGAGGCGCGGGGCGCCGCCCGGGTACAGGGAAAGAACGTGGGACGCGGGCGGCACGCCCCCACCGGCGGCCGGGTCGCGGGCAACAGCAGGCGCCGGTGGTCCGGTCCGGGGCCCGACGGGCGGGACCCGCAACTCTTGGGTGCGGCCACCAGTGACCTGGCGCGCAGTCGGGGGTGGAACCGTCGGGTGGCCGAGGGTTCGGTCTTCGGTCGGTGGCGTTCTGTCGTCGGTGAGCAGATTGCCGCGCATGCCGCCCCGACATCTCTGAACAGCGGCGTGCTCACCGTGTCGGCCGAATCGACGGCGTGGGCGACCCAGCTGCGGATGGTGCAGTCGCAGCTTCTCGCCAAGATCGCGGCCGCCGTCGGTGACGGGGTGGTCACCTCGTTGAAGATCGTCGGCCCGGTGGGGCCGTCGTGGCGCAAGGGGCCCTACCGGGTGCCGGGTCGAGGGCCGCGTGACACCTACGGATAGATCGATCCCTACCACTGGCTGAGAGCGCCGACAAGCATTCATCCACAACTCTCAAGCGTCGGGACGTATGGATAATCGAGAAATTCCACAGACGGCGCAAATAGGTGTGCAGAAACGCCGCCTCAGAGTCAGTGCTGGCGGTGGCTGACGGTAGACTCGACGGGAGATCCGCGAGGGGCCGTCGTCCCTCGGCACACGATCCCCCGCGAAAGACCAAGGAGACGCGTTCAACGTGGCTGCCCAGAAGAAGAGCGCATCCAAAGAATACGGCGCTTCCGCCATCACGATTCTGGAGGGTTTGGAAGCCGTCCGGAAACGCCCGGGCATGTACATCGGCTCCACCGGAGAGCGCGGCCTGCACCACCTGGTCTGGGAGGTCGTCGACAACGCGATCGACGAGGCGATGGCCGGCTACGCCACCAAGGTCGACGTCAAGATCCTCGGTGACGGCAGCGTCCAGGTCACCGACGACGGCCGCGGCATCCCCGTCGAGATGCACTCAAGCGGCGCACCCACCGTCGACGTCGTCATGACCCAGTTGCACGCCGGCGGCAAGTTCGGCGGCGAGAACAGCGGCTACAACGTCAGTGGTGGTCTGCACGGCGTCGGCGTCTCGGTGGTCAACGCCCTGTCCACCCGGCTCGAGGCCACCATCCTGCGCGACGGCTACGAGTGGTTCCAGTACTACGACCGCTCGGTGCCCGGCACCCTCAAGCAGGGCGGCCCGTCGAAGAAGACCGGCACGACGATCAGGTTCTGGGCGGACCCCGACATCTTCGAGACCACCGAATACGACTTCGAGACCGTCGCGCGGCGCCTGCAGGAGATGGCCTTCCTCAACAGGGGGCTCACCATCGAGCTCTGCGACGAGCGCGTCACCGCCGAGGAAGTGGTCGACGACGTCGTGAGCGACACCGCCGAAGCCCCGAAATCGGCGGACGAGAAGGCCGCCGAAGCGGCCGGCCCCCACAAGGTCAAGCGTCGCACCTTCCACTACCCCGGCGGCCTGGTCGACTACGTCAAGCACATCAACCGCACCAAGACCCCGATCCAGCAGAGCATCATCGATTTCGACGGTAAGGGCGCCGGTCACGAGGTCGAGATCGCCATGCAGTGGAACGCCGGCTACTCCGAATCGGTGCACACCTTCGCCAACACGATCAACACCCACGAGGGCGGCACCCACGAAGAAGGTTTCCGCAGCGCGCTCACCACGGTGGTGAACAAGTACGCCAAGGACAAGAAGCTGCTCAAGGAAAAGGATCCGAACCTCACCGGCGACGACATCCGCGAGGGGTTGGCGGCCGTCATCTCAGTCAAGGTCAGTGACCCGCAGTTCGAAGGCCAGACCAAGACCAAGCTCGGCAACACCGAGGTGAAGTCGTTCGTGCAGAAGATCTGCAACGAGCAGCTGTCACACTGGTTCGAGGCCAATCCCGCCGAGGCCAAGACCGTTGTCAACAAGGCGGTTTCGTCGGCGCAGGCCCGGCTGGCCGCGCGCAAGGCCCGTGAGCTGGTGCGCCGCAAGAGCGCCACGGACATCGGCGGGCTGCCGGGCAAGCTGGCCGACTGCCGCTCGACCGATCCGACGAAGTCCGAACTGTATGTGGTGGAGGGTGATTCGGCCGGCGGCTCGGCCAAGAGCGGCCGCGACTCGATGTTCCAGGCGATTCTCCCGTTGCGCGGCAAGATCATCAACGTCGAGAAGGCCCGCATCGACCGCGTGCTGAAGAACACCGAAGTCCAAGCGATCATCACCGCACTGGGCACCGGCATCCACGACGAGTTCGACCTCTCCAAGCTGCGGTACCACAAGATCGTGCTGATGGCCGACGCCGACGTGGACGGCCAGCACATCTCGACGCTACTGCTGACACTGCTGTTCCGGTTCATGAAGCCGCTCATCGAGAACGGGCACGTCTTCCTGGCGCAGCCCCCGCTGTACAAGCTCAAATGGCAGCGCTCCGAACCGGAGTTCGCCTACTCCGACCGGGAACGCGACGGACTTCTGGAGACGGGCCGGGCGGCCGGGCGCAAGATCAACACCGAGGACGGCATCCAGCGCTACAAGGGCCTGGGCGAGATGGACGCCAAGGAACTGTGGGAGACGACGATGGACCCGTCGGTCCGCGTGCTGCGCCAGATCACCCTCGATGACGCGGCGGCAGCAGACGAACTGTTCTCGATCCTCATGGGCGAGGACGTCGAGGCGCGGCGCAGCTTCATCACCCGTAACGCGAAAGACGTTCGCTTCCTGGACGTTTGAGTCCACCCAGACGAGTTGACGGCTAGCTACAGCGATCAGAGGACGAGATGACAGACACCACGCTGCCCCCCGGCGACGAAGCCGGAGACCGCATCGAACCGGTCGACATCCAGCAGGAGATGCAGCGCAGCTACATCGACTACGCGATGAGCGTCATCGTGGGCCGCGCACTACCGGAGGTCCGCGACGGTCTCAAGCCGGTGCACCGCCGGGTGCTCTACGCCATGTTCGACTCGGGATTCCGGCCCGACCGCGGCCATGCGAAGTCGGCGCGGTCGGTCGCCGAGACGATGGGCAACTATCATCCCCACGGCGACTCGTCGATCTACGACACCCTGGTGCGGATGGCGCAGCCGTGGTCGCTGCGCTACCCACTGGTCGACGGCCAGGGCAACTTCGGTTCGCCGGGCAACGACCCGCCGGCCGCAATGAGGTACTGCGTCACGGGTGATGCTCTTGTGGCGCTGCCCGATCGCGAATTCGTCCGACTCGGGGATATCGTTCCTGATGCGAAGCCGAACTCGGACAACGACATTGAGCTGAAGGTGCTGGACCGGCACGGACTGCCCGTCGTCGCGAACCGACTTTTTCACTCTGGTGAGCATCCGACGTATACGGTGCGCACCGAGAACGCATGCGAAGTGACAGGTACCGCGAACCATCCGCTTCTGTGCTTGGTCGACGTCGGAGGCGTGCCCACGTTGCTGTGGAAGCTGATCGAGGAGATCACCCCGGGCGACGTGGTGGCGATGCACGCCGAAAGTACGGTTTCTGATAGGAATCCGTCGAATCTCGTCATAAACCGTGCGCTCGCGTGGCTTTTCGACGTTCACGGCGCCGACCCGGACGTCCGCGCTATTGCGACGGATCTGACTGACGGCCGCTTTTATTACGCAAAGGTTGCCGCCGTCGTCGAGGCCGGTGTGCAACCCGTCTACAGCCTGCGCGTTGACACGGAAGACCACTCGTTCATCACGAACGGGTTCATCAGCCACAACACCGAGGCCCGGCTGACCCCGTTGGCCATGGAGATGTTGCGCGAAATCGACGAAGAGACAGTCAACTTCGTCCCGAACTACGACGGTCGGGTGCAGGAACCCACGGTTCTTCCCAGCCGGTTCCCGAACCTGCTCGCCAACGGTTCGGGCGGCATCGCGGTCGGTATGGCCACCAACATCCCACCGCACAACCTGCGTGAGCTGGCCGAGGCGGTGTACTGGTGCCTGGACAATCACGAGGCCGACGAGGAAGCCACCCTCGAAGCGGTGTGTGAGCGCGTCAAGGGACCCGACTTCCCCACGCACGGACTGATTGTCGGCTCGCAAGGCATCCACGACGCCTACACCACCGGCCGCGGGTCCATCCGGATGCGCGGCGTCGTCGAGATCGAGGAAGACGCGCGGGGCCGCACGTCGATCGTCATCACCGAGCTGCCGTACCAGGTCAACCACGACAACTTCATCACGTCGATCGCCGAGCAGGTCCGCGACGGCAAGATGGCCGGCATCTCGAACATCGAGGACCAGTCCAGCGATCGCGTCGGCCTGCGCATCGTGGTCGAGATCAAGCGCGACGCCGTCGCGAAGGTCGTGCTGAACAACCTCTACAAGCACACCCAGCTGCAGACCAGCTTCGGCGCCAACATGCTGTCGATCGTCGACGGCGTTCCGCGCACGCTGCGCATCGACCAGATGATCCGCTACTACGTCGAGCACCAACTCGATGTGATCATCCGGCGCACCACCTACCGGCTGCGCAAGGCCAACGAGCGGGCCCACATCCTGCGCGGTCTGGTCAAGGCCCTCGATGCGCTCGACGAGGTCATCGCGTTGATCCGGGCGTCCGAGACGGTCGACATCGCGCGGGCCGGCCTGATCGACCTGCTCGACATCGACGACATCCAAGCCCAGGCCATCCTCGACATGCAGCTGCGCCGCCTGGCCGCCCTGGAACGCCAGCGCATCGTCGACGACCTGGCCAAGATCGAGGCCGAGATCGCCGACCTCGAGGACATCCTGGCCAAGCCGGAGCGCCAGCGCGCGATCGTGCGCGACGAGCTGAAGGAACTCGCCGACAAGTACGGCGACGACCGCCGGACCCGCATCATCCCGGCCGACGGAGACGTCGCCGACGAGGACCTCATCGCGCGTGAAGAGGTCGTCGTCACGATCACCGAGACCGGTTACGCGAAGCGGACCAAGTCCGACCTGTACCGCAGCCAGAAACGCGGCGGCAAGGGCGTTCAGGGCGCCGGCCTCAAGCAGGACGACATCGTCAACCACTTCTTCGTCTGCTCCACCCACGACTGGATCCTGTTCTTCACCACGCAGGGCCGGGTGTACCGGGCGAAGGCCTACGACCT
This sequence comes from Mycolicibacterium pyrenivorans, assembly GCF_025821625.1. Taxonomy (GTDB): domain Bacteria; phylum Actinomycetota; class Actinomycetes; order Mycobacteriales; family Mycobacteriaceae; genus Mycobacterium; species Mycobacterium pyrenivorans. The sequence continues at coordinate 20,784 of NZ_JACKSH010000082.1, forward strand.
GCCCGAGGCGTCCCGCACGGCGCGTGGCCAGCACGTCGCCAACCTGCTGGCCTTCCAGCCGGAGGAGCGTATCGCCCAGGTCATCCAGCTCAAGACCTACGAGGACGCGCCGTACCTGGTGCTCGCGACCCGCAACGGGCTGGTGAAGAAGTCCCGGCTGGTCGATTTCGACTCCAACCGCTCCGGCGGCATCGTCGCGGTCAATCTGCGCGACGGTGACGAACTGGTGGGCGCGGTGCTGTGCTCGGCCGACGACGACCTGCTGTTGGTGTCCGCGAAGGGTCAGTCGATCCGGTTCTCGGCAACCGACGAGGCGCTGCGTCCGATGGGACGGGCCACCTCGGGCGTGCAGGGCATGCGGTTCAACGAAGAGGACCGCCTACTGTCCCTAAACGTCGTGCGAGAGGACACGTACCTGCTGGTCGCGACGTCCGGTGGCTACGCCAAGCGGACCGCGATCGAGGAGTACACCGCGCAGGGCCGCGGCGGCAAAGGCATCCTCACCATCCAGTACGACCGCAGGCGTGGCACTCTGGTCGGAGCGCTGATCGTCGACGACGAGACCGAGTTGTACGCGATCACCTCCGGAGGTGGCGTCATCCGGACCAGGGCACGACAGGTGCGCAAGGCCGGACGGCAAACCAAGGGGGTGCGCTTGATGAACCTCGGTGAGGGCGACACACTGATTGCCATTGCGCGCAACGCCGAAGAGGACGCCGAGGATGACGCGGCCGACGAGTCGGACGACGCGTAATGCGACGCCGGCTGGTCATGCAGTCGGCACTGAGCTGAAGGAGCCGTAGGTGAGCTCACCGAAAGAGCCGGGACACCCGCGTGCGGGTGAAGGACCCGGCGGAGCCAACGGCTCCGCCTCAGGATCCTCGGGTGCCGGCCAGGAAAGTGGCTCACTCGGAAACGCGGCAAGCCGCGGCGGCCCGGGACCGTCGGGGCCCGCCCAGGCGCGCGACTCCGACGTTCCGCCGTGGCAGCGGGGCCCGGCCGCCCGCGCCCAGCATCCGCAGCCACCCGACGCGCCACCGCATGCCGACGGACCCCGGGGAAACCCAGCGGGTCTGGACGCCCGGCTGAACCGGTTCATCTCCGGAGGGTCGACACCCGCCGGCGCGCCCGAGGCCGAGCCCGCGACCCGCGGCGATCGCACCGACGTGGTGCGTGCCGAGGCGGTGCGTCCTGCTCCGGGCTCCCGCCCCGACAGTGGTTCCGGTGCCTACGCGAGCGAGCTGCCGGATTTGTCGGGACCACCCCCCCGGCCGCAGCAACAACGCAAACCGGCGGACCGACCGTCCGGCGAGCATTCGCCGACGCCCGCCGCGAAAGCACCCGCGTCGGGCCGGGGCGTTCAGGTCGCCACCCGGCAGCACCGGGGGCCGGTGCGCGCGAGCATGCAGATCCGCCGCATCGATCCGTGGAGCGCGCTGAAGGTGTCGCTGGTGTTGTCGGTCGCGATGTTCTTCGTGTGGATGATCGCCGTCGCGTTCCTGTACCTGGTGCTCGGCGGAATGGGTGTGTGGAGCAAGCTGAACAGCAACGTCGGCGACCTGCTCACCAGCGCCAGCGGCAGCGCCGGCGGTGAGCTTGTCTCCAGTGGCACGATCTTCGGTGGGGCCGCATTGATCGGCTTGGTGAACATCGTGCTGATGACCGCCGCGGCGACCATCGGGGCGTTCATCTACAACCTGACGACCGACCTGGTGGGCGGTGTCGAGGTGACCCTCGCCGATCGCGACTGACGTTCGCAGGCGCGGCGTTCGGGCTTGGTTTGGGTGACGGCTCACCCGTGCGGTAATCTCGTCGCTCGGCCCCCGCGCGCGAGGGTCCCCCGGTGCGGGTCTCGGGGCTATAGCTCAGGCGGTTAGAGCGCTTCGCTGATAACGAAGAGGTCGGAGGTTCGAGTCCTCCTAGCCCCACGGAAAGGTGCACGTCGATGAAGATGGTGCTTCTGTTCGGTGCCGCAGTCGCCGCGGCCGCCGCCCTGATGGTGTGGCGGACTCAGCACGGCGCCGAGGTGTGGCACACCGCAGCCGATACGCCTTCCCGATAACGACCGGGGGCCTTAGCTCAGTTGGTAGAGCGCTGCCTTTGCAAGGCAGATGTCAGGAGTTCGAATCTCCTAGGCTCCACAAGAAATTGTTGCGGCCGGCGGCTGGACAGTAACCAGAGTTACGACACGCGGTGGTCAACACGCGATGCAGCCCTCACGGTCCGATAATCTCCGGACAGATCCGCGCTCTGCTCAAGCAGAAGCAAGGAGGGGCGCCGGTGATTTCAACAGATGTCGCGTTGAAGCCGCTACGTGGCATCGGCGAGTTCTACGCCACGGCATTGGACACCGGGGTGGCCATGTTCAAGCCTCCGTTTGCGTGGCGAGAGTTTCTGCTGCAGACCTGGTTCGTGGCGCGAGTCTCGATCGTTCCGACGCTCATGCTGGCAGTTCCCTTCACGGTGCTCGTCGTATTCACGCTCAACGTCCTGCTGGTCGAGTTCGGTGCCGCCGACTTCTCGGGCACCGGTGCAGCGACCGCCTCGGTCACCCAGATCGGCCCGATCGTCACCGTCCTCGTCGTCGCAGGCACAGGGGCGACGGCGATGTGCGCGGACCTGGGCGCCCGCACCATCCGTGAAGAACTGGATGCGTTGCGGGTCCTCGGTATCGATCCGATCCACCGACTGGTGGTTCCCCGGGTGCTGGCGGCCACCGTCGTCGCGGTCTCTCTGGTGTCACTCGTCACCATCGTCGGATTGGCCGGCTCCTTCGCCTTCGCGGTGTTCGTCCAGCATGTGACCCCGGGTGCGTTCGCAGCGGGGCTGACGCTGTTGACCGGTCTGCCCGATGTGATGCTCGGACTGGTCAAGGGGGCACTGTTCGGGATGGCGGCCGCGATGATCGCCTGCTACAAGGGCATGTCGGTGCGCAGGGGGCCGCAGGGCGTCGGCAATGCCGTCAACGAAACCGTCGTGTATTCGTTCATAGCGCTGTTCGTGATCAACATCGTCACAACCGCTGTCTTCTACACGGGCACGGAGTGACCGGCGCCGCCGGCCAGCGGTCCAGGTGGCTCGCCGGCACGGTGCGCGCCGTGGCCGGCGGCTGGAATCGCGTTGGCACGCAGATCGCATTCAACGCCAGATCCGTGCGCGAGGTTCGGATCTCCTTCTCCCGGTACAAGAGAGAAATCCTACGACTCATCGCGCAGATGAGCCTGGGCACCGGCGCGCTGGCGGTGATCGGTGGCACGGTGGTCGTCGTTGGCTTCCTCACTTTGTCGACCGGCGCGGTGGTCGCCGTCCAGGGCTACAACCAACTGGCCGGCATCGGGGTGGAGGCGATGACGGGGTTCATCTCCGCCTACGTCAACGTCCGCATCATTTCGCCGGCCGTAGCGGGCATCGGTCTGGCCGCCACCATCGGCGCTGGAGCGACGGCGCAGCTGGGCGCAATGCGAATCGCCGACGAGATCGATGCCCTCGAGGTCATGGCGGTCCGATCGGTGGCGTACCTCGTGTCGACCCGCGTGGTCGCCGGAGTGGTGGTGGTGATCCCGCTGTACTGCGTGGCGATGGTGTGTGCATTTCTGGCGGCCCGGTTCGGGACGACCGGGTTCTACGGGCAGTCAACCGGTGTCTACGACCATTACTTCAATACGTTCCTCAATTCGACCGATCTGCTGTGGTCTTTCCTCACGGTGGTTCTCATGGCGGTGGCCGTCATGCTGGTCCACACCTACTACGGCTACAACGCCTCCGGGGGACCTGCGGGGGTCGGTGAAGCGGTCGGCCACGCGGTACGCACGTCCCTGATCGTGCTGACGCTGCTGCTCCTGGCAATCGCGCTGTCCGTGTACGGGCAGTCCGGCAACTTCCACCTCTCGGGGTAGCCGGCGATGTCGGACGAACGCCGAGAGGGAATGCATCCCGCATGGTGGACACTGCTTTTCGTCATCGCGACCGTCGCCACGATCGCGGTCACCTCGGCGCTGTTCTCGGGGTCGTTCAGGACGTATGTCGCGGTGACGTTGACGTCCGATCGGGCAGGCCTGGTGATGGATCGCGGTGCCAAGGTCAAGATGCGCGGCGTTGAGGTCGGCCGGGTAGACCAGGTCACCAACGCGAACAGCCGGGTGAGTCTGAGGCTCGAGATCTCCCCGGACCAGATCGGGTACATCCCGGCGAATGTCCGGGCCCGAATCCGTGCCGGCACGTTGTTCAGCGCAAAGTTCGTCGAACTGGTCTACCCGAGCGACCCGAGCCCGGTCCCGTTGGCGGCTGGAGCAGTGATCACATCGGACAACGTGAGCACTGAGATCAATACCTTGTGGGACACCGTGAGCGGACTGCTGAACCAGGTCGACCCGGCGAAACTCCAGGCGGTGCTGTCCGCGCTGGCCGAGGGTGTGCGCGGGCACGGCGTGATCATCGGCCAGACCATCACCGATGCCAATGAGGTGCTGCTGGCGATAAATTCGCGCGCCGACACCATCACGGCCGATCGGCAGGCGGTCAAGGACATCAGCGACGCCTACAGCGCTGCCGCACAGGACATCTTGACAGCACTCGACGGGGCAAGCACGACCAGCGTGACCATCACCAACAACGCGCGGGCGGTGGACTCATTGCTCGCCGGCGTTGCCGGCCTGTCCCGCAGTGGTATCGACCTGCTGGGTCCGAGCCAGCACAACCTGATCCAATCCGTCGACCTCCTGGAGACGACCACCAGACTGCTGATGAAGTACAACCCGACATTCACGTGCACGCTCGTCGGCGCCAAGACCGCCCTCGACACCGGCTACCTGGATGCAACCGGTGGCGAAAACGGCAAGTCACTGATCCTCGACAGCGCGATCCTGCTCGGTGCCGACCAATACCGCTATCCGCGGAACCTGCCGTTAATTGGCGCCAAGGGCGGGCCCGGCGGCAAACCGGGATGCGGCTCGCTGCCCGATGTCGCCGCGAACTGGCCTCTGCGCCAACTGATCACGAATACCGGATGGGGAACCGGCCTCGATATCCGACCCAATCCCGGAATCGCGTTTCCGGGATACGCCAACTATTTCCCGGTCACCCGGGCGGTGCCGGAGCCGCCGAGCATCCGCTATCCGGGCGGGCCTGCGCCCGGGCCGATCCCGTATCCCGGTGCACCACCGTACGGGGCACGGCTGTACGCCCCGGATGGAACTCCTCTGTACCCCGGCTTGCCGCCGGCGCCACCGCCCGGGAACCCACGCGAACCAGGGCCCGCCCCTCCGGGATCCGAGCCGTTCTCGGTCCCAGCGCCGGCGCAGATGCAACCCACCCCGACACCGCCGTTGCCCGGAATGGCGGCACCGGCGCCGTGAAAGAGAACCTGCGCGGCGCGATCTGGCGCCTGGCCGCTTTCATGACCGTATGCGGGCTGGGTCTGGTCGCCATGCTGGCGATCTTCGCTCAGCTGCGCTTCGAAGAAGAAGTGGTGTACGCGGCGGAGTTCAGCAATGTCTCGGGGCTGGAGAACGGGAACTTCGTGCGGATCGCCGGCGTCGAGGTCGGCAAGGTCAAGAACATCTCGATCCGGGATGACGGCACTGCGCTGGTCGAATTCGGCACAGACGGCTACGTCGTGTTGACGGAGGGCAGCCGAGCGGTGATCCGCTACCGGAACCTGATCGGCGACCGGTATCTGGCGCTCGAGGAAGGGGCCGGCGGTACCCGCCGCCTCGAGTCCGGTGGCACGATTCCCATGTCCCGGACGTCGCCGGCGCTGGATCTGGACGCGCTGCTCGGCGGCTTCCGCCCCTTGTTCCGAGCGTTGGATCCCGACCAGGTCAATGCGCTTTCCGGTCAGCTGATCGAGGTGCTGCAGGGCGAGAGCGCGACGATCGGTTCGTTCCTGGCGCACACAGCGGACTTGACCAACATGCTCGCGGACCGTGATCAGTTGATCGACCAGGTCATCTCGAATCTGAACACCACGGTGGGCACTTTGGGCGACCAGAGCTCGCAGTTCGCGACGACTCTGGACACGTTGTCCGATGTAATGGGCACGCTGGCAGACCGCAAGCAAGATCTGAGCAACGGAATCGCGTATGCCAACGAGGCCGCAGCGTCGATCGCCGACCTCCTCGCCCAGGCACGCCCACCCTTGGGAAAGGTCATCCGGGAAGCGGATCGGACGGCGAGCGCGACGTTGGCCGATCGCGACTATCTGGACAACCTACTCGACACCCTGCCCGACGCCTACCAGATGCTCAACCGGCAGGGACTCTACGGCGACTTCTTCAGCTTCTATCTGTGTGACCTGATATTGAAGCTGAACGGTCAAGGTGGACAACCGGTTTACGTCAAGCTCGCGGGCCAGGACACCGGGCGGTGCACGCCGCGATGAAGACCTTCTCCGAACGCAACCCCATCGTCGTCGGCCTCGTCGGCGTCATTGCGACCGTGGGGGTGGTGCTCGGCGCGCTGAACTACGGGCAGCTGCCCTTCGTCAACTCGAACAGGGAGTACTCGGCCTACTTCGCCGAGGCCGGCGGTTTGCTCACCGGTGCCGCAGTGCAGGTTTCGGGCCTCAAGTCGGGCAGGGTGAACAGCATCGAACTGGATGGAGCGCGGGTGCTGGTCACGTTCGAGGTGGACAGGAACATCCGGCTCGGTGAACGAAGCGAGGCGTCGATCAAGACGAAGAGCGTGCTGGGCGCCAAAATCCTCGAATTGACCCCGCGCGGCGACGGCAGACAGTCCGGGCCGATTCCCCTCGAGCGGACGACGTCGCCCTACCAGCTGCCCGACGCGCTCGGTGATCTGACCACCACCGTCAGCGGGCTGGACACCGGCAAGCTGTCGGACTCACTGGCTGTGCTGGCGGAGACGTTCGCAGAGACCCCGCCGGCGCTGAGAATCGCGATGGTAGGCATCGCGCGGTTCTCCCGGACCCTGAACAACCGCGACGCGCATCTGCGAAAGCTGTTGAGTGACGCGGAAAAGCTGACCACGGTGCTCGCGGAGCGCAGCAACGGGATCATCGAGATGATGACGGACACCAACGCGCTACTCCGCGAGCTGCAGAGCCAAAGCCATGCGCTGGACCAGATTGCGGGAAGCGTCGCGGCCATCAGCGAGCAGCTCCAGGGGGTGATCGTGGAGAACCGGCAGACCCTCAACCCCGCGCTCGAGAAACTCAACGAGGTGCTGGCGATCCTCGACCGCCGCAAGGAACGGGTGCAGTTGGCGATCAAGAAGTTCAACGTCTACGCGATGTCGCTGGGCGAGTCGATGTCGTCGGGTCCGTTCTTCCAGTTCTACATCGCCAATCTGCTGCCCGGCCAGTTCATCCAGCCGTTCATCGACGCCGCGTTCTCCGATCTGGGTCTGGACCCGAATGTTCTTCTGCCGTCCGAACTCAACGACCCCCAGGTCGGTCAGCCCGGAACCCCGGCGCTACCTATCCCCTATCCGCGCACGGGCCAGGGCGGCGGGCCGAGACTGACCGTGCCGGACGCAATCACCGGTGTGCCGGGCGACGCGCGATACCCATACCGGGAGCCGCCCCCAGCGCCGGCACCCGGTGGCCCGCCACCCGGACCGCCTGCGCTGCCACCGGGAACGGGGGGCGACCGATGATGACCCGCGGCAACGCCCGCATTGCCGTGGCCACCATGCTCGTCGTCACATTGATCGCAGCCGTTGCGGTGATGCTGCAGGCGTCTGTGAAGGCCGGCAGAACGACTGTCGTCGCGTACTTCGCGAACAGCAATGGCATCTTCCCCGGGGACGAGGTGCGCATCCTCGGGGTGGCGGTGGGCAGGATCGACGCAATCGAACCCCAGCCGCGTCGCGTGAAGATCACGTTCTCCTACGACCGCAAGTACCGGGTGCCCGCCGACGCGAAGGCCGTCATCCTGTCTCCGGCAATCGTCACCGCGCGAATCATTCAGCTGACCCCGCCCTACACCGGCGGCCCGGTGTTGCAGGACCACGCTGTCATCCCCGAGGAGCGCACAGCAGTGCCCGTCGAATGGGACCAACTGCGAAAGCAGCTCGAAAGACTCAGCGAGATGGTGCAGCCGACCCAACCAGGGGGCGTCAGCGCGTTGGGGTCCGTCGTGCAAACGGCCGCCGACAACCTGCGCGGCCAGGGTGCAACCGTCCGCGAGGCCATCATCGAACTCTCGCAGGCGATTTCCGCGCTGGGTGATCACAGCACCGACCTTTTCAGCACAATGAAGAATCTCTCGGTCCTGGTTGCCGCGCTGCGAGACAGCGGTGATCTGCAGCGAGATCTGAATCAGAACCTGGCCTCGGTGAGCGAACTACTGGTCGATGACCCCAACGAGGTCGGCAAGGCGATCTCTGCTCTGAATGCCGCGCTGGGCGAGGTACACAGCTTCATGAGCGAAAACGGCGAAACCCTGGGTACGGTGTCGGACAAGCTGGCGTCGGTCAGCCAGGCCCTCGCCGACAGTCTCGGCGACATCAAGCAGACGCTGCATATCGCGCCCAACGAGCTGCAGAACTTGAGGAACACCTATCAGCCGGCCCAGGGCACGCTCGGCGGTGCGTATGCATTCAACAACTTCGCGAACCCGTTGGGTTTCCTGTGCGGCGCGGTACAGGCGGCATCTCGCCTCGGCGCCGAACAGTCGGCCAAGTTGTGTGTCCAGTATCTGGCGCCGATCGTGAAGAACCGTCAGTACAACTTCCCGCCGCTGGGCGAGAACCTCGTCGTGGGCGCCACGGCACGGCCCAACGAGGTGACCTACAGCGAGGACTGGCTGCGGCCGGACTTTGTTCCGCCACCGGTCGCGGAATCTCCTGCAAACGAACCGCTTCCGGTATTGCCGGCCGAGAGTCACGCGACAGATCCGGCCGAGGGTGTGCTCGGGATGATGACGCCGCCAGGAGAGGACCCCTAGTGCGCACGGTCCGGTGGCCCGCGGCGCTGGCTCTGTCGGTCGCGGCCGTCGTCGCGCTGTCTGGCTGTGGTTGGCGCGGCCTGAATTCAGTGCCGCTTCCGGGTACTGCGGGCGGTGGCCCCGGCTCGTACACGATCCAGGCACAACTGCCCGACGTGCGCACGATTGAGCCGAATTCCCGCGTGCAGGTGGACGACGTCACGGTGGGGACTGTGACCAGGATTGAGCGGCAGGGCTGGCATGCGTTGTTGACGATGCGGATTGACGGTGGTGTCGAACTGCCGGCGAACGCGACGGCCACCGTCGGCCAAAGCGGCCTGCTCGGTTCCCTGCACGTCGAGCTGGCGCCACCTATCGACGTCTCGGCCCGCGGCCGCCTGACAGGCGGCTCAGTGATCCCGATGTCATCGGCAGGCACCTACCCATCCACCGAGCAGATTCTCGCTGCGGTCTCGTTGTTGCTCAATGGTGGGGGTCTCGGACAGATTCAGGAGATCACCGAGTCCTTGAGTACCGCCCTGGCCGGGCGCGAGGAGGAGCTGCGCAGCCTCATCCAGCAGCTGGACACCTTCACCGGTTACGTCGACGACCAGTCCGACGACATCATCGCCACCACCGAAAGCGTGAACAACCTGGTTGGTCAATTCGCGGACCAGCAGCCGGTTCTGGACAACGCGATCAAGACGATCCCGGACGCGCTCCGCGTGGTGGCTGACGAACGCCAGAACCTCGTGGACGCGCTCGACCAACTCGGCAAGTTCAGCGCGCTGGTTGCCGATGCGGCGAACCAGACCGAGGACAACCTGATCCGGGAACTCAACGATATCGGGCCGGTGTTGGAGTCGTTGGCCAATGCCGGTCCGGCGCTGACCCGCGCGCTTGGACTGTTCGCCACGTATCCCTTCCCCACGGACACCATCGGTAAGTGGGCGCGTGGCGACTACGCCAACCTGACTGCCGTCATCGACCTGACCCTGAGCCGACTCGACGCGTCATTCCTGACCGGGACCCGCTGGGAGGGCGACCTGACGGAGCTCGAGCTGCAGTGGGGTCGCACCATCGGGCAGATGCCGAGTCCGTACACCGTCGGCAATCCCCTTGTCGCTCCCTACCATTGGGACCAGGGTCGCTGACGTGCCACCCCTGACAAGGCGAATCATCGTCCAGCTGATCGTGCTGGGCGTGGTCGCGCTGGTGGGCGGCGCGGTCATGGTGTTCGGCTACATCAAGCTGCCCGGCATGTTCGGGATCGGGCGCTACCAGGTGATCGTCGAGCTGCCCTACACGGCGGGCCTGTACCCGACCGGCAACGTCACCTACCGCGGCGTCGAGGTCGGTCGTGTGAAGAGCGTGCGACTCACCGAAACCGGTGTTGCGGCCGTACTTTCGCTGAAATCTGACACCGGCATTCCCTCGGATCTCGACGCGGAAGTGCACAGTCAGTCCGCGGTCGGCGAGCAGTACATCGCGCTGCTGCCGCGGGGGGATTCCCCGCCGCTGAAGGACGGCGACGTCATCCGGGCGGACCGCACTTCGGTACCGCCCGACCTGGACTCGGTGCTGGATGAGATGAACAGCGGACTCGATACGATTCCCCGCGACGATCTCAGGACCGTCGTGGACGAGGCGTACATCGCTGTCGGAGGCCTCGGGCCGGAGATCTCCCGGCTGGTGACGGGCACTGCCTCGCTGGCGGTCGACGCCCGCAAGAATCTGGGTCCGCTCCTGATGTTGATCGACGAGTCCAAGCCGGTGCTGGATGCCCAGACCGATTCAGCGGATTCGGTTCAACAATGGGCCGGGACTCTCTCCGCTCTCAGCCAGCAGCTTCAAGAACACGACGCCGAAGTCCAAGGCGTGCTGCAACAGGGTGGCCCGGTCGCCGAGGAGACCCGTGCGCTCTTCGACCGGCTGCGACCGACCCTGCCGATCGTGTTGGCCAACTTGGTAAGTGTCGCCCAGGTCGCGGTGGTCTACCAGCCCAGCATCGAGCAGCTTCTGGTGCTGTTGCCCCAGGCCGCCGCGACGGCACAGGCGGTAGGTGTGGCGAACCGGAACACCAAGCAGGACTACTCCGGTGTCTTTCTCAGCTTCAACCTGAGGCTCAATCTGCCGCCGCCGTGCACCACCGGCTTCCTGCCGGCCCAGCAGCAACGGGCGCCCGTGTTGGAGGACCATCCGGATCGACCGGCCGGCGACCTGTACTGCCGGGTGCCCCAGGACTCACCGCTGTCGGTCCGGGGGGTGCGCAACACACCGTGTGTCACCCGGCCCGGTAAGCGGGCGCCCACCGTGGCGATGTGTGACAGCGACGAGAACTACGTTCCGCTCAACGACGGCTACAACTGGAAGGGCGACCCGAACGCCACACTGTCCGGCCAGCCCGTTCCGCAGTTGCCCCCCCTCCCGGCAGTCCCGCTGCCGGCCGTCGAGTACGACCCTGCCAGTGGGGCCTATGTCGGACCGGACGGGCGGGTGTACACGCAGTCCGACCTGGCGGAAGCCGACGGATCGAACAGAACGTGGCAGTCGATGCTGCTCCCCCCGGGGACAGGTTGAGCGGACCGGCTCAGGGCTTCGGGGTCACTTCGACGCTGGGTGGCAGCGGGGACGGCTCCGGCTGAGACGAGCGACGGATGATCGTGAACGCCACCGCTCCCCCGGCCACTACCACGACGCCGATGCCGGCCAGCAGCAGCGGGCGGCGGCGACGCCGAGAACGGCGCGCCTTCTCGAACGCTTCGGGAAGATTGGCAACCACTTCCTGTGCCGCGGCGATCTCCGCGGCGATGGCGTCCTGCGCCGCCGCCAGATCGTTCTTCAGCTGTCGCGAGACCCGGCCGCGCTGATACCGGTTGCCGACCCATGCCGCCGACGAGCGCACCGAGTCGGCGCCGACTCCCACCGCTCCCCTGGTGACATCGACCGGGCCGACCGCCGAGTACTTGAGGCCCCGGCCGAGCCGTTGGCTCGGGGTCAGTCGGTCCACGGTCTTCGAGCTCATATCCCACCTCTTTCGCGCTGACGGACGTCGCGCCTCCCAGCCTGCCAGTTACGCGACCGTAAGGTGCCCGGATGGCCGCAGACCCGGCGTGGCACACTGGCTTCCCGTGACGAGTCCCATTCAGACAGCGACCGCGACCCTGCACACCAACCGCGGCGACATCAAGATCGCCCTTTTCGGGAACCACGCCCCCAAGACGGTGTCGAACTTCGTCGGGCTGGCGCAGGGCACCAAGGACTACAGCACCGAGAACGCCTCTGGCGGATCGTCGGGCCCCTTCTACGACGGCGCGGTGTTCCACCGCGTGATCGAGGGCTTCATGATCCAGGGCGGCGACCCGACCGGCACCGGCCGCGGCGGACCCGGCTACCAGTTCGCCGACGAGTTCCACCCGGAGCTGCAGTTCGACAAGCCCTACCTGTTGGCGATGGCCAACGCCGGTCCCGGCACGAACGGTTCGCAGTTCTTCATCACGGTGGGCAAGACGCCGCACCTGAACCGGCGCCACACGATCTTCGGTGAGGTCGCCGACCCCGAGTCGCAGAAGGTCGTCGACGCCATCGCCACCACGGCCGTCGACCGCAGCGACCGGCCGACCGATGCCGTCGTGATCGAGTCGATCACCATCTCCTGACCCACGCCGGAATTGCATTCCGGCAGGTAAATCCCGACGACGGCCCTGCCGGAATGCAATTCCGCGGGAACTAACTAACGGCCCCGCGCGAATCCGGCGTCGGTGAGCACGTCGAGGACCCGTAGCGGGTCGGTGCCGAGGTCCCAGCGGCTCAGGACGAGCAGCCGGTCATCGGTGGTGTCGATCTCCAGCAGCCGCACCTTGCGACCGATCCGGCGGAACTCCGTGATCCGGATCAGCTTGATATCGGCATGCCCGAGCCGGCGGGTGCGCCACCAGCCGCGGAACTCCAGAACGTCGTCGGTGATTGCCAGCTTCGGGCGCGCGCGCCACGACATGAGTGCAAACACCAGCAATCCCGCCGCGGCAATGCCGACCAGAGCACGGCCCGGCGGGTCTGTGACCAGGGTCACAACACCTACAGCCATGATGAGGCCAAGGATTCCGGCCGCGATGATGCCTGCCGTCGGCGGCCCCCACTGTGTTTGCTGGACAGGCAATTCACACCCTCCTACCGTGGTGTATGCGGTTATCCACAGGTGCTATCCCCAATGGGGATGAATCACATCCATGTGATCCGGTGACGCGCAGGTTGCGCGCAGGGTAACGCCAAGTGGCCAAGATGAATTCATCTGGCGGGTGGCTCAGCGTCACCGCCAACGCATGGTGAGCAACAGTCCCGCGATCATGAAGGCAAACGCGATCGCATAGTTCCAGACGTTCAGATCGGACATCCACTGCAGGAAGCTCGGCACGTCGGGCCCGCTTCCGGCCAACTGGAACACGATCAGCCAGACCAGCCCGATCAGCATCAGGCTGATGAACAGCGCCACGAACCACGTTCCGGACGGCCCCGCCTTGACCTTGACCGGAGTCCGGCTCACCGGGTTGATGGTGAAGTCGTTCTTCTTACGGACCTTGGACTTGGGCATGCGTACCTTCGGACGATCGGCGTCGCCAGTGCGACGATGTGTACGGGAAAGCCTAACGCAGCCCTCTGCGTCATCTCACCAGGAGACGAAACCGATGGACGACGGGAACGGTCCCCCCGGGACCCGATCGGCGTGGCGCTTCGGGGTGCCCGTGGTGTGTGTGGCGGCCGGACTGCTGCTCGGCGTGACCCACGGGGTCGCGGACGGCGACGAGATCCGTCGCAGCGATGCCCCTCGGCTGGTCGACCTCGTCCGCGAGGCGCAGCAGTCCGTGGACCGGTTGACCGCAGAACGTGACGCCATGGTGGGTGCAGTCGACAATCACCACGGCGGCTCCCCTTCCGCCGACGCGGCGCTCGCGGTGATCACTCGTCGTGTCGACGAACTCGCGGTGCAAGCGGATTTGACGCCGATGCGCGGCCCCGGCCTGGTGGTGACCCTCAACGACGCCCAGCGCGACGCCGAGGGCCGCTTTCCACGCGACGCCTCACCCGACGACCTGGTCGTGCACCAACAGGACATCCAGGCCGTCCTGAACGCACTGTGGAGCGCGGGCGCCGAAGGCATCCAGATGCAGGACCAGAGGATCATCGGGATCTCGGCGCCGCGCTGCGTGGGGAACACGCTGCTGCTGAACGGCCGCACCTACAGCCCGCCCTACGTCATCACCGCGATCGGGAACCCCGAGGCCATGCAGGCGGCGCTGTCGGCGTCGCCGATGGTGACGCTCTACAAGCGGTACGCCGCGCGGTTCGGGCTCAGCTACACCGAAGAACCCCGCGACGTCGAACTGGCGAGGTATCAGCAGCCGGTCCGCATGGAGTATGCGCAGCCGATCGGGCCGCTCGGCTACTGAGGCCCGGCGGTAGCCTGTCCGCATGCGGGTCTTGGTCGTCGACAACTACGACAGCTTCGTGTTCAACCTGGTCCAGTATCTGGGCCAGCTCGGTGTGGACGCGACGGTGTGGCGCAACGACGACGATCGGTTGGCCACCGAGGAGGACGTCGTCCGCGCGGCCGAGCAGTTCGACGGCGTGTTGCTCAGCCCGGGACCGGGCACCCCCGAGCGTGCCGGCGCATCGATCCCGTTGGTCAACGCCTGTGCCGGCGCGCGGACTCCGCTGCTGGGTGTGTGCCTGGGACACCAGGCCATCGGCGTCGCGTTCGGTGGCACCGTCGACCGCGCACCCGAGCTTCTCCACGGCAAGACCAGTGTCGTCTACCACTCGAACACCGGTGTGCTACAAGGCCTTCCGGATCCGTTCACCGCCACGCGATACCACTCGCTGACCATCCTGCCCGAGACCGTCCCCGCCGAACTCGAGGTGATCGCCTGGACCCGCCGCGGCGGACGAGGCGACGGGACGGGTGAACGCGGCGTCATCATGGGGGTGCGCCACGTCGAGTTGCCGATCCACGGCGTGCAGTTCCACCCCGAGTCGATCCTGACCGAGGGCGGGCACCGGATGCTCGCCAACTGGCTGGGGTTCTGCGGCACCGCACCCGCCGAGGAACTCGTCCAGCGCCTGGAGGAGGAGGTCGCGGGCGCCGTGCACGCGGCTACGACGCGAAGTTCAGCGTGATCCTGGCACCGAAGTTCACGGCGGTGCCCGCTGTGGGGCTCTGAGTCACCACGGCGTTCGTGCGCTGGCCGCTGTTCTGCACGTCACCGCCCTTGTCCAGGACGCCCGTCCAGCCGAGCGCGCGCAGCCGTGGCTCGGCGTCGGTCCAGAACATCCCCGACAGGTCCGGCATCACGAACTGATTGCCCCGTGACACCTGGATCTGAATGACGGTGTCCTGCGGCACGGTCTGGGCAGCGGCGGGATCGGTGCCCATCACCTGTCCCGCCGTCGTGGTGCTGTCGACCTCGACGGGCACGGCTTTGGTGAACCCCGACGCCGACAGGATCTCCTGGCACACCGCGACGGTCTGTCCGACGCAGTCGGGCACCGCAGCCGTCGATGGACCCCGCCCCACGACGATCGTGATCTCGTTGGTGATCGCCGACGTCTGGTTGGCGGGTGGCACCGTGGACAGCACCCGGTCCCGCTGTTCGGGCAGCGACGCCGACGTCGTCTGCCGGAATCGTTCGAACCCCGCCGCGGTGAGCCGGCGGACCGCCTCGGCGTAGCTGAGATTGGCCACATCGGGGACCTCGCGCTGTTCGGGCCCGGTGGAGACGTTCAGCGTGATCTCGTCGCCCGCCGCGACCGATGTGTTCGCGTCGGGTTCGGTGCTGATGATGTGGTCGGGCGGCACCGACGAATCGGGCTGCTGCTCGGTCCTGGTCCGGAAACCGCGGTTCTGCAGCGTCGCGATGGCGTCGGCGGAGGCCTGACCCCGCACGTCGGGTACCTGCACGTCACGGGTCTCGCCGCCGAACGCGTTGATCGCGATGGTGACCACCACGGTCAGCACCGCCAGGATCGCCACGGCCGCCAGCCACCGTCCCACCCCACCGCGGCGCTCGCGGTCTTCGTAGCGCGGTCGGTGGCCGCCCACCGGGTCGATCCGCTGGGTCCGGTCGTGTGACGTCGGCGCCGACAGCAGTGACGTCCGCTCGGCGTCGGTGAGGATCTTCGGCGCGTCCGGCGTCTCGCCGCTGTGCACCTTGACGAGATCGGCGCGCATCTCGGCGGCCGTCTGGTAGCGATTCTCGGGATTCTTGGCCAGCGCCTTGAGCACGACCGCGTCGAGTTCGGGCGAGATGCCGCTGTGTCGCTCCGACGGCGGCACCGGGTCCTCACGGACGTGTTGGTAGGCCACCGCGACGGGGGAGTCCCCGACGAAGGGTGGCTCGCCGGTGAGGATTTCGTAGAGCACACAGCCCAACGAGTACACATCCGAGCGGGCGTCGACCTTGATGCCGCGGGCCTGCTCGGGGGACAGGTACTGCGCGGTGCCGATCACCGCGGCGGTCTGCGTCACCGGGTTGCCGGCGTCGGCCAGGGCACGGGCGATGCCGAAGTCCATCACCTTCACCGCGCCGTTCTTGCTGATCATGATGTTGGCGGGCTTGACGTCGCGGTGGATGATGCCGTGCTGGTGGCTGAAGTTGAGCGCCTGGCAGGCGTCGGCGATGACCTCGATGGCACGCTGCGACGGCATCGGCCCCTCACCGTGCACGATGTCGCGCAGCGTGACGCCGTCGACGTACTCCATCACGATGTAGGGGAGCGGGCCGGTCGGGGTCTCCGCCTCGCCGGTGTCGTACACCGCGACGATCGCGGGGTGGTTCAGCGCCGCAGCGTTCTGCGCCTCACGGCGGAACCGCAGATAGAAGCTGGGGTCCCGGGCCAGGTCGGCGCGCAGCACCTTGATCGCGACGTCGCGGTGTAACCGCAGGTCACGGGCCAGGTGGACTTCGGACATACCGCCGAAGCCCAGGATCTCGCCGACTTCGTAGCGGTCGGAGAGGTGTTGTGGGGTTGTCATCGCCGCATCTGTTCTGAGGCCGTCCGGAGCCGCGTCACCGAAACAGGCGACGCGCTGTCGAGGGATCGGGATACCCAATATCGGTCAGGTTCATGACCGCCGGCCCCGGCCGGGGCGGCGGCGGGAGTCTCCGGTGGTGGCGCCGTCTGCGAGGTCGGCGTCTCGGTGATGGTGGTGGGTTCGGGCGCGCGGTCTCGACGGTCCTGTGCGTTCAGCACGATCAGGATCGCGATGACGATCGCCAGCGCCCCGAGCACGCCGGCGGCCCACAACAGTGCCCGCTGACCGGAGGAGAAGGTGCGCCGAGGTGGCGGGGCCGAGCGGTGATGGCTGCCCGTGGCCCGCGCCCGCGCGGCCGTGGCGGGGGCGCGACCGGTCGCCTCAGCGGG
>NZ_JACKSH010000083.1 GCF_025821625.1 Mycolicibacterium pyrenivorans
AGCGACCAGGGTGGGGGTGTCGAAGCCGGCGAGCACGTCGCGCCAAGCCTGTTGTGCGGCTTCGAGGTCACGATCGGCCGACCACTCGACGAGGCGCCGGTAGGGCACGGCCGCGGGTAGCCGATGACCCAGATAGCCGGCGAAGATCTCCTGCAGCAGGATCGGCAGCGACCAGCCGTCCAGCACGATGTGATGGTTGGTCAGCACGACCCGGAACCGTTC
>NZ_JACKSH010000084.1 GCF_025821625.1 Mycolicibacterium pyrenivorans
CAAAGACGTTCTGTTGGAAGACAACCTCGCGATGGCCAGTCGGCTCTGCGCCGCTGGCAACGGCGTCGACATCAGAATCTATCCTGAGTCACCCCACGGGTTCACCGGACATCCGACGGCAATGGCCGAAGCGGCCCTCGACGGGATCAATACGTGGCTGCTTGACCGAATCACCGCTGCCACAGGCTGACTGGTGCGGCCGCTCAACCCCGGCGGCTTCGATTTGGCTCGAATGGCGCGAGCAGGAATTCGTCGACAAAACGGGTGAAGGTGTCATCGACGTAAGCGGGGTGTTGAGTCCCGGCCCAATCCGCATTGCGCCGTAGAGCCTTGTGCCCGTTGGCAATACAGCGCTTCCGTCTGGTCTGAACCGCTCGGCAATGAAAAAATCGCTTTCGGCAGTTTGTAGGTTGGTCGTGTGGCTC
>NZ_JACKSH010000085.1 GCF_025821625.1 Mycolicibacterium pyrenivorans
CGTGACGGTCCTGGCGGTCCGGCACCGCGGACAGTGCATCACCGGCGACCTGACCAACCGCACCCTCGACTTCGGTGACGCGATGTTGGTGGGTGGCAACTGGGACGACATCGAGCGGCTCAGCGATTCTCGCCGGAACTTCATCCTGCTCAACCTGCCCGCCGAATACGAACAGCGGTTGGTCGCGCCGGGCCGGGCACGCGCTGCGGTGGTCATCCTCGTCGCGATGGTCACGTGCATGGCGTTCGGCTGGCTGCCCGGCGCCGACGCGGCACTGCTCGCGGCACTGGCCATGGTCGGTGCCGGTTGCGTGCGCGTCGACAGCATCTACCGGTTGATCAGCTGGAACACGCTGGTACTGATCGCCGGCATGTTGCCGTTGGCCACCGCGTTGGCCAAAACGGGGACGACGACGCTGATCGCCGGCCACTTGGTCGCCACCTTGG
>NZ_JACKSH010000086.1 GCF_025821625.1 Mycolicibacterium pyrenivorans
CACGTCCAGCGCGCCCTCCAGCGCGGAGGCTTCGTCGGTGCGGGCGCGCAGGCGTCGACCGCTGCGTCGCCGGGCCGCCAGCGTGGCGAGCAGCAGGCCGAGCGCGGCGGCGGCTGACCATGGCAGCAGCAATGACGACGCCACACATGCGGCCACCGCGCACGGCACCATCGGCAGGCGGCGGCGTCGTGTCAGCGTCATGACCGCGCGGGCGCGTCCCCGGGAGGAGGCCGGGGAGATCAGCACGGCGAGGGCCAGAGCCAGCGCCGCCGCGGTCACCTCGGCGTCCTCGCGCGCACCAGAACGTCCAGGGCCTCGGCGCCGCGACCGAATCCGGTGTGGCAGTCCCAGCACGGCAGCACCTCGACGCGGCCGTCGTCTGTCCGCTGCAGCAGCCCCACCTCGCTCAGGCGACGCCGTCCCGTCCGGTCCCGGGTGACGTGCAGGACCACCTGGATGGCCGCGGCGAGTTGGCTGTGCAGCGCGGCGCGATCGAGCCCGCCGAGCGCGGCCAGCGCCTCGAACCGTGCGGGCACCTCCGCGGGACTGTTGGCGTGCACCGTGCCCGCGCCGCCGTCGTGCCCGGTGTTGAGGGCGGCGAGCAGGTCGACGACCTCCGCGCCGCGAACCTCGCCGATGACGATCCGGTCGGGCCGCATCCGCAACGCCTGCTTGACCAGGTCACGCACGGTCACCTCGCCGACCCCCTCGACATTGGCGCAGCGGGCGACGAGCTTGACCAGATGCGGATGCGTGGGTGCCAACTCAGCGGCATCCTCCACGCACACGACGCGCTCGTCGGCGCTGACGGCGCCGAGCAGGGCGGCCAGGAGTGTCGTCTTGCCCGCGCCCGTGCCGCCGGAGACGACGAATGCCAGCCGGGCGTCGATGATGTCGCGCAGCAGCTTGGCCGCCTCGACGTCGATCGCACCCGTGCCGACGAGCGCATCGAGGTCCTGGGTGGCCGGCCGCAGGACACGCAGTGACAGGCACGTCCCCGCCGCAGCGATCGGCGGCAACACCGCATGCAGTCGCACCGTGAGGCCCCCGCCGGTGCGGGCGGAGCCCAGATGGTCGAGGTGTCCGTCCACCCAGGGTTGGGCCTCGTCGAGGCGGCGGCCCGCGCTCAACGCCAACCGTTGCGCGAGCCGGCGCACCGCCGCCTCGTCAGCGAACCGTACGGAGGTTCGCCGCAAACCGTTGCCGTCGTCCAACCAGACGCCGTCGGGGGCGGTGACAAGAACATCGGTGGTGCCCGCAGCGGACAGCAGCGGTTCGAGTAATCCCGCGCCGACCAGCTCGGTCTGCAACTCATGCAGGCTGGTCAGCACCTCGGTATCCCCGAGTACGCCACCCGACTCGGCGCGGATCGCCGCGGCGACCACGCTTGGCCGCAGCGGCGCTCCCTCCGCGGCGAGCCGCTCCCGCACCCGATCGATCAGTGAGGTGCTCATGCCGCGGACCCCGTGACGAGTTCAAGCTGTGGGTTCTGGCGAAGGACGCCGAGGACCTTGCGGGCGGCGGCGGCAAGCGGCGAACGCCGACGGAGCGTCAGTCCGCCACGCTCCAGGCGCGGTCGGATACCGGGTTCCGGGCGCATCGACGCCAGCACCGGCAGTCCCACGATCCGGGCCACGTCGACCGGCCGCAGGCCGCCCGGGGACGGACCGCGCACCACCACGCCGGTGTTGGGATTGCCCGCCGACGCCCACCGCGCCGTCGCCGCGGCCGCCGCGGACGAGCGCACATCGGCGGTGGTGATCACCACGACGAGGTCCGCGGCGGCCAGCGCTGTCTCGGTGGCCGGCGTCGGCTGCCTGGCCACATCGCAGACGACCGTGACTCCTGCCCGGCTTCCGGCGTCGATGACCGCGCCGAGGGCAAGCGCACCGATGTCGTTGCTGGAGGCGTCGCCAGACAACACGCGACTGCCCGAAAGCAGGCTCACCCCGTGCCGGCGCGGCAACGCCTCGCGCAGTGCCGGATAGCTCAGGCGCCCGCCCGCAAGCGTGAGGTCGGGCCAGCGCAGACCGGGGGCCGTCTCGGAGCCCAGGACGAGATCCAGCCCGCCGCCCCACGGATCCCCGTCGACCAGAAGCGATTCGGGGGCGGCCTGCGCCAGCGCGGTCGCGAACACCGATGCTCCGGCGCCGCCCCGGCCTGCGAGGACGGCCACGACAGCGCCCCGGCTGCCGCCGTCGCACGATCTCTCCGCGGCGTCGGAGAGGGCCACCATCAGATCGCGGTCCTGTGTGGGCAACATCACAACATGTTGCGCGCCGACGGCCACGGCGGCCTCCCACTCGGCTGGCCCGGGTCGCGCGTGGCAGACGAGTAACACCTGGTCACGGCGTGGCAAGCCGCGCTCCGCGCAGCGCCTGGCGGCAGCGGAATCCAAGAGGATCGCGGCCGCGCTCGTCCACACCTTGCGGCTCGACGGGTTACTGGTTCGCACGATTCGCAGGCCGGCGGCGGCGACGACGCGGTCGATGTCGGTGTTGAGCGCCGGGTCGTCGACCACGGCGAGAATCCCTGCGGGGGTCGTCATGAACCCAGCCTCGGGCGGGACCGATGACGCGGTAAAGAGCGTGTCCGTGATCTGGGGATCACCGCGGCTTTGTGGACAGAGGTTCCGGGCGATTCGCGCCGAAAACAGCGTTCCGCAACTTATTTAGATCAGGGGACCTATCCGCTTTGCGAAAACACCCCACAAAAGGGACGACCCCCGCCAGGGGGGGAGGAGGCGGAGGTCGTCGTGTATCAGCCCCGGGGGGTCGGGCTGATGCACACCCGGCATAAGCCGAGTGATGCCCACTATACACACGCCAGAGCGGGCAGGCGCAAGTACCGAAATGCAGGCGAGTGGGGCGAGTCGGGGAAAGATTACAGTCCCAGACACGTGTCGTGAACTGCCATTTTGTACGATCTACCGCAATTTGTCACCCATCACACCTTTATGCTGGCGTTGTGACCTCACCGGACCCCTTCACCGGGGTTGCCAGAGCGCCCCGGAAGCCCGCCGAAACCGAGCGCCCCATTCGCACAGCGGCGTTCTTCGATCTCGACAAAACAGTGATCGCGAAATCGAGCACTTTGGCTTTCAGCAAACCCTTCTTCAGCCAAGGGCTAATCAATCGGCGGGCTGTTCTCAAGTCGTCCTACGCGCAATTCCTGTTCCTGATGTCCGGCGCCGACCATGACCAGATCGACCGGATGCGTTCCTATCTGACGAACATGTGTGCCGGTTGGGACGTCGAGCAGGTCAAGTCGATCGTCGGCGAGACATTGCACGACATCGTCGACCCGTTGGTCTTCGCCGAGGCGGCCGAACTCATCGCCGACCACCGTCTGTGCGGTCGCGATGTCGTCGTCGTTTCGGCCTCGGGAGAGGAGATCGTCGCGCCGATCGCCCGCGCGCTCGGCGCCACCCACGCGATGGCGACCCGGATGGTGGTCGAGGACGGAAAGTACACCGGGGAGATCGCCTTCTACTGCTACGGCGAGGGCAAGGTGGAGGCGATCCGCGCGCTGGCCGCCCGTGAGGGTTACGCCCTCGAGCATTGCTATGCCTACTCCGATTCGATCACCGACGTCCCGATGCTTGAGGCCGTGGGCCATCCGACGGTGGTCAATCCCGATCGCACGCTCCGGAAGGAAGCCGCTGCCCGCGGCTGGCCGGTGCAGACCTTCTCCAAACCCGTCTCGCTGCGCGACCGGTTCTCCGCTCCGTCGGGTGCGGCCGTCGCCACCACCGCGGCGGTCGGGGTGAGTGCGCTGGCGGCCGGGGCGCTGACGTACACGCTGCTGCGCCGCTTCGCGTTCTGAAGGAAAGCTACTTCGTAGTAGCCAGCCCGCCGTCGTAACGATCCGGGATCGCGGGACCATTGGCCCTTGCTGTGACTGAGGTCACGTAGTACAAAGGAGACACGGAAGCCGGGTGAGGCCAAGGTCGAGCCGGAAGAGAAGGTTCGACCTCCCGATCTCGGCAACCCGGCACGGGTCCCGGAACCCACGCGGAGCACATACCGCGGAATAGGTAGAAGCGTTGCGGGCCTGCGGAATTGCGAATATCGGACGACCACGACAGCCCTTTGGGTGGGGTCTGCAGTCGTAGCGGTTCGCAAGAACGCCGAGGCCACCCACGCAACCTCGACAAGCACGCTTGGTAACCGGAATCCGTGCTAGCGGGCGGCGAACCGAAGTATTTTCGAATTGCTTCGGGCGTCGCCCGCTTCATTTTGCTGAGGACTCTCGCCGCTCGCGCTCACGACGACATCGACTGGGCGATGGACAGCGCCTCCCGCGCGCCGGCATGCAGCGCCTCGCCGCTGAGCACCAGCCATGCCGCCAGGCCCTCGGGTGTCCCCGACGCGAAACCCCGTGCCGCTGCCCGGTAGTCGCCGGAGCGCCGCATCCAGTGCACCTCGGGAACCCCGAGACCGTGCGGGTCCAGACCGCTGGCGATCGTCACCAGCCTGGACACTGCGCGCGCGACGACACCGTCGGCGGTGCCGAAAGGCTGCAGTGTCAGCACCTCACCGTGGACGACCGCCGCCAGCACCGGCGCCGGCACCCGCGCACCGCCGGTCACGATGTCGGCGAGCAACTCCAGCCTGCGCCCCACGTCGCCGTCGGCGCGCGGCCGCCCCAGCTGCGCAGCGTCGACGAGATCCGCGGCGGCCAGGGTGTGCAGCTTGGCGATGGCCTGCAGCGGCGCCCGCCGCCACACCCCGACAAGTGCACCTTCGCCACCCTCGAGCGCCTCGGCAACCCGCAACGCCCCCGCGAGCACCGGATCGCTGCCGGTGCCGTCGGCGTCACCGCTCGAGAACTGCAGGGGTCCGCCGTCGAGTACGGAGGACGCGCGGGCCGCCCGCAGCGACGCCTCCGCAGCCGTCTTCGGCCAGCCGCGCAGATTGACGCGATGGCGGTGAGCCCGTCCGAGCGCCTCACGCGCCTCGTCGCCCGCCTGCGTGACGCCCGGGAGCCGGGACAACGGCGCCAGGAGATCCCCGGGATCTGAGCCGTCGGCCGTCATCCGCGCTCACCACCAGTCACGCCAGGACACGCTAGCGGACCGCTGGACCCGTCAGCTACGACGCTCGTCGCGCGCCATGTACCGCCTGACTACCGTCTTGTGAGTTGCCAACGCTGATGCAACCTTCGGTGACTACGCTCACAGTCATGACCGAGACGCACACCGAAGTCCAGTCTTCGTTCCCGCCGGCCCCCGAGTTCACCGAGAACGCCAACGCGACAGAGGCTTTGTACGACGCGGCGGAGGCCGACCGGTTGGCGTTCTGGGCCGACCAGGCCAACCGCCTGAGCTGGGAGACACCGTTCACCGAGGTGCTCGACTGGTCGGAGGCCCCCGTCGCCAAGTGGTTCGTCGGCGGCAGACTCAACGTCGCCTACAACTGTGTGGATCGGCACGTGGAGGCCGGCAACGGGGACCGCGTCGCCATCCACTGGGAGGGCGAACCGGTCGGTGACGCACGCGACATCACCTATGCGCAGCTCAAGGACGAGGTCTGCCAGGCGGCCAACACGCTCGCCGAGCTCGGTCTGCGCTCCGGCGACCGCGTCGCCATCTACATGCCGATGGTGCCCGAGGCCATCATCGCGATGCTGGCCTGCGCGCGGCTCGGCGCGATGCACTCCGTGGTGTTCGCCGGGTTCTCCGCCTCGGCGCTGAAGGCCCGGATCGAGGACGCCGAGGCCAAGCTGGTCATCACCACCGACGGGCAGTTCCGCCGCGGCAAGGCGGCGCCGCTGAAGGCCGGTGTGGACGATGCCATCGAGGGTCTCGGCGACAACAGCCCCGTCGAGCACGTGCTGGTGGTGCGCCGCACCGGCATCGACGTGCCGTGGACCGAGGGCCGCGACCTGTGGTGGGACGAGACCGTTCCGAAGGCCTCCACCGACCACGAGCCGGAGGCGTTCGACTCCGAACATCCGCTGTTCCTGCTCTACACGTCGGGCACCACGGGCAAGCCCAAGGGCATCATGCACACCTCGGGTGGCTACCTGACCCAGGCGGCCTACACCGTCTACAACGTCTTCGACGTCAAACCGGACTCCGACGTGTACTGGTGTACCGCCGACATCGGCTGGGTCACCGGGCACACCTACATCGTGTACGGACCGCTGGCCAACGGCGTCACACAGGTCGTCTACGAGGGCACGCCGGCCTCACCCGACGAGCACCGGCACTTCCAGGTCATCGAAAAGTACGGTGTGACAATCTATTACACCGCCCCAACGGTCGTGCGGACGTTCATGAAGTGGGGCCGCGAGCTCGCCTTCGAACACGATCTGTCGAGCATTCGGTTGCTGGGCTCGGTGGGTGAGCCGATCAACCCGGAGGCGTGGCGGTGGTACCGCCTGGTGTTCGGCGGCGACAAGACCCCGGTCGTGGACACCTGGTGGCAGACCGAGACCGGTGCGGCGATGATCTCGCCGCTGCCCGGGGTGACCAACTGCAAGCCCGGTTCGGCGATGCGCCCGCTTCCCGGCATCTCGGCCAAGATCGTCGACGACGACGGCAACCAGCTCGAGCCCAGCCCCGACCACGGTGAGCATGTGACCGGATACCTGGTGCTCGACAAGCCCTGGCCGGCGATGCTGCGCGGCATCTGGGGCGATCCCGAGCGGTTCCAGGAAACCTACTGGTCACGGTTCGCCGAGCAGGGCTGGTACTTCGCCGGTGACGGTGCCCGCTACGGCAGCGACGGCGAGATCTGGGTGCTGGGCCGCATCGACGACGTGATGAACATCTCCGGTCACCGGATCTCCACCGCCGAGGTGGAGTCCGCGCTCGTCGGACACTCCGGGGTGGCCGAGGCGGCCGTCGTCGGCGCCACCGACGATCACACCGGTCAGGCGATCTGCGCCTTCGTCATCCTCAAGTCCCACCACGCCGAGATGTCACACGAGCAGATGGTCGACGAACTGCGCTCCGAGGTGTCCCGGGAGATCTCCCCGATCGCCAAGCCGCGGGAGATCCACGTGGTGCCGGAACTGCCGAAGACGCGCAGCGGCAAGATCATGCGCCGGCTGCTTCGTGACGTGGCCGAGGGCCGCGAGCTGGGCGACACGTCGACGTTGGTGGATCCCAGCGTGTTCGAGGCGATCCGCGCCAGCAAGTAGCCCACCCCGGTTTACCTCGCTCCGACCGGGACGAAGCCGCTGCCCGGCCGGCCCTTGGCCGTGATGTCGGCGAGCTGGGTGTTGAACGACATCGTGACCGCGGGTGTGTGCAGCGGGATGAACTTGATCACGCACGTCGGCAACTCCTCGGAGAACGCCCCGTGGATCATGCCGACGAGCCTGTTGTTCACCGTCACCGGCGCCCCGGAGTCCCCGGGCTGGCCGCAGACCTGGTTGACGATCGTGCCGGGCTGCTCGCCGGGCCCCCAGGTGACGCCGCACGAATAGCCGGTGGTGCGTCCGAGCTTGCAGGCCACGTCGCCGAAGCTGGGGTCCGGGCCCAGACCGTCGATGCGGAAGCCGCTGACGGAACTGACGGGGTTGACCTTGGCCGGGTCGAACTGGATCACCGCATAGTCGAGGCCGTCATTACCGGCGACCATCGTGCCGACGGCCCCGGCGCTCTCGGCACCCTCCGCGGCGACCACCGCACCAGGGCCGCCACAGTGAGCGGAGGTGAAGCCGATCAGGCTGCCGCGGTTGTCGGTGCCGATGGCCGTCAGCGTGCACAGGGTCTCGCCGTTGACGACGAGGCCGGAGCCACC
Organism: Mycolicibacterium pyrenivorans; assembly: GCF_025821625.1. GTDB lineage: Bacteria > Actinomycetota > Actinomycetes > Mycobacteriales > Mycobacteriaceae > Mycobacterium > Mycobacterium pyrenivorans. Next base: position 7,755 of record NZ_JACKSH010000086.1, read on the forward strand.
CCCGAGCGTGACCGGGACATCGGCGTGCGCTGGAGCGACGGCGCTGGACATCATGACGGCGGCCAGCACCACGAACACAGCGCGAACAGCCAGGCTCAGGCCACGAGGCCGGCCACTTGTCCTCAAGAATCAATCCCCAATCGACGTGCCCGACCCGCCTGGCAAGGAGCCCGGTCAGTCTATCGTCGGGCGGAATCGTTTAGCGCGACGCCACGTGGCAACATGAACCGCGATATGGACCGCGACTTGATAGCAGAGGCGGGAAGGAAGTTTCCGTGAGCGATCGCAGGAATGGCGTGCCGACCACCGTGACATCGATACCACTGGTGGACCCGCACGCGGCCAAGCCCGACCCGTCCATCGGCGATCTGGTCAAGGATGCCACCGCCCAGGTGTCGACGCTGGTGCGCGCCGAGGTGGAGCTCGCCAAGGCCGAGATCACCCGCGACGTGAAGAAGGGCCTGACCGGCAGCGTCTTCTTCATCCTGGCGCTGGTGGTGCTGTTCTACTCGACGTTCTTCTTCTTCTTCTTCGTCGCCGAGCTGCTGGACAGCTGGCTGTGGCGCTGGGCTGCATTCCTCATCGTGTTCGGCATCATGGTGGTCGTCACCGCGGTGCTGGCGCTGGTCGGCTACCTCAAGGTCAGACGGATCCGCGGACCGCAGAAGACCATCGAATCGGTCAAGGAGATCCCCGAGGCCCTGATGCCCCACCCGGACAAGGGTGCCAAGGCGATCGCGGCGACCGACGGTAAGCAGGCGTCGACCGCCGACCCGTCGGGCTGGTAATGGCACAGCCCGATCCGTCGGTAGTGCGCATCGGCGGACCGTGGCGCCACCTGGATGTGCACGCCAACGGGATTCGGTTTCACGTCGTCGAGGCCGAGCGACGGGTGAGCGACGACGACCCGTCGATACCGCTGACGGCCCGGCCCCTGGTCATCCTGCTGCACGGTTTCGGCTCGTTCTGGTGGTCCTGGCGACACCAGCTCAAGGGCCTGACCGGCGCCCGGGTGGTGGCCGTCGACCTGCGCGGCTACGGGGGCAGCGACAAGCCGCCGCGCGGCTATGACGGGTGGACGCTGGCCGGCGACACGGCCGGTCTGGTGCGCGCGCTGGGGCACACCTCCGCCACGCTGGTCGGTCACGCCGACGGCGGGCTGGTCTGCTGGGCCACCTCGGTCCTGCACCCGAGGGCGGTGCACGCGATCGCGCTGGTCAGCTCTCCTCACCCGGCTGCGCTGCGCGCCTCGGCGATGACCCGTCTCGATCAAGGCCGGGCGTTGTTGCCGTCGATGGTGCGCTACCAGCTGCCGGTGTGGCCCGAGCGGGCATTGACAAGGCATGACGGCGCCGAACTGGAGAATCTGGTGCGCAGCCGTTCCAGCGCCAAATGGCAGGCCAGTGAGGACTTCTCGGAGACCATCGGCCACCTGCGGCGGGCCATTCAGATCCCGTCGGCGGCGCACTCGGCGCTGGAGTACCAGCGGTGGGCGGTGCGGAGCCAGTTGCGCGGTGAGGGCCGTCGCTTCATGCGCTCGATGAAACGGCCGCTGTCGATCCCGGTACTTCATCTGCGCGGCGACGCCGACCCTTACGTGCTGGCCGACCCGGTGCATCGAACGCAGCAGTACGCGCCGCACGGCCGATTCGTCTCGATCGACGGCGCCGGGCATTTCGGCCACGAGGAAGCTCCGCAGACCGTCAACGAGCAGCTGTCACGGTTCCTGAAGCAGGTGTACGCGCGGCCGGCTAGCTGATGCACGTGCCGGTGGCGACCCGTTCGACGTTGCCGACCCTGGCCATCTGCCGCGCCACCTCGTCGGCGGTCAGCACGAAGCCGGTATCGACGTCGTCGACCGCGGCGCCGAACACCACGCCGAGTACCTTGCCGCTGCGGTTGACCATCGGTCCGCCCGAATTGCCCTGCTTCACAGTGCCTCTGATGGTGTAGACCTCGCGGGTCACGGTGGTGGTGCGGTAGATGTCGGGCCCGTTGAGCTCGATGATCTCGCGGACGCGCGACGGGGTCGCCGTGAAGTCGCCGCCGCCGGGATACCCCATCACGATGCCGTCGGTGCCTGCCGGGGCCTCCCCATCCAGGAACTGCAGCGGCGCGGACGGCAGGTCGGGCACGTCGAGGATGGAGATGTCGGCATTGGGGTCGTAGGAGACGACGCCCGCGTCGTAGGTCTGACCATCCACCTCGACGGTCACGCTCTCGGAACCGGCGACGACGTGCGCGTTGGACATCACCCGGTTCGGCGCCACCACGAAGCCGCTGCCTTCGAGCACCTTCTGGCAACTCGGTGCCACCCCGCGGACCTTCACCACGCTCGGGCGGGTCAACTCGACCACCGCCGATGAGGCCAGCGACGCGTCCGGCGGGTCGACCGAGGCGACCTCGGTCGGCCCGAACGGCTTGAGCACGTCGTGCAGCCCGGCTGTCTCCCACAGCGCCGACAACCGGTTGGGCACCGACCTGAGCCAGTCCGGCGCCACCGCGTCGACCTCGGCGATCACCTTCGAATCGCGAACCGCCGCGGACAGATTGGGCTGCGGAGAGGACGTCAGCGCGGTGCCGAGCAGCCACGACGCCGTCAGCACGAGGACCAGCTGCAGTGCCACGCCGACGACGGAGTCGAACACGCGCAGCGTGGGGTTGCGGATCGCACCGCGCACCGCCCTGCCGAGCACGACGCCTGCGATCTCGCCGACCACCACCAGCGCCAGGATCAGGAACAGCGTGACGAACAGTTTGGTGCGGGGACCGCTGATGTGGTCGACCACGTGCGGGGCGAGCAGAACTCCCGCGACCGCGCCGAGGACGACTCCGACCAGGGCGAGCAGGGAACCCGGCGCGCCTGACCGCCAGCCGGAGACGGCGGCGATGATCGCGACGGCGAGAATGGCTATATCGAGCCACTGCGACGGTGTCATAGTTGGGCATCACCGTAGCTGCCCTGGCTGTCCAGGACCGCCATTGCATCGCTGAGTTCGCGGACGTTGTCGGTGTCCCACGGCTGCGCCCAGCCCGCGACGTCGAGCATCGCGGCGATGATCTGCCCGGTGAATCCCCACACCACCATCTCGTTGAGCAGGAACGCCGGGCCGGCGCTGCGGCGGGTGTTCTCCCTGCGGTACACCATGATCCGGTTCTCCGGGTTGACGAACGCGCGTACCGGGACCCGCGCGACCAACGCCGTCTCGGAGGAGTCGACGACGGCGACCGGGCCCGGGTCCGGTGAGTACGAGAGCACCGGCACGACGTGGAAACCCGAGGGCGGGATGAACATCCGTTCGAGCGTCGCCAGCGGGTGCAGGCGGGTGGCGTCTATCCCGGTCTCCTCGGTGGCCTCGCGCAGCGCGGTGTGGACGGGTCCGTCGTCACCGGGATCTGCCGCACCGCCGGGGAAGGCGGCCTGCCCGGCGTGGTGTCTCAGCGTCGAGGCGCGCACGGTGACGAGCAGGTCAGCGTCTTCGGGCAGGGTGCCCGGCGCACCGTCCGCCGGCCCGGAGAACAACACAAGAACGGCGGCGTCGCGGCGCGCTCCCGTCATCGCGGCGGTCGCGTTGGCGGCGGACAGCGCGGCGAGCACCTCGGCGGGCACCCGGCGACGGTAGGCGCTCTTGACGGCGTCGGGACGCGTGACCAGCGGCGCCAGCCATGGCGGTGCCGCGGAGGGGGTCAATTCGCCCATCGCTGAGCCACTCCTATCTGAGGACCGACCGCTTCGGCGATTTCCTCGGCGGTGGCGAACGACCGAGGCAGGATCTCGGCAACGGTACCGTCAGCGCGAAGCACCACCGTTGCCGGCATGACGTTGGGCACCCGCAGTGCTGCGGCGATGGTTCTCCGCCCGTCCTGCAGGGTGGGCAGGCGCACCCCGAGTTCGGCCAGGCGTAGCAACGCCGCGGTCTCGTTCTCGTCCTGATGCACTGTCAGCACCGTCACCGCGGGCCCGACGCGCCGCTGGTACTCGGCCATCGCGGGCAGTTCCTCCGCGCACGGGCCGCACCAGTACGCCCACAGGTTCAACACGGTGGGCCGGCCGGCCACCGCTGCGGCGACGTCGACCCGCGATCCGTCGCCGGCGCATTCCAGCACGATGCCGCGCAACGGCTCGGGACCTGGCCCGGAGCCTGGTCCCGGGCAGGGTTGCAGGTCCGCGCGGGCGCGGGGTCCCGCGAGCGCCTCGGTGGTGTCGGCGTCGCGGCGGTCACGGGCGGAGACGGAGTCCGGCGACGACGATCGGGTGTCGTCGTCGGCGCCGAGCTCGGACCACAGCGCCACGCCCAGCGCGATGACGACCACCATCGCGACGATGCTCCAGCGGGCCGACGTGCTCATCTCAAAGTCCGGCGACGAACGCCTAGAGCCCGGCCAGGGCGAGCAGGTGCTCGGTCTCGGGGCCCTTGACCAGCGCGGCGGCGATCAACGGGTCGGTGGGGCCGAGCCCGAACGAGGGACAGTCCTTGGCGAGTACGCAGACGCCGCACGCGGGCTTGCGGGCATGGCAGACGCGCCGCCCGTGGAAGATCACCCGGTGGCTCAGCAGCGTCCACTCGCTGCGCTCGATGAGTTCGCCGATCGCGTGCTCGACCTTGACGGGATCTTCCTGCGCCGTCCAGCGCCAGCGCCGGACGAGCCTGCCGAAGTGGGTGTCGACGGTGATGCCCGGGATGTCGAACGCGTTGCCGAGGATGACGTTGGCGGTCTTGCGGCCCACGCCGGGCAGGGTCACGAGTTCGTCGAGGGTGGCAGGCACCTGGCCGCCGAACCGCTCGGTCAGCTCCTGGCCCAGCCGGATGAGCGCGGTGGCCTTGTTGCGGAAGAACCCGGTGGGCCGGATGAGTTCCTCGAGTTCGGCGCGGTCGGCCTTGGCGTAGTCGAGGGCGGTGCGGTACTTCGCGAACAACGCGGGGGTGGTGAGGTTGACCCGCTTGTCGGTGCTCTGCGCAGATAGGATCGTCGCGACGGTGAGCTCGAGCGGATTGGTGAAGTCGAGCTCGCAGTACACGTGTGGAAAGGCCTGCGCCAGCGCGCGGTTCATCCGGCGGGCGCGGCGGACCAGACCGAGACGGGTCTCCTGATCCCACTTGCCCGCCGACTTGCGGGCCGGCGCCCTTCGCGCCGGTTTCGCGTCGCTCGATCCGCGTGCCGACGTATCACCCACAGTCACCACGCCAGCCTACTGAGGGGGTGCGACGCGCCGAGCGCTGGATCAGTTCTTACCGACGACGATTCGTGATCCTGCCGAGACCTTGGCCGTGTTTACTTCAGCCTTGTGTCGTGGTTGCTCGTTGCGCTGATTCCGGGGTTGCTGATGCTGGCGACCTTCGGTCTCGAGCGCGTCGAGTCGAGCCTGCGCCGGGACTCCATCTCCGCGGCCGACGTCGCCGGGTTTCTCGACCAGGCCGAGGCCAGCGACGTCGACGCGCTCGCGCGGGACGGGATGGGCACCGCCATGCACGGCCTTCGCCGACGGCTGGACGAGCAGAGTTCCACGGCGGGCGAACTCGGCGAGCACATTCCCGCCCGTGGTTTGCCGACACGGCAGTACATCCATCACCGGGTCCATCAGGATGCGAATCCCGAGTTTCAGCAGACCCGGCACGCCAATCCTGTGTAGCGTGGGCAGGTCACGATGGCGGCTCAATGGCCGACAACGTCGGCAGGGCGTACCTCTAGACTGATCAGACGATCTGACTCGAGGTCGGCTTGCGCATGTCTTATCACCGAACAGCTTTAAGAGGGGCAACGTGGACGAGATCCTGGCCAGGGCCGGAATCTTCCAGGGGGTGGAACCCAGCGCCGTTTCAGCGCTGACCAAGCAGCTGCAACCAGTCGACTTCCCCCGTGGGCACACGGTGTTCGCCGAAGGCGAGCCCGGCGACCGGCTGTACATCATCATCTCCGGGAAGGTGAAGATCGGCCGCCGCTCCCCGGACGGCCGCGAGAACCTGCTCACGATCATGGGCCCGTCCGACATGTTCGGCGAGCTGTCGATCTTCGACCCGGGACCGCGCACGTCGAGCGCCACCACCATCACCGAGGTGCGGGCCGTTTCGATGGACCGCGAGGCGCTGCGGGCGTGGATCGCCGACCGGCCCGAGATCGCCGAGCAGCTGCTGCGGGTCCTCGCCCGCCGACTGCGCCGCACCAACAACAACCTCGCCGACCTCATCTTCACCGACGTGCCCGGCCGCGTGGCCAAGCAGCTGCTGCAGCTCGCACAGCGGTTCGGCACGCAGGAGGGCGGCGCGCTGCGGGTGACGCACGACCTGACACAGGAAGAGATCGCGCAGCTTGTCGGGGCGTCCCGCGAGACGGTCAACAAGGCGCTCGCCGACTTCGCCCACCGCGGCTGGATCCGCCTGGAGGGCAAGAGCGTGCTGATCTCGGACTCCGAGCGGCTGGCCCGCCGAGCGAGGTAACGAGCGAGAATCCAGCACCGAGCGAGGTAACGAGCGAGAATCCAGCACCGAGCGAGGTAACGAGCGAGAATCCAGCACCGAGCGAGGTAGGACTTCTGCTGCCGGAATTGCATTCCGGCAGCAGAAGTGGGAGTGCGAGCCTGCTAATCCGAAAATAGAGGTGAGGTGCGCTGGGTGTGGGCGCGTCGGTGTTGCCGTGGGTGCCACGGCGGGTTTGGTGTGTTCGCGGGTCAGGCT
>NZ_JACKSH010000087.1 GCF_025821625.1 Mycolicibacterium pyrenivorans
TGAGGTTCAACGATGAACAGTGCGTGTACCGGTGCGCCGACCCAGCCGCACCGGTCAGGCCAAGGCCGTTGCTCGCGATGTGCGTATCCCACTGGGCTACCGATGATTTCGGAGCGCGCAGCGGTCTGGAGCACAAACGGGGTGTGCAGCCGCAATGTGGCGGCCGCCCATGTGGAATTCTCTGAAAGGAAGACCCGACATGATCCGAAACCGAAAGGTGCCTCGTCCGACTCGTGTGCTGATCGGCGCCGTTGCCGTCGCCGGCGGACTCGCACTGGGCGCCGGTGTGGTCCCCGCTGCAGCGCTGGCGGCACCGGGGTCCGGCCCGAGCGTCGACTACGGCTTCAACCGGCCGCACGGGGGTGGACACGGCCATGGTGGACACGGCCACGGTGGACCGGGGTATGGCGGGCCGGGGCATGGTGGCGGCGGTCACGGGTTCGTTCCGCTGGCTCCGCC
>NZ_JACKSH010000088.1 GCF_025821625.1 Mycolicibacterium pyrenivorans
GCTGCCCGCGGATCTCGACGTCATCGGTACGCCCTACGTCGAACTGGACCACCGCACCGACAACCCGCACGCCGACGTGTTCGTTCGGATCAGCGACGTTGCGCCCGACGGACATTCGACAAATGTCACCGATGGATACCTGCGGCTCACCGCGGCTGACACCCCGGAGGCGCGGCTGCGCCTCGAGCTCGACGCGACTGCGTACCGATTCGCCGCCGGCCACCGGATCCGGCTGCTGATCGCCGGTGGCTGTTTCCCACGGTTCGCCAGAAATCTCGGGACCGGCGATCCGCTGGCCACCGCCACCCGGATGGTGCCGTCCGTACACACCGTCGCGCACGGCGACGGCGGGCAGTCTCGGCTGGTGCTGCCGGTCAGCGCACCGTGACGACTACTTTGCCCTTGGCCGAACGGTTTTCCAGCGACGCGATGGCATCCGCGGCGCGCTCCAGCGGATACGCCTCGGGTGCCGGCGGGATGATGGCACCGGACGCCAGCAGCGGCTCCAGTTCCTCCCATTGCTCGGCGAGGTAGCCCGGGTGGGTCATGGCCCACGCACCCCAGCCGACACCCACCGCGTCGACGTTGTTGAGCAGCAGCCGGTTCACCTTCACCGTCGGGATATCGCCACCGGTGAATCCCACCACCAAGAGTCGACCACCCGGTGCCAGCGACCGGAGGGAGTCCGTGAACCGATCGCCACCCACCGGATCGAGAACCACATCGACGCCCCGGCCACCCGTCAGCTCACTCACCGCATCCTT
>NZ_JACKSH010000089.1 GCF_025821625.1 Mycolicibacterium pyrenivorans
CCAATTTGTGTTCGGCGGTGTCCTACTTTTCCACCCGTGTGGGTAGTATCATCGGCGCTGGTAGGCTTAGCTTCCGGGTTCGGGATGGGTCCGGGCGTTTCCCTGCCGCTATGGACCGCCGTAACTCTATTCACTTTATTGTGTCCCCCGGTGTGTTGGGGGAAGTGTTTTTTGGTGGTGGGGTGTGAATCGTGGTTGATTCTTTGGTGTGGTGTGGTTGCGAGGTTTTGGGGTTGTTGTAAGTTTTCGGCCGGTTAGTGCCAGTTCCCTGCGGCTATTACTAGTCTTCTAGGTCTGGTCTATCGATCCCGTGGTCTGCGGGGGGCCTTATCCCACTTAATGGGTGAGAAGCCTGGTCTTGGAGGGGGTTTCCCGCTTAGATGCTTTCAGCGGTTATCCTGTCCGAACGTGGCTATCCAGCGGTGCCCCTGGTGGGACAACTGGTGTACCAGAGGTTCGTCCGTCCCGGTCCTCTCGTACTAGGGACAGGTTTCCTCAAGCTTCTGACGCGCGCGGCGGATAGAGACCGAACTGTCTCACGACGTTCTAAACCCAGCTCGCGTGCCGCTTTAATGGGCGAACAGCCCAACCCTTGGGACCTGCTCCAGCCCCAGGATGCGACGAGCCGACATCGAGGTGCCAAACCATCCCGTCGATATGGACTCTTGGGGAAGATCAGCCTGTTATCCCCGGGGTACCTTTTATCCGTTGAGCGACACCCCTTCCACTCGGGGGTGCCGGATCACTAGTCCCGACTTTCGTCCCTGCTTGACATGTACGTCTCGCAGTCAAGCTCCCTTGTGCACTTACACTCAACACCTGATTGCCGTCCAGGTTGAGGGAACCTTTGGGCGCCTCCGTTACTTTTTAGGAGGCAACCGCCCCAGTTAAACTACCCACCAGGCACTGTCCCTGAACCGGATATACGGTTCGAGGTTAGAGGCCCAATACGATCAGAGTGGTATTTCAACAACGACTCCACCCACACTGGCGTGTCGGTTTCACAGTCTCCCACCTATCCTACACAAACCGTATCGAGCACCAATACCAAGTTGTAGTGAAGGTCCCGGGGTCTTTTCGTCCTGCCGCGCGTAACGAGCATCTTTACTCGTAATGCAATTTCGCCGAGTCTATGGTTGAGACAGTTGAGAAGTCGTTACGCCATTCGTGCAGGTCGGAACTTACCCGACAAGGAATTTCGCTACCTTAGGATGGTTATAGTTACCACCGCCGTTTACTGGGGCTTAAATTCTCAGCTTCACCCCCGAAAGGGTTAACCGGTCCTCTTAACCTTCCAGCACCGGGCAGGCGTCAGTCCGTATACATCGTCTTGCGACTTCGCACGGACCTGTGTTTTTAGTAAACAGTCGCTTCTCACTGGTTTGTGCCACCCCCTCCCGCTGCCGGCCGCGAAGGCCATGACGGTGTGGGGGTCCCCCTTCTCCCGAAGTTACGGGGGCATTTTGCCGAGTTCCTTAACCATAGTTCACTCGTACGCCTCGGTATTCTCTACCTGACCACCTGTGTTGGTTTGGGGTACGGGCCGTGTGTGGACTCGCTAGAGGCTTTTCTTGACAGCATAGGATCACCGAATTCGCCTCAATCGGCTATGCATCACCTCTCAGGATTATATGAAACCCGGATTTACCTAGGTTTCTCCCTACAGGTTTACCCCAGTATTACCACTGACTGGTACGGCTACCTTCCTGCGTCACCCCATCGCTTGACTACTACCAGCGAAGGTCCCGCGCAGCCCCGGAAACCCGCACACCCGAAGGTGATTGGTGAATCCGGTTTTGGGCGGTTAGTACCGCTGATTCATCAGGGACGCACACACACGGGTACGGGAATATCAACCCGTTGTCCATCGACTACGCCTGTCGGCCTCGCCTTAGGTCCCGACTCACCCTGGGCGGACTGGCCTGCCCCAGGAACCCTTGGTCTTTCGGCGGGCAAGGTTCTCACTTGCCTTATCGCTACTCATGCCTGCATTCTCACTCCCACACCCTCCACCACTAGATCACTCTGTGGCTTCACCGGATGCAGGACGCTCCCCTACCCAGCCACACAAGGTGGCTGCCGCGGCTTCGGCGGTGTGCTTGAGCCCCGCTACATTATCGGCGCACAATCACTTGACCAGTGAGCTATTACGCACTCTTTCAAGGGTGGCTGCTTCTAAGCCAACCTCCTGGTTGTCTTCGCGACTGCACATCCTTTTCCACTTAGCACACGCTTAGGGGCCTTAGCCGGCGATCTGGGCTGTTTCCCTCTCGACGCACGGAGCTTATCCCCCGCCGTCTCACTGCCGCATTACACCGTGTCGGCATTCGGAGTTTGGCTGACGTCAGTAACCTTGTGAGGCCCATCGGCCATCCAGTAGCTCTACCTCCGACACGAACACTGCGACGCTGCACCTAAATGCATTTCGGGGAGAACCAGCTATCACGGAGTTTGATTGGCCTTTCACCCCTACCCACAGCTCATCCCCTCAGTCTTCAACCTAAGTGGGTTCGGGCCTCCACAACATCTTACTGCTGCTTCACCCTGGCCATGGGTAGATCACTCCGCTTCGGGTCCAGAACACACCACTACACCAACCCCTACGGATTGGATACGCCCTATTCAGACTCGCTTTCGCTACGGCTACCCCACACGGGTTAACCTCGCGACATGTCCCTGACTCGCAGGCTCATTCTTCAAAAGGCACGCCATCACCCCACGCTTTAACACGAAGGCTCTGACGGATTGTAAGCGCACGGTTTCAGGTACTATTTCACTCCCCTCCCGGGGTACTTTTCACCATTCCCTCACGGTACTAATCCGCTATCGGTCACTGGGAAGTATTCAGGCTTACCGGGTGGTCCCGGCAGATTCACAGCAGATTCCACGGGCCCGCTGCTACTCGGGGAAAACATTCCACAGGAGCTGTCAAGTTTTCGTCTACGGGGCTCTCACCCTCTACGGCAGGCCATCCCAGACCACTTCCACTAACCCAACAGTTTTTAACTCCTGCCCTCATCGGCGGATGAGAGAAGAAACGCCCCACAACACCGCACACACAACCCCCGCCGGGTATCACATGCACACGGTTTAGCCATCCTCCGCTTTCGCTCGCCACTACTCACGGAATCACTTTTGTTTTCTCTTCCTACGGGTACTGAGATGTTTCACTTCCCCGCGTTCCCCCCCGCCACCTATGTATTCAGTGACGGGTGACACGACATCACTCGTGCCGGGTTTCCCCATTCGGACATCCTCGGATCCACGCTCGGTTGACAGCTCCCCGAGGCATATCGCAGCCTCCCACGTCCTTCATCGGCTCCCAGTGCCAAGGCATCCACCATGCGCCCTTAAACACTTACAACACAAAACCAAAAAATGAGTCACTCAAAAAAATTTGAGATCAACAAAATTGCAATATCAGACGACCACCCACACAAAAAAACCCACCCCAAAGGGTGAACCCTTTCGCGCAAGCCGCCATCTAGATGCTCGCAACCACTATCCACAAATCAAACACCACACCCCACCACCAAAGCAGGGCAACAACAAGACCCCCACCCCCACCAAACCTCGGAGGACATGAAGGCCGGCACCAAACCCCCCAACGAGGACCGGGCCGCGGGCTTGTTGTCTCAAAGCCCAATAGTGTGTCTGGCAATCCCCCACCGATGTTTCCCCACCAGCAAGTACGCCTGTTGTTGTGCACCAGACCCGCCTCCACTACAGAGAACAGGCCATCTTCACGAATCGCTCAAGTCACCGAACCCCCACACGATGCGGGCGGGCTCAAGTCTCGTGGTGCTCCTTAGAAAGGAGGTGATCCAGCCGCACCTTCCGGTACGGCTACCTTGTTACGACTTCGTCCCAATCGCCGATCCCACCTTCGACGGCTCCCTCCCACAAGGGGTTAGGCCACCGGCTTCGGGTGTTACCGACTTTCATGACGTGACGGGCGGTGTGTACAAGGCCCGGGAACGTATTCACCGCAGCGTTGCTGATCTGCGATTACTAGCGACTCCGACTTCACGGGGTCGAGTTGCAGACCCCGATCCGAACTGAGACCGGCTTTGAAAGGATTCGCTCCACCTCACGGCATCGCAGCCCTTTGTACCGGCCATTGTAGCATGTGTGAAGCCCTGGACATAAGGGGCATGATGACTTGACGTCATCCCCACCTTCCTCCGAGTTGACCCCGGCAGTCTCTCACGAGTCCCCACCATTACGTGCTGGCAACATGAGACAAGGGTTGCGCTCGTTGCGGGACTTAACCCAACATCTCACGACACGAGCTGACGACAGCCATGCACCACCTGCACACAGGCCACAAGGGAATACCTATCTCTAGGCACGTCCTGTGCATGTCAAACCCAGGTAAGGTTCTTCGCGTTGCATCGAATTAATCCACATGCTCCGCCGCTTGTGCGGGCCCCCGTCAATTTCTTTGAGTTTTAGCCTTGCGGCCGTACTCCCCAGGCGGGGTACTTAATGCGTTAGCTACGGCACGGATCCCAAGGAAGGAAACCCACACCTAGTACCCACCGTTTACGGCGTGGACTACCAGGGTATCTAATCCTGTTCGCTCCCCACGCTTTCGCTCCTCAGCGTCAGTTACTGCCCAGAGACCCGCCTTCGCCACCGGTGTTCCTCCTGATATCTGCGCATTCCACCGCTACACCAGGAATTCCAGTCTCCCCTGCAGTACTCAAGTCTGCCCGTATCGCCCGCACGCCCACAGTTAAGCTGTGAGTTTTCACGAACAACGCGACAAACCACCTACGAGCTCTTTACGCCCAGTAATTCCGGACAACGCTCGCACCCTACGTATTACCGCGGCTGCTGGCACGTAGTTGGCCGGTGCTTCTTCTCCAGGTACCGTCACTCGCGCTTCGTCCCTGGCGAAAGAGGTTTACAACCCGAAGGCCGTCATCCCTCACGCGGCGTCGCTGCATCAGGCTTGCGCCCATTGTGCAATATTCCCCACTGCTGCCTCCCGTAGGAGTCTGGGCCGTATCTCAGTCCCAGTGTGGCCGGACACCCTCTCAGGCCGGCTACCCGTCGTCGCCTTGGTGAGCCGTAACCTCACCAACAAGCTGATAGGCCGCGGGCCCATCCCACACCGCAAAAGCTTTCCCCCACAAAACATGCATCCCATGAGGTGTATTCGGTATTAGACCCAGTTTCCCAGGCTTATCCCAAAGTGCAGGGCAGATCACCCACGTGTTACTCACCCGTTCGCCACTCGAGTACCCCCGAAAGGGCCTTTCCGTTCGACTTGCATGTGTTAAGCACGCCGCCAGCGTTCGTCCTGAGCCAGAATCAAACTCTCCAAACAAAAACAACCCAACCTGCAAAGCAGACAGGTGAATTCGAATCAGAACAAGCCTGACCTAACAAAAAGACACCAAAACTGGCATCAAAAACAGTCACACCCCCAAACGGGAAAAAGAGGACGCAACCCAAAACAAAAACAACAACAAACAAAAACCACCAAACACACTATTGAGTTCTCAAACAACACACCCAGTCACACCCCCAAACGGGAAAAAGAGGACGCAACCCAAAACAAAAACAACAACAAACAAAAACCACCAAACACACTATTGAGTTCTCAAACAACACACCCGGTTTTCAGGCAACCCTGCCACTGTACTGCATGTGACCAGGGAGGTCAAACCTCGTCCGCCAGTCTTTCGACCGGGGCCGTTGGCTTCTTCCGAAATACTACGCTCTGTCGGGCCTAAGTCCCAAATGGCCAGCACACGACCGGATTCGGGCTCGCGAACGCTACTGCACGCGCTCGATCTCCGCACCCAAGGCGACGAGGTTTTCCACGAACTTCGGGTAACCGCGGTCGATGTGAAAGACGTCGTGCACCTCGGTGTCACCATCGGCGACCAACCCCGCGAGAACCAGTCCGGCGCCGGCGCGGATGTCCGACGACCACACCGGGGCACTCGACAGCTGGGGGATGCCGCGCACGACGGCATGGTGGCCGTCCGTCCGCGCATCGGCCCCGAGCCTGATCATCTCCTCGACGAACCGGAACCGGGCCTCGAAGACGTTCTCGGTGATCATCGACGTCCCGTCGGCGATCGCGGCGAGACCGATCGCCATCGGCTGTAGGTCGGTGGGGAAACCCGGGAACGGCAGCGTGGCCACGTTCACGGCCTTGGGGCGTTCGTACTGCACCACCCGGAAACTGTCGTCTGTCTGCGTCACCGTGGCCCCGGCGTCGTGAAGTTTGTGCAGCACCAACTGCAGGTGCAGGGGGTCCACCCCGGTGACCGTGATGTCGCCTCGCGTCATCGCGGCGGCAATGCCCCAGGTGGCGGCGACGATCCTGTCCCCGATGACCCGGTGCTCGGTGGGATAGAGCCGATCGACACCGGTGATCGTCAACGTCGACGAGCCGGCACCGGTCACCTGGGCACCCATCTGGTTGAGCATCGTGCACAGATCGACGACGTCGGGTTCGCGGGCGGCGTTGCGGATCGTAGTGACCCCCTCGGCCAGCACCGCCGCCATCAGGATGTTCTCCGTTGCGCCCACCGAGGGGAACTCCAGCTGGATCTCCGCGCCGCGCAGCTGTTCGGCCTCGGCGACCACGCAGCCGTGCTCGATGTTGCACCGCGCCCCCAACTGACGCAGCCCGGACTGATGCATGTCGAGGGGACGTGACCCGATCGCGTCGCCCCCCGGCAGTGCCACCTTCGCGCGCTTGCACCGTCCGACCAGCGGACCGAGGACACACACGGATGCGCGGAACTGCCGGACCGCGGCGAAGTCCGCGTCGTACTTGAGCTCGTCGGGCGAGGTGATCCGCACGACGTCACCCTCGAGATCAACGGTCGCACCGAGACCACGCAACACCTCGGCCATCAACGGCACGTCGAGGATGTCCGGGCAGTTGGTGATGGTGCTCGTACCCTCAGCGAGCAGCGCGGCCGCCATCAGCTTCAACACGCTGTTCTTGGCGCCCCCGACGGCTACTTCGCCCGACAACCGGCTACCACCGGTCACCATGAAACGCTCGCTCACGCGGTCAGTGTAGACAGCGCCATGGGCGATGTCAGTCAGCGCAACCCCCTGCGCGCCGACGCGCACCGGTACCGTTTCGGGCATGGCAGTGCACTTGACGCGCATCTATACGCGAACCGGCGACGACGGGACGACCGGGCTGAGCGACTTCAGCAGGGTGCCCAAGAGCGACCCGCGACTGGCGGCCTACGCCGACTGCGATGAGACCAACGCGGCACTCGGCGTTGCGGTGGCACTCGGTGACCCGGACAAGCGGATTCTCGACGTGCTTCGGCAGATCCAGAACGATCTGTTCGACGCGGGCGCAGATCTGTCGACACCGGTGGCCGAGAACCCGGAGTACCCGCCGCTGCGGATCACGCAGAGCTACATCGACCGCCTGGAATCGTGGTGCGACGAGTTCAACGACGCGTTGCCTGCACTCAATTCGTTCATCCTGCCCGGCGGCACACCGCTGTCCGCGCTGCTGCACGTCGCCCGCACCGTGGCGCGGCGAGCCGAACGATCCGCATGGCTCGCCGTCGACACCTACGGCGAATCGATGAGCGTGCTGCCGGCGAAATACCTCAACCGGCTGTCGGACCTGCTGTTCATCCTGTCGCGCGTCGCGAACCCACAAGGGGACGTGCTCTGGCGCCCCGGCGAGCAGTCTCAGTAGGTGCGGCGCCGGGCCCGTGGTGACGGCCGCGATTCCAGCCACGAGGTGAAAGCCGTCAAGGCCCCGCGGTCCAGAGCGATCTCGTAGTCGCGTCCGCGGTCGGGTCCGACATCGCGCAGTTCGAGGATCACGATCTGCTCGGTCATGATGTCGAACTCGTCGCCTCGGGGCGCCCGCCGCGACACGATCTCAAGTCCTCGCCTGCTCAGTGTCCGGTCCGGCCACCAGCGGAAGCTCGACAACCGATAGAAACCGGCCTCGCCGCCGCGGTAACGCATCACCCCGTGCCGCCAGCCGTGACCACCGACAGCGGGAACGTCCCGCAGGATCGCCGCCGTGCCCCCGACCTGCCTCAGTTTCCACAACCGGTAGAAGAGGGCGACGACGACCACCAGGAGCACGCACACCAACGCGACCATGAACAGCATGGACGCGCTCACCGGCCCGCCTACTAGTCGATCTGACCCAGAGCGCGCAGTCGCGCCCTGCCCCACGCCGCGGTGCGCTCGTCATCGGACTCGGAATCCTGCTTGGCTTCGTCGGCGTTGATCTCGGACTCGAACTCCGCCTTCTCCACCAGGATCCGGACCGCTTCGTCGGTGACCGACAGAAAACCTCCGTCGACCGCGATGCGCAGGTCGTCCTCGCCCTCGCGCTCGACGCGCACCATCGCATCGTCGACGAGCTGAGCCACCAGCGGGATGTGCCGCGGCAGGATGCCGATCTCGCCGGCGGTGGTGCGGGTGAAGACGAACGTGGCTTCCCCCGACCAGAGCTCGCGCTCGACGGCGACGATCTCGACATTCAGTTCGGCCATGTCACACCGCCTTCCGCGTTCGCCGCGTCACAACTTGGCGCCGAGGGTTTCGGCCTTCTTCGCCAGGTCGTCGAGACCGCCGATGAGGAAGAACGCCTGCTCGGGCAGGTGGTCGAAGTCGCCCTTGCTCAGCTTGTCGAACGCCTCGATGGTCTCCTTCAGCGGCACCGTCGACCCCGGCTGGCCGGTGAACTGCTCGGCCGCCATCATGTTCTGGCTCAGGAAGCGCTCGATGCGTCGCGCCCGGTTGACCAGCTGCTTGTCCTCCTCGGACAACTCGTCGACACCGAGGATGGCGATGATGTCCTGGAGGTCCTTGTAGCGCTGCAGGATCCGGATGACTTCCTGTGCCACGCGGTAGTGCTCGTCACCGACCACCGACGGATCCAGGATCGTCGACGACGACGCGAGCGGGTCCACCGCGGGAAAGATGCCCTTGGAGAACACGTTTCGGCTGAGCTCCGTGGTCGCGTCGAGGTGGGCGAACGTGGTCGCCGGCGCCGGGTCGGTGTAGTCGTCGGCGGGCACGTACACGGCCTGCATCGAGGTGATGGAGCGACCACGCGTCGAGGTGATGCGCTCCTGCAGCTCACCCATCTCGTCGGCCAGCGTCGGCTGGTATCCCACCGCGGACGGCATACGTCCCAGCAGCGTGGACACCTCGGAACCGGCCTGGGTGAACCGGAAGATGTTGTCGATGAACAGAAGCACGTCCTGCTGCTTCTCGTCACGGAAGTACTCGGCCATGGTCAGCGCCGACAGCGCGACCCGCATACGGGTGCCGGGCGGCTCGTCCATCTGGCCGAACACCAGCGCGGTGTCCTTGAGCACGTCGGCATCGGCGAGCTCGACCCACAGGTCGTTGCCCTCGCGGGTGCGCTCCCCCACGCCGGCGAACACCGACGTGCCGCCGAAGTTACGGGCGATGCGGTTGATCATCTCCTGGATCAGCACCGTCTTGCCCACGCCGGCGCCGCCGAACAGGGCGATCTTGCCGCCGCGCACGTACGGGGTGAGCAGGTCGACGACCTTCAGGCCGGTCTCCAGCATCTCGGTGCGGGGCTCGAGTTCGGCGAACGGCGGCGGCTTGCGGTGGATCGACCAATGGTCGAAGTCCTCGCCGTAACCGGGGTCGTCCAGGCAATCACCCAGCGCGTTGAACACGTGCCCCTTGACGCCGTCGCCGACCGGTACCGAGATGGAGGTGCCGGAGTCGGTCACCTCGACGCCGCGCACCAGGCCGTCGGTGGGCTGCATGGAGATGGTGCGGACCAGGTTGTCGCCGAGGTGCTGCGCAACCTCTAGGGTCAACGTCTTGGCCAGGTCGCCGTAGGTGATCTTCGCGTTCAGGGCATTGAACAGCTCGGGCACCGAACCCCGCGGGAACTCGACGTCCACAACCGGCCCGGTGATACGTACGACGCGACCGGCTGAACCGCTCTTGGTGTCGCTCTTGGTGTCTTCTGCGGTAGCAGTCATTTCCTCTTCGCTTCCTACGGTGGCTTCTCGTGTTCGTTGTTGGCTAGCGGGCGTCGGCCAGCGCGTTGGCGCCGCCGACGATCTCGCTGATTTCCTGGGTGATCTGGGCCTGACGTTCGCGGTTCGCCTGCAGGGTCAGGTCCTTGATGAGGTCGTCGGCGTTGTCCGAGGCCGACTTCATGGCGCGGCGACGCGACGCGGACTCCGAGGCCGCCGCCTCCAGCAGCGCGGCGTAGACGCGGGTCGCGACGTATCGCGGCAGGAGCGCGTCGAACAGCGTCTCCGGGTCCGGCTCGAAGGAGAACAGCGTGCGCGGCCCCTCGTCTTCGGGCTCGTCCTCGACGTACTCGACCACCATCGGTGCGATCCGGCGCGCTGCCGCGGACTGCGACAGCATCGACTTGAACTCGGTGAAGACGATGTGCAACTCGTCGAGGCCGAGGATGCCGTCTTCGCCGGGGTCGTCGCCTTCGTCATCGACACCGGACATGAACGCAGTCACCAACGTGTCGGCGATCTCGCGGGCCTGGTCGTAGGTGGGCCGCTCCGAGAAGCCGGTCCACGACTCGGTGACCTCGCGCTGACGGAAGTTGAAGTAGCCCAACGCCTTCCGGCCCACGACGTAGACCACCGGTTCCTTGCCCTCTTCGCGCAACAGCGAGAAGAGCTCCTCGGACTGGCGCAGCACGTTGGCGTTGTACGCGCCGCACAGCCCGCGGTCGGAGGACACCACCAGGACGCCCGCCCGCTTGGGGTTCTCCCGCTGCACCAGCAACGGGTGATCCAGTGCGCTGGCGCTGGCAAGCTCGGTGAGCATGCTGGTGATCTCGCTGGCGAAAGGCCGAGCCGCCTCGACTCGGGCCTGCGCCTTGGCGATTCGCGACGTGGCGATCAGTTCCTGGGCCTTGGTGATCTTCTTGATCGACCCGGCGGAACGGATGCGCCCGCGGAGCTCGCGCAGTGTTGCAGCCATCTAGCTCTCCAGACCCTTTCCAGATCCCATGATTTCGGGTCGGTCCTACTTCTTCGGCGCCGGCTTGCGGACCTTGACGGACTCCTTCTCGACGTCCTCTTCGTCCATGGCCTCGGCCTCGGCCTCGTTCACCGCGACCGAACTCCCGTCGCTGGCCGAGAAGCCCTTCTTGAACTCGTTGATGATGTCGTTCAGCCGCTCCTGGGTCTCCTCGGGAAGCTTCTTGGTCTCCCGGATCTCCTTGAGGATGTCCTCGTGCGAAGCCTTGACGTGCTCGAGGACTTCCCGCTCGAAGCGCGCCACGTCCTCGACCGGAACGGAGTCCAGGTGGCCCTTGGTGCCGAGGAAGATCGCGATGACCTGATCCTCGACCGGGTACGGCGTGAACGCCGGCTGCTTGAGCAGCTCGACCAGGCGCGCGCCGCGCTCCAGCTGCGCCTTCGACGATGCGTCGAGGTCCGAGGCGAAAGCGGCGAAGGATTCGAGCTCGCGGTACTGGGACAGTTCCAGACGAAGCGAGCCCGCGACCTCTTTCATGGCCTTGATCTGCGCGGCGCCACCGACGCGGGACACCGAGACACCGACGTTGATGGCCGGTCGGACGCCCTGGTTGAACAGGTCGGACTCCAGGAAGCACTGGCCGTCGGTGATCGAGATGACGTTCGTGGGGATGAACGCCGAGATGTCATTGGCCTTGGTCTCGATGATCGGCAGCCCGGTCATCGATCCACCGCCCAGCTCGTCGGACAGCTTCGCGCAACGCTCCAGGAGCCGCGAATGCAGGTAGAACACGTCACCCGGGAAGGCCTCGCGACCCGGCGGACGGCGCAGCAGCAGCGAGATCGCGCGGTAGGCGTCGGCCTGCTTGGAGAGGTCGTCGAACACGATGAGGACGTGCTTGCCGTCGTACATCCAGTGCTGCCCGATGGCCGAACCGGTGTACGGCGCAAGCCACTTGAAGCCGGCGGCGTCGGATGCAGGGGCCGCGACGATGGTGGTGTACTCCATCGCGCCGCCCTCTTCGAGGGCGCGCTTCACGCTGGCGATCGTCGTGCCCTTCTGGCCGATCGCGACGTACACGCAGCGCACCTGCTGCTTGGGATCGCCGGTCTCCCACGCCTCACGCTGGTTGAGGATGGTGTCGACGCAGACCGCGGTCTTGCCCGTCTTGCGGTCGCCGATGATCAGCTGGCGCTGCCCGCGACCGATGGGGGTCTGCGAGTCGATGGCCTTGATGCCGGTCTGCAGCGGCTCCGACACCCCCTGCCGCTGAACCACCGACGGCGCCTGCAGTTCCAGCACGCGACGGGTGTCCGACTCGATGTCACCCTGGCCGTCGATCGGCTGACCGAGCGGGTTGATGACGCGTCCGAGGAAGGCGTCCCCGACCGGTACCGAGAGCACCTCGCCGGTGCGCTTGACCTGTTGGCCCTGTTCGATCTTCTCGAAGTCACCGAGGATCACGACGCCGACGCTGTTCTCGTCGAGGTTCAGCGCCACACCGAGGACACCACCCGGGAACTCGAGGAGCTCCTGGGTCATGACCGAGGGCAGACCCTCGACGTGCGCGATGCCGTCACCTGCGTCGACGACGATGCCGATTTCCTCGCGATCAGAATCGGCGGTGAAGGAGGAGACGTAGTCCTCGATCGCACCTTCGATGTCAGAAGCCGAGATTGTCAACTCTGCCATGGCTTTTCGTCTTCCTGCCTTTACGTTTGGTAATGCTCGAGTTCGTGCCGGTCAGTCCGGAAGCCCGGAGCGGGCCGCGTCCAACCGGGAAGAGATGGAACCGTCGATGACTTCGTCACCGACAGTGATCAGGAGTCCGCCGAGAACGGCGGGGTCGACGTTGAGCTGCACCGAGACCGGATGCGCGTAGATCCGGCTCAGCACCTCCGTCAGCCGCGTGGACTGCTCATCGGTCAGGTCCGCGGCGGCGGTGACCTCGGCGACGACCTCGCCGCGTCGGGCGACCGCGAGCTCAGCAAGCTCACTGACCGCCACATCAGCGGCCGCGCCCCGCAGCAGCTCGACGGTCTGCGTCAACAGCGCCGCCGTGGCGGGGTTCATCCCCCCACTGCTGTCGAGTATCTGCTTCAGCAGGTTGACCCGGTGCTCTGTCGGGACCATCTGGTCGGACAGCAGCCTGTTCAACCGCGACTCGGTATCGAGCACGCGGCCGAACCGGAACAACTGCTCCTCGACCTCTTCGGCCTGCCCGTTACGCTCCGCGCGCACCAGGATCGCGAGCCGCGCGACGTGCTCGACGGCGTCGACGAGGTTCGCCTCGCTCGACCACCGCTGTGAGACAGCCTTTTTGACCAGCTTCAGCGTGGTGCCGTCGACCTTGCCGTCGAAGAGCCGTTCGACCAACCGCTCCTTGGCCGCCGAGTCGTCGGTCCGCTCGGCGAGAAGCTTGTTGAGCGCCGACTCCTTGGCGAGCAGCTTCGCCACGGCCGGCAGGTTCTCGGCAAGCGCGGTCAGAGTGTCGTCATCGGCGCCGTCGGCGACCGACTCGAACTCCTTGACGACCTCGGCCAACGCCTCCCGGCTGGCGGCACGCAGCTTCAGCGAAGCCCCTGCCGTCAGCACCGCAGGGGACGGAGCCATCTCATCGAGATCATCGAGAAAACGGTCGACGGTCGCTGACTGCGCGGCCTCATCGGCGACGAAATCGCGAACGATCTGCTCGGCCTTCTGCACCGCCTCCACGCCCAGGTGCTGACGCAGCCCGCGAATGGTCTGTTGACGCAGCAGTTGAACTTGTTGCTCACCATGCAATTTGATGCGCTCAGCCTCGATGGATGCCTGCTCACGCAACTGCTCTGCGATGCGCTTCGAGTCCGTCCGAGCCTCGTCGGTCACCTTCGCCGCCTCGGACTTGGCGTCCTCGAGCGCTTTGGAATGCATCTGGTCGGCGTTGGCGAGCTTGTCGGCGGCCGACCTGCTCTCCTCGAGCGCCGCACGGATCGCTTCCTGCTGGTTGTGCATCATTTTTCTGATCAGCGGCACGAGCCACTTGACGGCAGCCCACACGATGATCGCGAATCCGATCAGATTTCCGATGAACGTCGACATCAGCGGCTCCCGGTCGAACTGTCCGCATCCGAGACGTCGCGCCCGAGGATGCGGCTGGCCAGACGCGTAGACAACGTCCCGACTGCGGGCTGCAACTGCTCGCTGGTGGTCGAGGCGTTCTGCGACAACTGCCCGCCCGCGTTATCCAATTCCCGGGACACCACGTCACTCGCCTCGGCGCGCGACTCGTCGACGACTTTGCGGCCTGCCGTACGGGCCTCGTCGCGAATCGATGACGCCTCGCCGCGCGCGGCTTTCATCGCCTCGTCGTAGTCCGCCTCGGCGGCGGCCAACTGCTCCGCCGCCCTCTTGTTGTCGGCAGCTGTCTTGGCCAGCATCGCTTCGCGTTCGGCCAGCACCTTGCTGACCGGCGGCACCACCCACTTGGAGATGACGGCGAGCACGATCAGGAAGATGAGCAGCACGACGAAGAAGGTGCCGTTCGGGATGAGGAAGTTGCTCGTCCCCCCGGACTCCTCGGCCGCCAGGATCGTTGCTGTCGATTCACCCATGGCGCTGATTAGGCAACCGGGGTGGCGAACACGAACAGCGCCATGAAGGCCAGGTTGATGAAGTAGGCGGCCTCGACAAGGCCGACGGTGATGAAGAACGGAGTGAAGAGCCGACCCTGTGCCTCCGGCTGCCGGGCAACACCTGAGATCAGCGCGCTACCGGCGATGCCGTCACCGACACCGACACCGATCGCGCCACCGGCCATCATGAGACCACCGCCGATGAGTGCGCCGGCAGCGATTGTGGGATCCATTCCTTATCCTCCTTGATAACTGGCTTGGTGTCGCCAGGTTCTGTGTGGGTCTAGCTGGTACTGCTTGGTCAGTGCTGATCCGCGGTGCTGTGTTCGTCGCTGTGGTCGAGTTCCATTGACTGACCGAAGTACAGAATGGTCAACAACGCGAAGATGAACGCCTGGATCAGACCGACGAACAGGTCGAAGGCTTTCCAGATCGAGTTGGGAAGCCAGAGAATCCACGCGGGGAACAGGGCGATCAGCGCAATCATGATGCCGCCGGCAAAGATGTTGCCGAAAAGTCGGAGCGACAACGAAATCGGCTTGGCGATCTCCTCGACGAGGTTGATCGGCGCCAGGAAGGCGACGTGGCCCTTGGCCACCTTGATCGGATGTCCGACAAGTCCGCGGCGCCAGAATCCGGCGAGGTGATAGCAGATGAACACGAAGAGCGCGAGTGCCAGGACGAAGTTGATGTCAGCCGCCGGCGCCTTGAGCAGTTCGTGAGTGCCGGTGGAATCCGAGTACTGCACAGGCAGCACCGCCAGCCAGTTCGCCACCAGGATGAATATGAACAGCGAGACCGCCAGGGGCAGGACGAACGGTGCGACCCGCATCCCGATAGCACTCTCCACCTGACTGCGCATCTGGATCGTGATGGCCTCGAAGAACAGCTGCACACCGCCGGGGGCGTCGGTCGATGTCACCTTCGACCGCAGGAAGAAGGCAAGGCCGAGGACGATCAGCGCGGCGATGGAAGTCGAGATGACGGTGTCGCCATTGATCGACATCCCGAACAAGTGCCAGATCGGGGCATGATGCCCGACGCTTATGGCCGCCTCGGCGAGGGTCAGTTCAGTCATGTGCAGATCAGTCCTTCGGTGCTAATCCGTCGTTGAAAGCAGACGCCGGCCCGTCCACGTCGTCAGCCGTCCCGGCGCGCAACTTCTTGAGCACCGGCAGGGATGTGCTGAGGACCAGCAGGACCTGGAAGAACGCAAGGCCCAGAAGAACCCCCAACCCGAGGGGGCGGAAGATGTAGGCGATCACCAGACCGATCACGGAGATCGCCAGCACCCGAGTTGCCGAGTTCAGAGCCATCTTCTTCTTGAGGGGATGATCGTCGGCGGTGATCGAGAAGACCGCCCTGCGCACGAGCAGGGCGTTTATCAGGCCCAGGCCCAGGCCGACACCGAAGAACGCACCGAACAGAGGGTGCCCCAGAAGCCCAGCGACGATCGTCGTGACACCGGTCAGCGCGAGACAGATCACGGACAGGCGCACCGGCCTGAAAGCAACGGACGGAAACACCAACGGCGCGTCTTGCGCTGGCGTCGTCACTGCTTCACCTCAATCCCGCGGTCGTGAAACTTTTGTGGGAGCAATCCCTGATGATTCTGTGCGTGGCGCCCGTAGCGTATCGGAGGGCGGCGGGCGCGCGGGAATCACCCAAGGGGCAGCTCCTGTGGTCGGTCAAACTGTCGGTCGTTTTTCCGCTCCGGTCGGCGCGAGGTCGATACGCCGAACGGCTCGGAGGCCGGCAACCCGCGAGGTTTTTTCGGGTTCTAACTGAACCCTAACATATGGTGAGAGCCCCAAAAGAGGGCCTACTACTTTTTGTCGTACACCTCGTCGACGGACCTGTCCCGGCGCCGCAGAAGCGGGATGAGGGTGACCACGGTCGCCACCAGGATCGCGCCCGCCATGACCGCCGCGGTGTGTCCGGGGTCGAAGAAGATGGTGCTGGCCGCGCCCAGCGCGGCGATGCCCACCCACAGGTAGATGAGCAGTACCACCCGCCGGTGGGAGTGCCCGATCTCCAGCAGTCGGTGATGCAGGTGCATCTTGTCGGGGCTGAACGGACTCAGCCCGGCACGGGTGCGTCGGATGATGGCCAGCAGCATGTCCAGGGCGGGCACGAACATCACCGCGACCACGAGCAGGAACGGCGACAGCAACGCGAACACGTCGCGCGCCCCGTAGGCGGTCTGCGAGATCGGCCCTGCTGCGGTCGTCGAGGCGGCGGCCAGCATCAGACCGATCAACATCGACCCCGAGTCCCCCATGAAGATCCGGGCCTTGTGGAAGTTGTGCGGCAGGAAACCCAGGCAGGCACCGGCAAGCACGACGGAGATGACGGCGGGCGGATAGAACAGCACGTCGCCGCCGTGGTCGCGCAGCAGACCGACCGAGAAGATGCAGATTGCCAAGGCGGTGATGAGACCCAGGCCCGCGGCGAGGCCGTCGAGGCCGTCGACGAAGTTCATCGCGTTGACGATCGCGACGGTGAGCGCCAGCGTCAGCAGGATCGAGGACACCTGGTCGAGCACGATGGTGCCGACGCCACCGATCGGGATGTAGAGCACGCTCCAGGCCACGCCCATCGTGACGAGCACGCTCGCCGCCGTGATCTGCCCCGCGAACTTCGTCAGTGCGTCCAGCCCCCACCGGTCGTCGATCAACCCGACGACCATGATCAGCCCGCCGGCCACGACCACCGCCGGCATACCCGACGAATAGACGAAGCCGCGCGTCAGCGCGGGCAGCTGGGAGGCGAGCAGAACCGCGGCCGCCACCCCCACATACATCGCGAGGCCACCCATCCGCGGGGTGGGCTGCAGGTGGACGTCGCGCTCCCGCGGGTAGGCGACCGCTCCCCACCGGGTGGCCAGCACCCGCACCCAACTGGTCGCCAGGTAGGTGATTATCGCCGCGGTCAGCCCGACCAGCGCGAGCTCTCGCAGCGGTACGCCCGCGCCCCGGTCCGAGAGCGCCAGCAGCGTCGTCGACAGGGGCTCCGCCGAGGGCGTCGCCGAGATCAACGCTGAACCGTATTGCACGAAACTCCAAGCCTAATCCGTCTGCGCGATCAGGGACGCCGCCTCGACGCCCAGCACGCCGGCGATCGCCTCGATGGTCACCGGGCCCTCCCGCAGCACCCGCGGGTGCGCACCGGTGAGGTCGACGATCGTCGATGCGGCCTGCTGCTCGGCGGGGCCACCGTCGAGGTAGACCTCGACGAGATCGCCGAGTTGCTCGCGCGCCTGGGCGGCGGTGACCGCAGCGGGACGGCCGGAGATGTTGGCGCTCGACACGGCCATCGGGCCGACCTCGCGCAGCAGCTCGATGGCGACCGGATGCAGCGGCATGCGCAACATGACGGTGCCGCGCGCGTCTCCGAGATCCCATTGCAGCGACGGCGCCTGACGGACCACCAGGCTCAGTGCGCCCGGCCAGAACGCGCGGATCAGTTCACGTGCGCTTTGTGGAACCGAGTAGACCAGCCCCTGGATCGTGTGCCACGACCCGACGAGCACCGGCACCGGCATGTCGCGGCCACGCCCCTTGGCCGACAGCAGTGCGGCCACCGCGTCGTTGTCGAAGGCGTCGGCACCGATGCCGTAGACGGTGTCGGTTGGCATCACCACGAGGCGTCCCCCCTTGAGCGCGCTGATCGCCGACGCGATGCCCGCCTCCCGCTGCGCGGGATCGGTGCAGTCGAACGTCTCTGTCATGCGCGATCCGCCTCCGCTTCTCGCTGGCTCGTCATGCGCGATCCGCCTCCGCTTCTCGCTGGCTCGTCACGAGAGCACCCTCTCACCCACCGCGTACCGCCGTCACGAAGCGGGGGCGACCGGTGAGGTCGTGTCGTGCGGTGACCTCGACGAATCGTCCTGTACGGGTGAACGCCTCGACGGTGCGCTGCGAGGTGCTGTCGTCGTGCTCGACGGCGCAGGAACCACCCGGCCGCAGCAGACGAGCGGCCAGCACGGCGATGTGGTCGACAACCGCCATGCCGTCCTCGCCGCCGAACAGCGCATGTGGTGGATCATATTGAGCGACTTCGGGTTCCAGCTGGGCGCCGTCGGGGATGTAGGGCGGGTTGGCCACCAGGAGGTCGACGGTGCCGTCGAGTTCGCTCAGCAGACCCGCGGTGGTCACATCGGCACGAAGCAACTCCACGGACGTGTCGCGCACGTTGCGCCGCGCGTACGCCAGCGCCTCGTCGGAGTCGTCGACGGCGATCACCCGCGCTCCGGGCCGGTGGCGCCACAACGCCAACGCGAGCGCTGCGGACCCCGTGCACAGATCCACCACCAACGGCTGCCGCGACAACGGTTGGGCGAGAGCCCATTCCAGCAGCGACTCGGTCTCCGGCCGCGGGATGAACACCCCGGGGCCGACCTGCACGGTGACCGAACCGAACGCGGCGGTACCCGTGAGGTGCTGCAGCGGCACCCGCTCGGCGCGCTTGGCGACGAGTTGCTCGAAACGTTCGACGAAGTCGGCGTCGGGTTCGAGCAGCGCGAGGCGGCCGCGGTCGGTCCCGGCAGCGTGGGCGGCCAGCAGTTCGGCATCCGCGCGGGGGGACCCGACGCCGGCTCTGGCCAGCGTCTTCGTCGCGGCATCGATCGCATGATGCAGCAGGCGGGTTCTCATCGCCGTTTCGTCACGTGTTCTGCAGCCTGGATTGCCTGTCGGCGGCGGCGAGCGCGTCGAACAGAGGATCCAGGTCGCCCTCGAGCACCTGGTCGAGGTTGTGCGCCTTGTAGTTGATGCGGTGATCGGCGATCCGGTTCTCCGGGTAGTTGTACGTCCGGATCCGTTCGCTGCGGTCGACGGTGCGGATCTGGCTGGCACGGTCGGCCGATGCGTCTGCCTGCGCCTGCTCCTCGGCCAGCAACTGCAGCCGGGCGGCGAGCACCTGCATCGCGCGGGCCTTGTTCTGCAACTGCGAGCGTTCGTTCTGGCAGGTGACGACGATGCCCGTCGGCAGGTGGGTGATGCGCACCGCCGAATCGGTGGTGTTGACGCCCTGGCCGCCCTTGCCCGAGGAGCGGTAGACGTCGACACGCAGATCGGACTCGTCGATCTGGACCTGCTGGATCTCTTCGGGTTCCGGGTAGACGAGCACGCCCGCCGCGGAGGTGTGGACCCGACCCTGCGACTCGGTGACGGGCACGCGCTGGACCCGGTGCACCCCGCCCTCGAATTTCAGCCGCGACCACACCCCGTCGGCGGAGTCACCCTTGCTGGTGATCGACAGCGTCGCGTCCTTGTAGCCGCCGAGGTCCGACGTCGTCTCGTCGAGCACCGTGACGTTCCAGCCGTGGCGCTCCGCGTAGCGGATGTACATCCGCGCCAGGTCGGCGGCGAACAGCGCCGACTCCTCACCACCCTCACCGGACTTCACCTCCAACACGATGTCGTCGGCGTCGTGGGGGTCCCGCGGGGCGAGCAGATCAGTGAGTTGGGTGTCGAGGTCGCGGACGGTTGCGGTGAGCTCCTCGACCTCGGCAGCGAAGGAGTCGTCGTCGGCGGCCAGTTCGCGCGCCGCCTCCAGGTCGCCCTTCGCCGTCTCGAGCTTGCGGTAGGTGGCGATGATCGGAGACAACTGCGCGAAGCGACGACCGACCTTGCGGGCGGCGCCGGCATCGGCGTGCAGTTCGGGATCGGAAAGGCGACGCTCGAGGTCGGCGTGCTCGGCGAGCATCGCCTCGATCGCCGGTGCCGTATCGGTCACCTCGCCTCCTTCGGCAACGCGCTCTGCATGCCCCGCTCGGACCCAGTACTCCTACCCACGAAACGGCGCCCGGCCTGCGCGTAGAGCGACAGAGCGGGCGCCGATCGGAGAGCTACTTGTCGTCGGAGGCCTTGGTTTCCGCCTTGGCGCCGGCGCGCTTGCCATAGCGCTTCTCGAAACGGGCCACGCGGCCGCCGCTGTCGAGGATCTTCTGCTTGCCGGTGTAGAAGGGATGGCACTGCGAGCAGACCTCGACGGTGATCTGCCCGCTCTTCTTGGTGCTGCGGGTCGTGAAGCTGCTCCCGCAGCCACAGAGCACGGTGGTCTCGACATACTCAGGGTGAATACCCGATTTCATGGTTTCCTCTTCGATCGTGGGCCCCGGGTCGCCCTCCCGTCCTGGGAGGCAGCGGCGTGAACCGGAACCGGTGTCGGCGGTCCACCCGGCCGGAGGCCGGCAGACTGACACGCATTATGCCAGGTCAACCGCCAGTCGCCTAAACGCCCACAACGAGGGGCCTATTCCCCGGCGAGTTCCGCACGGTCGACGATCCGGTACGTCTTGTCGTCACGCTTCCAGAGCACCCGGCCTGCGGGCCGCACCCCCATCGCGACGAGTTCGCGCTTGAGCACCTTGTTGGTGGCAGTGCTCGGCAGTTCGTCGGCGACCCAGACGTGGCGCGGCCACGCCTTCGGCGACAGGTCCGGTTGGGCGGCGAGGAACTCACCGAACTCCTCCGGCGTCAACGTCGCGCCACTCTGCAGGACGATCGCGGCCATCACCTGGTCACCGACGTGCTCGTCGGGGACCGGGTAGACCGCGACCTGGCTGACCGCCGGCTCCCGGATGAGGATGCGCTCGATGGGCGCCGCCGTCATGTTCTCGCCGTCCACCCGCATCCAGTCCGCCGTGCGCCCGGCGAGATAGATCCAGCCGTCGGCATCCCGGTATGCCAGGTCACCGGACCAGAACATGCCGTGCCGCATGCGTTCGGCCGTGGCGCCCTGATCGTTGTAGTAACCCGCGAACATCCCGGCGCCCTGGGTGTTGACCAGTTCGCCGATCGCGTCGTCGCCGTTGACCAGGGCGCCGTGTTCGTCGAACTGTGCGACGGCGCACTCGGTCAGCGTCTCCGAGTTGTAGACCGCCACGCCGGGGAAGCCCTTGCCGATGGACCCTGCCGGGCAGCCCTCCTCGCGCGTCACCGTCACCGCGTTCTCGGTGGAACCGAAACCGTCCCACACGTCACACCCGAACCGCCTGGCGAACTCCGCGATGTCGCGGTCGCTGGCCTCGTTGCCGAACGCCACCCGCAGCGGATTGTCGCGGTCGTCGGGACCTTCGGGGCTGGCCAGGATGTAGGCCAGCGGCTTGCCCACATAATTCATGTAGGTCACGCCGTAGCGCCGGACGTCGTGGATGAATCGCGTCGCGGTGAACTGCGCCGGAGCCATCGCCGCACCCGAGTTCAGCGCGACCGACCACCCCGCGAGCACGCCGTTGCTGTGGAACAACGGCATCGACAGGTAGCAGACGTCGTCGGTGCTCAGTTCGTATCGGCCGGCCAGCGCCGCCCCGGCCAGCAGCACCATCGCGTGCATGACCCGCACGGCCTTCGGATCGCCGCTGGTGCCGGAGGTGAAGATCAGCATGAACGTGTCCGTCGCGTCGACTTCGCGGTGCGGTGTCAGCGCGCCCGCCCGCGCCAACAGCTCCTGCCATTCGGGGCGACCGACGACCAGCACCCGGATGCCGGCCAGGTCGAGGCCCTCGAGAAGCGCGAGGTGGTGATCGTCGGTCACCAGGATCTGGCAGTCGGCGCGGCGGATGTCGCGCGCGAGAGCTTCCCCGCGGCGGGTGTTGTTGATGCCGCAGAGCACATAGCCGCCCAATCCGGCGGCGGCCATCGCAGTCAGCATGTCGGGGGTGTTGCCCAAAAGGACGCCGACGTGCAGCGGCCGTTGCGGATCGGCGACGCCGATCAGTGCCGCGGCCTGCCTCGCGGCGTCGTCGAGGTGTTCGCGCCAGGTCCAGGTCCGGTCGTCGTACTTGACCGCCACCGCGTCGTCGCCACAGCGCTCCCGCAGCAGCTGCTGCACGGTCTCGGCCACCTGCCTGCCCTTCACGTCGGTGAACAGATCTCTATACGTGTCTACTCGATCGGTCGCCGGCATCGCGCATCGGCCCACCGGAGACCGCTCATTTGCGAAGATAGGTCCGTGACAGTCGGTGCTGCGGCAGAACCCGCAACCAGATCCGTTCGTGATCGCCTGATCGATGCGGCCGAACAGTGCCTGACCGCCAAGGGGATTCGCACGACCACGGTGTCCGAAGTGGCCGAGGTGGCCGGGGTCAGCCGCGGCTGGCTGTACCGGCACTTCCCCGACAAGGCCGAACTGCTCGGCGCGGCCATCGTCCGGCTCAACGATGCGTTCTGGACCGAGTCCCGCGCCCGGCTGGACGCGGTGAGCGGACTCGACCGGCAGATCGCGGTCGGCGTCGCGCTGGCGCGCAGGGAATCCGAGACCCCCGGGGCGCTGGTCCTCAAGCTGCGACAGGAGGAACCGGAGGCGTTCACGGCGTGCGTCGGCCTCGGCGTGCGCGGGCTCATCCCGGAGATCGCCGCGTTCTGGGTTCCCTACATCCAGGCCGCGGTGGACAGCGGAGAGATCCATGCGGGCACCGAAGTCGCGGAGGCCGCCGAGTGGATCGCGCGGATCATGATGAGCCTGGCGACCGTTCCCGGGGAACAGTGCGACGTCGACGACCACGATTCGGTGCTGCGCCACGCGCGCCGCTACATCGTGGCGGCGCTGCGCTGCGACCCGACCGTGAGCTGAGTCAGGCGGCGCCGGAGACCCGCACGGGCCGTCCCGTCAATAGCAGCAGGATCTCGCGGATCGGGGCGGCGACCTCGCGTCCCTCCCCCACCGCGAAATCGACATCGGTGGCCACGAGCCTGGTGCCGGAGAGCCGTCGACGGGCATGGAACGGAGATCCCATGTCCCACACGTGTTCCGCGGCGGCGACGGCGGCGTCGGATGGCATGGCCCGGTCGATACCCAGCGGGATGCAGATGTCCTGAGCGTGCACCAGCACGTCGGTCAACGGATCGAGCACGGTGGTCCCCGGCGGGTGCCGTCTCGAACCGGCGACCTCGCGTAAATTCGCCGCGATCGCTTGGGGCGACCGCTCGTCGCTGACGGCCAGGCGATTCACCACGGCGTTGAGCCGGAAGCCGCTGCGGGCGGCCTCCAGAAATATCCGTGGCATCCCGATGGTCGAGTGGGTCAGGTGCGCGGCGACATTCCTGACGGTCCAGCCCGCGCACAGCGAGGGTGTCGACCACTGCGCCGGATCGCGGGCATCGATCGCGTCGATGAGATCGGCGACCTCGATGCGCTGCTGGTCGATGTGTCGCCACACGGCCTCGGACTCCATGGCGACCTCCCACGGTCGATTTAGTCAGGAACACTGACGAATATAGTCAGGTTTCCGTACTAAAGTCAATGCATGGACGACGATCAGCCGGGCACCGCGGTATTGATGTTCGTCGCGCACCGCGACGTCGAGAGCCGGGTGATGGCGGCGCTGGCCGAGGCGGGCATCGACGACCTCACGATCGCCCAGTCACGGCTGCTGCAGCGCCTGAATCCTGCGGGAATGCGGCTGACCGATCTCGCCGAACAGGCGCGCGTCACCAAGCAGACCGCCGGTGCACTGGTCGATCAGCTGGAACGGGCCGGCTACGTCGTTCGCAGGCCCGACCCGTCCGACGCCAGGGCGCGGTTGGTCACACTCAGCGACACGGGACTGCAGGCCTGCCGAATGGCCGCCACAGAAGTCGCCCGGGTAGAGGCGACATGGCGAAAGTACCTGGGCGACAGCGCTTTCGATCAGTTGAGAACGGCACTGATCTCGCTGCGCGAGATCACCGACCCCTACCTGTGACTTCGGTGCCGCTGGTGGCGCTGAGCGCGACCGGCGACACCGAAACCCGCTCAGTCGTTGTCGTTGCCGCCGGGGGTGTTCTTCGAGACCTGAACCAGGAACTCATAGTTGGTCTTGGTCTTGCGCAACTGGCTCATCAGCAGATCGATGGCCTGATGCGGATCCAGACCCGACAGCACCCGACGCAGCTTGTGCACGACGGCGAACTCGTCGGCACCCAGCAGCAACTCGTCCTTGCGGGTACCCGACGGGTTGACGTCGACCGCGGGGAACACGCGCCGCTCCGAGATCTTGCGGTCCAGTTTGAGCTCCGCGTTGCCGGTGCCCTTGAACTCTTCGAAGATCACCGTGTCGCCGGTGGATCCGGTCTCGACCATCGCAGTGGCGATGATCGTCAGCGAGCCACCCTCTTCGATGTTGCGGGCCGCACCCAGGAATCGCTTCGGCGGGTACAGCGCTGTCGAGTCGACGCCACCGGAGAGGATGCGGCCCGACGCCGGTGAGGCGTTGTTGTAGGCGCGACCCAGGCGGGTGATCGAGTCGAGCAGCACGACGACGTCCTTGCCCTGCTCGACCAGGCGCTTGGCCCGTTCGATGGCCAGCTCGGCAGCCTGCGTGTGGTCGGACGGCGGGCGGTCGAAGGTCGAGGCGATGACCTCACCCTTGACCGAGCGCTGCATGTCGGTGACCTCTTCGGGACGCTCGTCGACCAGCACCACCATCAGGTGGCACTCCGGGTTGTTCCGGGTGATCGCGTTGGCGATGTCCTGCATGATGGTGGTCTTACCGGCCTTGGGCGGCGACACGATCAGCGCGCGCTGCCCCTTGCCGATCGGCATGATCAGGTCGATCACCCGGGTGGTCAGCTTGTCGGGAGTGGTCTCCAGGCGCAGCCGCTGATTCGGGTAGAGCGGCGTGAGCTTCTGGAACTCCGGCCGCTTCCTGGCCTCTTCCACCGGCTTGCCGTTCACGGAATCGAGGCGCACCAGCGGGTTGAACTTCTGCCGCTGGTTGGAGGTATCGCCCTCCTTGGGCACCCGCACGGCACCGGTCACGGCGTCACCGCGGCGCAGGCCGTTCTTGCGCACCATGTTCATCGAGACGTAGACGTCGTTCGGCCCCGCGAGATACCCCGAGGTGCGCACGAACGCGTAGTTGTCGAGGACGTCGAGGATGCCGGCGACCGGTTGCACGACGTCGTCTTCGCGCAGTTCGGTGTCACGGTCGCCACCGCCACCACCGCCGCCCTCGCCGCCGCGCTCGCGCCGCCTGCGGTCACGGAATCGACGCCCGCGCCTGCCCTGCCGGCCTTCGCCGTCGTCGTCGGCGTTGCCGCCGCGGTTCTGGCCGCCCTGCTGGTCGGAGTTGTCGCCGCGGTTGTCGCTGTCCTTCTCGGACCTGTCGGACCTGTCCGACCTGTCGGACCTCTCGGACCTGTCAGGCCTGTCGGACCTGTCGGGCCTGTTGTCCTTCGGAGCCTTGGTCTCGCCTGCATCGTTGCTGGCGGGCTGGCCGCCGCCGTCTTGCTTGTTCTGGTCCTTGGCCTGCTCGTTACCGGGGCCACCGGCCCCGCGAGAAGCCGAACGACGCTCGCGCCGCTGCTGGGGGGCCTGCGATTCGGCGTCGGCCCGTTGTTCGGGTGCGGCGCTGTCGGCCGGAGGATTCTGGGCGGCGCCCTCGTCGGCACCGGTGTCAGCGGAAGGTGCGGGCGCCGTGTCGGTCGCGCCACCCTTGGCCTCGCCGCCGGTGCGGCCCTTGGACTCGCCGCGGCGCTCACGGATGGCGGCGATGAGCTCGCTCTTGCGCATTCCGGAGGAGCCTTCGACGCCGATCTCCTTGGCCAGGGCACGCAACTCGGGCAGAACCAAGCTGCTCAGGGCGCCACGCCGCTCGCCGGAGGTGGCGGGGGCTTCCTTCGCAGGCTCTTTTTCCGCTGGGGGCGTCGCGACAGGCGCGTCTGCCTCCGCGGGAGAAGAGATATCTGCGCTCACGGTGCTCGGCAGCTCACCGCTTTCGGAGCTGCCACCAGCCGTGATGAGGTCCGTATCAGTCACGGATTTCCTTTCTTCCCCTGCTGATCGATTCACGCGGGGGTTCTGTGCGTTCAGCCAATCCGCTGAACGCGGAGGTCACACCATTGCCACCGCAACGGTGATCGCCGGGTTTCGCCGAAACGGCAAACCGTCAGTCCACTAATTTGAACACCTGAAAGAAGAAGTGGTTGTCCTATGGGTCCGCAGTCGGCGCAGCTTCAGACGCTGCGATTGCTGGACGAGAGCGAGGATAACCCGCATCCGAGCCGGAAGCAACAATCGCGGTGATTCACGTGTTGCGTGTGTTACTCAGCGGATCGCTACCGGACTACGGCCGGGCCACCACGCCGGACGTCCACTTCACGCCCTCGCCGACCGACATTCTGCTGACCGCGAAACCCTTCTCGCGGCCGTACTCCAGGACATCTCCCGGCAGTTCGGTCTCCGTGCTCAGAGCCAGCACCGCAGGTCCGGCGCCCGAAAGTACTGCTGCCAGGCCACAACGCCGGAGCATCGCCAGGTATTCCGCCGACGCCTGCATCGCGGCGGCCCGCTGCGGCTGGTGCAGGACGTCCTCGGTCGCCGCCATGAGCAGGTCGGGCCGCTCGGTCAGCGCGACGATCAGCAGCGCGGCCCGGCTCAGGTTGAAGCGTGCGTCGGTATGGCTGACCTGCTCGGGCAGCAGCACCCGGGTCTCCGCAGTGGACGAACGCACCTGCGGTACCGCGGCGAACACATTGATATCGGGGTGCAACCGGATCGGCGCCGCCGCGTAGCGCGGACGCCCGCCGGCAGCCTCCGTCCATGAGACCACCGCGCCGCCGAGCACTGCGGCGGCCGCGTTGTCGGGGTGGCCCTCGAACTCGGAAGACACCTGGACCAGCTGCTCAACGGTCATCGCATCCGAACCACCCTGCACCGCAAGGCCATTGGCAGCCGCGAGACCGCCGACCACGGCAGCGGCCGAGGAACCGAGCCCGCGAGAGTGTGGAATGTCGTTGCGGCAGCGGACGGTCAGGCCCGTTGCGACCACCCCGGACTCCCGCAGACCGCGTTCGATCGCGCGCACCACCAAGTGGGACCCGTCGAGCGGAACCTGACCGGCCCCTTCGCCGTCGACCTCGACATGGAGGCCGGATTCGGTTGTCTCGACCACGATTTCGTCGTACAGGCCCACGGCAAGGCCCAGGCTGTCGAAGCCGGGGCCGAGGTTGGCGCTCGAGGCTGCGACGACGGCGGTGGCCGTCAACCCGGGCGGCAGTGTGCGTGTCACCGGAATCCGTTCTAGACGAGGCCGAGCTTGGCGACCACGGCGACTGGATCGACGGGCACGGGAATGACCGCGGGCATGCCCTTCAGCGCAGTGTCGGGATCCTTGAGCCCGTTGCCGGTGACGGTGCACACCACGGTGGAACCCTTGGCGACCCAACCGTCTTCGATCGACTTCAGCAATCCGGCGATGCTCGCCGCCGACGCCGGTTCGACGAACACGCCCTCGGCGCGGGCTACCAGATGATAGGCGGCGAGGATCTCCTCGTCGGTGGCGGCCAGGAAGCGTCCGTCGGACTGCTGCTGGGCCTCCACCGCCGAGGTCCACGACGCGGGCGAGCCGATCCGGATGGCGGTGGCGATGGTCTCGGGATCACTGACCGGTTCGCCGAGCACCAGTGGCGCGGCGCCGGCGGCCTGGGTCCCCAGCATCCGCGGCAGCCGGTCGGTCAGACCGTCGCGGTGATACTCGGTGTAGCCCTTCCAGTACGCCGTGATGTTCCCCGCGTTGCCCACCGGCAACGCATGCACATCGGGCGCGTCGCCGAGAGCATCGACGATCTCGAAGGCCGCCGTCTTCTGGCCCTCGATCCGAAAGGGGTTGACCGAGTTGACCAGTGAGACACTGGGGAAATCAGCGGTGAGCTTGCGCGCGAGCTCGAGGCAGTCGTCGAAGTTCCCGTCGATCTGGATGATCTTGGCGCCGTGCATGACCGCCTGGGCCAGCTTGCCCATCGCGATCTTGCCCTGCGGCACCAACACAGCGCACGTGATGCCTGCGCGGGCCGCATACGCCGCGGCGGACGCCGAGGTGTTTCCGGTGGACGCGCACAGCACCGCCTGCTGACCGCGCGACACCGCCTCGGTCACGGCCACCGTCATGCCGCGGTCCTTGAACGACCCGGTCGGGTTGAGACCCTCGACCTTGAGATGCACCGTGCAACCGGTGTATTCGGACAACCGCGGGGCAGGCAGCAGCGGTGTGCCACCCTCGCGCAGGGTGATCGGTGTCCAACTGCTTTCGACGGGCAGCCGGTCACGGTAGGCCTCGATCAGACCCGGCCACGGCTGGTGCACGGCTCGGGGGGCAGTGGTACTCACTCGGTGGTCCCTTCCATCCGAAGGACGCTGTTGATGCTCTGAACGACCTCCAGATCGGCCAGCGCTTCCACGGTTTCGGACAACGCAGCGTCGGTCGCCCGGTGGGTCACGACGACGATACGCGCGCCGCAGCGCTGGCCGCCCTCGTCGACCATGCCCTCCTGACGCACCTCGGCGATGCTGACCTCGCGCTTGCTGAACTCCGCTGCCACGGCGGACAGGACGCCCGGCCGATCCGCGACGTTCATGTTGACGTAGTAGCGGGTCGGGATGAGGCCGATGGGCGCGATGGGCAGCTTGGCGTACTTCGACTCGCGGGGTCCGCGACCGCCCTGCACCCGGTTACGCGCGGCCATCACCAGGTCGCCCAGCACCGCCGACGCCGTCGGTGCTCCCCCGGCCCCCTGGCCGTAGAACATCAACCGTCCGGCCGCCTCGGCCTCGACGACCACCGCGTTGAAAGCGCCGTTGACCGAGGCCAACGGATGATCCAAGGGCACGAGCGCCGGGTAGACGCGAGCCGAGACCCGCTGCTGCCCGTCGTCGGTGGTGAGCCGCTCGCAGATCGCCAGCAGTTTGATCGTGCAACCGAGCGCGCGCGCCGACCCGAAGTCCGCCGAGGTCACCTTGGTGATGCCCTCGCGGTAGACGTCGTCGGCGCTGACGCGGGTGTGGAACGCGATCGACGCGAGGATGGCCGCCTTGGCCGCGGCGTCGTAACCCTCGACGTCGGCGGTCGGATCGGCCTCGGCGTACCCCAGCGCTCCGGCGTCGGCCAGCGCGTCCGCGTAATCGGCGCCGGTGCTGTCCATCTCGGAGAGGATGTAGTTGGTGGTGCCGTTGACGATCCCGGCCACCCGGAGCACGGTGTCGCCGGCCAGTGACTGGGTCAGCGGGCGGATGACGGGGATGGCGCCTGCGACTGCCGCCTCGAAATACAGGTCCACATGGGCGTGCTCGGCGGCCTGGGCGAGTTCACCCGCGGACACCGCCATCAGCGCCTTGTTGGCGGTGACGACCGACTTGCCCTGCTCCAGGGCGGCCAGGATCGCCTTGCGTGCCGGTTCGACCGGCCCCATGAGCTCGACGACGATGTCGACGTCGTCCCGGGAGACCAACTGCTCGATGTCGTCGGTCAACAACTCCGAGGGGACGCCACGATCACCGTCGACCCGCCGGACGCCGATCCCGCGCACCACCAGCGGCGCGCCGATGCGGGCGGTCAGGTCGTCCGCACTGTCCTGGATGATGCGCACCACCTGGCTGCCGACGTTGCCCAAACCCAGGACGGCTACTCCGATTTCACTGTCGATCGTGTTAGTCACCGTTCACCTCACTTCCAGACTCAAGAGATCGTCGACCGTTTCCCGGCGCAGGATCAGGCGTGCCCGCCCGTCGCGCACGGCCACCACGGCCGGTCGGCCGATCAGGTTGTAACGGCTCGACATCGAATAGCAGTATGCCCCGGTGGCTGCGACTCCCAGAAGGTCGCCCGGCGCGACATCGTCCGGCATCCATGCGTCGCGCACGACGATGTCGCCGCTCTCGCAGTGCTTTCCGACGACCCGCGACAGTGTCGGGACGGCGTCGCTGACCCGCGACAGCATCCGCACGTCGTACTCGGCGCCGTACAGCGACGTCCGGATGTTGTCGCTCATCCCGCCGTCCACGCTGATGTACCGACGGTGCCTGTCGGACGCCACGGCTACGTCTTTGACGGTGCCGACCTCGTAGAGGGTGATGGTACCCGGGCCGGCGATCGCGCGCCCCGGCTCCACCACCAGCTTGGGCGCGGGCACCCCGACGGCGGCGGACTCATTGCGCACGATCACCTGAAGTTTGTCCGCCAGTTCGTCCATCGGGGGCGGGTTGTCCTGCGGGAGATACGAGATCCCCAGTCCCCCGCCGAGGTCGACGATCGAGATCTGCGAGGTCTTGTCGACGCCGAACTCGGCGACGACGTCCCTCAGCAGTCCGATGACCCGGTGGGCGGCCAGCTCGAAGCCTGCCACGTCGAAGATCTGCGAGCCGATGTGGCTGTGCAGCCCGACCAGGCGAAGATGGTCGGCCTGGAAAACCGCACGCACCGCGGCCATCGCGGCCCCGCCGGCCAGCGACAGCCCGAACTTCTGGTCCTCGTGGGCGGTGGAGATGAACTCGTGGGTGTGCGCCTCGACCCCGACCGTGACGCGCACCAGCACGTCCTGCACCACGCCGGCTTCAGCCGCGATCCGATCGAGCCGCTCGATTTCGGTCATCGAGTCGAGCACCACGTGGCCGACACCGCTGGTCACCGCCGCGGTCAGTTCGGCGACGGATTTGTTGTTGCCGTGCAGAGCAATTCGCTCGGCGGGGAAGCCCGCGTGCAGCGCGACGGCCAACTCGCCGCCACTGGCGACGTCAAGGGACAGGCCCTCCTCGTCCACCCAGCGCGCCACCTCGGTGCACAGGAACGCCTTGGCGGCGTAGTGCACGTGCTCGCCACCGCCGAAGGCCGCCGAGATCGCGCGGCACCGTGCCCGGAAGTCGTCCTCGTCGATGACGAACACGGGGGTGCCGAACTCCGCCGCGATCTCGGGCACCGGGACACCGGCGATCGAAACCACACCGTCCTCGCCACGAACAGCGTTGCGCGGCCACACATTAGGAGCCAGGCGCAGAACCTCGGCGGCACTGCCCGGGCGGTCGGGGGCCCCGGCGTGGTGGATCTCCTCGGCATGCCGGGGACCGGCCGGGTGCGCGATCACATCCGCTCCGGGGCACTGACGCCGAGGATGGCCAGCCCGTTGGCGATGACCTGACGGGTGGCCGCACACAGCGCCAGCCGGGCAGCGTGCAGGTCACCCGGGTCCTCGTCACCCTGCGGCAGCACCCGGCACGAATCGTAGAACCGGTGATAGTCGCCTGCCAGGTCCTCGAGATACCGCGAGACCCGATGGGGCTCCCGCAGGTCGGCGGCCGTCTTCAGCACCCGGGGGAACTCGCCGATGTTGCGGATCAGCGTGCCCTCCTTGTCGTGGGTGAGCAGATCGAGATGCGCGGTGTCGGCCGCGATACCCAGTTCGGCGGCGTTGCGGGCCAGCGCGGAAAGCCGCGCGTGCGCGTATTGCACGTAGTAGACCGGGTTCTCGGCCGACGCCGAGGACCACAGGGCCAGGTCGATGTCGATCGGGGTGTCGACCGAACTGCGGATCAGCGCGTACCGGGCTGCGTCCACGCCGATCGCGTCGACGAGGTCGTCGAGCGTGATGACCGTGCCCGCGCGCTTGCTCATCCGGATGGGCTGCCCGTCGCGGACCAGGTTGACCATCTGGCCGATCAGCACCTCGACGGTGTCGGGGTCGTCCCCCAACGCGGCGGCGGCAGCCTTCAGACGCGCGATGTAACCGTGATGGTCGGCACCGAGCATGTAGATACAGAGATCGAAGCCGCGCTGACGCTTGTCCAGGTAGTACGCGAGATCGCCGGCGATGTAGGCGGGCTGGCCGTCGCTCTTGATCACGACACGGTCCTTGTCGTCGCCGAAGTCGGTGGTGCGCAACCAGACCGCGCCGTCGGCCTCGTAGATGCTGCCGGTCTCGCGCAGCTTGGCGATCGCCTGTTCCACCCTGCCGGAGGTGTGCATCGAGTCTTCGTGGGTGAACACGTCGAAGTCGGTGCCGAATTCGTGCAGCGAGCTCTTGATGTGGTCGAACATCAGGTTCACCCCGAGGGACCGGAACGTCTCGCGCATGTCGGCGTCGGGCAGGCTCAGCGCGTCCGGGTCCTTGGCCAGCACCGCCGATGCGATGTCGGCGATGTAGGTGCCCGCGTACCCGTCCTCCGGGGTGGGCTCGTTCTTTGCGGCGGCGATCAACGAGTTGGTGAACCGGTCGATCTGCGCGCCGTGGTCGTTGAAGTAGTACTCGCGTACCACCGTGGCGCCCTGGGTGCTCAACAGCCGGCCCAGCGCGTCGCCGACGGCGGCCCACCGGGTGCCGCCGATGTGGATCGGCCCGGTCGGATTGGCGGAGACGAACTCGAGGTTGACCTGCAGCCCCCCGAGGTCCGCCGAATCGCCGTAGCCTGCGCCGGCGGCGATGACGTCGCCGACGAGGACGTTCTGCGCCGACGCCTCGATCCGCAGGTTGACGAACCCGGGCCCGGCGACGTCCGCGGCGGAGATTCCGTGCTGCGCGGCGAGCGCGGCGGCCAGCCAGCCGGCCAGTTCGCGCGGGTTGACGCCGACCTTCTTGCCCAGCTGAAGCGCCAGG
This sequence comes from Mycolicibacterium pyrenivorans, assembly GCF_025821625.1. Lineage (GTDB taxonomy): Bacteria > Actinomycetota > Actinomycetes > Mycobacteriales > Mycobacteriaceae > Mycobacterium > Mycobacterium pyrenivorans. The sequence goes on from NZ_JACKSH010000089.1 coordinate 32,930, forward strand.
TTGGTGGCGTAGTCACCGTGTTCCGGATTGCGGGGACGCTCGACGGTGACAGTCGTGGGCAGCGCGGCGGGGTCCAGGTCGTGCTCGGCGAGCACCGCGGTGGCGGTGGACTTGAGCAGCTCAGCCAGATCGGCGGGGGTCACGGGGGTCCATCCTATGGTCTGAGGTCATCACGCCCCGAATCCATTTACCCTCGTGGGGATGCGCTACGCTAGCCACGCCCATTGGCGCAGTCAGTTCCGCATGCGCCCCCGTAGCTCAGGGGATAGAGCGTCTGCCTCCGGAGCAGAAGGCCGCAGGTTCGAATCCTGCCGGGGGCACCCCATTCGCCCAGGTGACACGGCGTTCTACCGAACGCCCAACGCATCCTCTGCTGATAGCGCGACCGGCATTTCCAAGCGCCTGCGATCGACCGATTCGCCCGTCAGGCGCCAGCACCGACCGCGGTGTCGGCACGTCAGCGGGGCAATCAGGGGCGCGCCTGGGCTCTCCGTAGCGGGTGCTCAACGGCACCGCGCCGGCCCAGGCTCCCGCCGCGACGTCCTCCTCAGGGTCGTCGGGCCAGCCGCCACTCACCTTCAGCGACCAGTTGTCGTCGCCGATCGCGAGCCGCAACGCCATGGTGGCGGCCAGTTCCTTGCGGCTGCTGGGGCGCAGCTCGGCCACCCGGCCGGGTATGAAGGTGTCGGTCAGGGCTTCCAGATACGCGGCCTTCTGCTCGGCACCCACCACATCGAACGTCCCGAAAACCACCGCACTGCGGTAGCGGAACGACGACTCGAAGGCGCTGCGCGCCACCACAACTCCGTCCAGCGTTGTCACCGACACCGCCACCGCGGCCCCGTCGGCGACGGCGCGCATCCACGGCGATCCGGTGGAGCCGTGGATCACCAACGAGTCCTCGATGCGGGCGAATCCGGTGGGAAAGGCTGCGGGAAGGCCGTCGCGCACCAGGGCTATCGTCGCCAGCGGTGTGGCATCGAGCAGCGCATTCAGCTCCGCGCGAGACGCGCTCTGCTTTTCGGCGAGGCGGGATGTTCGGGTCGGTGGCGGACGCACGGCAGCAAGCCTCGCACCATCGGCGTTCGTGCACGCGCCGTTTGCTGCTCCGACGACCAGACCCCGGTTACGACCATTCCGCAAGCACGCGCATCTTGCCGGCCTTGACGGCTGCGTCCCGGCGCAGCCTCTTGAGCTCGGCCGCGAAGGCGTTGCTGTCGTTGTCCTGGAAGTTCAGCGGCAGCTCAAGTGCGTCGATCAGCTTGCGTTCGAGGTGCCACGGCTCGGGATGCAGAACCCACGACACGGCGGCGTTCTCGGCCATCCACTGGTTCAGGACGCTTTCGCCTCCCGCGAAGGTCATGCGCTTGCCCGATCCGACCCGGCGCAGCACGAACCCGAGCTCACCCCCGAGCAGAATGCCGAGAGACTTGCGCAGCGTGGAACCGTCCGCACTGGCGCCGCCGGCACCGAAGTGATACCTGATCCGTTTGCGTAGATCCTGGGGCGCCCGCGGCTTGCCGTCCGGCCGTGGCGGCCCGGAGGTGATCCCCACGTAGAGCAGTGTCCAGCCGTCTTGCTGTTGGCAACCCCCGACGTCGATTCCGCCAGGGATGTCGCGAAACCACCAGCCATGGACACCCGCCTCGGCGGGTACCGGACACGGTTCGCTGAACACCTCGTCACACGTGTACCGCTGAGCCGCGAGGAACCTGGAAACGGCATCAGCGCTGCGCTTCGCAGAGATCGACTCGGCCATCGCCTCACCCTAGCTGCCGGTCGGACCGGGCGAGGTGTCGCTCTGCTGTCCCCCACCCCTCGGACGTACCGTCGCCCCCAACCAGTTCGCCCAGCTCACTGCGGGTTCATCGCTACGTCGTCCCGGCGGGTGCGCTCTGGACCCCCTGTCGGTGAATCCGTTCGTCTGTTCACCGGGATGCGGCAGCTTCGAGTGCTGTACTGAGTAATGCGGTCAGCGGCTCTGCTTGTTCTCTGCTGCGTGCTGGCGTCGGCACCGGTGGTGTCTGCGCAGGCCGAACCGCCGGCGACGCCGGACCTGCGCGGCTATCGCACCGTTCCGGTTGACGGCTTCGTCGTCGACGGTGCGGCCTACTTCCAGACACCCGACGGACTTCGGTGCGCGATCCTGCCGACGAACGGGACAGCCGGCTGTGACGGAGCCCTACCTGCCACACCGGCCGGCGTCAACGAAATAGTGCTGGCCGCCGAGGTCAACACGCGGGGCCTTCGCGCAACAGCGAATCCCTCGTTCCTGACACCGTCCGGCAGCGCTGCCCCGGTACTGCCAGAGGGCGCGAAGATCGCATACGGCGACGTCGAATGCGCTGTCGACGCCGGATCGATCACGCTGTGCGCCAAGGGGACCCCGGCGATGCAGTGGATGGTGATCTCCGCCGAGCGCACCGGAATCGGTCCGGCAACGGAAGGTCTCCCACCAGGATTCCCCGATCCCAACGATTTCATCGTCGGCGACGACGACTACGTCGTCGGTACGGGGCCGAAGAACATGTTTCCGGTCTTCACCGCCGGGGGCGGCCTCACCTGCTCGATCGTCACGTTCAGTGGCGGCGAGATCGGCTGCAATGGGCCGCTTCCCGGGGTCAGCGGCGGCGAGAACGAGATCTTCGCGCAGCTGCCGGGCACCACGGGAATCCGACGCACGGACAACCCGAAGTTCAGCACACCCGACTACCCTGGGCAGGTCCGGCAGCTGCCTGTCGGGAACAGGGTGAACGGGATCGGCGGCATCTGCATGGCGATTCCCGGAGGGGTCGCCTGTTACGGCGCCCTCGCCGACCAGGTGCAGGGATTCGAGGTATCGGCGACGGAAACGTCGACATTCGGGTGAGACCGCAGCAGTTCGGCTAGCGCGGCGCGTTGTCGCCGCCGGACGTCGGCCTGCCCGTCCGTGGCGGCCATCCGAAAGTGTCCACCCCGGTATCGATCGATTCGGGCGTGCGGTTCTCGGAATCGGTGACGATCAAGCGCTTCGGAGTCGACGCGTCGACGTAGGCGACCACATCGCCACGTCCCCAGACGGGCCCGGGGCTGTCGGCGGCCACATCGGCGATCGTCGTGCGCGGCAGCGGTGACCGGGCGTCCAACACCTGAATGGTCTTCGAGTATCCGTCCGCACTCGTTTGAGTGAAGGCAACCGCACCCGATTCGAGGGCTGCGACGTCTCCGAACAGTGCCTGGCCGACGAACAGCGATGTCGGTGAGGCGGCCGGATCACCAGCCTTTGCGCCGCCGGGGGCGGCGACGGAGTAGACGCCGCCGTCGCGGAGTGTGAACGGGATGTCGGCGAACAGCTCACCGGACGCGTCGCCGTCAGCGAACAAGACTGCCTGACCGTCATCGCTGTAGGTCACCGAAAAGGCGTTGGTGTCTTTGGCCACGGAAGTCGAGGGGCCGCCCACCGCGAGGACGTTGACATCGACCGGGGACACGTCGCTACGTCCACCCGTCCAGGCGATGTGTTGGCCGTCGGGCGCCCAGGCGTACCCGGCGTCGGCGAACAGTCGCTGGTCGGGCGAGACGATCTCACCACTGACGGCGTCGGCGACGAAGAGAAAGCCGCCCCCTTCCCCGGCCTGCAGGAAAGCGACCTGGTTCCCGGTGGGCGACCAGCGCGGCGACACGATCCTGGTGGACACATCGCCGGACTCGGGCGCGCCGGACAGCGACGGCAGTGCTGCCGGCTCGACGAGCCGCCGCGGTGGCCCCTCAGGTATGCGGTCAGGCGAGAGGTCGCGCACCCACAACTCGCCGCCGTAGTCGGACGCATCCGCCTTCCGGATGTAAGCCACATGCGCGAGGTCGGGCGAAGGCGCGGGATCGGTGTCCGCCGGCCCGTCGGTGAGCTTGCGACCCGGGGTCCCGGCGGGATCGCTGACGTAGAGCGAACCCGCCTTCGAGTAGAAGAGCGCGGGCTGGGCGAGCAGCGGGGCGGTCGTAACGGCGTCCGGTGTCGAGGGTGCAGTCGCATCCTGACTCGTCGTGGGTGCAGGGGTGCAGGCGGCAAAGACCAAGACCACAACATGCGCCGATATCCAGACGGTCGCGATACGCCGAGGCACTTTCATGGCCGACTCCCGTCACCCGTGTTCAATTGCGCTGCGGCCCAAGCGAACAGGTCGGCAGGGAACGCCTGGCCTTGGTATCCGACGTATGCCACCCCGAGAAAACGGTCGGCATCGTGGGTCCACGCCACCGCGCCGTCTTTGAGGTGCCAGTCGGTTCCGGTGTTCCGCCCGCAGGCGATCAGGCCGTACCGGTCGCCGTCCACTCCCAGCACCGGGGTGGGTTCCGGCGACGCTCTCCCGGGGCATGTCGCGGGCGCCCAGTCCGGACGCATGAGGTAGGCCGCGAACGCGTCGCGGAGAGCGGTGTCGTCGCCGAACAGCCAGTAGGCCGCGTATGTCGGGCCGCCGGCCAAGGAATTGTCTCGGCAGGTGACGGCTGCCAGCGCGCCCGTCGAATCGGCCGGTGCGCAGGAGTCGCTGCCATACCCCGAAGGGAGCATGCCCATCAGATCGGCGGACGGGTCGGCGCCGGCCGTGGGAATCACGCTGACGGCGGCCACGGCTATGGCCGCAGCGATGCATGATCCGCGAAGCACGAAAGCCAGCTTCGGCCCAAGGCTGGTTCGGCAGAAGGGACTTTCGGCCTGCGCGAATGCGCCATAGGGCCCTCACGCAGAGCGACACCGACGGGTTTGAGTGCTAGGACGCGCGTTGGTTTTCGGGGAGGAGCTTCCGATGATTTCACGTTCCGTCGCCCGACTGGCGGTGGCAACATTGCTGCTTTCCCCGCTCGCCGGCGTCTCGGTGAGCCCGGCGGCGGCCCAGCCGTCGACGGCGCCCTGCGTCAGCGGAGACCAAGCAGTCGACCCGCTCTCCCTGATCCTGTTTCAGGACTCGCTCTTCGAACCGCCGCTGGAGCAACCGGACACACCGTCACCGAGCTGTGAAGACCAGCGGCAGGAATGCTTCTCGGGAAGTGCGCAAGAAGGCATTTACGGCGAGAGGTATGTGCCGGTGGAAGCTGTCCGGATGTGCATGGAGCAATACCGGGCCTGCCTCGGCTCGCAATCCGAGGGGGAAGGGTAGGGATGACGGATCGGCGAAGCTTGTGACAGCGTCGATACGGTTGCGCTGCTGTCGCAGAACGCGGTGGCCGGCAGCGAATCCTCGAGTTTGGCGATGGCTTCCGCTGCCCAGTCGAGGTCGGCGAATGAGCCTGTCCACGGTGACACGTTTCCGAACATCACATCCGCGCGCAATCACCGCCCGCGCCCCTGTCGGGACACGGGCGGTGACTTGGACGAGCTATTCGAATCCGGGCGCTTTACAGATTGCCCAGGATCTGGTTGAGCAGGTTGATGATGTTCTGCAGGATGCCGCTCAAGATGCCCTCAGGACCGGCGAGCGCACACAGCAACTGCCCGAGCAGGCCATCGGACGGGATCGCGGTGATCACCAGGTCCACCTGGTTCAGCTGAACCCTCAGGCCCAGCAGATTCAGGTCGAGCGGCCCCAGCGTCAGGTTCAGGACCGAGCAGCTTGCCTGTTGGCTCGCGAGCTGGACCTGATCCTGGCCAGTTGCTGATGACCATGCCGACGGCTGGCCTTCCTGGGGGAACGTGATGTCGGCGACCGGCATCGCCACTTCCTGCTTCACATTGCCTTGGCCCGGGTTTCCCGGTGCACCCGGTCCTCTGTCCGGCTTGGGACCCTGTGCCTGAGGGGGCATGACCTGTCCGGTCAGTTCGCCGACGAGAGCGATGCCTTTAGGAGCCGACGGATCCTCCTTGGCACTGTTCGCCGTGAACGTACCGGTGAACACCTGTTGTCCGGTGTCGAGGTCGATACCCGTGACAGCGACGGACCGCTGTGAACCGGGCGCTTCCGGAGGTTGGGCTTGTGCGACGTGGCCGGTGATCATGCCGAAAAGCGCGATCATGGCGGTGCTCAACACGACGATGAGCGGCCTTACTAGTCGTGACATTTGGAACTCCTTTGTCTTCCTGCGGGTTTGTCTTCCTGCTGGGTGGGAGGTGACCCTGCGCCGGTTTGCGCACAGCCCGCAGATCGGAGCCCGACCCCCCAAGGCGGCTCGTCCTGCCCCGTTCCTGTTTTGCCGGGAAGCACACGTCCAAACCCTTTCAGGCGACGCTCTTTTCACCGGCGTTAGTTTGCTATGAGCGGCTAATTAACTGGCCTGAAGATGAAGGTGGGCGAAACTCCCAGGTCCGAGCATCAACGGTGACTGGCGGTCACTGCTTGGCGATTAGCCACCAATCCGAATCTCGTCGATCAGCCGCACGGCGCCGATATTGTTGGTTGCGGAGGAGCCCGGGTGGATCACGGGACCTACACGCGCCAGGTTGGCCCCTGCGTCACCTCTCCTGGGTTTGCGGTGGCTCGGCAAGTCCGCAAGAACCCCCGAGCACCGCCCGACCAGCGCCTTTGCCCCCTGAGGAAATGCCTGCGGCGCCGAATGCGATACAACATACGTAACCCCTGAACGACGCATCCACCCAGGCAAAGGAGTGCACGATGCAGGTGAAGAAATATCTCGCCGCCACAGCGATCTTCAGCGGTCTCGGAGCGACAGCCCTCGGGTTCGGTGCGGGCCAGGCCAACGCCGACCACGACTGGTGGCTGCCGAACCCGCCACCCCCAGGGCACGTCGGGCACGTCGTCGGCGTGCCGCCCGGTCACATCGGGCAGTGGGTCGGGGTTCCCCCCGGGCACTGGGACAAGCCGTGGAAGTGGCTCACGTAGCCGCTCAAGCAGTTCCGGAGGAGCCGCGCATCCGTCGAACAGACAGACCGTGGTCAAACGACAAGCGTTGTGCCGGTTTCGGTTTCGGCGAACTCCCAGAGCCGTCCGGCGACGTCGTAGTCGCACGCGTTGGGGGTCCGGCCGCTCAGTGTCGGGCCGCCCTTGAAGCCGAACCTGCCGTCGATGCCCACATAGCTGCCCGGCGGGATGGGCTCGGCGATGCAGTACAACGTCGGCGCGGCACCGGCATCGATGTCGTTTCCGATCCTGTTCGCGACCGACTGCGCCACCGAATGAACCATCCCCATCACCCGCGTGTCGGACACGTTGGTCAGGTTGGACGCGACCCAGCCGGGGTGCGTCAGCTGGCTCACCACCGGTGAGCCTGCCGCGCGCAGCCGCCGGTCCAGTTCCAGTCCCCACAGCATCACGGCCAGCTTCGAGCGGGCGTAGGCCGGAAACGACGACCATTTGTCGGAGCGCAGGTGCGGGTCGTCGAACGCGATCGTCGCCGACTTGTGGGCGTCGGATCCGACATTGATGATCTGCGACCGCACCCGGTCGAACAGCAGGTTGGTCAGCGCGAAGGGCCCAAGGAAGTTCGTGCCGATCGTGATCTCGAACCCGTCCACGGTGTCGCTTCGATGCTGCGCGACCAACCCCGCGTTGTTGATCAGGATGTCGACGTCGCCCCCGAACAGCCCGGGGAAGGCCCGCACCGACCCCTGATCGGCCAGGTCGAGCTTCACCACCTCGGTATCGCCGCCCATCTCCGCGGCACGCCGAGCACCCAGCTCGAGGTTGCGAACCGCCAGGATCACGTGGGCACCCGCGCGCGCGAGCGCACGTGCCGTCGCCAGCCCGACGCCGTTGGTTGCGCCCGTCACGATGATGCGCTTGCCACTGAGATTGCCGAGTCGGCTCGGCGACCAGTCCGATGTCACGCAGCGAGAGTAGCCGCGGGATCGGTCGGCTCTGCCCCGCTGGCTCCAGCTACATGCCCGGTTGCCGGTGGATCGCCGTCGCCTGGTCCTGTCCGTACTGGGTGGCGAGGTCGGCAGGCACCGGATCGTTGGTGGGGCCGTCGAATTGGACCTCGACCGCCGAATTCCCTTCGGTGAACAGCAGGACACTGACCGACTGCGTCCCGTCCGGGGACATACCCGTCACCAGCGTCCCGCCGGCGCCGACCGGTACCGGCTGGCTCCCCTGTTCGGCGACGATCGACGCCAGGCCGCCTCGCAAGGCGTCCATGGAGCCGGCCGCAGCCTGCGGGGTGGGCAGCACCAAGATCGTCGTGGTGATCCCCCGGCTCCCGTCGCGGTGGGTGAACTCCTGCTCGACACCTTGCTGACCGTCCGGGTTCAACACCGGCGCCATCGGCACGTAGGCCGACGAGTCCGTGATGGCGTTGGGGTTCACCGGCAGCGCGGTGTAATCGGGCGCGGCCACGGCCGTTCCCATGCCGGCGGTGGTGAGGGCGACGACGACGGCAACGCCGCCGAGCCATGAAGTCCCCCTCCGGGATGAGTTCGGTGGCCTGAACAACTCGTGAGATTACGCCCCCAATTGACGTGACAAGCAATAACTCCGCGCTGCGCAGCAACGTGTCTCAGTCGTCCCCGACGGCCCGCCGGACCGGGATTACGGCGTCCGTTCGTGTGCCGACCAACCAGGTGGTTAGTCTGCAGTGGAGTCCATCGATGGAGCAGGAGGCCGCCATGCAGTTGGCGTTGACACCCGAGGAAGCTGCTTTCCGCGACGAGCTGCGCACCTTCTACCGGACCGAGATCCCGGCCGAGATCCGCGAACGCACCCGCGCCGGCGCAGAGGTCAGCCGCGACGACATCGTCACCAGCAACAAGATCCTCAACGACCACGGGCTCGCGGTGCCCAACTGGCCGGTCGAATGGGGTGGCAAGGACTGGACACCCACGCAGCAGCAGATCTGGCTCGACGAGATGCAGCTGGCCAGCGTGCCGGAACCTCTGACCTTCAACGCCAACATGGTGGGCCCGGTGATCGCCGAGTTCGGCTCCCAGGAAATCAAGGAGCGCTTCCTGCCGCCGACCGCGGCGGTGGACATCTGGTGGTGCCAGGGGTTCAGCGAGCCCGAGGCCGGCTCGGATCTGGCGTCGCTGCGGACGACGGCGCTGCGCGACGGAGACAGCTACGTGGTCAACGGCCAGAAGACGTGGACCACGCTGGGCCAGTACGCCGACTGGATCTTCTGCCTGGTCCGCACCGACCCTGACGCCCCGAAGAAGCAGGCAGGCATCTCATTTCTGCTCATCGACATGAACACCCCGGGCATCACGCTGCGGCCGATCAAGCTGATCGACGGAAGCTACGAGGTGAACGAGGTCTTCTTCGAGGACGTCCGGGTGCCCGCCGACCAGCTCGTCGGTGAGGAGAACCAGGGCTGGACGTATGCGAAGTTCCTCCTGGGCAACGAACGCAACGGCATCGCCCAGGTCGGCCGCACCAAGCTTCGCCTCGCCGAGGTCAAGGAGCGCGCGACGGCCGGCGGGCTCATCGACGATCCACTGTTCGCCGCCCGGCTGGCCGAAGCCGAGAATGACATCCTGGCACTGGAACTGACACAGATGCGGGTCGCCTCGGGCTCGAAGGGCGGCAAGCCGAACCCCGCCTCGTCGGTGCTGAAGCTGCGCGGCAGTCAGTTGCAGCAGATCGCCACCGAGTTGCTGGTGGAGGTCGCCGGACCGGACGCGCTGCCGTTCGATGCCGGGGACGCCATCGCGTCGCCGGACTGGGCACAGCACAGTGCACCGCGCTACCTCAACTACCGCAAGACATCGATCTACGGCGGCAGCAATGAGGTGCAGCGCACCATCATCGCGTCGACCATCCTCGGATTGTGAGATAAGCCATGGACTTTCAACTGAGTGAAGAGCAGACCCTGCTCCGCGACACCACCAGGGACGTGCTGTCGCGCACGTACGACACCGAGAACAGGCTCAAGGTCCTCGACACCGATCTGGGCTGGAGCCGCGACGTGTGGAAGCAGCTGGCTGAGATCGGCATCCTCGGGCTGGGGTTCGACGAGGACGCGGGCGGTCAGATCGAGATCCAGGTGGTGCTGACCGAGGTCGGTCGCCGCCTCGCACCCGAGCCGGTGGTCCATGCGGCGCTGGGCCCGGGTTCGCTGATCGCCGAGGTCGGCACCGCGGAACAGCGCGGGCTGCTCGACGAGATCGCCGCCGGTGAGCGACTGCTGGCCTTCGCGCACTCCGAACCGGGCATGCGCCGGCCGACGGCTGGGGTGACGACAAGCGCTGTCCGCGAAGGAGATTCGTGGGTGATCAACGGGCTGAAGAGCCCCGTCCTGGCCGGCGACTGCGCGGACACGCTGGTGGTCAGCGCCGCGTTGCCCGACGGCGGCACCGGGCTGTTCCTCGTCGACGCCGCGGCGGTGACGCGGACGCCGTACCGCACCTTCGACGGTCAGCGCGGCGCACAACTCGGCTTCGACAAGACACCCGCAGAACCGTTGGGCGAGGCTGCGGATGCCTCCGCCGCGATCGGCCGCACGCTGGTGCGGATCTCCTCGGCCCTGTGCGCCGAGGCGCTCGGCGCGATGGAGGAGGCGCTGCGCCTGACGGCGGAGTACCTCACCCAGCGCAAGCAGTTCGGCGTCACCCTGAGCAAGTTCCAGACACTCACCCAACGCGCCGCCGACATGTACGTCTCGCTGGAACTCGCGCGGAGCATGGCGTTGTACGCGGCGATGTCGATCGCCGACGGCGACCTCGACCCGACCATCGCGGCGCGCGCCAAACTGCAGATCGGCCGGTCCGGTCGCCACATCAGCCAGGAGGCCATCCAGCTGCACGGCGGGATCGGCGTGACTGCCGAATACCCGGTCGGCCATTACGCGGCGCGGCTCACCGCGATCGAGCACACCCTCGGGTCCTCGCAGGACCAGCTGCACGCGCTGATCGGCCAACTCGGCGACTACGGAGTCGTCACCATCTAAGCCACCCGTCGGCCGCAGGTTCGGGCTCCCACGGGTCAGTACGAGTCGCTCAGCCGGATCCACTCGTAGGGGGGTTTCTGCGGCCACCCCTGCGGTGAGTCCTCCCAGCTCTCCTGGCGCCCGTACGGCGTCAAGTCGAGCAGGTCGAACACCATCATGAAGGGTTCCTCGCCGCGGTTGAAGGTCTGCCAGGTGTGGAACACCCGGTCACCGTCGCGCAGGAACACGCTGATGGAGTGGTGTTCCTCGCCGTCGACGGTGGCATGGAAGTCCTCGTTGAACGTCGACCGCCCGGACGACACCCACGGCAGGTCCCAGCCCATCCGGTCCTTGAACGCGATCAGCTTGCCCACCGGGGCGCGCGAGATCAGCACGAAGGACGTGTCCTTGGCGTGCAGGTGCGACAGTGGACCGATGTGATCGGCCATCATCGAGCAGCCCGGACAGCCCTCGTCCCAGTCGGGCCCGAACATGAAGTGCTGCACGATCAGCTGGCTGCGGCCGTCGAAGAGGTCCAGCAGCGACAGCGGGCCTGCCTCGGTGTCGAACGCGTACGGTTCGCTGATCTCCACCATCGGAAGCCGCCGTCGCGCCGCGCTCACCGCATCCTTGAGCCGGAAGAGTTCCTTCTCGCGGACGAGCAGTTCGGCGCGTGCCCGCTGCCACTCGTCCCTCGACACGACCGGCGGCATGGCTCTGACGGTGTTCATGCCACGAGCTTGCGCGACTCAGGCGAGGTCGGCAACCACCTCGGCCACCCTGCGCACCTGATCGATGTCCGAGCTCGTCGGGATCAGGTGCACCTCGTCGGTGCCGATCGCGGCGAACCGCTGCAGCACCGCCCGCAGCTCGTCATCGGTGCCCGCCCATCCGGTGGTCGGGGCCATCGCGTCGACGATCTCGGCGGGAATCCAGTTCATGTAGCGCCGCAGGTGGCGGTGCACCTGCTCCCGCGGACCGTCGCCGTCGCCGATCGCGAACCAGAACGACGTCGCCAGATGCGGGGCCGGCCTGCCCGCCTCCCGCCAGGCGTCGCGCGCCACGTCGAACAGCTCGTTCTGCTTGTCGACGTCCAGATCCAGGGTGGTACCGGCAAGCCCGTCGGCCCAACCGGCCGCGTGCCGCGTCGTCTTCGGTCCCATCGTGCCCACCAGCAGCCTCGGACCGCCGGCCTGTACCGGCGGCGGACCGACCGGCAACGTCGAGTCCGTCACGTTCTCGCCGGACCACACCCGCCGCATCACCGCCACCCGGTCGGCCATCTCGCGCATCGTCTGCGTGGCGGGGTCCGCACCGGCGGCACGGTAGTCCTCGTGGCGTCCGCCGACTCCGACACCGACGGTGAGCCTGCCGCCGCTGAGCATGTCGCCGGTGGCCAGCGCCTTGGCCAGCATCACGGGGTCGTGCAGTTGCGGGATGATCACCGTGGTCACCAGCTGCACCCGGTCCGTCCACGCCCCCAGCGCCCCGAGCAGCGTCAGGCTCTCGGGATTGTCGAACGCCATCCGCTCGCCCCAGCACAGCGACGAGAACGGGCCGCCGTCGACGAGCAGCGCCCAAGCCTTCAACGTCGCGGCGTCGAGGTCGGGCTCCATCACCGGCAGGGTCATCCCGATATGCACGACCGCGATTCTGGCACGCCGGGCGGATCGGGCGCGCACACGCACCGCGGCGGTCGGTTTACCCGCCGGATTCGCCGCGGGCCGACCCGTGCAGGTTCTTCGCCGTCGGTGACGTGGCGACGGTGGCCGGATCGGGGTGGGTACCGAGCACCCGGTCGGCCGTGCCCGCGCTGGTGACTGTGAACCAGTAGTGCTCGTTCTTGAAGTGGTGCTGGCGAGTGATTGCGCCAGATCGCCCGGTACACCGCGGTCTTGGGTTTGTAGTCACTGTGGACGAGGTAGTGGCACCACTCGTAGCACAGGCCCAGCACCGTCAGGAACGTCAGGAACGTCAGGCCGAGTGCCGTCCGTGGGAACGCCAGCAACGCGATTCCCACCGCCACGGGCAGCACCCACAGCAGGGCCTGCCACGGGATGAAGATGAGCGGGATGTCCCGCGGATCGACGTGGTGCTCCCGGTGTTTGCGCGCCAGCAGGGGGTCCAGGCGCAGCACGCCGACCTGCCGTGGCCGCCAATGCAGGATGCACACGTGCACAAGCCATTCGAAGAACGGGAACGCGGCAAGCATGATCGCCGGAACGAGCGCGTCGGTGATCTGCCAGTCGCCATGGGCGATCCGGGCACCGGACGCCACGACGAGCGTCGCGCCGATCATCCAGGGCGACGGATGACGCCAGAACTCGCGTCCCGCGTCGACCAACGTGAACTGCTTCCGGGCTGGTCGTGTCGGCGTGGTGGTCATCGAGGTTCCTCCAGGTCGTGCAGCGCATCCAGCAGCGCCGTCGTCGCGGGTTCCAGAAGACGGCAGGCGTTGTCGCGGGCCGCAGCCGGATCGCCGGCGAGCACCGCCTCGCCGAGCGCACGGTAGGCGTCCACCCGCCCGACCTCGCCTGCCATCATCGTGGCCAGGGCGGGCAGCGCGGGTTCGTAGGTCGCGCGCAGCGTGTTGAACATCAGCCGGAACGCGATGGAGTCCGCGCCGTCGACGATGTGATCCCAGAAGTCCAGCGCATGCCGTTGCGCGGCAACGGGATCGGATTCATCCTCGAGGGCGCGAACGGCGGCGTTCAACTGCTCGGAGAGCCCGGGACCCTGACGCTGGGCGGCAAGCTCGGCGACCTTGGGCCCGTTGTGCAACCTCGTCTCGAGGATGCTGCGGACGACGGCGACGTCGAGCTCGCCGTTGCGGATCAACAGCCGAGGGAGCAGGTCCAGCCCCGCGGTGCGCCGGAAGTCGCGCACCGTGGTGGCGTCACCTTGACGAACCTCGATCAGCCCGGCGGCGGACAGCCGCTTGAGCGCCTCACGGATCGTGGGCCGCGAGACCCCCAACACCTCGGCCAGGCGACGTTCGCTCGGCAGCGTCTCTCCGGGCTGCATCTCGCCGCTGAGGACATCGGTGATGATCTGGTCGAAGACGTCCTCGGGTACCGAGCGACGGTTCACCGGTTGCAGCGCCATGCCTACCAGGATGCCGGACACCCGGCCAGAGGTCAAGTGGTCAGACCAGTACGTGGTGATGGCTGCGAGGCGAGGGCGAGATCAGAGCTTCAGCGCGCCGGATTCGTGGCGGGAGGGTCCTTGTGAGCCCGGACGGGGTCAGCCGAAGGGGGCGCGAACAATCCGCCACGCAGCCCGCCGCCGAAGGTGCGCACCGCGACCAGAAACCAGGTGCCCAGCAGCCCGATGTACGCGATCGCGGCGGCGACCCGGAACGCCGGCAGATCGGTGTGCAGCGCCAGCTGCGTGGTGCCGGTGACGAAGGTGCCGACCGGGAACGTCAGGCTCCACCAGGTCAGCGCGAACGGCATCCCGCGCCGCAGCGTGCGCACGGTCAGCGCGGTGGCCAACCCGATCCACAGCACGGCGAAGCCCCACACCGGAACCCCGTACAGGATCGCGAACACGCTCATCCCGTCGGCCAGGATCGGGTCGACGGCCAGGGCCGCATCGGTGGCGAGCAGCCCGGCCACGGTGATCGACTGGCCCAGCGGTCCGAGGACGATCCACAGTGTGGGCACCCGCGCGGTGCCCGAGGTGCCGAAGTGCGCCAGACGGCTCCAGATGATGGTGATGATGATCAGCGACGCGATCAGCGACAGGCCGAACATCGCGTAGCAGCCGTAGAACATCGTGGTGCGACCTGTCCCCTGCGCCATGTGTGGGATCAGCATCGCCCCCGTCGCGGCCGACACCATCGGCGGCACCACCGGCATCAGCCAGCCGCCGAACGCGGCGTCAGGTTCGACCCGGTACTGGGTGAACATCATGAAGGGGATGCTCATCGCAGTGAACAGACCGCCGAGAGTCCCTGCGGTCCACAACACCCAGGCCAGGTCGACCGCCGCGCGTTCACCGATCAGGTCCACACCCACCAGGAGGGCGCCTGCACCGACGGTGAGCAACGCCATCGGGGCGGCACCGTAGAAGTGCGCCATCTGCGGGTTACGGACATGACTGCGCGCCACCGTGGGGTTGCGCACCCAGTGGGCGATCATCGCGACGACGAGCAGCACCAGCCATACCGTCGACGCCACCCACACCACCAGCGCGAACGTCCTCAACCCCGGGACGTGCACCGGCAGCGTCGCACCCGCCGTGGCGACGATGCCCGTCCCCATCACCGACGCGAACCAGTTCGGCCCGAGGTAACTGAGTGGGTGGGGCCGGTCGCTGATCAGGTCGCCGGTCATCGAGCCAGTATGGCCGCCGCGAGCGGACGCGCGCGGGGCCCGGTGGGGTCGGAGGGGGGGTAACCCCCGGCGGACGTTGAGGAAAACGCTGTGTCGCCGCCGCGCGCCGGTCCATAGGTTGGTGTCATGGCCGCAGTTACAGACTTGGATGCCGTCACCGACCCGGCGCCCGCCGGCACGCAGGAGTCGGGTGACCCGCCGGTGTCACGGACCCGCGGGATCGGCCTGGTGCCGAGCGCGTCGCTGATCACCGGCGGCGTGCTCGGGGCAGCGTGGTTCTGGATTCCGTTGGCAATTCTGGTCGTCGGCATCACCTCGATCCCGAGTGTGATCGGATTCGTCCTGGCCGCGGTGGTCTTCATCTACCTGATGCGCGGTGTCGACCATGTCGAGCGGGTGCGCAGCGAAGCGGTGTTCGGCATGGGCATCGGGATTCCGGCGCGGCGCCTGTCACCGCACACCGGCTTCCAACGTTGGGCCCACCAGCTGTGGCTCGATGTGAGCAGCGCACGGTTCTGGAAATCGGTGGCCCACCACTACCTTCGGATGGCCTACGACATTCTGGTCACCGGGCTGGCGCTGGCGCTCCTGGTGTTCGCGTTCCTCGCTCCAGCCGCCGCGATCGCCATCGGCCACAGCGATCCCGATGCCGGGTTGTCGTTCCTCCCGACGCCGGCCGCCTGGTTGTTGGCCCTGGCGGCGCTCGCCGCCGCCGTGGTGTTGCTGGTGTTCGCGCCGGCACTGGACGCGACCATCGACCGCTGGCTGTTGTCTCCGTCCCCCACCGCCGAGCTGCAGTACCAGGTCAGTGCGCTCGCCGACGCGCGCCAGGGCGCGGTGACCTCCGCGCACACCGAGCGCCACCGCATCGAACGCGACCTGCACGACAGCGTGCAGCCGCGGCTGGTTTCGCTCGCGATGACGATCGGGCTGGCCCAGACCAAACTCGACGCGGACCTGCCCGCGGCCAAGGCGCTGATCGCCGAGGCGCACGACGAGGCCAAGAACGCCCTGGTGGAGTTGCGCAACGTGGTCCGGGGTATCGCACCGACCATCCTGTCGGACCGCGGCCTGGACGCGGCCCTGTCCTCGGTGGTGCAACGTGCGACCAACTCGGGGGTTCCGACGACGCTGAGCGTGCACCTGCCTTACCGGCTGCCCGAGGAGGTCGAGGCGTGCGCGTACTTCGTGGTCGCCGAGGCGCTGACGAACGTCACCAGGCATGCCGAGGCATCCCATGCGGCGGTCACCGTACGACTCGACGAGACCGCTAACGAGTTGCACGTCACGGTGTTCGACGACGGGCGCGGGGGTGCCCGGATCACCGACGACGACAACACCACCGGATTACGCGGCCTCGACGAACGGGTGCGCGCCGCCCGTGGCACGTTCGCGGTGTCCAGCCCGGTCACCGGACCCACCATCGTCACCGTGGTGCTGCCATGCGGATCGTGATCGCCGAGGATTCGGCTCTGCTGCGCGCCGGCATCGAGCGGATCCTGACCGATGCCGGCCACGAGGTGGTCGCCGGCGTGCCCGACGCCACCAACCTGCTGCGGCTGGTCAGTGAGACCCGCCCCGACCTGGCGATCCTCGACGTGCGGATGCCCCCGACGTTCACCGACGAAGGCATCAGGGCCGCGGCGCTATTGCGCAGCCAGAACCCGGAATCACCGGTGCTGGTGCTGTCGCACTACGTCGAGGAGCGTTACGCTGCCGACCTGATCGCCTCGGACACAAAGGGTTTCGGCTACCTGCTCAAAGACCGGGTCGCCGACGTGCCCGCGTTCCTCGACGCCGTGGCGGTCGTGGGAGCCGGCGGCACCGTGCTCGACCCCGAGGTGGTCTCCCAGATCCTCGTCCGCTCCCACCGGCGCAATGTCCTCGATGCGCTGACACCCCGCGAGCACGAGGTGCTGCAGCTGATGGCCGAGGGCAGGACCAACTCCGCGATCGCAGTGGCACTGCACATGTCGGTCGGGTCGGCCGAGAAGCACATCGCGTCGATCTTCGCCAAGCTGAACCTCGCTCCTGACGAGAGTGAGAACCGCCGCGTCCTCGCAGTGCTGCGATACCTCGAATCCTGAAGCGCCGAAAGGACTTGTAAAAGTGACGACCATGACCACCCCGCCCGCCCCGGCGGCACCGCCGCCACCGCTGTCCCCCGGTCGCCGCACCGCCGTTCGCGTCGCGTTGATCGTCGCCGCCGCCGTACTGGTCGTCGGCACCGTCACCTCGCTGGGCACCCTCGCCTGGGGGGTCAGCACCTTCCGGGTCGTCGCCGACTCCACCGCGCTGCCGGCCAATCTGCGCTCGATCACCGTCGACACCGGGTCGGTTCCGGTGGCCATCCGCATCACCAGCGATCGCGATGCTCGCGAACCCCGTGTGGACATGCGGATGGTGAACTCCGTCCGCGCGGGCTCGGATCCCCTGTCGGTCAGCACCGATGGCCCCACCGCGCGGGTGAGCATCGACGCCGAGGACTCACCGATCCTGGGCTGGGGCAGAGCTTCGCAGATCACGCTCGTATTGCCGCCCGAGCTGGCGCGCCGGCTGACGGTGACCACCCAACAGGAGATGGGTGTGGTTCTCGCCGAGGCCGATGTCGACCAGCTGATCGCGCGGACCCGCGAAGGGGCCGTGGTGCTGAGTGGCTCGGCCCGTCACATAGAGATCACCAACGAGCACGGCGACATCGCCAGCCGGGAGCCGATCTCGGTGTCCGAATCGTTCCGGGCGGTCACGCAGACAGGCGATGTCAGCGTCGACTTCGCCGGGGCTCCAACGACGCTGGACGCCGAGACCGGGCACGGTGACATCGTCCTCGCGCTACCTTCGCCGGGTCCCTATGTCGTGAACGCGACCACGGGCCAGGAGCGGGGCTCGACGGTCGTGCGTGTTCCGCAGACCCGGGAACGCGGCGACGCCGCGTCGGTCGTGACCGCACGGTCGGAAACCGGTGACGTGGTCATCGAGGAACTGGACTGACCAGTCCGCGGGGTTGCGCTCCGGCTGGGCCGGCTCAGTCCGCCCGCCCGCCCGGGTCGGTCAGCTTCTCGATGATCGCGGCAACGGGGGCGGCCTCGGCCTTCCGGTATCCCGTCCCCGCCCACACGTTGACCCCGTGGGGATCACCCGCACGCACCGCCGCCGCACGCACCGGGCTGGTGAGGTGGTGAACCTCGGGATACCCGAACGGCGCCTCGACCTCGTGCTCGTCGACGAACCGGTTGCGCAGCCCGCGCGCGTACCGGCCCGAGAATGCCCGGGTGACAACCGTTTCCGTGAACTGCGGATCGCGCAGCGCGGACCGATGCACTGCGCTGCTGCCTGCTTCGTCGGCGAGCAGGAACGCGGTCCCGAGCTGGGCGGCCACCGCCCCCGCCCGCAGCACCCGGCGCACGTCGCCGGCGTCCATCAAGCCTCCGGCGACCACGACCGGGATCTCGAGATCGGCCAGGATCGAGGCCAGCAGATCGTCCAGCGGCTGCTCCGATGGTGGCGCGGTCACGTCGAACGTGCCGCGGTGCCCACCCGCCGACGGCCCCTGGGCGGCCACCGCGTCCACGCCGCGCGCGGCCGCAAGCCGCGCCTCTGCCAGCGTGGTGACCGTGCCGACGGTCGTGATGCCCGCGTCGGTGAGCCGCCGCCGTTCCTGGGCGCTCGGCAGACCGAAGGTGAACGAGGCCACCTGCGGGCGCAGGTCCAGCAGCACCTCGAGCTTGGCGTCCCAGTCGTCGTCGTCGAAGCGGGGCTCCCCGAGGGCGACGCCATAGCGTTTCGCCTCGACCTTCAGCGCGTCGGCGTAGCCCTCGACGGCAGCGGGGGTCGCGGCACTGGGCTGCGGCACGAAGAGATTGGCCCCGATGGGCCCGGTGCTCAACCGGCACACCGCTTCCAGTCGCTCGGCGAACGCCTCGGCGGTCAGATAACCCGCGGGCACGAACCCCAGGCCGCCCGCGTCGGTTCCCGCCGCGGCCAACTCAGGCGTGGACGGCCCGCCCGCCATGGGGGCGACCAGGACGGGTACGTCCAGATCACGAAAATCGAACGCCACGCGCTCTTCGTATCACGGTCGCCCGCTGCCGCTGCAGGAACGGCAATCAGAATTCGTCCTATCCTGGATGGCGATGGCCATCACGTTCAACCACACGATCGTCGCCGCGCGGGACAAGACGGCGTCGGCGGAGTTCCTCACCGAACTGTTCGACCTGCCAAGCCCGGAGCCGTTCGGCCATTTCCTGGTGGTGAAGGTCGGCTCGGAGCATCCCGTCAGCCTCGACTACGCGGAGGTGGGTGACGGTGAGATCCATCCGCAGCACTACGCGTTCCTGGTCTCCGAAGAGGAATTCGACGCCATCTACGGGCGCATCCGGGCGCGCGGACTGCAGCACTGGGCAGACCCGCGAGGGGCGCGACCGGGCGAGATCAACCACAACGACGGCGGGCGAGGGGTGTACTTCCAGGATCCGGGCGGGCACTACATGGAGATCCTGACCCGGCCCTACGGGTCGCGCGCGGGCTGACTAATCATCTGAATGCCCGCGCGCCCCTTCCTGGCGGCGGTAGTCGTCGGCCAGCACGCACACGTGCTCGGGTAGCGCACCCGCCGCGACGTCGGCGAGGGTGGTCTGCTCCAGCACCGAACGCATGCTGGCGCGCAGCGCGCGCCAGACGTCCGTCAACGACGCGGTGGGACCGGAGTACGGCAGATCCCCGAGACCGATGTCCCGCACGCTGGCCAGCGGCCCGTCGATGCAACGCAATACGTCGGCGATGCTGATGTCGGCGGCCGCCCGGGCGAGCTCGTACCCGCCGTCACGGCCGCGGTGGCTCTTCACCAGCCGGTCGGTGCGCAGGTCGGAGAGGATGTCGACGAGGAACTGCGGCGGGATGCCCTGGGCCTTGGCCAGGTCGTCGGTCTTGACCAGAGTGCCGTCGTCGACCGTGGCCAGCTGCACCATGGCCCTGACGGCATACTCCGCCTTGGCCGACATCCGCATAAGCAGAGGCTAGTCGGGAATGTTCGCGGCTCCGGCAACCACCACGGCGAACAGGTCGGCGATCGCGGCCAGGCTGGCGGTGTGGATCGCCTGAGCGGGCACCGGATCGCCGCCGATGCCGGGCAGCGCGCGCGTCGCGGTGGCGCCGGCGACGACGGTCGGTGCGTAGCCGAGGTTGAAGGCGCCGCGCGCCGTGGAGTTCACGCACATGTGCGTCATGAACCCCGCCAGCACCAGGTTCGACGCGTCGAAGGCCTTGAGGACGTCGTCGAGGTCGGTCTGCACGAACGAGTTCGGATAGTTCTTGATGACCACCGCTTCACCGTCGCGCGGCGCGACCTGCGTGACGATCGCCCCGCTCTCGCCCTCGATGTCGTAGAGCGATCCGGGGCCGTCGTCGTGCTGGATGTGGATGACCGGGATTCCCGCCGTACGGGCCCGCTCCAGCAGCACCGCGGCCTCGTCGAGGGCGGACTGGACGCCCTCGAGTTCCATGACCCCACGGGTGTAGGTGTTCTGACAGTCGATCAGAATGAGCGCCGAGTCGGCCAGGCTGACCGGGGCGACCGGAAGGCCCGCCATCGCACGCATCGTGTTGAGATCAGACATCCTTGGAGCCTACGCGGGCCCGATCGGCCGGCTCAGCGTGCGGTGACCGCCAGTACCGCGTCGGCGAGTTCGGGCCGGCACACGATCAGGTCGGGCAGCTTGGAATCGCGCTGGTTGTAGGTCAGCGCGGAACCGTCGATGCGCGAGGTGAACAGCCCGGCGGCCCGGGCGACGGCGACCGGGGCCGCCGAGTCCCATTCGTACTGGCCCCCCGAATGCACGTAGGCATCCGAGAGGCCTTGCACCACGGATGCGACTTTCGCTCCGGCGGAACCCATTTCGACGAGGACGCCGTGCAGTGCATCGCGCACCTCGAGCGCAACGGCGGGGGGCCGGGTGCGTGAGACCACGATCCGCGGAACCTCGGGAGCAGCGGGAGGGGCGGCCACCGTCGGGGTGGCCAGCGTGACGCCCTGCGCCGGTAGCGCGACAGCGCCGGCGATCAGCTCGCCGGAACCGCCGTTGCGCTCCCAGAGAGCCACGTGCACCGCCCAGTCCGACCGGCCGAGCTCGGAGAACTCCCTGGTGCCGTCGAGTGGGTCGACGATCCATACCCGTTGCGCGACCAGCCGCACCGGATCATCGACACCCTCTTCCGAAAGCACCGCGTCCTGCGGCCGCTCAGCGTTCAGCGCGGCCATCAGGAAGTCATGGGAGCGCTTGTCTCCCGCGGCTTTTCTCTCCTCGGCGCTCGCCTCCGCCAGTTCGGCGCGAACATCGAGCAGCAGCGCGCCGGCCTCGGTGGCCAGGTGTGCGGCGAGTTCGTGGTCGTTCACTTCTGCCCTCTGCTCTCGAGAAGATCGATGACCGAGGCTGCCAGTTCGTCGACCGTGCGGTCCGACGAGAGCCGCAGGTCCGGGTTCTTGGGTCGCTGATAGGGACTGTCGATCCCGGTGAAGTGGGTGATCTCGCCGGAACGGGCCTTGGCGTACAAGCCTTTCGGATCCCGGCGTTCACAATCCTCCAGTGGCGTGTCACAGAACACCTCGAAGAACTCGACGCCGGCATCGGTGGCCACCTTGCGCGCCAGTTCGCGGTGTTCGGTCAGCGGGCTGATCGCCGGAACGAGCACCACCTGACCGGAATCGGCGAGGATCGCGGCCACATGTGCCAACCTCCGCAGGTTCTCCGACCGGTCGGCCATCGAGAAGCCCAGGTCGGCGTTGAGCCCGTGACGCAGGTTGTCCCCATCGAGAACGTAAGCGGGAATCCCCTTTTCGAGCAGCTTCTGCTCGACGAGCATCGCCACCGACGACTTACCCGACCCGGACAGCCCGGTGAACCACACCGTCCTGCCCTTCGTCAGGCGGTCCTCTGCGGTGCACAGCGACTCATGACGCACCGTGTTCGGGCTTGCGTCCCGTACGGTGCCGTCGCGCAGCACCATGCCCGCCGCGACCGTGCCGTTGGTGTTCGGGTCGATCAGGATGAACGAACCGGTCGAAGCGTTGCGGCTGTACTCGTCCAGTAACAACGGCACCTGGGTGCGCATCGAGATACGTCCCAGTTCGTTGAGCTTGAGCGCCGTGGCCGACTTGTCCCGATGCAGGGTGTTGACGTCGAGGCGGTAGTCCAGACCCATCACCTTGGCCCGCGTCGTGCGGGTGGTGTGCTTGATCAGGTAATCGCGACCGGGTTCGAGCGCTGCGCCGTCGGCCATCCAGCACACCGTGGCGTCGAACTCCTGAGTGACCCTGGGGTGGTTGTTGGGGCGGGCGATCAGATCACCGCGCGAGATGTCGATGTCGTCGGTGAGGCTCACCGACACCGCCATCGGCGGAAACGCTTCCTGCACCGGCCCGCCCGGGCTCTCGATCGCGGCGACCCGGGTCGTCTTGCCCGTCGGCAGCACGACGACGTCGTCTCCGACCCGCATCACGCCGCTGGACACCGTGCCCGCGTAGCTGCGGTGATCATGGTGGTCGTGGGTCTGCGGCCGGATCACGTACTGCACCGGGAACCGCACGTCGACGAGGTTGCGATCCCCGGCGATGTACACCTCTTCGAGGTGGGTGAGCAGCGGCGGACCCTCGTACCACGGCGTCACGTCGGACTTGGTGACCACGTTGTCGCCGTTGAGCGCCGACAGCGGAATGGTCGTCACGTCGTGGACGTCCAACCGGGCGGCGAAGTCATGAAAGTCGTCGCGGATCGTCTCGAATATTTCCTGGTCCCAGCCGACGAGGTCCATCTTGTTGACCGCGAGCACGACGTGCTGGATCCCCAGCAGCGAGGCCAGGAACGCGTGCCTGCGCGACTGCTCCAGCAACCCGTGGCGCGCGTCCACCAGGACGATCGCCAACTGCGCGGTCGAGGTCCCGGTGACCATGTTGCGGGTGTACTGGATGTGCCCCGGGGTGTCGGCGATGATGAATTTCCGCTTGGCCGTGGCGAAATAGCGGTAGGCCACGTCGATGGTGATGCCCTGCTCCCGCTCGGCGCGCAGCCCGTCGGTGACCAGAGCCAGGTCGGTGTAGTCGTGCCCGCGTTCCTTGGAGGTGCGCTCCACGGCCGCGAGCTGATCCTCCATCACGGCCTTGGAGTCGAACAGCAACCGGCCGATCAGCGTGGACTTTCCGTCGTCGACCGAACCTGCGGTCGCGATGCGAAGAAGCGTCGCCATCGTTATTTCCCCCGTCGCTTCGCTCGCCCCATCAGAAGTACCCCTCGCGCTTGCGGTCTTCCATCCCGGCCTCCGAGATCCGGTCATCGGCGCGGGTGGCCCCGCGCTCGGTGAGCCGCGAGAGCGCGGTCTCGGCGATCACCTCGGACACCGTCGCCGCCGTCGATTCGACGCAGCCGGTGCAGGTGACGTCGCCGACCGTGCGGAACCGCACCGTCTTCTCGATGATCGGCTCGTCCTGACGCGGCTGCAGGTACTCGTGCACCGCCAGCAGCATGCCGTCGCGTTCGAACACCTGCCGTTGATGGGCGTAGTAGATCGACGGAAGCTTGATGTTCTCGGCACCGATGTAGGACCAGATGTCGAACTCGGTCCAGTTCGACAGCGGGAACACCCGGATGTGCTCACCCTTGTGGTGGCGGCCGTTGTACAGGTTCCACAACTCGGGGCGCTGCGCCTTGGGGTCCCACTGCCCGAACTCGTCACGGAACGAGAAGACGCGCTCCTTGGCGCGGGCCTTCTCCTCGTCGCGGCGCGCACCGCCGAACGCGGCGTCGAACTTGTGCTCGCGAATGGCACGAAGAAGCGTGAAGGTCTGCATCGGATTGCGCGAGGGAATCGTCTCGACGACCCGGCCCGCGTCGATGTCGTCCTGCACCTTGGCGACCACCAGCCGCACCCCCGACTCCGCGACCAGTTCGTCACGGGCGGCCAGCACCTCGTCGAAGTTGTGCCCGGTGTCGACGTGCATCACCGGGAACGGCAGCCTGCCCGGGCGGAAAGCCTTGATCGCCAGATGCAGCATCACGATCGAGTCCTTGCCGCCGGAGAACAGCAGGACAGGCCGCTCGAACTCCGCGGCCACCTCCCTGATGATGTGGACGGCCTCGGCCTCCAGCGCTCGTAGATGGCTCAGTTCGTAACGGCCCGCGTTCTCGGTGAGTTCCTCGATCGTGGTCACAACTCACCCACAAAGTTGGTAGAAATGACCAAGTTAACAATCATGCCCTGAAATCTAGCGAGCCGACGGCGGCGCTGTCAACGTCGAGCGGGTGCCCAGCCGTTCACCCAGGCACGCCGAAATCCGACTTCTGCAGCAGTGTTGCGAGTAAGGGCCTGCAAAAGTCGGATCTCGGCGCGCTCGGGGTCGGGGTGACTAGAGAGTGACCTCTTCGAGCGCACCGGTCGCGACGTCGAAGACGAAGCCGCGCAGCGATTCGTGCTTGGTGACGAACGGACTGGCCTCGATGCGCCGCAGCGACTGGCGCACATCCTCGTGGACGTCGGGGAAGGCCTCGGCCGCCCACTCCGGCTTCAGCCCGGTCTCGTCCTGGATGGCGCGTTTGAAGTCGTCGTCGGTGAAGGTCAGCATTCCGCAATCGGTGTGATGGATCAGGATGATCTCCCTGGTCCCGAGCAGCCGCTGACTGATCGCGAGCGAGCGGATCTCGTCATCGGTGACGACACCGCCGGCGTTGCGGATGACGTGCGCTTCGCCGTCCCCGAGTCCAAGGATCCGGTACACGTCCATCCGGGCATCCATGCATGCCACGACGGCGACGTGCTTGCTCGGCGGCAGTGGCAACGGCTTTCCCGGCCCCTGGAACGTCTTGGCGTATTCCTCGTTGTTCTTCACGTATTCGTCTGTCACCGACATGTCGACCTCCTGCTTTCCTGCCGAAGCGCTGCGACGATAACAACACCTGGCCGCGTCGTGGCGGATGAGAATCAGCCAGATTCCGGGGCGCCGAAACTGAACTCCTGTGCGAAGTCTGGAGAGTTTCTCGCACAAGCTCAGTCTCGACCGAAGATCAACGGCGTCCGCGCTAGGGGTCCGATTGGCCTCCGCTGTGGCTTGGCTGTGGATCGCCGGGAAGCCGGACCACGAACTCCGTCCTGCCCGGCACGCTGCGCACCTCGATGGTGCCACCGTGCGCCCGCACCACCGCCTCGACGATCGCCAGACCCAGGCCGGTGCTGCCGCCGCGTCGCGAGCGCGACGAATCACCGCGCGCGAACCGCTCGAAGACGTCAGGCTGCAGCCAGGCCGGGACACCGGGGCCGTCGTCGAGGACCGTCAGCGCCACGTCCGCTCCGTCGACGGTCAGCGAGGTGGTGACGGACGTGCCGGGCGGCGTATGGATGCGGGCATTGGCCAGCAGATTGGACAGCACCTGGTGCAGCCGCGCCTCGTCGCCGGGGACCACGACCGGCTCGTCGGGGAGGTCCAGTTCCCACGTGTGCTCCGGGCCCGCGATGTGCGCGTCGCTGACCGCGTCCACCACGAGCCGTGTCAGATCGACCGATTCGCGTTGCAGCGGCCGCCCGGTGTCGAGCCGGGCGAGCAACAACATGTCCTCGACCAGCTGGGTCATCCGCTCGGTCTCGGACTCGACACGGTTCATCGCGTGGGCCACGTCGCCGGGAAGGTCGGCCCGCTTACGCTGCGCCAGCTCGGTGTAGCCACGGATCGCGGCCAACGGTGTGCGCAACTCGTGGCTGGCGTCGGCCACGAACTGCCGCACCCTGGTCTCGCTGGCATGGCGCGCCGACAGCGCCCCGGCGATGCGGTCGAGCATGCGATTCAGCGCACCGGCGAGCTGCCCGATCTCGGTGTGGGCGGCCACCGGATCGACCTTGACGATCGGGGTCGGCAGCCGCACCTCGCCGCGGTCGAGCTCCAGGTCGGCGACCTGCTGCGCGGCCGCGGAAACCCTTGCCAGCGGCGCGAGTTGGCGTCGCACGATGACGATGCCCGCCGTCGCGGCGGCCACCAGTGCGACGGCCGCGACGACACAGAAGATCACGAGCACCCACAGCAGCGTGTCGTCGACGTCGGCGGTGGGCAGACCGGTGACGACGGTCTCGCCCGGGTGGTGGGCGGGTGAACTCACGACGCGGTAGCGCCCGAGGCCGTCCAGGTCGACCGTTCGCGGGCGCATGTCCGCGGGAACGTCGGCGAGTTGGTCGGCTGCGGCGGCCGAGATCTCGGCGCGGGCACCGTCGGCGGTGATGACACCGGCCGCCACCGGTGTGCCTTCCAAAACCACGGCACCGACCGTGCGGATCGCCTGCCCCGGCGCGTTCAGGAAGGCAGGACCCGGTCCCTCGTCGTCGCGGATCACCAAGCGGCGAGTCGACCCCTCCTGCGGCGGCGGGCCCATGATCACGCGGGGCGGTCTCATCACCCGCGGCCCCATGTCCGGTGGCGGCGGGCCGAAGTCGAAGATCACCGCCGAGCGCCTACCGGCCTCGACCACCTGCTCGTCGAGCTGGTTCATCAGGAAGCGCTGCAACGCGAACTCGGTCGCGACGCCGATACCCGCACACACCACCGCGAGCAGGAGCACCTGGGTGACGAGCAGGCGGGTCCGCAGCGACCACCCGCGCGGAGAGCGGACCACGGCCCGCAGGCGCTCAGCGCGCGGGCTTGAGGACATACCCCGCACCACGCAACGTGTGGATCATCGGCTCTCGTCCGTTGTCGATCTTCTTGCGCAGGTAGGACACGTACAGCTCGACGATGTTCGATCGGCCGCCGAAGTCGTAGCTCCACACCCGGTCGAGGATCTGCGCCTTGCTCAACACGCGTTTGGCGTTGCGCATCATGAAGCGCAGCAGTTCGAACTCCGTCGCGGTCAGCGAGATGACCTCGCCGGCGCGCGTCACCTCGTGGCTGTCCTCGTCGAGCACGAGGTCCCCGACGACGATCGTGGCGCCGCCGGTGTCGGTGGCGACCCCGGTGCGCCGCAGCAGGGCCCGCAACCGCAGCACGACCTCTTCGAGGCTGAACGGCTTCGTCACGTAGTCGTCGCCGCCGGCGGTCAGGCCCGCGATGCGATCCTCGACCGAATCCTTGGCGGTGAGCAGCAGCAGAGGCAGGCCGGGAATCTGCTCGCGCAGCTTGCGCAGCACCTCCAGCCCGCTCATGTCCGGCAGCATCACGTCGAGCACCACCACGTCCGGCGGATTCTCCCGGGCCATCGCGATGGCGGTCGCCCCGTCGCCGGCGGTCGCGATGTCCCAGCCCTCGTATCGCAATGCCATCGACACGAGCTCGGCCAGCACCGGTTCGTCGTCGACGACGAGGACGTGGATGGGGCTGCCGTCGGCACGGCGCATCACCACGCGCGCAGTGTCACCACCGCCGCCGGAGGATGCAGGGGTGTCGGCCACCGCCCCATTATGTGTCCGCGTCCTAGGGGTTCCCTGTGCCGTTCCTATGTGCGGACTGTGAATATCCGGGCACACCCGATGCTGAGTCGGCTCACAGCACGCACCCAGCGACCGGGTGCAGGGTGGTCGTCATGAGCACCGACCCCGTGACCTTCGACGATCCGGTTGGGGCAGACCCGGGCCGACTCCACGGCGATGGGGCACGCGGGAGTCCGCGGTCGCCGTGGCCATCGCCGCGGTCATCGCCTGCCTCGGCGGCGCTGCGATCTACGCGGCGACCGACCAACCCACCCCCGCCATCGGCCCTCCCGGCCACCATGCCTTCGACCCGGCAAGCGGCGCCGGACCGGCGGGCCCGGGGCACCCCGGCGGCCCACCCCGCCAGACACCCCCCTAGCCACGCCGGGAGGCATGAACGGGCTGTGTCAACACATTTCTCATAACCTGTGCCCATGCAGCCCCGCCGCGGACCCACCGCATGACCCGCTTTCTTGCGCGTCGGCTGCTCAACTACGTCGTGCTGCTGGGGCTGGCGTCGTTCTTCACGTTCGGCCTGACGTCGCTGACGTTCGAGCCGCTCGACAGCCTGCTCGAACGCAATCCGCGACCACCGCAGTCCGTCATCGACGCGAAGGCCGCCGAACTCGACCTCGACAAACCGATCCCGCTGCGGTACGCGAACTGGCTGTCCGACGCCGTCCGCGGGGACTTCGGGACCACCGTCACCGGGCAGCCGGTCAGCGACGAGCTGTGGCGGCGCATCGGTGTCAGCCTGCGGCTGGTGGTCATCGGCTCGGTGGTCGGCACCGTCGTGGGCGTCGTGGTGGGCGCCTGGGGAGCGATCCGCCAGTACCGGCTCTCCGACCGCGTGATCACGGTGCTGTCGCTGCTGATCATCAGCACGCCGACGTTCGTGGTGGCCAACCTGCTGATCCTGGGAGCGCTGAAGGTCAACTCGGTGCTCGGGCTGCAGGTGTTCGAGTACACCGGCGAGACGTCACCGGATGCGGCCGGCGGTGCCTGGGACCAGTTCGTCGACCGAATGCAGCACCTGGTGCTGCCCACGTTCACCCTCGCGTTGGCGTCCATCGCGGGGTTCAGCCGCTACCAGCGCAACGCGATGCTCGACGTGCTGGGCCAGGACTTCATCCGGACGGCACGGGCCAAGGGCCTGACCCGCCGCCGGGCGTTGTTCAAGCACGGGCTACGTACCGCCCTCATCCCGATGGCCACGTTGTTCGCCTACGGCGTCAGCGCGCTCGTGACCGGCGCGGTGTTCGTCGAGAAGATCTTCGGGTGGCACGGCATGGGTGAATGGGTGGTGCAGGGGGTCACGACGCAGGACACGAACATCATCGCCGCGATCACCGTATTCTCGGGTGCGACGATTCTGCTGGCCGGGTTGCTCTCCGACGTGATCTACGCAGCGCTCGATCCCCGGGTGAGGGTGTCGTGAGCGTCACCGAGTACCAGTTCGTGTCCCGGCGCACCCTGGTGTTGCGCCGGTTCCTGCGCAACAGGGCCGCGGTGGCGTCGCTGGTCGTGTTGGCCGTGCTGTTCATCGGGTGTTACGCGCTGCCGCCGCTGCTGCCGTACTCCTACACCGAACTGGACTACTACGCGCTGCAGCAGCCACCGAGCCCGACACACTGGTTCGGCACCAACGCGTTGGGCCAGGACCTGCTGGCGCAGACGCTGCGCGGTATGCAGAAGTCGCTGCTGATCGGTGTCTGTGTGGCCTTCATCTCGACGGTCATCGCGGCCACCGTGGGTGCGGTCGCCGGCTATTTCGGCGGGTGGCGGGACCGGACGTTGATGTGGATCGTCGACCTGCTGCTGGTCGTACCGAGCTTCATCCTGATCGCGGTCGTCACCCCGCGCACCCGGCAGTCGGGCACCATCCTGTGGCTCATCCTGCTGCTCTCGGCGTTCAGCTGGATGATCAGCTCACGGATCGTGCGCGGGCTGACGATGAGCCTGCGGGAACGCGAATTCGTGGTGGCCGCAAGGTATATGGGCGTCAGTAACCGGCACATCATCGCCCGCCACATCCTGCCCAACGTGGCGTCGATCCTGATCATCGACACCGCGCTGAACGTCGGCGTGGCCATCCTGGCGGAGACGGGCCTGAGCTTCCTCGGCCTGGGCGTGCAACCTCCCGACGTCTCGCTCGGCACCCTGATCGCCGACGGCACCCGATCGGTGACGACCTTCCCGTGGGTGTTCCTGTTCCCCGCCGGGGTTCTGGTGCTGATCGTGTTGTGCGCCAACCTCGTCGGCGACGGGCTGCGCGATGCGCTGGATCCGTCGGCGCGTCCCGCCCCGAGCCGCAGCAAGCGTATGCGGGCGGAGCAGCCATGAGCCTGCTCGAGGTACGCGATCTGACGGTCGCGTTCCCGACCGACACCGAGCGTGTCGCCGCGGTGCGCGGCCTGAACTACCACGTCGCGTCCGGCGAGGTCGTCGCCCTGGTCGGCGAGTCCGGTGCGGGGAAATCGGCGGGCGCCATGGCCGTCGTCGGGCTGCTGCCCGAGTACGCCGAGGTGTCCGGTTCCGTGCGGTTGCACGGCGACGAGCTGCTCGGGCTGTCCGACCAGCAGATGTCACGCATCCGCGGCAACAAGATCGGGACCGTCTTCCAGGATCCGATGTCGGCGCTGACCCCGGTCTACACCGTCGGCGACCAGATCGCCGAGGCGATCGGTGTCCATCGCAGCGACATCGGCAGGCGGGCCGCACGCACCCGCGCGGTGGAGCTACTCGAACTGGTCGGCATCGCCCAGCCGGAGCGACGGGCCCGGGCGTTCCCGCACGAACTGTCCGGCGGTGAGCGTCAGCGTGTGGTCATCGCGATCGCGATCGCCAACGACCCCGATCTGCTGATCTGCGACGAGCCGACGACGGCATTGGATGTGACGGTGCAGGCGCAGATCCTCGACGTGCTGCGCACCGCACGCGACGTCACCGGCGCCGGCGTGCTGATCATCACCCACGACCTCGGGGTCGTCGCCGAGTTCGCCGACCGCGCGCTCGTGATGTATGCCGGCCGGGCGGTCGAGACGGCGCCGGTCGCCGACCTGTACCGCAGCCGCCGGATGCCCTACACCGCAGGACTGCTGGGGTCGGTACCGCGCCTGGATGCGCCCCAGGGGGCACGCCTGGTACCCATCCCCGGCGCTCCCCCGTCGCTGGTGGCGCTGCCGCCGGGATGCCCGTTCGCGCCCAGGTGCCCGCTCGCCGTCGCGGACTGCCACGACGCTGAACCGGAACTGGTATCAGTCGCGCCCGGCCACCAGGTTGCGTGCATCAGGCATGAACACGTCGGGGATCGCACCGCGGCCGAGATCTACGGCGTTTCCACGGCACCACTGCGGGGGGCCGACGTGGCCGCCGGGGAACCCGTGGTGCTGCGGGTCCGCGACCTGGTCAAGACATTCACGTTGACCAAAGGAGTGGTGCTCCGCCGCCGGATCGGGGAGGTGCGGGCCGTCGACGGTGTCAGCTTCGAGCTTTCGCAGGGCCGCACCCTCGGCATCGTCGGTGAGTCGGGTTCGGGCAAATCGACCACGCTGCACCAGATCCTGGACCTCACCACCCCGCAGGCCGGCACCATCGAAGTGCTCGGCGCCGACGTCGCGTCGCTGGACAGGCGCAGCCGCCGGGCACTCCGGGGCGACCTCCAGGTGGTGTTCCAGGATCCCGTCGCGTCACTGGATCCCCGGCTTCCGGTGTTCGACGTGCTCGCAGAACCGTTACGCGCCAACGGGTTCGGCAAGACCGAGACCGATGAGCGGGTCGGCGAGCTGCTCACCGTGGTCGGGATGCGCCGGGAGGACGCGGGACGATACCCCGCGGAGTTCTCCGGAGGGCAGAAGCAGCGCATCGGCATCGCCAGGGCGCTGGCGCTGCAGCCGAAGATCCTGGCCCTCGACGAACCCGTGTCGGCGCTGGACGTGTCGATCCAGGCGGGGATCATCAACCTGCTGCTGGACCTGCAGGAGCGCTTCGGGCTGGCGTACCTGTTCGTCTCTCACGACCTGTCGGTGGTCAAACACCTCGCCCACCGGGTGGCGGTGATGCACAAGGGCAGGATCGTCGAGCTCGGCGACAGCGAGCAGGTGTTCGCCCACCCCGGCGACGCGTACACGCGCAGGTTGCTCTCAGCGGTGCCGCGGCCGCTGGCGGACGGCGGTTAGAGTCAGTCCGCATGACCCACCTGACACCGCGAGCAGTCACGAAGTCGCATGCATGGACGCCGTCGCGTGCGATTTCGCGTCTGCTCGGCATAGGACTGGTTACCTGCCTGGTCGTGACCGGGTGCTCCAGCAGCGACACCGAGGTTCCGTCGGCAGGCGGCAACGCCGAGATCGGCGCGACCGCCGACATCAACCCGCAGGACCCGGCCACGCTGCGTGAGGGCGGCAACCTTCGGCTGGCGCTGTCGGGGTTCCCCCCGAACTTCAACAACCTGCACATCGACGGCAACCTCGGCGAGATCGGCGCCATGTACAAGCCGACGTTGCCGCGGGCGTTCGTCATCAAGCCCGACGGGGAGATGACGGTCAACAGCGACTACTTCACCAGCGTCGAACTGACCGGCACCGACCCGCAGGTCGTCACCTACACGATCAACCCGGAAGCGGTCTGGACCAACGACAGGCCGATCACGTGGGAGGACTTCGCGGCCCAGATCAACGCTCTCAGCGGAAAGGACGACAGGTTCCTGTTCGCCGCCCCCAACGGCAGCGAACGCGTGGCGTCGGTGACCAAGGGCGTCGACGACCGGCAGGCCGTCATCACCTTCGCGAAGCACTACGCCGACTGGCGCGGGATGTTCGCCGGCAACGGGATGCTCTACCCCAAGGAGATCACCCAGGATCCCGAGGCGTTCAACAAGGGCTTCCTCAACGGTCCGGGACCGTCGGCGGGACCGTTCATCGTCACCACCATCGACCGTGCCGCGCAGCGGATCGTGTTGGGCCGCAACCCGAAGTGGTGGGGCGCCCCACCGCTTCTGGACACGATCACCTACACCGTGCTCGACGACGCGGCCAAGATTCCCGCGCTGCAGAACAACGCGCTCGACGCGGTCGGATTGGCGTCGCTGGACGACCTGGAGATCGCCCGACGGACGAATGGCATCTCGATCCGGCGGGCGCCGGCGGCGAGTTGGTATCACTTCACGTTCAACGGCGCGCAAGGGTCGATCCTCGCCGACCCGGCCCTGCGTACCGCGATCACCAAGGGCATCGACCGGCAGGGCATCGCCGCGATCACGCAACGCGGCCTGGTCGACAACCCGGTGCCGCTGAACAACCACATCTTCCTCGCCGGCCAGGAGGGCTACCAGGACAACGGGATCGGCTTCGACCCCGAGGCGGCCAAGCGCGACCTCGATGCGCTGGGCTGGCGCCTGAACGGCCAATTCCGCGAGAAGGACGGCCGCAGGCTGACCATCCGTGATGTGTTCTACGACGCCTCGAGCACTCGGCAGATCGCCCAGGTCGCCCAGAACAACCTGGCCCAGATCGGCGTCAACCTCGAACTGCTGCCCGTTGCCGGCGGCACGCTGTTCAGCGACTACATCACGCCGGGCAACTTCGACATCGCCCAGTTCGCCTGGGGCGGTGACGCCTTCCCGTTGGGCGGACTGACCCAGATCTACGCGTCCAACGGCGAGAGCAACTACGGCAAGATCGGTAGCCCCGAGATCGACGCCAAGATCGAGGAGACGCTCTCGGAGCTGGATCCGGCCACATCGCGCACCCTGGCCAACGAACTCGACACGATGATCTGGGATGTCGGCTTCAGCCTGCCGCTGTTCCAGTCGCCCGGCAACGTCGCGGTGCGCAGCAACCTGGCCAACTACGGGCCCGCCGGGATCGGGGACCTGAACTACACCGCGATCGGCTTCATGAAGGAAGTGGCCTGACGTACCACGCGCGGCACCGCGTCGGGCACCACGGCCTCTGCCCTCGCCGCGATCGCGATTCCCCGGACCAGGAGCCGCATCGTCAGGTTCGCGGGCAACGCATCCAACTCGGCTGAGCGGGAAGACAATTGACCGGCCGCGCCGGTGCTCACCGCCCTGCAGATCTGCAGGGCAGCCTGTTCGCGGGTGTCGAGGATGCTGTGCCCGGCGGTCGGGAGCTCGACGAGCGCCGAGTTGGGTATCAGGTCGGCGATCCGCCGCGCCACCGCGGGCGGCGTCGTCAGATCGCGACCCCCCGAGATCACCGCGGTGTGCCAGGTGAAACCCGGCATGGCCGAGATCAGGTCGTAGGGCTCGGCGGCGAAGTCGACATCTCCGATGGCGATCTCACGCAACGCGAGGGCCGGGTCGATCGGCCCACCGTCCGGCTCGGCACCGTAGTTCAGCTCCCGGTAGGCGATGCGTTCGACGAGATCGGGTTCGTGGTGGTACGGGGTCTCGCGTTCCAGCAGGAGCCGGGTTCCCAGACCCACTGCGGCCCAGAGCCAGTCGTGGCCGGCCAGGAGCAGATCCAGCTGGCGCCGCAGCACCTGTGGGCCCGCGATGCCGTAGATTCCGGCGGCCCGCAACACGGCAGGCGGGTCGAAGAGCCCCTCGGCGACCAGGCGGCGCACCTTTGCCGCGAGTTCGGCGCCGTCGCCGTCGGTGCCGTCCCACAGCACCCGGCGAATCTGCGCCCGGACCTCGCTGATGTCGGCGTCGGCCGACAGCAGGGGTGAGTCCAGCACCATCGCGTGGACCCGCGCCGGGTGGCGCACCCCCACGCCTGCGGCCAGGTAGGTGCCGTACGACGTGCCGTAGATGATGGCCCGGTCCACCTGCGCGTCGTCGAGCACGGCGGCGATGTCGTCGACGACCGCCTCGACGCTCAGCGCCTCCGGTGGCAGGTCACGGCCGGCATCGTCGTGGCGGGACAGGCCCACGCCGCGGTGCTCGACCATGATGACGTCGAGGCCGGCGATCGCGGCGTGCCGGCGAAACGCCCGGTAGAGCGCGATCGATGCCGCACCCGGGCCGCCCGGGATGATGACCAGCGGATGTGCGGACTTGCGACCGGTGCGCACGTAATACAGGTCGAACTGTTCGGCGCCGTCGCGGAGCACCGGCCTCCGGAGCGGCCGCACCCCGGCCAGCGCGGCGAGCTTGTCATGCGCCCGGCGACGTGAGGCGGTCATCGTCATCACGTTCATTGTGCCCCGCGGGCCGGGTGTCAGGCGCGGCGGATGAGGTCGGCGGCCTTCTCCCCGATCAGCACACTCGGCGCGTGGGTGTGGCCGCGGATGATCGTCGGCATCACCGACGCGTCGGCCACCCGCAGCGACCGCACGCCGCGGACCCGCAACTGCGGGTCGACTACGCTGGCGTCGTCGCCGCCCATGCGGCAGGTGCCGACCGGGTGGTAGAGGGTGTGAGACACGGATTCGATTGCCCTGGTGAGGGTTTCGTCGTCGAGCTTGTTGGCGTGCAATGGCCGGGCGATCCGGCCGATGGTGCCCTGCAGCGCAGGGGCCCTGGCGATGTCGGCGCACATGCGCAGTCCCGCCATCAGCGCCTCGCGGTCCGCTCCGTCGGCGTCGGTCAGATACCGGGGATCGATCAGCGGTTTGTCGTGGGGATCGGCGGTCCGCAGCGTGATCGTGCCCCGGCTGCGCGGCTTGAGCAGGATCGGGCCCATCACGACGGCATGGCCGATGTAGGGGTCACCGATGCCCTCGTCGAAATACGGTGCGGGAGCGAAGATCAGCTCCAGATCCGGCAATGCCAGGTCCGGACGGCTCTTGACGAAGCCGTAGGCCTCACCGATGTTCGACGTCAGCATTCCGCGACGCCGGAGGAAGTAGTTGATCAGTTCCAGTGGCTTCTCGGCGGCCGACAGGGAGTCGTACGGGACCTCGAAACCGAGTGGTACGACGAGATGGTCGAGCAGATTGGCGCCCACCTCCGGCGAGTGGGCGACCCCGACGATGCCGTGCCGGGTGAGCTGGTCGCTGTCACCGATCCCGGACAGCATCAGCAGTTGCGGGGTGTTGATCGCCCCCGCGCACAGCACCACCTCGCGGCGGGCGGACACCACCGTTCGACCGTCCTTGCCGTCGTACTCGACGCCGACGGCGCGGTCGCCGGCGAACACCACCTTGGTCGCGGTCGCCTCGGTGAGCACGGTCAAGTTCTTGCGCTTGCGGACCGGCTTGAGATAGGCGTCGGCGCTACTCCAGCGGGAGCCACGCCGCTGCGTGACACGTGTCTCGCAGAACCCTTGCGGCTCAGCGCTGTTCGGCTCCTCGACGCGCTGGCCGCATTGCTGGACCGCGGTCAGCCACGCCGCGGTCGACTCGCGCGGACTGCGCTGGCGCGAGATCACCAGGGGTCCCGATTCGATGGCCCGTAGGTAGGGCTCGAGACGGGCGTGGTTCCAGTCCTCACCGGCGTGCTCGCCCCACTCGTCGTAGTCGGCGGCGAACCCGCGCACCCACATCATCGCGTTCATCGAGGACGAACCGCCGAGCATCTTGCCCCTCGGCCAGTAGATGCGCCGACCGCCGAGTCCCTGCTGCGGCTCGGTCCGGTAATCCCAGTCCAGCGGGCCGCGCATCAACTTGGAGAAGCCGGCGGGAATGCGGACGAACTTGTCCTTGTCGCGCGGGCCAGCCTCGAGCACGACGACCCGCACCGAGGGATCGGCGCTGAGCCGGTTGGCCACGACCGCCCCGGCCGAGCCTGTCCCCACGATGACGTAATCGGCGTCCACCAGCGGAGTGTAGACACGGGGCGACCGCTCAGCGTTCAGCGGGACTACGCACTCACCTCGATGTGCTGGGCACAGCTGATGCCTGCATAACGCTGCGGGCTGCACGTCAGGACGATCACCTGACCGTCGCCGGCGGCCGCGTCGAACACCTCGGCCATCTTGGTGAGCCGTTCGGCGTCGGTGAAGCCGAGCGCGTCGTCGATCACGACCGGCACGCTGTCCTCCTTGGCGACCAGCGCGGCGCCCGCCAGCCGGGCCACGATGCCCAGCTGCTCCTTGGCTCCGCCGGACAGCGACTCGTACGGCACCGTGCGCCCCGACAGCGTGCGGTGACCGATCCGCAACTCGCTGTCGACGTCCACCTCGAAGCTCTCGCCGAACACGATGCGCCCCAACCGTTCCACCTCGCCACGGAACGGGTCGACGTAGCGCAGCCGCATGGCGTCACGGTGCCGCCCCATGACCGTCCTGAGCAGGTCGGCCGCCCGCGCCCGGCGCTGCACGCGCCGGAACTCGCCCTCGGCGCGCTCACGCTCGGTCTCGGCGGCGTCCAGCCGGCCCTTGCGGCCCTCCGTGCCGTACACCTTCAACTGCGTGGCGACCTCGCGCAGTGCCTCGGAGGCCTCGTCGAGACGCGCCTGGACACCGACGGCGGCACGCTCGGCGTCCTCCAGCTCGGCCGCGACCACCTCCGGCTGATGGCCGGCCAGTTCCTCGCCGATGCCGGCCACCAGCGTCTGAGCCCTGGTGGCGACCTCGGCGTCGGCCTCCGCCTTGACGGCGAGCTGCTCGTCGCCGACGGCGGCGCGCTGCTCGGCCAGACGCTGTCCCGTGGCCGCCAGCTCCGTCTGCGCGGCCTGGAGCTTCTCCTTGGCGCGGGCCGCGCGCATGCCTCGCTCGGCGAGCCGCTTGGCCGCCTCCTCGGCGACCTTTCGGTGCGTCTCGCAGTCGCGGACGGCCTGCTGATGTGCCGCCGTGGCGGCCTCGAGTTCGGCGCGCAGCGCCGCAGGATCCTGCGGCCCACCCGCCGCGGAATCCCACAGTCCGTCCTCGGCGGGCATCCCGGCCTGCAGCGCGGACAGCCGTGACCTCAGGTCCTCGACACCGTCGTCGGCGGTCAGCGCATCGAGGATGCCTCGCAGCCGTTCTCCCGCGTTGAGCAGGGCACGGCGCCGCTCGTCGAGGGCGCGCGCGGCGACGACGTCGGCGACACCGGCCCGTGCCAGCGCGGCCTTCAGCGCCGCCTCGGCGGTGTCGAGCGCGGCCTGGGTGGTGGTCGCGGGGGCACCGGGGGTGACCTGCACCGAGAGCACGCCGGGAACGTCGAGCCCGGTCGGGCCGGTGAGCGCCGCCGACCAGGTATCCCCGGCAAGCAGGGTGACCGGTTCACCGCCGATCCGCACGTCGAGGTCCGCCGCGGCCAGCAGTTCGATGTGCGCGGAGGCCTTCTCGGCGGCGGCCGCGGCACGGTCGACGGTGCTCGCAGCGTCGTCGATCGACTTCATCAGCTGATCGGTGAGCGTGATCTCCGCGAGGTCACGCTGCACGGAGTCGAGTTCGCGTTGATGGGACTCGATCGCGCCGATCCGACTGACGAGCCTGTCGACCTGGTCGCGGTCGGCCAGCAATTGCACGGCCCTGCGCGCGGCGTCGACACGGGCCTGGCCGGCCTCCACTGCCGACCGCGCCTGCACCGCGGCCTCCTCGGCTGCGACCTGCACCTCACCGGCTGTGACCAATTCCTGGGCTGCGTCGTCGGACGCGGTTCGCAGCACGGCGATCGACGCGGTCCTCTCGTCGATGTCCGCGCGGGCACGCCGCCGCTCGGTGAGGGCGGCCAGCGTCGCCGCGTGCGTCGACTTGGCGGCGTCGGCGACGACGGTGGCCCGGTCCAGTTCACCGCGCAGCGTCGCGACCGTCTGGGCCGCGGTGCGGGCGGACCCGAGTCGCTCGGCGGCGGCGGCGTTCTCGACACGGAGCGCCGCCAGCTCGGCGGTCAGGGTGGCGTGGCTGCGCACTGCCTCGTCGACCTCGGCGATCGCCGCCGCGCACCTGGCCACCTCCTCATCCGCGGTGCGCAGCCTCGTGGTGGCCGCGGCCCATTCGCCGGTGGGCCGTCCCGTCGAGGTGAAGTAGCGCCGGTACTCCTCGTCGATCCGGTCGATCAGCAGCGCATCCACGCTTCCGGCTGCGCCGGCCGGTGCATTCTCGACCTCACCGGCCGCCACGTCGAGCGCCCGGGACAGGGCGTTGCAGCCCGACAGCTCGGCGGCCGCCGTCGACGCCGACTGCAGCACCCGCTGTGCCCGCCACAGGTCCAGGTCGACGGTCTCGGCGAGCATCGCCCGAACCCTGTCGTGCGCCTCATCCCCGGTGAGCTGCTCGCGCCGCGGCGCGAGCATCGTCAACTCCGTCTCGGCACGCTTGTGAAACCGTTTGCGGTACACGAATCGGTAAGGGCCGGTGGAGATCTCGGCTGTCACCTCGGCACCCACATCGGCGTGGGTCGGCTTGACCTGCTTGACCTCCTTCTTGGTGGAGCGGTCCTTGGCCTCCAGTAGCAGATCGAGCGCCTCCAGCATCGAGGTCTTGCCTGCCTCGTTGGGGCCGCTGACGATGACGACCCCGTGATCGGGGAAGTCGATGTCGCGGTGGGTGACGCCGCGATAGTTCGTCAGGGTGAGCCGGTGCAACTTCATGCCGCACCACCCTCGTGCAGGCGCAGCAGCAGGGCCAGCGCCGCCCGCGCGTCCTCGGCGTCCTCACCCGTGGCGCGCGCGGTGGCGACCAGTTCGTCGACCGCGGCGGCCGCGAACCCACCGATGCCGAGGTCGTCGAACTCTCCGTCGGCGGGCATCACGGCGATGTCGGTCTGCCTGTCCCACGGAACCAACGCGGCGAACAGCCGCGCGTAGCGGTCCAGGCAGGCGTCCAGGGCGGCCCGGTCGGTGACCGTCAGCGAGCCGGTGAGACCCAGTCGGATCACCGTGCGCTCCTTGTCGGGCATCAGGTCGAGATTGATGTCGAGGTCGGCGATGTCCCTGCCGTTGTCCACCGGGCGGCGCAGTGAGACGAATCGCCAGTCACCGATGCGGCGGGCGTCGACCCGCACTGGCCGCAGCGGATCGGTTTCGTCGATGTCGACGACGAGCACCTGCCCGGGGTCCGGCTCGATGTCGTCGTAATTCGTCACCTCGGGCGAGCCCGAATACCAGATGCGGCCGGTGGCGCCGACGCTCATCCGGGAGTGCTTGTCCCCCAACGCGACGTAGTGGACGGCGCCGCGGGCGATGGCGGCCTCCAGCGCCGCGAGCCGGATCAGCGACGCCCTTTCCTTGTCGGGGACGAGGATGTCGACCGCACCGTGGCCGACGACGACGCGGGTGACGCCGTCGGCGGGGAGGTCACCGAGGGACTCGAGGGCACCGACGGCGTCGCCGACGAGATCGGTGGTGGGCGCCTTGGAGTACCACGGCGCCGCGACGAGCTGCAGGCCCGGCCGCACGTCGTGGACGCCCGGCCGGTCCAGGACGATGACGTTGTCGGGTCGTTCGGCGGTGAACAGCGCGCTCGTGTACACCGACGACGCGTCGAGCGGGTCGTGGTTGCCGGGCAGCAGGTAGACGGGCACACCGATGCCTCGCATCGCCTCCAGCGATTGGCTGACGTCACGGGGCGCGAGCTGGTTGTGCTCGAACACGTCGCCGGCGACCACGACGAAATCGGCGCCGACCTCGTCGGCGAGCGGACCGAGCGCGGCGACGGCGGCCCGGCGGGCTGCCGAATACCGCGGCTGCGCTTCGCCGTTGAGGAAATGACGGGTCATGCCGAGTTGCCAGTCGGCAGTGTGCAGAAACCGCATCTCAACCCGTCCTCTCCGTCGGTGGTCATCCAGGCAACGCGAGTGTAGGGCGGGCCGCCGACAACTCCAGGGACGCGCACCGGCATGGCCTACCGTTATTCGGATGAGCCCCACCACTGACCCGAGCGACAGGTACCGCACGCTGTTGCTGCTTCGCCACGCCAAGTCGGACTATCCGTCCGGTATAGCCGACCACGACCGGCCCCTGGCGCCCCGGGGCGTCCGGGAGGCCGCGCTGGCCGGTGACTGGATCAGGGCGAACGTCGGCGACGTCGACGCGGTGCTGTGTTCGACGGCCATGCGCACCCGCCAGACGCTGGAGCGCACCGGGGTCCGCGCGCCGGTGCACTACGTGGATCGCATCTACGAGTCGTCGCCCGGCATCGTCATCGACGAGATCAACGAAGTGCGATCACGGTTCGCAGGCGATATCGGCGGGCACGGCGAACTCGCGATCCTGATGGTGGTCGGCCACGAACCGGTGATGTCGTCGCTGGCGCTGAACCTGGCGAACGACGAGACCAGCAACGGCGCTGTCGCCCAGGAGATCTCGGCGAAGTTCCCCACCTCGGCGATCGCGGTGCTGCGCACCACCGAGCCGTGGGATCAGCTGGCGCTGGGCAGCGCCGAACTCGTCGCGTTTCACATCGCGCGCTGAGCGCGCAATCCAGCGTGGGCGCGCTGAGCGCGCAATCCAGCGTGGGCGCGCTGAGCGCGCAAGCTACGCGCGGGTGGCCAGCGTCAGTTCCATCAGCTTGATCGCCATCCCGCAGGCGTCGATGCCGGGCGTCTGAGGATTGACCCACCAGCCCACCACCCCGGCGGCGTCGCTGGCGACACCGCAGGCGCCATTCGGATCGCTCGGGCGCATCACGATCGATTGGATGCCGGCGATCGACCGACTCTCGATCTGGTACTCCAACTGCTCGGCGACCGTGCGTTCGTTGTCGAGGCTGCCCTGCTCGAACCAGAAGCGGGTGATGTCGACAAGGCCCGCGGGATTGGCCGCCTGCCACCGGCAGACCGCGCCGACGAAGGTGCTCTGGATGTCCAGCGGGTCGGCGCCGACGGTCTCGGCGAGGATGTCCTCGGTCAGCACCTCGCATTCCTTCAACAGGTTCGGGTACTGGCGCTGCGAGTCGTCGTTGCGGGGCACGCTTCCCGTGCCCGACTTCGCCGCGGTGCCCTCGACCGTCTGCGTGCACCCGGTCAGCACGACCAGACCGGCCAGAGCCGCGGCCGCACCTGCCAGTGCGCGGCGGGCGCTCACTTGGAGTTCACAATCGACTGGCGGGTCAGTTCTTTGGCGACGTCGCACGCGTCGGGAAAGGGCTCATCCGCGTAGCTGATCGACCACTCGATGAAGTCGTCTCCGAACTGGACGCCGATCTCGCAGAGGTTCACGCCGACCGTCGGGTCCTCGTTGATCCCTATGAAGCCGTCGTGGCCCTCGATGCTGATGTCCTCGACGCTGGTGCGGGACAGTTCCATGGTCTTGCGTTCCCGGCCGATGGGACTGCCGCGGAACCAGGTGAACGAGAAGTGCGGGCCGAGGATGCTGCCGCCGGCCAGCCACTGACACCCCACCGATGTCTTGGCGGTGTTGACCAGCCCGGGCACCCGCGTCTGCTTGATGACCTCCTCGTCACTGACTCCTCCGCACTGAGGAAAGAAGGGTCCGTGCGAGACCGCCTGCTGCGGCTCCTCGGTTGACGGCACTTCAGGGGACGCGGGCTCCGGTTCGGAGCACGCGGCAAGAACCGGGAGCATGGCCGCGGCCACGACGGCCAGCGCCCTGCGCACGCGAGGAGCAGATGTAGCCTGCGCCGACTTGCTGGGTGTCACGCCATGCACTGTAGCGGCAGCCCACCGGGCGGACCACCGACATGCCGACTGACCTGGTTATTTAGGGAATTCTCAGGCGGGGCAGCCGAACACGCGTCCCGCGGCCAGGGTATGCGACAGTAGCGGGATGCTCTGGAGGCTGCTCCGACAGCACGTGCGGCCGTACCGGTCGCTGCTCGCGGTGGTGGCAGCGCTCCAGGTCATCAGCACTCTGGCGACGCTGTACCTGCCGACCGTCAACGCCGCGATCATCGACGAAGGCGTCGCTCAGGGCGACCTGGCTCGCATCGTCGAGCTCGGGGCGGTGATGCTCGCCGTGACCGCACTTCAGGTGCTGTGCGCCGTGGGGGCGGTCTACTTCGGGTCGCGGGCCAGCATGGGCGTCGGCCGGGACCTGCGCTCGGTGATGTTC
This sequence comes from Mycolicibacterium pyrenivorans, assembly GCF_025821625.1. Classification (GTDB taxonomy): domain Bacteria; phylum Actinomycetota; class Actinomycetes; order Mycobacteriales; family Mycobacteriaceae; genus Mycobacterium; species Mycobacterium pyrenivorans. Next base: position 75,326 of record NZ_JACKSH010000089.1, read on the forward strand.
CATCATGTGACCGGCTTCTCGGCCGAGGAGACCGCACGGTTCGGCGCCCCGTCGCTGCTGACGCGGACCACCAACGACGTCCAGCAGATCCAGTTGCTGGTGCAACTCACAGCCACGATGCTGATCACCGCCCCGATCATGTCGGTCGGGGGCATCTTCATGGCGATCCACCAGGACGCGGGTCTGTCGTGGCTGCTGGTGGTCAGCGTGCCGGTGCTCGCGCTCGCCAACTACTGGATCGTGTCGCATCTGCTGCCGATCTTCCGGCGGCTGCAACGCCAGATCGACGCGATCAACCGCGTGATGCGCGAGCAGCTCACCGGCCTTCGGGTGGTGCGGGCCTTCGCGCGGGAGCCGTTCGAGCGCAACCGTTTCGCAGAGACCAACAACGCGCTGTCCGGTACGGCGCTGGAGGCGGGCCGGTGGCAGGCGCTGATGCTGCCCGTGACGACGCTGGTGATCAACGTGTCCAGCGTGGCGCTGATCTGGTTCGGCGGCCAGCGCATCGACGCGGGTCAGATGCAGATCGGCTCGTTGATCGCGTTCCTGTCGTACTTCATGCAGATCCTGATGGCGGTGCTGATGGCGACGTTCATCCTGGTGGTCATCCCGCGCGCGTCGGTGTGCGCGGAGCGCATCACCGAGGTGCTCTCCACCCAGCCGGCGATCACCAGCAGCCCGGAGGCGCTGTCGCCGCCGGGCATCAGGGGCGAGATCCGCTTCCAATCAGCGACATTCAGCTACCGTGGCGCCGAACGCCCGGTGCTCCAGGATGTTTCGCTGACGGCACAGCCCGGGACGACGACGGCGATCGTCGGGTCGACGGGGTCGGGCAAGTCCACGCTGCTGTCGTTGGTCTGCCGGATGTACGACGTGACCGGCGGCTCGGTGAGCGTGGACGGGATCGACGTGCGCGACTTCGACATCGAGGCGCTCTGGTCGGCCATCGGGCTGGTCCCGCAGCGCGGCTACCTGTTCTCGGGCACGGTCGCCGACAACCTGCAGCTGGGCGCGGCCCCCGGTCATGTGGCCACCGAGAAGGAGATGTGGGAGGCGCTTCGAGTGGCCGCCGCCGATGATTTCGTCGGCGCGCACCCCGACGGCCTCGACATGCGGGTGGCTCAGGGAGGCATGAACTTCTCCGGGGGGCAGCGCCAGCGGCTGGCGATCGCCCGGGCCGTCATCCGCCGGCCCTCGATCTACCTGTTCGACGATGCGTTCTCGGCGCTCGACGTGCACACCGATGCGCGCGTGCGCACCGCCCTGCGGGAGGTTTCGGCGGCGGCGACGGTGGTGATCGTCTCGCAACGCATCTCGACGGTCGCCGAGGCCGACCACATCGTCGTCATCGACGACGGGCGCGTGGTGGGCGCCGGATCCCATGAACAGCTGCTACGGAGATGTGACCCCTACCGGGAGTTCGCGGACTCCCAGTCGGTGAACGCGGGCCGGCCGTGACCGGACCGATGGCGCGAGGGATTCGCATGTCCGAACCGCCGGAGGTTCGGTCCCGGGACTTCAAGGGCTCGGCGATCCGGCTGCTCAGACGTCTCACCCCGCAGCGCGGCGTGACCGTCGCGGTGATGGTGCTCGGTGTCGGCGGCATCGCGATCGGGGTGGTCGGTCCCCGGATTCTCGGCCATGCCACCGATCTGCTGTTCAACGGCGTGATCGGGCGGCAACTGCCTGCGGGCCTGACCAAGGAGCAGGCCGTCGCGGCCGCGAGGGCCCGCGGCGACGGCACCTTCGCCGACCTGCTGTCGGGCATGAACGTCGTTCCCGGTCAAGGCGTCGACTTCGGCGCCGTCGGCCGCACCCTCGCCCTGGCCCTTGCCCTGTATCTGGTTGCCGCCCTGCTGGTCTGGGTGCAGGCGCGGCTGTTGAACGTCGCCGTGCAGCGGACCATGGTGTCCCTGCGGTCCGATGTCGAGGACAAGGTGCACCGACTGCCCCTGCGGTACTTCGACTCGCGGCAGCGCGGCGAGGTGCTCAGCCGGCTGACCAACGATGTCGACAACGTGCAGACGTCCCTGCAGATGTCGATCACCCAACTGCTGACCTCGGTGCTGACCGTGTTCGCGGTGCTGGTGATGATGTTGACGATCTCCCCGCTGCTGACACTGCTCACCGTGGTGACGGTGCCGCTGTCGCTGTGGATCACGCGCTCGATCGCGCGGCGCTCACAGAAACTGTTCGTCGCCCAGTGGCGCAACACCGGCAGGCTCAACGCCCACATCGAGGAGACCTACAGCGGTTTCACCGTCGTCAAGACCTTCGGGCACCGGGCCCACGCCGAGGAACAGTTCGGCGAGCTCAACGACGACGTCTACCAGGCCAGCTTCGGCGCCCAGTTCCTGTCGGGACTGGTGTCACCGGCGACGATCTTCGTCGGCAACCTGAGCTACGTGGCGGTGGCGGTCCTCGGCGGTGTGCAGGTGGCGACGGGCCAGATCACCCTCGGCAGTATCCAGGCGTTCATCCAGTACGTCCGCCAGTTCAACCAGCCGCTGACCCAGATCGCGGGCATGTACAACACGCTGCAGTCCGGTATAGCGAGCGCCGAGAGGGTCTTCGATCTGCTCGACGCCGACGAGGAACCGCCGGAGCGCGCCGAGGTGCTGCCCGCCGGAGACGAGTCGCGCTCCGGGCGCGTCGAGTTCGACCACGTCTCGTTCGGCTACCAGCCCGGCACCCCGGTCATCGAGGACCTGTCGCTGGTTGCCGAACCCGGCACGACGGTCGCGATCGTGGGTCCGACCGGCGCAGGCAAGACCACGCTGGTGAACCTGCTGATGCGGTTCTACGACGTCGACTCGGGGCGGATCCTGATCGACGGGGTGGACATCTCGTCGGTGAGCCGCAGTTCGTTGCGGTCGCGCATCGGCATGGTGCTGCAGGACACCTGGCTGTTCGCGGGGACGGTCCACGAGAACATCGCCTACGGCCGCCCAGAGGCCACCGAAGAAGAGGTGCGGCAGGCGGCCAGGGCCGCGTACGTCGATCGCTTCGTGCACACGTTGCCCGACGGATACGGCACCCGCATCAACGACGGCGGGACGAACATCAGCGCCGGCGAGAAGCAGCTCATCACGATCGCTCGCGCGGTGCTGGCCCGGCCCCAGCTGTTGATCCTCGACGAAGCCACCAGTTCGGTGGATACGCGCAGCGAGGTGCTCATCCAGCACGCGATGGCGCAACTGCGCCGCGACCGCACGAGTTTCATCATCGCGCACCGGCTTTCGACGATCCGCGACGCCGACGTGATTTTGGTGATGGAGGCGGGCAGGATCGTGGAGCGCGGCAGCCACGCCGAGCTGCTGGCCCGCCGCGGCGAGTACTGGACGATGACGCAGGCCTAAGCTGCGCTGCCCACCGCCGCGGCCGCGAGCGCACGGTTTCTGATGGATTCCGCCGGTGGATTCGTCACAAACCGTACGCTCAGCGTGATGACTTCTCCGGCCACGACATCACGGACCGTTCACACGTTCTGCAGGTACTGCCTGGCCTCGTGCGGAATCGAGGTGACGGTCGAGGGCAACCGGGTCACGAAGATCTCCGCGGACAAGAAGAACCCGCACACCTGGCACGACTTCTGCGCCAAAGGCCGCACCGCCAATCAGCTCGTCGAGCACTCCAGGCGAATCCTCAACCCGATGCGTCGAGTCGGCGATTCCTACGTCGAGGCCACCTGGGAGGAGGCCATCGCCGACATCGCGGCCAGGATGAACGCCGTCATCGACGCCGACTGTCCGGACGCGGTCGGGGTGTACTACGGCAATCCGGCGGGGTTCTCGTCGTCGAACATCATCTTCATGAACGGCTGGCTGGACGCGATCGGCACCCGCAGCCGGTACTTCGTCGGCTCGATCGACCAGAACGCGATGCATGTCGTGGCGGCAGCGATGTACGGGTCGATCCTGATGGCGCCGGTGTCCGACATCGACGACTGCGACTACTTCCTGCTCGTCGGGACCAACCCCGCGGTCAGCGCCTGGAACTGGCTGGAGACCGTGCCGGGCGGATGGCGGCGCGCGCTGGAACGCCAGGCCGGGGGCGCCCGGATCGTCGTCGTGGATCCGTTGCGCACCGAGTCTGCGGAGAAGGCCGACCGCCACCTGGCGGTGCGCCCCGGCCAGGACTGGGCGCTGCTGCTGGCGATGGTCAAGGTGATCCTCGACGAGGGGCTCGAACACCAGCAGGACTGCTCCGAACTGGCCACCGGCATGGACGACCTGCGCACCTTGGTCGCCGAGGCAGACATCGACGACCTGGCACGGCGGTGTGACCTCGACCGCGCTCAGATCCTCACCGTGGCAAGAGAGTTCGCATCCGCAGAACGCGCGATGGTGGTGACGCGCACCGGGGTCTCGATGCACCTGGCCGGCACGGTCGCGGAGTGGCTCGGCCACGTGCTCAACGTGATCACCGGACGGATGGACCGCCCCGGCGGCCGCCGGTACGAGCCGGGTTACGTCGACGCGATCCGGATGTCCGGCATGGTCAAGACGAGCCCGCACCGCAACCGGCTGTCGGGTCGCGAGATGGTGGCGGGAGCGCACGCGCTGTCCGAACTGCCCGAGGAGATCACCACGCCGGGCCGCGGCCAGATCCGCGCGATGGTCATCAACTGCGGCAACCCCGTGGTATCCGGACCCGACGGAGCCAGGCTCGACGAGGCGCTGGCCCAACTGGACCTGTTGGTGGCCGTCGACTTCGTGCAGCGGGAGAGCCACCGCCATGCGCACTGGTTGTTGCCCGCGGTGCACTGGCTGGAGCGCGACGACCTGCTGGCGTTCACCAGCAACATGCACGACGAGCCGTACCTGCAGTACGGGGCCAAGGCCGTCGAACCGCCGCCCGGCGTGCGTCAGGAATGGCGGATCTTCGTCGACCTCGCCATCGCGATGCGCAAACCGCTGTTCCGCGCCAAAGGGCTCAACGGATTCATCAAGGCCACCCGCAGGGCCGCCGGGCTGACGCGAAATCCCCGTCTCGAGTTCACCCCGCACTGGGTCGACCGGCTGGTGGTCGCCACCGGGCGAAAGGTCAACGGCCGCAGGATCAGATGGCGTGACGTCATCGCGCATCCGCACGGCTGGGTGCTGGGACCGCGCGAGTTCGGGCACTTCAGGGAGGCGCTGCGCACCCCCGGCAAACTGGTGCGGGTGGCACCGGACGAATTCGTCGCGCGCACAAGAGAACTCCTTGGTGAGCCGCATCCCGAGGCGCCAGCAGGGTATCCATTCCTGATGGCCAACCGGCGCCACCGGCACTCGATGAACTCCTGGCTCAACGAGCTGCCCGGGCTCCACCCGGCGGGCAAGCGCAACGAGGTCCTCATCCACCCCGACGACGCGGCCGTCCTCGGCGTCGGCGAGGGTGATCGGGTCAGCGTGTTCTCGCCGGTCGGCGCGATCGAGTTGGCGGTGACGTTGAGCGAACGGCCCCGTCGTGGCGTGGTCGTGATCGACCATGGTTGGGGCTCAAGGGTCTTTGACCCGCGCGGAGGCGCCGAGCCGCTGTCTTTCGGCGCGAACCGCAACCTGCTCGTCGACGCAGGCCCTGTGGACCCGCTGTCGCAGACCTCGGCGCTGAACTCGTCCTACGTCGCCGTCGAGCGGGTCGCCCCGGCCGGATGACGGTCCATCAGACCTGCGGACCCTGCGCCCGTAGGTCGTCGACGTTGCGCATGGCGTCGCGCAGCTTGCCGAGCCACTCGTCGGCGTGCTCGCCGACCAGCCGGACCGACCACGCGAGCGCGTCGGACCGGGACCGGGCGACGCCGGCGTCCACCAGGGTGTCGAGCACCTGGCGCTCCGACTGCCGCAGCCGGGTCATCACCGGCACCGAGAGGTGGGTGAACAGGATTCGCTCCGGCTGATCCTCACCGACCGCCGGTATCTCCACGCCCCAGGCGACCTTGCGGCCGTAGCGTGCCTCGGCTTCGTCGGCGATGCGCATCCGTTCGGCGCGCGTCTGCTCACGGAACCGCGCCGCCCGGCCCGACGCCCGGGCCTCGCTCTCGTCGCCGTCGGAATCCGGCAGCCGGCCGATCACGGTGATCTCTTCGCGGTCGACGATGACCTCGGGGTCGCCGTCGAACCAATCTTCGGGTAGTCGGCCGGCGAACCAGTCGGGGGCGTCTGTCGCATCGGGTTGGTCGGCCTGCTGCCAGCCGCCGGAGCGGCCCGGCCGTCGGCTGTGGGGATGATGATGTCGCATAATTACATGCTTACACCGTTGCAAGCCTGCTGGGCGCGTGTTCACCAGCGGCGAAACGATTCGTGACGTCGCCCGTCAGCCGCGCTTCATCAGCACTGCCGCGCCGCCGCCGACGACCGCCGCGATCAGCAGCACCGCCGCCCAGCCCGCACCGAACAACCACCACACGACACCGAACGCCAGCAGGACGGGCGACAGCGCGAACAGCACCATGCCGGGATGCTGCTTGATGACCGCGAGGGCGCCCTGCGCCCGCTGGCGGTCGATTTCCTTTGCCATCTCCCAAGGATGCCAGTCCGGGTGCTGATCCCGGCATACTGTGTGAACCCGGCGCGAGGCCAAGGAGGCAGCGGTGACAGGACCTGGACAAGGTAGTTGGCAGCCCGATCCCGAGGGCCGCTACGAATACCGGTGGTTCGACGGACAGCAGTGGACCGATCAGGTGTCCCAGCACGGACAGGTGAGCCGATCTCCCCTGGGAGGCGCTCCCCCGCCGCAGGCCGCGGCACCGGGTCAGGCCGCGGCACAGGGTCAGGGGCAGTACCAGGGCGGTCAGGCGCAGCCCGCCTCCGGCGCGGGTGACGGATTCGCCGGCATCAGCGGTGACCTGGTCGACGGTCGTTTCAGCGAAAAAGAATCCAAGGCGATCGCGAATCAGAACTCGAGGTTGCTCCGGGTGCGTCTCGGCGAGCCGTTCATGGCCCGGCAGGGCTCGATGGTCGCCTATCAGGGCAACGTGGAGTTCTCCTTCGAAGGCGGCGGGGCGTCGAAGTTCATCAAGAAGGCCCTCACCGGCGAGGGCCTGCCGCTGATGCGCTGCTCCGGCCAGGGGGACGTCTTCCTCGCCGAGCGGTCCTATCACGTGCACCTGCTCAACCTGACCAACTCCGGGCTGTCGATCAGCGGCAAGAATGTGCTGGCGTTCTCGTCGAACCTGGACTGGAACATCGAGCGGGTCAAGGGCGGCAGCATGGTCGCCGGCGGCCTGTTCAACACCACGCTGCGCGGCACCGGCTGGGTCGCCCTGACGACCGACGGCCCCCCGGTGGTGCTCAACGCGGCAGAGGCGCCGACGTTCGCCGACACCAATGCGGTGGTGGCGTGGTCGGCGAACCTGCAGACGCAGCTGAAGACGAGCTTCAAGGCAGGCGCTTTGATCGGGCGCGGTTCCGGCGAGGCCGTGCAGGTGTCGTTCTACGGCAACGGGTTCGTCATCGTGCAGCCGTCCGAGGGCGTGCAGTTCACGGCGGCGCAGTAGGTCACAGCTCGAGCAGGACCGTCACCGGTCCGTCGTTGACGAGTTCGACGGCCATGTCCGCACCGAAGACCCCGGTCTGCACCTCGGCGCCGAGGGCGGACAGGGCTGCGGCGAACGCGTCGACCAACGGCTCGGCGACCGCACCCGGCGCCGCGGCGTTCCACGTCGGGCGTCGCCCCTTGGTCGTGTTCCCGTACAGCGTGAACTGACTCACCACCAGGATCGGCGCACCGACATCGCTTGCGGATTTCTCGTCGTCGAGAATCCTTAGCTGCCAGAGCTTCTCGGCCAGCCGCTGCGCTGTGGCGACGTCGTCGGTGTGGGTGACGCCGACCAGTGCAAGCAGCCCCTGACCTTCGGGCCGGATAGCGCCGACCACCTGACCGCCGACCACTACGGAGGCCGACGTGACTCGCTGCACCAGAACACGCATGGCCGCGGATGCTGCCACGTCGGCGGGCGTCACCGGATCGTGTCCGGTACCAGTGTGGCAGGTGCTTCCACTGAGGCCAGTGTGATGAGCAGGATCTACTGCCCTGGGGCCATGCTTCCGGGCATGATGCCCCCGGGCGCCATTACGCCGGGCGCCATATCCCCAGGCATCAAGCCCCCGGGCCCCATTTCACCGGGCGCCATACCTCCGGGCATCATGCCCTGGTGCATGGGCAGGCCGCATCTGGCGCTGAGGTCCATGACGGGTTGGTGAATGTCTCGGAACGCAGCCGCGACGTCCGGGTGGGTGTCGACATACGCCCTGATCGTGGCGTGCCGCTCCTGGGGCGTGGCCTTGCTCCTGGCATCGATGAACACCTGTTGGACATCCGGACGGGAGTCCAGATAGTCGGCCATCCGGGTCATCGCGCCGGCGTGCGCCCGCATCACCGCTGCCGGAGAACACGGATCCGGCGGCGGCTGCGCAGTCGCTGCGCCGGCTCCCGCGAATGCCACGATTCCCGCCGCCACCCCGACAGCGGCCGCGCCGAACACGCGCCGTGAAACCCGCCCGTCATGCATACCTTTGATCACTGTCATCACTCCCCTCGAACGGCTGCTTCCTATTACCGCGGAACGCCCCAGTTGGGCCGACGCGCTACCCGAACACTCCCTCAGCCGCATGTCAGGGAGCATCGGCTTGGATCTACGTCCACCGCACGATCGTGATCGCGTTTTCGCAACCTATCTGAAATCTACGCAGTTGGTCCGTACTTCGCCGGAATCACCGCGGCGCCATGGGCCGATCATCAGCGTCGCTGACGATGGCGGGAGGTCCCGACTGCGCCGCAGGCCGTGCTCACGTCCCCTTTCAAGGAGCGCCGGAGCGCCATGCGTGGGCTGCGAACTGGGTGCGATTGAAGCGACGCTGCCAGATTTCGCCGACCACCGCTGGTCGAGATCGGTTGCAGCACCGGCTTGCTCGCCGATCAACTGGCCAGTCGGAGTGCCAGGCTGCGGGGCTCGAAAAGGGCGATCTGAACACACTTCAGGATGATGACAAGGGGCTCTGCGTGTCTGGTGGACTTCGCTGACGTTGCGGGAAGAGTGGCATGCCGATCCCACGGGGACTTTGGTCAATCCAGAATTGTGCCCTTTGTCCTACGGACTAGGTACGTAGGACGGTTGGCACGGCCTGCCGGGGAGTGCAGCGTTAGCCGCACTCCATACGGAAGGAACGTGGGATGAAGCGCAAATCCTTGCCGTGGTACGCACTGGCCGTGGCCGTCGCGTTCGTTGCTGGGCCGTTGCCATCGGTGTTCCCGCATCAACGTCACGATTCCTCCGGACGCTCCGAGGTTGCGGAAACTGATCGATCATGAACCGCGCGGCAAGGAGTTCGACAACATCCGCTGAGCGGGCGACCGGATCGTCCCCCGCATCCGTGCTGACGGCCGAGGGCATCGAGAAGACGTTTCGCCGGGGCGTGTGGCCGCTGTCGCACCGCCAGCAGGTGCTGCGGGGCGCCGATCTAACCCTGTACCCGGGCGAAGTCGTCGGACTGGTGGGCGAAAACGGTTCCGGCAAGTCGACGATGATGAAGATCTTGGTCGGCGAATTATCGCCCGACGCGGGCATCGTGACCCACGCCGGTGTGCTGGGGTATTGCCCACAGCAGCCGGTGGTCTATGAACGACTGACGTGCGACGAGCACATCGAACTGTTCGCTCGCGCCTACCGAATGACCCATGATGCCGAGCGGCGCGCGCGACGAGATCTCTACGAAGCGCTGGGCTTTGAACGGTATGCCGGCACCCGGGCGGATCGCCTGTCGGGCGGCACGTGGCGGTACTGGTTCTTGCGCGGGCGCGCAGAGCTACCCGATGACCGGCCTACACTCGAAGCACCTTGTTGTCGAGTGACTTTCGGTGATCGGTCATACAGAATGACAGGGCCCCACCGTGCTGTCGCGAGGTGCGCACCATGTCACCGGCGATACGGTTACCGCAGGTTGACACCTCGGTGCCCAACTCTCGCTACAAGCTCAGGCGGACCTACGCGAGCCGCGAGTTCCCGCTAGTGCCCGTGGCCGTCACTTGGCTGCTGCCCGGAATCGTCTTCGGCGTGCGGGGGCGGTGCGGGCACATCGAGGGTGGCAGTCGCGGCGGTAGGCGCGGCGGGGGGCCGGGGCGAATAGCTGATGCCATTGGGCTCCTTGCCCACAGCCACTGTCGCGGGTGCCGACAGATTCGATAGGTCGATGACAGACACCGTGTCGTCGAAAGTATTGGTCACCCACGCCCGCGCGCCGGAAGTGTCGACGACTACGCCATGCGGCCCTGATCCTGTACTCGCAGTACCGCGGACGGTCATCGCTTCGGTGTCGATCACCGACATCGTGTTTCCGGGGTTGTCGGAGTTACCTTGATCGGCGCTGAGCACCGTTTTCTCGTCCGGCGTCAGATACAACTGCACCGGTGCGGCGGGCACGCGTGCGCTGCCTGTGACGCTGCGCGAGCCCAAGTCTACCTTCACGACTGATGGGGGTTCGGCGACGCCGCTATAGGCGTAGCGACCATCGGCGGTGACCGCGACCTGTAATGGTCCCCGGCCCACAGGTATTGCACCGACGGACCGGTCGGCGGTGGGATCGATCAGATCCAATCTGCCTGCCATGGTGTTGGCGACCACGATCATCCCGCCGCCATCCGCAGACCGCAGTCCGTGCGGCATGCCTCCCAGGTCGATCCGGCCCACGGGTGTCAGTCCGGGCCCCCGGTACACCGAGACGGTGCCATCGCCGGCATTGGTCACGTAAATCTTGCCGTTCGGCGCCTCGATTACGTGCGCCGGGGCTGGTCCGGTCGACGCGACGCCCTTGATCGTGTACGTCGCAGCGTCGATGGCCACCACCTGATTGGTGGCGCCGCTCACGGCGTAGGCACTCACCCCGTCACGGCCCACCTGAACGTTATGGGGCTTCTGGACGCCCTTTACGGTGGTCACCACCGTGTTGGTGGCCGCATCGAGGACGGTCAGGCTATCCGCGCCCTCATCGGCCACCCAGATCGATCCGGCCTCGAATCCCGATGGTTGTGCGTGATCGCGCGAGCTTTCGGTGGCGTCAGAGCAGGCCGGCAGTGCGGCAGTGAGAACCAAAACAGCGGTAACCGCAACGAATCGGATCCGGCCCCGGGCCCAGCCGTCGGCACATCTCCATAGCGGGCCTTCGCCGTCGTACATGATGGACCAACCCCCAGAGTTCGACCGATCTCGTTGCGACACCAGCATGCGCCCGGACTTCCACCGCCTCGTAGGGCCAATGGTCCTTGGCGCGGCCGACATCTCCAGGCAGTTCCGTGACCATCGCGGTCCCTGTCATCAGCTACCGCCGCCGTACGTGGATCGTCGATACCGCACCCGATTGTTCACAGCAGCGACGTTGACCCGCACACGACGCCCGAGATGGCAACGAGCGCGGAGACCACGGGGCCAGCAGCGATAATCGTGACGACAGCGATCATCAGTGCCGTTCGGCCCAGTTCCACACGGGGTGCGGAGGCAAGCCGTTCGGCGCGGGCCAGCACCGCCACCCCCGTGGCACCGAGGGCGCCGGCCGCGACTGGCGCGGCGCCGGTGAGCGCGAGAATGCCACTCAGAAGCGGACCCCGGCCGTGTTCACGGGCCGCACGGTCGTCCGCGCACATCTCGAGAAGTCGCGCGATATGGTCGGCTCCTTCGGTCATCAGCCTCAGTTTCGGAAAGGTGCCTGCGAAGCCGCGCGCGACCGCGACGATCTGAGGATGGTGCCCGTCCAGATGAGCCTGTTCATGGGCGAGGATCGCCGCGAGCTCGGGCTTGCTGAGCGTGTCCAGAGCACCGGTGGTGACGACGACGGCGTGCGGGCGCCCGGCGACACAGTAGGCCGCAGGCTCTGCGACATCGAGCACGAGGGCGTGGAGCCCCCTGACGCGCCGTCCCACAAGATGTACCGCGCGCGCATGGCTGTGGGTTTGGCTGCGCATGCGGCCCAGGGCTCGGAGGAGTCGCACCGCGCTGGCGACCACCGCCATCGTGCCAAGCCCGGCAAGGCCCCATAGCCCGATCTGTATCACCGCGCCCGAGGTTCCGTCCGTCAGACCACCACGCAGAGTCTCCAAACACAGCACGACGACGGCGCCCGGATGATCCCAGTGGTGCGCGAAGTCGGCGATTGCGAAAGCGGCTGCGCCCAACCACGAGGCCACGACACTCGCCATCGCGACACTCCAGGCGGCAGCGCCGAGGCGCGGGTGATGTCCGGTGTCTGTCAGTGGGCTCAACGAAGCCGGCCCGACAAACACAGCGACCAGGCTGTAGAGCAGCAGACAGACCGCGACGCTCACTTTCCCGACCTTCGGGACTTCGCGGTGATCCGCCGCAATGCCGCGCGGAGCCGGGCGGATTCCTCGGGCCCGATCTGTTCGACGAAGTGGTTGAGCACGAGATCCCACCGCCCGCCCGCGTCAAGTGCATCCCTCATCAGACGGGCGCTGTGCTCCTCACGACTCAAGGTCGTCCAGTAGCGGTATGCCTTTCCGTCCTTTTCCCGGGCAAGCCAACCCTTGGTATGCAGGTTGTCCATCGTCGACATCACGGTGGTGTAGGCGATCTCGCGTTCGCCGGCCAGTTCGTCGAACACATCACGAACCGTGGTGGTCTGTTCGCCGCCGTCCCAGATCCGGTCCATGATGACTGCCTCGAGCTCGCCGAACCCGCGCCTGCGCATGTGCTCGCCTTCCGTCAGCCGCAACGGAACGAGCATACGTCCGTGAGGCCGTCAGACCCACTGACCGGCTACGTAAGCAGATAGTAGATCCCGGGCGACGAGAGGCGCATCGCGCAGACCAAATCGCCACAAGTCACGACGCCGATCCCAGATCAGGCAGCATCAGATCTCAGTTTCGGAACTTATTGAGCCAGACACTATTTCGGGGCGGAAGTTCGTCCGGGACTATCCGTCACCAGTCGGCCTCGGCATGAGCGATTTGAACCTCCGCAGCCGCAGGCTGTTGCTGACGACGAACAACGAGGAAAGCGCCATCGCCGCGCCTGCAAGCATCGGGTTGAGCAGGCCGGCCGCGGCCAGCGGCAACGCGGCCACGTTGTACGCAAACGCCCAGAACAGATTGCCCTTGATCGTCGCCAGAGTCTTTCGGGAGAGCCGGATCGCATCGGGCGCCGCGCGCAGATCCCCCCGCACCAACGTCAAGTCGCTGGCCTCGATGGCCACGTCGGTGCCCGTTCCCATCGCCAGGCCGAGGTCGGCCTGCGCGAGCGCGGCCGCGTCGTTCACCCCGTCGCCGACCATGGCGACGACCTTGCCCTCGGCCTGCAACCGCTTGACGGTCTCGACCTTGTCCCGCGGCAATACCTCGGCGATGACATCGTCGATCCCGACCTGCCGAGCGATGGTGCGCGCCGCACCCTCGTTGTCGCCGGTCAGCATGATCGGGGTGAGCCCGAGCGCACGCAACTGCCGGACCGCCTCCGCCGAGGTCGGCTTGACCGCGTCGGCGACCACCAGCGCGCCGCGCGCACGGCCGTCCCAGCCGACCGCAACCACCGTCTTGCCCTCGGCTTCGGCCTGATGGGTGAGCTCCACGAGCTGCTCCGGCAGGCGCTGAGACCAGTCGGCGAGAAGTTGTTGACGACCCACCACCACGGCGCGGCCATCGACGATGCCCTGCACGCCGAGACCCTCCATGTTCGCGAACTCTTCGACGTAGGGCAGTTCCCCGACTTTCTCCCTCGCGCCCTTGGCGATCGCCTTGGCGATCGGATGCTCCGATGAGTCCTCCAGCGCCCCCGCCAATCGCAGGACCTCGTCCGGGCGTTCTCCGTCGGCCGTGATCACGTCGAGCAGGGTCATCGTGCCGGTGGTGACGGTGCCGGTCTTGTCGAGCACGATCGTGTCGACGCGGCGGGTGGACTCGAGCACCTCGGGTCCCTTGATCAGGATGCCGAGTTGCGCCCCGCGACCGGTGCCGACCATCAGGGCGGTCGGCGTGGCCAGCCCGAGCGCGCACGGGCAGGCGATGATCAGCACCGCCACCGCGGCCGTCAGGGCCGCCGCGGCCGATCCTCCGGCGCCGATCCAGAACCCGGCTGTCGCCACCGCCAGCGCGATGACGATCGGCACGAAGATCCCGGAGATCCTGTCGGCCAGCCGTTGCGCCTTCGCCTTGCCGGTCTGAGCTTGTTCGACCAGCTCGGCCATCAGCGAGAGCTGGGTGTCGGAACCGATTCGGTTGGCGCGCACCACAAGCCGGCCGCCGACGTTGATCGTTGCACCGACCACTTGGTCGTCCGGGCCGACCTCCACCGGCACCGATTCGCCGGTGAGCATGGACGCGTCCACCGCCGAGGTGCCCTCGATCACGACGCCGTCGGTGGCGATCTTCTCCCCGGGCCGCACCACGAATTCATCGCCGACCAAGAGTTGGTCGACTGGAATGCGTTGCTCGACACCATTTCTGCGGACCGCCACATCCTTGGCGCCCAACTCGAGCAATGCACGCAACGCGGCGCCCGCACGACGCTTGGCACGGGCCTCGAAGTACCGACCGGCGAGGATGAACGTCGTGACGCCTGCCGCAACCTCGAGATAGATGTTGCCCGTTCCGTCGACGCGCGAGATGGTCAGCTCGAAGGGGTGCGTCATACCGGGCATCCCGGCAGTGCCGAAGAACAGCGCGTAGACGGACCAACCGAACGCGGCGACCGTGCCCATCGAGATCAACGTGTCCATGGTGGCGCTGCCGTGGCGCAGGTTGGCCCACGCGGCTTGGTGGAACGGCCATGCGCCCCACACCACCACGGGCGCCGCCAACGTCAGCGACAGCCACTGCCAGTTGGTGAACTGCAGGGCCGGGATCATGGCCATCGCGATCACCGGCACGCTCAGCACTATCGAGATCAACAGCCGCCGACGCAGCGCGGCCGTCGGATCGTCTGCGACGGGGGTGTCCGAATCGCCTTGACTGGCAGCGACTGCCGGCTTCGGCAGCTCCGCTGTATAGCCCGCCTGCTCGATCGTCGCCACCAGCTCATCCGGCGAGACATCAGCGACGAAGTCGACGCTGGCCTTCTCGGTCGCATAGTTCACCGTTGCCGTGACGCCCTCGATCTTGTTGAGCTTCTTCTCGATTCGGGCGGCGCAGGAAGCACACGTCATTCCGCCAACCAGCAGGTCGACGTGCTCGGTTGAAGGTGTCTCGGTTAGGGAATTCACGCGGTGCTCCTCTGAGCTGATTCGAATTCTAGTGGCCGTGGCCATCGCCCGGTTCGGGCGTGGGAACGGTCACCGCCGGTTCCCGCCCGGGGCGGATGGACACGGTGAACTCGGCGGTTCGCACCACGTTCCCGTGCTTGAAGTCGAGGAACAGCCGGTAGTCCCCATGACTCGGGAACGTGGTGTCGAACCTGATCTCGGGGCCGGCGGGGGTGGCGCCGTCGCCGGGAACGCCCATCGGGTGGACGTGCAGGTAGGCCAGGTCGGACGCCCGAAGCGCCACCAGATGACCGTAGGCGCCGAGGTAGGGCTGAAGATCGTTGACCGGCTTGCCATTCCGGCTGACCGACAGGACAAGCGGAGATGACTCGTCGGCCTTGCCCGCACCGCTCAGCGTCACGGTGTATCCGTCGACGGTGGCAGCTGTCGCCGCAGGCGGCAGCGGCTGAGGGTGATAGTTTCCGGCGACGTGCAGGTCCGCTCCGAGGGTCAGTCCGTCACCGCCCGCCGGAACGAAGTCGGCGAACACGCGGTAGTCACCCGCAGCAAGGTCGACGGGAACGCTCCATGTTCCACTGTCCGCAAGGGTCGGATGGACGTGCTGGAAGCCGGCCATGTCGCGGCGGACCACGATCAGGTGCAGCGGCTTCTCATGACTTTCGACGTACCGTGTCACCGGGGCGCCGCTGGCGTCGGAGATCCGGAAGCGGAGAGGGATCTGGGTGCCTGCGCTGGCACGCGACTCCACGAGGTCCAGCGTGTACCCGTCCTCGGTGGACGACAGCCCTGCCGGAAGGTCAGCAGCCGACGCATCCTGCGCCTCCGTCGGCCCGGCCTGATGGGGTTGTGGTCCAGCGGCGGTGCCACCGGCGCCGCCTACCGTGGAGCCGACGCCGAAGGCTGCCGCGAATACCACCGCGAGGCCGAGGGCGAACCCGGCGATTTTCTGGGGCGCGTTCATGAGGATCAGGCCGCGAGCTGGTAGCCGGCCTCTTCGACCGCATCCCTGATCGCTTCGACCTCGACCTCACGCTCGCCCTCGATGGTGACCATGCCGCTAGCCAGGTCGACGTCGACGGCAGTGACGCCAGGGATGCCGCCTACCTCTTCACGCACTGAGGCGGCGCAATGTCCGCAGGTCATCCCGGTGACGGTGACGGTGACGGTGCTCATGCGGCTTCCTTTCCCTTGATTCCGAAATACTCGACTGATCCGATGTACTCGACGCTTTTCATACCATACCCCCCTAGGGTATTAAAGCCAAGACCGCGATCCGCCGCCACATACCTAAAGGGGTATGCAGCAGAGGTGGCGTCTGCGCGTAACGAGAAGTTGTGCCAATGCACCGACGTTGAGTGGCCCACCCGATCGTGGACAGGCACCGCGGTGAAATCGACGTAGGTTCTGTGAGGATTTGCCCTACACCATCGACCCTACGGGCTCCGCGCCACAGCTGGTGGCGTCGACCGATCGGCGCCGTGATCGTGACGTCAACTCGATTCACCGACAGATCTTCGTGCACGGAACAGCTTCACGTCCGATTTGATCCCCTTGAGGCGCCGGGCGCCGGCGAACGACCATGTGAACCGCTCGTCGTCGCCGATCGCCTCGCGCGCGGTCTCGGCAACGAGCACCGAGCCCGGGCGGGCGGCACCGGTCACCCGTGCGGCGAGGTTGACCGGACTGCCGAACCAGTCTCCCTCCCGACTCACCGCCATCCCGGTGGCGACCCCGGCATGCAGGCGCGGGAAGCCGTCGTCGCTCTCGGTGCCGTCGACAAGCTGAAGTACGGTGTCGAGCAGCGGCACAG
Source organism: Mycolicibacterium pyrenivorans (assembly GCF_025821625.1). GTDB lineage: Bacteria > Actinomycetota > Actinomycetes > Mycobacteriales > Mycobacteriaceae > Mycobacterium > Mycobacterium pyrenivorans. Next base: position 92,321 of record NZ_JACKSH010000089.1, read on the forward strand.
GATCCGGACTGACCAACATCACCTCGTCGCCGATCGTCTTGATGAACCGGACGGGCGCGACGGCGACCTCGCGCGTCATGTCCGCGAGTCGCTGGGAAAGCCGCTCGAGATCCTCTGGCGGCACCGCCTCACCCAACCGGGTGAACCCGACGAGGTCGGCGAACGCGATCGTGACCAGCCGCGCGCCCGGAAGGTGTTGGCCCTCTGCCCTTTCGGTGGCGTTGACCGCCTCCGTCTCGATCGCGTGCCGCAGTTGCAGCAGAAGCACATCGTGGATCATCGGCCCCAGGAGGGGCGCCAGAATCCCGACGAGCGTCTCGGATGCCTTGGCGATCTCCAATTCGGTTGCCCCCGGCCGGATCACGGCGGCAAGCGCCGCGGAGCGCATCGCCTCGGCGGCCCGGGACAGGCCGTCCCCGAGGAGGCGGGTGATCTGCACCAGTTCATCGGGGTCGATCCCCGCGTCCAGGAACTCGCGGGTGAACTTGGCCGCCTCGGCGTCCGCGCGCAGGAACACCGCGGCCTCCGGATCCTCGACGCGCGGCAGACCCATGGCTCGTTGAGTCCGTTCGAACAATGTGACGTCTACGCCGAACTTCTCGGCGGCGTCCCGTGCAGACACGTACTCGCCGTCGTCACCGATGACGCGGCGCGACGCCAACAACATCGGAGCTGAGGTGTTGCGGATCTGCTCGATGCTGACACCCCGCTCGATCAGCCAGGTAATCAACTCGGCCCGCTCCTCGCGTGCCCTGCCCTCCAGTCCGTCGAGCAGCCCGGATGCCTCGAGATCGACGTCGTCGCTCACGCGCCCAACGTATACCGGGTGCGGTAGACAGGAACCGTGACGTCGCCGATGCTGCAGAGCTTCCCGCCGCTGATCGCCGAGGGCGCGCACACGCTGATCCTCGGCAACATGCCCGGCGTCGCGTCGCTACGGGCCCATCGGTACTACGCACACCCGCGCAACGCGTTCTGGCGCATCACCGGTGAGATCTTCGGATTCGACCCCGCGGCGCCCTACGACGACCGCGTTGCGGCGCTCACCGATGCCGGGGTCACCGTATGGGATGTGCTGCGGGCGTGCCGCAGGGTGGGCAGCCTGGACGCGGCCGTCGAGCCGGAAAGCATGGTGGCCAACGACTTCGGCCCCCTGTTCGCCTCGCATCCGACGATCGTCCATGTGTGCTTCAACGGGGCCGCGGCGGAGAAGAACTACCGCCGACTCGTCCCCGTCGACCCTGCGCTGCGCTACTCGAGGCTGCCCTCCACCAGCCCCGCACACACCGCGCCGTTCGCAGCCAAGTTGGGGACATGGCGTGAGGCGCTCACTGCCTGACCGTCCCGTACGTCGCGGCGTACTCCCCCGGCGTGGTGCCCAACATCGTCCGGAAATCGTTGATGAAGTGGGCCTGGTCGTACCAGCCGAACCGAACCGCCAGGTCGGCGAAATCGATGTCCGGATCGGTTTCGATCTCCAGGGCGGCGTTCTGGAGGCGATACCGGCACAGCACCCATTTGGCCGGAACCCCCACGTAGCGTCGGAACACCCGTTGTGTGGTGCGCGAACTCCACGGCGAGTGGTCCATCACCTGCTCGACCCGGTGGATACCGGGGTCGTCGCGGATCCGGTCGATGAGCGGCGTCAACGCCGCGAAGGTGGCGTCGGGTCGGCCGCCCTGAGAGATCAACCGGTCGAGGTGGGTGGCGGCCGCGGTGACGTCGTCGTCGAGATGAATCGGCGACCCGAACAGGTCGTCGTCGACGGGTCGCACACGCCCGGTCATCGACGCTGCGTCACCGCCGAATCGGGCGGTGAACCCGCCGGGCCGGAAGCGCGCGCCCACGACCGTGCCGCGCTCGCTGATCGTCGTCCGGAAGACCTGCTCGACGACACCGTGGACCAGGGTGTTCGGCAGCGCAAAGCCGTGCCGTGCACCATCTTCACCCCATTCGTGGGTGATGTGCATCGACGGGAACGTGATGACGGCGCTGTCGAACGGCTGCTGTCTGCGCAGATCCCAGGTGACCGACCAGAAGTGTTCGACGAACCGTGAACTGTCGTCGCCGGCGGCCCACCGCTGCAGGTCGTACACCGAGGAGCTTCCGGCACGTCCGACCACCCCGCGCACCGGCGGGTCGGCTGTCGCGTTTTTCCAAGCGTGCACCCACCCGAGGCTACGAGACTCGCCGGTATGACTGTCGAATTCATCCCCCGCGGATACACCAGCCTGACCCCTTTCCTCTGCGTCGCCGGAGCGTCAGCCGCGATCGACTTCTACACCACGGTGTTCGGGGCGACGCTCGTCGAGAAGATGGACGGGCCCGACGGCACCATCGCCCATGCGGAACTCGACTTCGGCCGCGGCCGCCTGCAGCTCGGCGATCCCTCCGAGGCCTACGGCATCGCAGCACCCGACCCGGGCAGTGGCGTCGTGACGCACTCGACCGCCCTGTATTGCGCGGACGTCGACGCCGTCGTGGCCGCCGCCGAGAAGCACGGCGCCACCGTCCGGGAGGCGCCGCAGGATTTCGCCACGGGTGACCGGTTCGCGTCGATCACCGATCCGTTCGGCCTCCGCTGGACCGTCATGACGCGCGTCGAGGACATCTCCCCTGCCGAGCGGGACCGCCGGTTGGGTGAATGGTCGAAGGAGAACCTCAACTAGCTTGGACGGCATGTCCTGCGTCTTCTGCGCCATCGTCGCCGGCAAGGCCCCCGCCATCCGGATCTACGAGGACGACGACTACCTCGCCGTTCTCGACATCCGGCCGTTCGCCCGGGGCCACACCCTGGTCTTTCCCAAGAGCCATACCGTCGACCTCACCGACACCCCGGCCGACACCGTGGCCGGCATGGCGGCCATCGGCCAGCGCATCGCCCGGGCGGCACGCGCCTCGGGTCTGCACGCCGACGGCAACAACATCGCGATCAATGACGGCAAGCCCGCGTTCCAGTCGGTGTTCCACATCCACCTACACGTGGTGCCGCGCCGCGAGGGCGACAAGTTGTCGTTTGCGAAGGGCTTGTTCCTGCGGCGGGACCCCGACCGCGAGGAATCCGGCCGCTTGTTGCGGGAAGCACTGGCGCGGATCGACTCCGCCGAGAAGGATTGACGCCATGGGCATCGCACTGTGGGTCGAGCAGAACATCGGATACCGACTGCTGATGCTGCACGACAAGCTCTACAAGAGCACGAACGGCCGCGTCGGCCATCACATCCCGCTGCCCGGTGTGGCGCCCAGCCTGTTGCTGCACACTGTCGGCGCGAAGACGGGCAAGCAGCGCACCAACACGTTGTCGTATTTTCCGGACCGCGGCGACTATCTCGTCGTCGCCTCCAAGGGGGGCGATCCCAAGGCGCCCGGCTGGTACCACAACCTCAAGGCCAACCCGCACATCGAGATCAACCTGGGGCCAAGGCGATTGGCCGTGACCGCCACACCCGTGCTCCCGGATGACCCCGACTATGCCCGGATGTGGGAGCTGGTGAACAAGCAGAATTCGAACCGCTACGACGGCTACCAGAAGAGGACGTCGCGGCCGATCCCGATCGTCAGGCTCTCCCCCGCCTAGAACAGTTCCTTGGCCAGCAGTTCCAGTGTGACCTCGCGCGACGGCGCGGTGGCCGGGTCGGTGCCGCGGTACGCCGAGGCGACCGGATGGATCATCACCTCGTCGACACCGAACCGCTCGGCCAGCGCGTGCAGCTGATCGGCGGCTTCCGCGGGTGAACCCACGATCGCCTGACGCAACCCGGCGTCGACGACGGCCTGCGCCTGCGGGCTGATCCGCTGCTTCTCGGCGTCCTCGACCAGGTCCAGCGGACCCAACGGCTGCCCGGTCCGCAGCTTCGCCATCATCTGCAGGTTCGGCAGGATCGAACGCATTGCCTCGTCCTGGGTTTCGGCCACGGCGGCGTTGACGGTCAGGAACGTCACCGGCTCCTGCGCCAGGTCGCTGGGCCGGAAGTCGTCGCGGTAGATCCGCAGCGCCTCCTCGGTGCCCTGCCCGGAGAAGTGGTGGGCGAAGACGTACGGCAGGCCCTTGGCCGCCGCCAGCCGTGCCGAGTACATCGAGGAGCCGAGCAACCACAGCTTCGGCTCGGTCGCCGCGGCTGGCGTCGCCTTGAGGACGTAGTTCTCGCGCATCAGGTCGCGGGGCAGCGACACCCTGACACCCTTGCTGCTCATGAGCGCCACGACGTCGTCGAGATATTCCGGGAACGCCTCGATGTCGCGATCGTCGCGGCCGGCCGCCCCACGCAGCGCCATGGAGGTCACCGGGTCCGAACCCGGTGCCCGCCCGATCCCCAGATCGATGCGCCCCGGATTCGCCGCCTCCAGCAGCGCGAACTGCTCGGCGACGGCCAGCGGCGCATGGTTGGGCAGCATCACGCCGCCCGAGCCGAGGCGCATCGCCGACGTGTGCGCGGCCAGATGGGCGATCAGCACCGGCGGGCTGGTGGCGGCGACCGACGGCATGTTGTGGTGCTCGGCCACCCAGTAGCGGGTGTATCCGAGGCGATCGGCGGTCTGAGCCAGGCGGGTCGTCGCCGCCAGCGCGTCCGCCGAGGTCTGATCGGAGCGCACCGGGACGAGGTCGAGTACAGAAAGACGCATCACCGGTCCAACGCCCGCACGCGAGGTTACGTTCCCGGCTGATCGGGCGCGGTTCACGACGCGGCGTGTCGCCTACCGCGCCGAGATCGCGAGGGCGGTGGCGAAGATGTCGTCCATCATCGCCGGCGTGAGCCTGCCGGTGAAGGTGTTCTGCTGGCTGGGGTGGTAGCAGCCCAGCAGTTGCACCGGACCGTTCGGCGTCGTGAGTGTCGCGACCGTTCCGTGGCCGAACTTCGGGGCGGGTGTCCCGACAGAACCCCCTGCCCTGCGGATCAGTGCCAGCGCGGCCTGCCAGGCGAACCCGCCCAGTGCGACCATCACCCGCACCTCGGCACCGATCAGCCGCCACTCGGCGTCCAGCCACGGGGCGCAGGTACTGCGCTCGGCTGGCGTCGGCGCGTTACCCGGCGGCGCACACCGCACCGCCGCTGCCACGCGAACATCGTTGAGCGCCAACCCGTCTGCGCTGTCGGTGCACGTCTGCTGGTTCGCCAGTCCGCTGCGGTGCAGAGACCCGAACAGGAAGTCTCCCGACCGGTCGCCGGTGAACACCCGGCCGGTGCGGTTGGCGCCGTGCGCGGCCGGCGCCAGCCCCACGACCAGCACCCGCGGACTCGCCGATCCGAAGCCGGGTGCGGGCCTGCCCCAGTACGGCTGGTCGCAGTAGGACTTGCGCTTGACCACCGCGACCTCTTCGCGCCACTGCACCAGCCGCGGGCAGGCGCGGCACATCGACACCTCGGCATCGACCTGTTCGATACTTCTGGCCGCGGCCGCCAAAGTCGTCACCTCGGCGGGCGTCTCGGCGACGGCGGTGCGCCGGGACGCCGGGTCGCCGGGCCACCCGGAACCCGGCCGCACCGGGGAGTCGAACAGGCCTCCGATGCGGGGATGTGGCAGTTTCACACCTCCACCTTGGACCACCGGGCACGGACCGGGAAAACCCGTGGTCGGGGCGCGGTGCACACTGCTACATTCGCCGCGGTATCCCATGACGCAAGATCATGCGCCGACGACCCGGCGCGGCCCGCTGATGCTGATTCTGTTCGCCGCGCTGATGGCCGGGGCGGGCAACGGCATCTCCATCGTCGCGTTTCCGTGGTTGGTGTTGCAGCGCACCGGTTCTGCGCTCGACGCGTCGATCGTCGCGATGGCGGGAACCCTGCCGCTGCTGGCGGCGACGTTGATCGCCGGCGCCGCCGTCGACTTTCTCGGCCGCCGCCGCGTGTCGATGATCTCCGACGCACTGTCCGCGCTTTCCGTGGCCGCCGTGCCGGTCCTGGCGCTGGTGTTCGGCGCCCAGGCCATCAACGTGGCGGTGCTGGCCGGACTGGCGGCACTGGGCGCCCTCTTCGACCCCGCAGGCATGACCGCCCGCGAGACGATGCTGCCCGAGGCAGCGACCAGGGCCGGCTGGACCCTCGACCACGCCAACTCGGTCTTCGAGGCCGTGTTCAATCTGGCCTACATCGTCGGGCCCGGCATCGGTGGCCTGCTGATCGCGACACTCGGCGGAGTCGACACGATGTGGGCGACCGCAGGGGCGTTCGTGCTGTCGATCCTCGCCATCGCGGTGTTGCGCCTGGAGGGCGCGGGCCGACCCGATCCGGCCGCGCTCTCCGGCGGTGTGTGGGCCGGGATCATCGAGGGCTTGAGGTTCGTCTGGAACAACCGGGTGCTGCGCACCCTCGCGTTCGTCGACCTGGCGGCCACCGGCCTGTACATGCCGATGGAGTCGGTTCTCTTCCCGAAGTACTTCACCGATCGCAATGAGCCGGCGCAGCTGGGCTGGGTGCTGATGGCGCTGAGCATCGGCGGGCTCGTCGGCGCCCTCGGCTACGCGGTGATGTCGAAGTACATGCGCAGGCGGACCGTCATGCTGACCGCGGTGATCACCCTCGGGGTGGCGATGACCGTCATCGCGTTCCTGCCGCCGCTGCCCGTCATCCTCGTGCTGTGCGCGGTCGTCGGCTTCGTCTACGGACCGATCGCGCCGATCTACAACTACGTCATGCAGACCCGCGCGCCGCAGCATCTGCGTGGCCGGGTCGTCGGGGTGATGGGATCGCTGGCCTACGCCGCCGGTCCGCTGGGCCTGATCCTGGCGGGCCCGCTGGCCGACGCGTCCGGCCTGCACGTCACGTTCCTGGCGCTGGCGGTGCCGATGCTGCTGCTCGGTGTCGTCGCGGTGTTTCTGCCCGCGCTGCGTGACCTGGACGTCGACCCCGATGACCCGGCCGCGGGCGGCCGGACTCCGTAGTGTGCGCCGCAGTCATCGGCCGGGTCGGGTGAAGAGCTTGGCGACCCGGCGCACCGCACGGGCGTCGCCGGTGATCGTGAGCCGGCCCTCGGCCACGAGGTCACCGACGCGGCCGGGGTCCAGCGCCGCCACCAGGGTCTCCGCGGCCGCGGTGAGCGTGACGTCGGCCGGGATGTCCTCGCCGACGGTGTCGATCCCGTCGGGTCCGATGACGACCGTGGCCGCGCCCTCCGGCATGACCAGGCGGAGCGTGACCGGTGGGCCGGCGCGGTCGTCGCGGACGTAGGCGCGGACCGCGCGGACCAGCCAGGCGGGCCGCACTGCGTCGTCGGGTCGACGTCTGTCCACCAGGTTCCTGCCCCACCGGGCGAGGGCGTTGACGACGTCCTCCAGCGCGTGGCCGTCGTCGGTGAGCTCGTAGACGGTTGCCGCCGCGGGCTTGGGCAGCGTGCGCTTGACCACCAGCCCGTGGTCCTCGAGTTCGCGCAGCCTGCGCGCAAGCATGTCGGTGGCGATCGGGGCCAGGGCGGTCGACAGGTCGCCATAGCGTTGCGGGCCCTCGAGGAGCTCACGCACGATCAGCAGCGCCCACCTGTCGCCGACGACGTCCAGGCTCCTGGCCACCGCACAGTACTGACCGTAGGAGCGTGACGACACGCAGGCGATGCTACCACTGCTTGATTTTTCCAACTATACACTTGTGTTTTCAGAGTAGCGATCGTACTGTTGTGGAAGACCCACCGAAAGGTGCACCGTGACAAGCACTCTGGTTGACATCGACGCCAGCCCCTCGCTGGAGCATCTGCTCGACATCCGCATCGAGTTCGACCCCCCGCAGATCTTCGCCACGCCGATCGGCACCAGGCTCACCTACGTCGTCAAGCGCGGTCGCTGCCACGGCCCGCGCATCACCGGTGACGTCCTGCCCGGAGGCGGCGACTGGATCCTCTACGGCACCGACGGGGTCGCCCGGCTCGACGTGCGCGCGACCGTCCGCACCGATGACGGCGCGCTGCTCCACCTCACCAGCACCGGCCGCGTCCAGATGGGCGCCGAAGCCACCAAGCGCTTCGCCGCTGGAGAGCTCATCCGCCACGACGAGCTGACGGCCCGCTCCAGCCCGCTGTTCGACACCGACGACGAGCGCTACCGCTGGCTCAACGCGATCCACACCGTCGCCATCAACCAACTGTCGCTCACCGAGGTGCACTACCGCGTTTTCGCGGTCCGATGACGAGCCTCGGAGGCATACCATCGGGCGAATGGAGTCCACGCTGGCGAGTCTCATCGCCGAGCTTCCCGACGGCACCGTCGTCACCGATCCCGACATCCTCGAGTCCTACCGACACGACCGTGCCGTCGATCCGAATGCCGGCACCCCGTTGGCGGTGGTGCGGCCGCGGCGCACCGAGGAGGTCCAGACCGTCCTGAGGTGGGCCACCGCCCACAAGATCGCCGTGGTTCCCCGCGGCATGGGCACCGGCCTGTCCGGTGGCGCGACCGCCCTCGACGGCGGCATCGTGCTGAGCACCGAGAAGATGCGCGACATCTCCGTCGACCCCGTCACCCGCACCGCCGTCGTGCAACCCGGACTGCTCAACGCCGAAGTGAAGAAGGCCGTCGCCGAGCACGGCATGTGGTACCCGCCGGACCCGTCGTCGTTCGAGATCTGCAGCATCGGCGGCAACATCGCCACCAACGCCGGCGGCCTGTGCTGCGTCAAGTACGGCGTCACCTCCGATTACGTGCTCGGGCTGCAGGTGGTACTGGCCGACGGCACCGCGGTGCGCCTGGGCGGGCCGCGGCTCAAGGACGTCGCGGGGCTGTCTCTGACCAAGCTGTTCGTCGGCAGCGAGGGCACGCTCGGGGTGGTCACCGAGGTGACGCTGAAGCTGCTGCCCGCTCAGCACCGCGGGTGCACGGTCGTGGCGACGTTCGACTCGGTGTCGGCCGCCTGTGATGCAGTGGCCGCCATCACCGGCAGGATCCGACCGTCCATGCTGGAGTTCATGGACGGCGTCGCGATCAACGCCGTCGAGGACAAACTCAAGATGGGCCTGGACCGCAACGCCGCCGCGATGATGGTCGCCGCGACCGACGACCGCGGACCCGCCGGTGTCGAGGACGCCGAGTACATGGCCGGCGTCTTCACCGAACATGGTGCGACAGAGGTGTTCTCGACCGACGACCCGGACGAGGGTGAGGCGTTCGTCGCCGCGCGCCGGTTCGCGATCCCGGCGGTGGAGGCGAAGGGTTCGCTGCTGCTCGAGGATGTCGGTGTTCCGCTGCCCGCACTGGCCGAACTCGTCAGCGGCGTCGAGAAACTCGCCGAGCAGCACGACCTGATGATCTCGGTGATCGCGCACGCCGGCGACGGCAACACCCATCCGTTGATCGTGTACGACCCCGCCGACGCCGCGATGACCGAACGGGCCAACAAGGCGTTCGGCGAGATCATGGACCTGGCGGTCGGCCTCGGCGGCACGATCACCGGCGAACACGGCGTCGGCAGGCTCAAGCGCCCGTGGCTGGCCGGCTACCTGGGACCCGAGGCGATGGAGCTCAACCGCCGCATCAAGACCGCCCTCGACCCGGACAACATCCTGAACCCGGGCGCGGCAATCTGACGCCAGCTATTGACACAGATAGGGTCTCTGTCGTACCCATAAGACATGACCGCGATTCTGTCTCAGAACTCGCCGGTGAGGTTCACGCCCGCCGACGCCGCGACCTGGCGCGAGCCGTGGCCGATGTACCGCGCCCTGCGCGATCACGATCCGGTCCACCACGTCATCCCAGAGGACAAGCCGGATCACGACTACTACGTGCTGTCCCGCCACGCCGACATCTGGGCCGCCGCCCGCGACCACGAGACGTTCTCATCCGCGCAGGGCCTGACCGTCAACTACGGCGAACTGGACCTGATCGGGCTCGCCGACAACCCGCCGATGGTCATGCAGGACCCGCCCGTGCACACCGAGTTCCGCAAGCTGGTGTCGCGCGGCTTCACCCCCCGGCAGGTCGAGGCGGTCGAGCCCAAGGTTCGCCAGTTCGTCGTCGAACGAATCGAGGCGTTGCGCGCCAACGGCGGCGGCGACATCGTCGCCGAACTCTTCAAACCGCTGCCGTCGATGGTGGTCGCGCACTATCTCGGCGTACCCGAGGAGGACCGCGGCCAGTTCGACGGGTGGACCGACGCGATCGTCGCGGCCAACACCTCCGCGGGCGGCATCGGTGGAGCGCTCGACACTCTCGGCGATGCGCTCGGCGGCATGATGGCCTACTTCACGGCGCTGATCGAGCGGCGGCGGACCGAACCCGAAGATGACACCGTGTCGCATCTCGTGGCCGCAGGCGTCGGCGCCGACGGCGACATCGCGGGGGTGCTGTCGATCCTGGCGTTCACGTTCACGATGGTCACCGGCGGCAACGACACCACCACCGGAATGCTGGGCGGGGCGGTGCAACTGCTGCACCAGCGGCCGGACCAGCGGCGTCTTCTGGTGGCGCAGCCCGAGCTGATACCCGATTCGGTCGACGAGTTCCTGCGGTTGACCTCGCCGGTACAGATGTTGGGCCGCACCGTGACCCGTGACGTCACCATCGGCGACGTCACCATCCCCGAAGGCCGCCGGGCGATGTTCCTCTACGGGTCGGCCAACCGCGACGAACGCCAATACGGGTCCGACGCAGGTGAACTCGACATCACCCGCAGGCCGCGCAACATCCTGACGTTCAGCCACGGCGCCCACCACTGCCTCGGCGCAGCCGCGGCCCGCATGCAGTCTCGGGTGGCACTCACCGAACTGCTCGCCCGGATCCCCGACTTCGAGGTCGACGAGTCCGGAATCGTCTGGGCCGGCGGCAGTTACGTGCGCCGTCCGGTGTCGGTGCCCCTCACGGTGATCACCTGATGGCGGGCGACTGGCTGGCGGCGCGCCGTACCGAGGTGGCCGCCGACCGCATCCTGGACGCGGCTGGCGAGTTGTTCGCCTCGAAGGAGGCGGCGACCGTCGGCATGCACGAGATCGCTTCGGCGGCAGGCTGTTCGCGCGCGACGCTGTACCGCTACTTCGAGAACCGCGAGGCCCTCTACACCGCCTACGTCCACCGGGAGAGCTATCGGCTCTACCGTGAGATGACCGACCAGATCACGTCGATCACCGACCCGCGGGAGCGCCTGATCGAGGGCATGTTGTCGTCCCTGCGCAACGTCCGCGAAAGCCCGGCGCTGTCGTCGTGGTTCGCCACCACGCAGCGGCCGATCGGCGCGGAGATGGCCGAGGAGTCCCAGGTGATCAAGGCGCTCACCGAGGCATTCGTCATCTCACTGGGGCCCGACGACGCCGAACTGGTCGCGCACCGCTCTCGCTGGCTGGTGCGAGTGATGACGTCGCTGATGCTGTTCCCCGGCCACGACGAGGCCGACGAGCGGGCGATGCTCGACGAGTTCGTCGTCCCGATCGTCCTGCCGAGCCGTCAGGCCACCCAGTAGGCCTGCGCCTTGAGCGCCTTGCGGGCGATGTTGTAGTCCTCGCGGAGCAGCTTCGCGACCGCGCGCGTGGTGCGGTTGTCGCTGGCCACCCAGCCGAAATGGTCCGAGGCGTCGAACGCGGCCGACTCCACCGCCTGCACGAGAGCCTCACCGGCGTTCTTGCGATCGACCCATGTCACGCCGCTGGAGCGCGCGACGGGCAGCTGCTTGTCGTCGTCGTGCGCGACCTCCAGGAAGATGCGCGCAGGCGCGTCGCCGATGGCACCGAGCAGCGAGTTGATCGCAGGCAGGGACGCCGTGTCCCCGACGATGACATAACCCGCCGGCCGCGGTTCGGGCAGCGCGAAGTTGCTGCCGAGCACCGTGACCTCGATCGTGTCGCCGGGGGAAGCCTGCTCCGCCCAGCGCGACGCGACGCCGTCGTGCAGCGCGAACTCGATGTCCACCGTGTCATTGGCGGGGTCGGGGTTGACCAGCGTGTAGCCGCGCTGGTGCAGCTTGTCCCCGTCGGAGAACCACATCCTGATCCACATGGTCGGATGCAACGCCCGGTCTGCGAGCAGGCCGCCGGCCGCGAAGCTCAGTCGCAGGTAGTGCGGGCTGACCTCGGTGCGGGCGGTGACGGTCAGTTCGTAGTCTCCGGCGCGCAGCAGTTTCAGAACCGCACCCGCGAACCCGCGCGACTGCCTGGTGTCCGACATGACCCCTCGATCCGGCATAAGAAACAGATACTTAGGTCAGCGTAACCTAAGTATGTCGGGCCGGGGTCCGGCCCGCGTCACGACCGGACGCGGGTGAAGCGGTGCAGCAGCCAGGCCAGTGGGATGGTCGCCAGCAGCGTGCCCGCGAACAGCAACCACACCGAGCCGGTGTAGATGGGGAGCCGCAGGATCTCCACCATCACCAACTCCATGACGATCAGGTGGATCAGGAAGATCTCGTAGGAGATCTCCCCGAGGAACACCATCGGACGGCTGGACAGCACCCGTGCGTACAGACCCTGCTGCTGCCCGCCCAGGGCCAGCGGGGCCACGAGAAGCGTGGCGATCACCGCGTAGAACGCGGTCTTGAACAGGGCGTCGCGCAACTCGGCTGGTGAGGTCGTCGGTTCTCCGCCGATCGGCGTGGACACGATGAAATAGCTGACGAGCGCCAGCGGGACACAGGCCAGCGCGTAGGCGCGCACCCCCAGCGGCTGCAGCACCGCCAGCACCATCCCGCCGACGAACCACACCAGGTATCCCGGTAACCACAGTCGCGCACCGTCGGGCAGCCAGTCGGTGGTGTGCACCAGGATCAGCCACGCCGGCGACACCATCGCCAGCCCGGCCAGCCCGGCCAGCAGCAGCCCCGGCCGCCACCGCCGCCGGCACAACAGCACCAGCAACACGTAGGCCAGAAGCGGCAGCACCACATAGAAGCCGACTTCGACCGCGAGGCTCCACATCTGGGTGAGGCCTTGGTGCAGAAACGAATACAGGTAGTTGTCGGTGTAGATCTGGGTGAGCGTGAGGTTGCGGAACAGCCCCTCCCAGGTGTGCCCGGGGTTGGGGCCCGCCATGCGGAAGTGGTACAGGAGATAGGCCCCGACGACGGTGACGGCGTAGGCCGGCATGATGCGGCGCACCCGATGCCACGCGTAGCGACGCACCGACGGCGCCGGATCGGCGGCGGAGTCGGACCGCCGACGACCATCTGCCGGCGCCGCGGCCTTGACCCACGGCGCGAACAACAGGAACCCCGAAAGCACGAAGAAGATCGGCACGCCGATCTCCATCCGGGAGTACACCAGCCCGACGTAGCCCTGCGGATACTTCCCGGTGGTGTATGCGGCGTGGGTCAGCATCACCAGCAGCGCCGCCACGGCGCGGATCCCGGTGAGCGAGTCGACGCGTCCGGCCGCGGTGATCGACTCGAGGCCGCCCTGCTCTTCGAGGTCCTTGGACACGGTCATGCGGCTGGGCGCCTCAATGCGACTTGCGGTGCCCCTTGGGCCCGCGCTCGGGTTCGAGATGGATCAGCTGTCCCTGGATCCTGGTGTGCTCCAACTTCTTCAGGGTCTCCTTGGACAGCTTCGCCGGCAGTTCCACCAGCGAGTGATCCGGCTTGATCGAGATGTGGCCGAAGTCGCTGCGGTGCAACCCGCCCTCGTTGGCGATGGCGCCCACGATCGCGCCGGGCATGACCTTGTGCCGCTTGCCGACGGCGATGCGGTAGGTCGCGAGGTCGCTGCGGACCTCACGGCGCTTGCCCGGCGCCCGGTCGTCACGGCCGGGCCGGTCGGGGCGCTCGCGACGCTTCTCCGGCGGCGGCTCGGTCATCAGGAACTCGCCGCCGTCGCGGCTCTGCAACGCCAGCGCCGCGGCGATGTCGGCCATCGGCACGTCGTGGTCGCGCTCGTAACCCTCGATCAGCTTGCGGAACATCTCGATTGCCGGAGACGCCAATGCCTCGGTGATCGAGTCGCGGAACTTCTCCACCCGCTGGGCGTTGACGTCGTCGACCGACGGCAGCTGGCCCTCGACGAGCTTCTGCCGGGTGACCCGCTCGATCGAGTTGAGTAGATGTCGCTCCCGCGGGGTGACGAACAGCAGCGCCGTCCCCGACCGCCCGGCCCGCCCGGTGCGGCCGATGCGGTGCACGTACGACTCGGGGTCGTGCGGGATGTCGTAGTTCAGCACATGCGAGATGCGCTCGACGTCGAGCCCGCGTGCGGCCACGTCCGTCGCGATCAGGATGTCGAGCTTGCCGTCCTTGAGCGACGCGATGGTGCGCTCGCGCACGGCCTGCGGGATGTCGCCGTTGATGGCCGCCGCGGAAAAGCCCCGGGCGCGCAACTTCTCGGCGACCTCCTCGGTGGCCTGCTTGGTGCGGACGAACACGATCATCGCCTCGAACGGCTCGACCTCCAGCAGCCGGGTGAGCGCGTCCATCTTGCGCGCGCCGGACACCTGGATGTACCGCTGGGAGATGTTGTCCGCGGTTGCGGACTTGGATTCGACCTTCACCTGCACCGGGTCGTGCAGGTACTTGGAGGTGATCTTGCGGATGGCCGGCGGCATGGTCGCCGAGAACAACGCGACCTGCTTGTACTCGGGGGTGCCCTCGAGAATGCGCTCGACGTCCTCGGCGAAGCCCATCTGAAGCATCTCGTCGGCCTCGTCGAGCACCAGGTAGTCCAGATGCGAGAGGTCGAGGCTGCGCTTCTCGAGGTGGTCGATGACCCGCCCCGGGGTGCCGACGACGATCTGGGCGCCACGCTTGAGCCCGGCCATCTGGGGCCCGTACGGGGAGCCGCCGTAGATCGGCAGGACGTTCACGGGCAGGTGCGCGCCGTAACGGCTGAACGCCTCGGCGACCTGCAGGGCGAGCTCACGGGTCGGTGCCAGGACCAGCGCCTGGGTGGTGCGGCTGGCGGTGTCGATCTTCGAGAGGATCGGGATCGCGAAGGCGGCCGTCTTCCCCGTTCCGGTCTGGGCGAGCCCGACGACGTCGGAGCCGGCAAGCATGGCCGGGATGGTCGCCGCCTGGATGGGCGAGGGCGTCTCATAACCGACATCCCCGACGGCCTGCAGCACCGAAGGGTGAATCTGCAGGTCGGCAAAGCTCAGGTCGCCGGGCAGGTCAACGCTGTCAGGCCCCTCATTGGAAGACGTCATCGAGGTGGGAGTCTAGTGCCAATCGGCCACCTTTCCCGCCGCGCGCCTTCTCCGGCGCCGATGACGGTGCCGGTACGGTGCGCTCTTGTGCAATGGGTGGCGGTGATCGGCATCCGGACAGTCGCCGTCGCGGGCGTCGCGGTGCTGACGCTCGCGGGATGCGGCTCGGGTGACTCGACGGCGTCCAAGACGCCGGGGCCGACTGCTGCGTCGGCGCCGCAGGAGACGTCGGCCGGCCCGGCGCCGCGACCGACGATCGACGGCGGCGCACCGGGATCGTCCGCGGGCGACGATCCGTGCGCGACCAACCTCGCCGCACCGGAGATCGTCAAGGCGGTCTCCGAGCTCCCCCGCGACCCGCGGAGCAACCAGGGCTGGAACCCCGAGCCGATCGCAGGCAACTACAACGAGTGCGCGCAGTTGTCGGCGGTGATCATCAAGGCCAACACGAACTCGGAGAATCCGAACACCCGGGCGCTGCTGTTCCACCGGGGGAAGTTCATCCCCACGGGCGTACCCGACACCTACGGCTTCAACGGGATGGACAGCGCCGAGACCACCGGCGACACCGTCGCGCTCATGTACTCCAGCGATATGCCCGGCCTCGACAGCGTGGTGAAGTTCCGCTGGAACGGCAGCGGGGTGGAGCTGATCGGCAACACGCCCGGCTGAGCATTTGCCGCAGGCCGGGGTGTCGGCGGGCTGGCCTACAGTGGCTGCGTGTTCGTCGGCGAAGACCGCGTCATCTACAGCGCCTCCGATCTCGCCGCCGCCGCGCGCTGCGAGTACGCGCTGCTGCGCTCGTTCGACGCCCGGCTCGGCCGGGGTCCTGCGGTGTCGGCCGACGACGAACTGCTCGCCCGCACCGCCGAACTCGGTGGTGAACACGAACACCGGCATCTCGACGAGCTGCGGCAGTGCCGAGAGGTCGGCGACATCGTCGTCATCGGCCGCCCCGACTACACCGTCGCGGGCCTGTCCGCCGCGGCAGAGCAGACGCTGCGCGCGGTCCGGCGCCGGGCGCCCGTCATCTACCAGGCCGCGATGTTCGACGGCCGCTTCGTCGGCTTCGCCGACTTCCTGCTCCTCGAGGACACCCCCGACGGACCCCGCTACCGGCTGCGGGACACCAAGCTTGCCCGCTCGGTCAAGGTGGAGGCGCTGCTGCAGCTGGCCGCCTACGCCCAGACGCTGTCCGACGCCGGCGTCCCGGTGGCGCCCGAGGTCGACCTCGTGCTGGGCGACGGAACCGCCGTCAGCTACCCGGTCGACGAACTGCTCCCGGTGTACCGGCCGCGGCGGGATGCGTTGCAGCGACTGCTCGACGAGCACCTTGCCTGCGGCGAGCCGGTGGCGTGGGAGAACGAGGACATCCGCGCCTGCTTCCGCTGTTCCGAATGCGAGGTGCAGGTCCGCGCGCACGGCGACCTGCTGCTGGTCGCGGGCATGCGGGTCAGCCAGCGAGCCCGACTGATCGACGCGGGCATCACCACCGTGCACGGCCTTGCCGGGCACAACGGCCCGATTCCCGAGCTGTCGACCCGCACGGTCACGGCACTGACCTCACAGGCCCGGCTGCAGGTCACCGACCGGGTGGACGGCAAGCCGCCGTACGTCGTCGTGGACGCCCAGCCTCTGATGGTGTTGCCCGACGCCGACAAGGGCGATCTGTTCTTCGACTTCGAGGGTGACCCGCTGTGGACGGCCGACGGGCACGAGTGGGGCCTGGAGTACCTGTGGGGCGTGCTCACGATGGCCGACGAGTTCCATCCCTTCTGGGCACACGACCGGGCCGAGGAGCGCCAGGCGCTGACCGACTTCCTCGCGATGGTCCGCAAGCGACGGCGGCGCCACCCCGGCATGCACATCTACCACTACGCCGCCTATGAGAAGAGCACGCTGTTGCGGCTGGCGGGCCGCTACGGCGTCGGCGAGAACGAGGTCGACGAGTTGCTGCGCGAGGGCGTCCTCGTCGACCTCTATCCCTTGGTGCGCAAGAGCATCCGGGTGGGCGCGGAGAACTACAGCATCAAGTCCCTCGAGCCGCTCTACATGGGCAACGAGCTGCGTGCCGGCGAGGTCACCACGGCCACCGCGTCGATCACCGAGTACGCCCGCTTCTGCGAGCTGCGCGACGCCGGACAGGCCGACGACGCCGCGACGGTGCTCAAGGAGATCGAGGAGTACAACCGCTACGACTGCCGGTCGACGCGTCGGCTGCGCGACTGGCTGATGGCCCGGGCCATCGAGTCCGAGGTGCCGCCGCGGGGACCCGTCACCGTGACAGGTGCCGCCGCGGAGGCCGAGGTCGCCGACGCCGTGGAGAAGAAGCTGTCGAAGTTCGCCGGCGACGGTGTCGAGGCGCGGACACGTGAGCAGGTCGCCATCGCGATGTTCGCGGCCGCCAAGGGTTTTCACAAACGCGAGGACAAGCCGTTCTGGTGGGGTCACTTCGACCGCGTCAACAACCCCGTCGACGAATGGGCCGACAACACCGACGTGTTCGTCGCCGAGAAGTCCGCCGTCACGGTGGACTGGCATCAACCGCCAAGGGCCCGCAAGCCGCAGCGGCACATCACGCTGGTCGGTGAACTCGCCAACGGCGCGCTCTCGACGTCGATGTACGCGTTGTACGACCCGCCGTCCCCGCCGGGCCTGGCCGAGGACCCGGATCGTCGCGGATTCGGCACCGTCACGGTGCTCGAGTGTGACGACCCCGAGGTGCCCACCGCGGTGCTGGTGTGCGAGCGGCAACCCAAGAACGGCGGCCCGCACACCCAGGTGCCCTTCGCGCTCACCCCGGGACCGCCGATCAGCACCAAGCCGCTGCAGGAGGCGATCGCCACCATCGCGGCCGCCGTCGCCGACGGACTGCCCGAACTCCGCCAGGACGCGGTGACCGACCTGCTGCTGCGCCGTCCGCCCCGCACCCTCAGCGGTGATCCACTTCCCCGCGGCGGCGACGCCGCCGCGGACATCACCGGCGCGCTGCTGGACCTCGACGCCTCCTATCTCGCCGTTCACGGACCGCCCGGCACCGGCAAGACCTTCACCTCCGCGAAGGTGATCGCCACGCTCGTCAACACCCACCGCTGGCGCATCGGGGTGGTCGCACAGTCGCATGCGGTGGTCGAAAACCTGTTCCGCGACGTCCTCGGTGCCGGTGTGGACGGGGCGCGGGTGGCCAAGAAACTCAACACCGTCAGCAACGGCTGGACCGAGATCGGCAACCCGGAGTTCGCCGGCTTCATCGCCGGCAACGACGGCTGTGTCGTCGGCGGCACCGCGTGGGACTTCGCCAGCGACAACAAGATTCCCGCCGAGAGCCTGGACCTCCTGGTCGTCGAGGAGGCCGGGCAGTTCAGCCTCGCCAACACGATCGCGGTATCCCGCGCGGCGCGCAACCTGCTGCTGCTCGGCGATCCCCAGCAGCTGCCCCAGGTCAGCCAGGGCACCCATCCCGAGCCCGTCGACGGCTCCGCGCTGGCCTGGCTGGTCGACGGCCATCACACGCTGCCACCCGAGCGCGGCTACTTCCTCGACCTCACCTACCGGATGCACCCCGACGTGTGCCGGGCGGTTTCGCGGCTGTCCTACGACGGCCGGCTCCACTCACACGAGGCGAGGACCGGTGCGCGTCGACTCGCCGGGGTCGCGCCCGGAGTGCGGACGCTCACCGTCGACCACCACGGCAACGCCACCGAGAGCCCGGAGGAGGCGGCGGCGATCGTCGCCGAGATCCAGCGTCTGCTGGGTACGGCGTGGACCGACGAAGACGGCACCCGGTCCTTGGCCCAGACCGACGTCCTCGTCGTCACCCCGTACAACGCCCAGGTCGTTCAGGTCCGCCGCCGGCTGGACGAGGCGGGGCTCACCGGGGTGCGGGCAGGCACCGTCGACAAGTTCCAGGGACAGCAGGCGCCGGTGGTGTTCGTCTCGATGACGGCGTCCTCGATCGACGACGTGCCCCGCGGCATCGCGTTCCTGCTGAACCGGAACCGGCTCAACGTCGCGGTGAGCCGGGCCAAGTACCTCGCCGTGATCGTGCGCTCCGCGCAACTGACCGAGTACCTGCCCGGCACGCCGGATCGCCTGGTGGAGTTGGGGGCGTTTCTGGCGCTGAGCACATGTGATACACCCACGGGGTGACCGAAGCGCTTACCGAACGGCTCGCGGTGATCGTCGGGGCCGGCTACGTGAGCACCGATTCCGACGTGCTGGACGGCCGTAGCGTCGACCACACCGGGCGATATCGGGGTCACGCCAGCGCGCTGGTGCGGCCCGGATCCGACGCCGAGGTCGCCGCGGTGCTCGACGTCTGCCGCGACGCCGGTGTCTGCGTCACCGTGCAGGGCGGGCGGACCTCACTGGTGGCGGGCACGGTGCCCGAACACGACGACGTGCTGCTCTCGACCGAACGGCTGCGCGAGGTGGGTGAGGTCGACGTGGCCGAGCGCCGCGTCCACGTCGGCGCCGGGGTGACCCTGGCCGAGGTGCAACGGGTGGCGAGCGCGGCGGGCCTGGTGTTCGGGGTCGACCTGGCGGCCCGGGATTCGGCCACCGTCGGCGGGATGGCGTCGACGAATGCGGGCGGCCTGCGCACCGTCTGTTATGGCAACATGGGCGAGCAGGTGATCGGGCTGGACGTGGTGCTGCCCGACGGCTCGGTGGTGCACCGGCACAGCCGGGTCCGCAGCGACAACACCGGCTATGACCTGGCGTCGCTGTTCGTCGGCGCGGAGGGCACGCTCGGCGTCATCACCGGCCTCGATCTGCGTCTGCACCCCGCACGGCGCCAACGCGTCACCGCCATCTGCGGATTCGCCGACCTGGACGCTCTGGTCGCGACGGGCCGGGTGTTCCGCGACATGGAGGGCATCGCGGCACTGGAGCTCATCGACGCCCGCGCCAGCGCGCTGACCGCCGAGCACGTCGGCGTCGCGGCGCCGGTCAAGGGCGCCTGGCAGCTGCTGATCGAGTTGGCCCACGAGACGGATCTGACGGAGCGCCTCGCGGACGCCCTGGAGGACGCCCAGCTCAGCGGCGAGCCGGCAGTCGGGGTGGACGCAGGTGCGCAGCAGCGGCTCTGGCAGGTGCGTGAGGCGGTCGCGGAAGTGCTTGGTGTCTACGGGCCTCCGCTGAAATTCGATGTCTCGCTTCCGCTTTCCGCCATCCGACGGTTCGCCGACGAATCCGAAGCCCTGGTGGCCGCGCATGCACCGGACGCCATCCCGGTGCTGTTCGGACACATCGGCGAAGGCAACCTGCACCTCAACATCGTGCGCTGCGCGCTCACCGGCGAGCGCGAACGCGCCCTCTACTCGTCGATGATGGAGTTGATCGCCCGCAGCGGCGGCAATGTCAGCTCCGAACACGGTGTGGGCAGCCGCAAGCGCGACTACGTGTCGATGTCGCGCACCGACGCCGACATCGCCGCGATGAGGGCACTCAAGACGGCGTTCGATCCGGACGGCTATCTGAACCGCGCGGTGCTGTTCGGCTGAGGTCACCACACCGTCGGGCGGTGGTCCCCGGGGACCACGTAGCGTCCCTGTCGTGGGGATCGAAGCTGACTACCTCGTCGTCGGAGCGGGCGCCATGGGGATGGCGTTCGTCGACACACTGCTGACCGAGACCCGCGACACCGTCGTGCTGGTCGACGAGAACCACCAGCCCGGCGGGCACTGGAACGCGGTGTACCCGTTCGTGCGGCTGCACCAGCCGTCGGCGTACTACGGCGTGAACTCCCAAGCCCTCGGCAACGAGGACGCCATCGACACCGCAGGCCCCAACGAGGGATTCTTCGAACTGGCGACCGGCCACGAGGTGTGCGCGTACTACGACCAGGTGATGCGCCGTCGGCTGCTGCCCACCGGCCGGCTGTCCTATTTTCCCGCCGCCCGATACCTGGGCGGCACCACATTCCGCACCCTCGACGGCGCCGAGCACACCGTGACGGTGCGCAAGCGGGTGGTCGATGCGACCTACCTGCTGACCGTGGTCCAGTCCATGAGAGCCGGGCCGCCGTTCGCGGTCGGCGACGGCGTCGACGTGGTGACCCCGAACGACCTGCCGCGCCGCGCCGCGGGCCGCCGGCACTACACGATCGTGGGCGGTGGCAAGACAGGCATGGACTGCTGCCTGTGGCTGCTGCGCAACGGCGTCCCGGCCGAGCGGTTGCGCTGGATCATGCCGCGCGACTCCTGGCTGCTGAACCGCGCCAACATCCAACCGGGTCAGGAGTTCGTGAAGCAGCTTCGGGACTCGATCAGCACCCGGATGGTGGCGATCACCGAGGCCGCTTCACTCGAGGATCTCTTCACCCGGCTGGAGGCCGACCAGAACCTGCTCCGCCTCGACACCACCGTGCAGCCCACCATGTACCACTGCGCCATCGTGTCGCTCGGCGAGCTCGAGCAACTGCGCCTCATCGATGACGTGGTGCGGATGGGTCACATCGACAGGGTGGAACCGGACCGGTTGGTGTTGGACGACGGCACGATTCCGGTGCCGGCGCCCTCGCTCTACGTCGACTGCACGACACCGGGCCTGCCGCGGCCCCCCTCGGTGCCGGTGTTCGACGGCGACCGGATCACCCTGCAGAGTGTGCGCGGATGCCAGCAGGTGTTCAGCGCGGCGTTCATCGCCCACGTGGAGGCGGCCTACGGCGACCCCATTCAGAACGACGCCGTCCGCAACGACCTGTGCGAACCCATCCCCCACCCGGATGTGCCCATCGACTGGTTGCGGATCTTGTTTTCCGACAACCGTGCTCAGATAAGGTGGCTGAAGGACCCCGAGCTGATCGACTGGCTGAAGTCGTCGCGCCTCAACGTGCTGCGCGACCTGTTCCCGACGTTCCCGGCGGACCGGCCGCGGGTGCGGGAGAAGGCGGTCGGCGCGCTCACGGTGGCGCTCGACAAGACCAACGAACGGCTCGCCGCGTTGATGCACGCGGGTTAGTCGCGTGTGATCGGGTGTTCCGCGCCTGGGATCGAGATTGACATCACGGCTGCGATCTGACGGCGCTTGGGGGGTTGTCGCGGCCATGGTGTCGATTTCGCTGTGAGAGCGGCGTGCCGAACGACCCCGGACGAAGCGCCTGGCCTTAATCCAGCGCCGCCCAGGACTCGATGATCTCCCGGGCGATGGAGATGGACCCAGGCAGCAGCAGCCGCGACGTGCTGCCGCTGCTCCAGTCCCCCTGCTCCAGTGCTTCGCGTATCTCGCTGCGGGTGAACCAGGCGGCCTCGGCGATCTCACCGTCGTTGAACGAGAACTCCTGCTCCGGGTCACCGATGGCGTGGAAGCCGATCATCAGCGACCGCGGGAACGGCCACGGCTGGCTGCCCAGATACTCGACGTCGGTGACGGTCAGACCGATCTCCTCGGCGATCTCGCGGACCACGCAGGATTCGAACGACTCACCGGCCTCCACGAAGCCGGCGAGGATCGAGAACAGCCGCTGCGGCCACAACGTCTGACGGGCCAGCACCGCGCGGTCGTGACCGTCGTGCACCAGGCAGATCACCGCGGGGTCGATGCGGGGGAACTCCTCGTGACCCGTCACGGGGTTGACCCGCGACCACCCGGCCTTGACCGGCTTGGTCGGTGCCCCGTCGACGGGGCTGAACCGGGAGCTGTCATGCCAGTTCAGCAGCGCGGTGGCGGTCGCCACCAGTTGCGCGCTGACGTCGTCGAAGATCTGGCCGGCGCGTCGCAGGTCGAGCACCTCCGCCGGTGCCCTGGGATCCTCGGGGGCTTCCAGCTCGGCGCGGATCGCCCACGCGTGCCGTCCGTCGTCGAGACGACCCAGGAACACGGCGTCTTCCGGCGGTGCGTCGCCCACCGTGCCGGCCCGGCCGAGAACGACTCTGCCGTCGGAGATCAGCACCTGGTTTCGCCGGTCCACGCGCAGCAGCAGCGCGTCCGGCCATCCGGCGACGGCCGCGTCGACGTCGGTGCGCAGGGTGTCCGCCCGGTCGGCCCCGACCCGGGAGAGCAGCGGAACGTTGCGCAGCCTGAACCCTGACGGGTTCATCGGTATCGCCTGCTCATCGCTGCCCTCTGCTCTTCGCGCAAGCGACTCATCGCTGCCCTCTGCTCTTCGCGCAAGCGCTCACTGGTGCCCTCTGCTCTTCGCGCGAGCGCTCACTCATCGCTCGGCATCCGCGCTGCGGATGTACAGCAGCCGGTCCCCCAGCTCGAGCGCGTCGACCTTCGGGTCATCGACGCGGATCAGCTTCTTGTCGCGCACCACCCCCAGCACGATGTCGTGCAGGTGCCGCGGCGACCCGCCGGCCTCTTTCGGAGTGATCTCCCGTTCGGCGATCGCGAAGCCCGCGTCGGGGGTCAACAGGTCCTCCATCATCTCGACGACGCTGGGTGTCTGCACGGCGATGCCGAGCAGGCGGCCGGCGGTCTCGGAGGTCACCACAGTGGAGTCCGCGCCAGACTGCAGGAGCAGATGCTGATTCTCGGCCTCACGTACCGCGGCGATGATCTTGGCGTGGGGCGCGAGCTCACGGGCCGTCAACGTCACGAGCACGGCCGTGTCGTCGCGGTTGGTGGCGACGATGATCGACTTGGCATGTTGGGCGCTGGCCAGCCGCAGGATCTCGGAGTCGGTGGCGCTGCCGCGGACGGTGACCAGGCCCGCGCCTTTCGCACGGCCGAGGGCCACCGGATCCTCGTCGACGACCACGATGTCCCCGGGCGCCATTTCGTCCCCGACCATCGCGGCCACTGCGGTGCGGCCCTTGGTGCCGTAGCCGATGACCACTGTGTGGTTGCGCACCTTGTTCCTCCACTGCTGGATTTTGAAAGCTTGTCGGGACTCCGTGGTCAGCGTCTCCACCGTGGTACCGATCAGCACGATCAGGAACGCCACCCGAAGCGGCGTGATTATGACGATGTTGACGAACCTGGCGGTGTCGGTGATCGGCGCGATGTCACCGTATCCAGTCGTCGACAGGGAGACCGTCGCGTAGTAGAAGCAGTCGAGCAGTGACAGGCCATTCTTCTGGGTGTCGCTGTACCCGTCGCGATCGATGTAGACGATGAGGACGACCGCGCACAACACGCCCAGCGCGATCACGATCCGCTTGGTGATGCGCACCCAGGGACTCGCCACGTCCTGCGGGATCTCGACGCGGTTGACGAGCGAATGCACCGGCTGATCGGCCAAAGACTGGTTGATTCTGCCGAGCCGCCGCCGCAAGCGACCTCTAGCCATGAGGGTCCGTCACCGTTGGGGGCTGCCGCACCAGCACAATGTAACCATGACCTCCCCTTTGCCCGAACTGCAACAGATCACCACGTCGTCGCGCGGCGCCAAGATGGGCGCCTGGCTGATCGGAATGGGGCTGCTGCATTTCGCCGCCCCCAAGCCGTTCGACGGCATCGTCCCGGAGGAGCTTCCCGGCACTCAGCGGTTCTACACCTACGCCTCGGGGGTTGCGGAGGTCGCCGTCGGCGGACTGCTGGTCGCCCCCAAGACCCGCCGCGTCGGCGCGCTGGCGGCCATTGCCCTGTTCGTCGGGGTGTTCCCGGGCAACGTGAACATGGTCCGGCTGTGGTTCAAGGATCCGACGAAGCCACTGCCGATGCGGGTGGTCGCCATCGCACGGCTGCCGCTGCAGATCCCGATGATCACCCAGGCGTTGAAGGTCTACCGCGAAAGCTGATCGGGCGACGATCAAGCGGCGGGCAGGTCCATCAACGCGGCCACCTCGTCGGCGGTGAGCAGCACGTCGGGACTGACGGTGCGCCCGGAACGCACGTAGTGGAACGCGGCGCGCACCGACTCCACTGGGCACCCCTGTAACCGCGCCCACGCCAGTCGGTAGACGGCGAGCTGAACAGCGTTGCGCTGCAGATCTTCTGGTGTCGACGGCGGGTCGCCGGTCTTCCAGTCCACCACCGTCACTCCGCCGTCTTCATCGGCGAAGACCGCATCGATACGTCCACGCACCACCCGCCCGGCGATCACCATGTCGAACGGGACCTCCACATCGACGGGCGTGCGCGCCGCCCACGCGGACACCGCGAACGCGGCCTGCAACTCCTCGAGCTCTCCCCTGTCCTGGCGGTCGGCATCCACGGCTCCGGGAAGATCGTCGAGATCGAACAGCTTCTCCGCCTGGAAGTAACGTTGCACCCATTCGTGAAACGCCGTGCCCAGCAAAGCCTGTGAGTCCGGCCGCCGTGGCAGCCGACGGTGCAGCCGTCGGGCGACGGCGTCGGGGTCGCGCCCGAGTTCCACGAGCGTGCTCACCGAGAGTTGGGTTGGCAGCGGCGGGGTGGGCCGGTGGGCCGCAACCTCGCGCTCGGCCAGCAGCGCGTCGACGTCGGCGGCCCAGCCGTGCACGTCGGCGGGTTCGATGTCCTCGAGGTCCGCCGAGATCGCCTGCGACACCAAAGCGGCACCCCGATCGAGGGTTTCGCGGCGACCTGCGACCGGGTCGATTGGCCACATCGCCTCGACAACCCGGTCGCGCAGCGGGTTCGGCTCGCCGTCGGCGGGGGCCTCGGCCCAGACGTCGGCGACCCCGCACGGCGTGCCCGCGGCGGCCGACGCGTCGATGACGTCCTTGAGTTCGCAGAGGAACGCCGACGGGCCCCGGGGCTTGGATTCGGTGGCGCCCCAGTGGTGACCCGACACCAGCAACGTGTGCTCGGCGCGGGTGATGGCCACGTACAGGAGCCGGCGCTCTTCGTCGGTGCGCCGCTGATCGAGGCTGCGCTTGTGGTCGGAGATCCTGTCCGACAGGGCTTTCCGATCGTTGACCGTGGATGTGTCCAGCACCGGGACACCGTGCTCGGAGGCGGTCGCGCAGTCCCCGCGCAACAGCGGGGGCAGATCGGCCGCGTCGGTCAGCCAGGTGCGGGGGGACGCTGTCGACGGGAACACCCGCCCGCTGAGGTGCGGGACGGCGACGACCTGCCACTCCAGGCCCTTGGCGGCATGCACGGTCAGGATCTGCACCCGGTCGGTGGCCACCGTGACCTCGGCGGGCGCCAGCCCGTTCTCCACCTGCTCGGCGGTGTCGAGGAACGCGAGCAGCGCGGACACCGTGGTGCCCGGCCTGCTCGAGAAGTCGGCGACCACATCCCCGAACGCATCCAGGTGTTCGGCGCCCGACCAGCCCGCCGACACCGGCCTGGCAGCTCGAACTTCGGCGTCCACCCCGAGGAGCCGGCGCACCTCGGCGACCAGGTCGGGAAGAGGGCTGTCGAGGTGCGCGCGCAGTGCACTCAACTCACGGCCCAGCGCCACGATCCTGGCGTAGCCCGCTGGGGAGTACGCCGTGGCGGCCCCGGGATCGCAGATCGCGTCGGCCAGGCACGCCGCGTCGGCGTCCGGAGCGACCTGCGCGACGATCTGCTCGGGTCCCACGCGGTGCGCGGGTGCGCCGATGTCGTCCAGTTGCACAGCGCGCCGCCACAGCGCGGAGATGTCGCGGGCACCGAGCCGCCAGCGGGGACCGGTGAGGACTCGCATCGCCGCGGTCCCGGCAGTGGGGTCGGCGGCCAGCCGCAGCATCGCGACCACGTCGGCCACCTCGGGCACCGACAGCAGCCCCGCCAGTCCGACCACCTCGACGGCGACCCCGCGCCGGGTGAGGGCTTCGGCCATCGGCGCGGCATCGGCGTTGCGCCGCACCAGCACCGCCGCTGTCGGCGCGACACCCGATGCGTTCACGCCGTCGTGGTAGCGCTGCGCCACGTTCTCGGCAACCCATTCGCGTTCGGCCTCCACGTCGGGCAGCAGGGCACACCGCACGTCACCCTGCCCTGCGTCGGGCCGGGGCCGCAGCGAGCGCACCTCCACCGAACGGCGTCGCGCATCTGTGGAGACCGCGTTGGCGAGGTGCAGCACCTCCGGCGGGTTGCGCCAGCTGGTCCGCAGTTCCAGGCTGGGTGCCGGCGTGCCGTCGGAGCGGGGGAAGTCGGTGGTGAACCGCGG
This sequence comes from Mycolicibacterium pyrenivorans, assembly GCF_025821625.1. GTDB lineage: Bacteria > Actinomycetota > Actinomycetes > Mycobacteriales > Mycobacteriaceae > Mycobacterium > Mycobacterium pyrenivorans. The sequence goes on from NZ_JACKSH010000089.1 coordinate 119,326, forward strand.
AAGGTTGGTCGCCGACGCCCCGCGCCACCCGTAGATCGACTGGATCGGGTCGCCCACGGCCGTGAGCGCGAGTCCGTCGTCCACGCCGCCACCGAACAGCGATGACAGCGCGACCCGTTGGGCGTGCCCGGTGTCCTGGTATTCGTCGAGCAGCACGACCCGGTAACGCTGCCGAAGTTGCTCGCCGACCTGGGGGAAGCCCGATGCCAGCCGCGCGGCCGACGCCATCTGCATGCCGAAGTCGATGACTCGTTCCTCGCGCATGCGCCGGTGCAGCGCATCGATAAGGGGAACCAGCGCTGTGCGTTCGGTCTGCGTGCCCAGCATCCGCAGCAGCCACTGGCTCGGGCCGCGGTCACGCTGATACCTGCCGGGGGGCAGCGTGTGCACCAGCCGCTCGAGCTCGAGGTGGGTGTCGCGAAGCTGGTCGGTGTCGACGAGGTGTTCGGACAGCTGCCCGGCCAGCCTCAGGACCATCGCGGTGATCGACGACGGTGACTTCTCGGTCTCCAGCGACTCGGGGTGCTCACACACCACGCGAAACGCCAACTGCCACAACTCGGTCTCACCGAGCAGCCGGGTGTCGGGCTCGACCGGCAGGAGCAGGCCGTATTCACGCAGCAAGGTGCCCGCGAACGCGTGGTAGGTGCCGATCGTCACCGCGTCGTCACCGATGTCCGAGCATTCGGTACCGGGGATCATCAATCCCGCGCCGGCGAGCCGGGCCAGCCGAGCGCGAACCCGCCGCAGTAGCTGGCCCGCGGCCTTGCGGGTGAACGTCAGACCCAGCACCTCGCCGGGACGGGCGTACCCGTTGGCCACCAGCCACACCACCCGTGCGGCCATCGTCTCGGTCTTTCCTGCGCCGGCACCGGCGATCACCACCAACGGGCCCGGCGGGGCGGCGATGACGGCGGCCTGCTCGTCGGTGGGCGCGAAAAGACCGAGCGCACTGGCCAGTTCGGCGGGGCTGTACCGCGGGCTCATGGTTGACCGCTCCTGGTGTCCTGGGCGGGGCACATGGCCCGGACCGGGCAGTACGCGCAGCCGTCGTTGATGCGCGCGACGAAGCGCGGACCCTGGGTGGCCGCGGCGGCCTGGTGCACCACCGCGCTCCACTCGGCCTGGCCCTGCGGGGTGAGCGCCGCCTGATCCCGTTCAGTCGCCCCGCCGCCGCTGGTCTTGCCGAGGTAGACCAGACGCCCGCCACCCGGCTCGTTGCCGTCGGCGAGCAGGCCTTCGGCGACGGCCAGCTGGTACATCGCCAGCTGGGCGTGGCTCTGGGCGTCGTCCTTGGTGACCGGGCTCTTGCCCGTCTTGATGTCGACCACGACAAGCCTGCCCGCGCTGTCGCGTTCGAGGCGGTCGAGGCGCCCGCGCACCCGGACCGCGGGGAGATCGCTCTCGTCGGGACGGCTCACCTCGCCCTCGACGTCGACCTCGGTGCCGATCTCGGTGAGTTCGTGGCGGGTGTCGGCGCGCCAGCGCAGGAAGGTCGACAGCATCTCCACGTGGCGGGTCAGCTCGTTGTCGGCATGCCACGGCGCATCGAAAGGTATCTGACCCCAGACTTTTTCGAGGTCGTTGATCATCTGCGATTCGGTCTTGCCCGGCTCGGCGACGAGTGCGTGAACCAGCGATCCCAGTGCGGAGCGGACGTCGCGGCCGGTGGCACCGCCGTGTCGTTCGAGCAACCAGCGCAGCGGACAGTCCGAGAGCATCTGCAACGTCGAGGGTGACAACGTCACGACGTGACCTGCGTCGGCCCACAGCGGTTCATCGCTGGACAGGTCACGCATGCCGTACCACGACGCGGGGGCCGCGCCGTGGATATCGGCCGCGGCAAGGCGTGCTAATTGCACTGCAGCACAACTCCTTTCCGTATCTCCGACGACCCCCTGCGGGGAACACACCACCGAGCGCAGCCGGCCCACGAGGGCCGACGGCGCCAAGAGCCGCGGAGCCCGGATCGGCTGGGAGTCTTCGGCCACGGGGTCGGTGGCCAGCGCGCTCAACTCTTGGCAGAACGACGACGGCAACATCGCCTCGTCGCCGCCGCTGTCCACGGCCGTCACCAGCAGTCGGTGCCGCGCCCGGCCCATGGCGGTGATCAGCAGTCGGCGCTCCTCGGCGAGCAGGGGTGCCCGGCTGGACAGCCCGCGTTGTCCGGCGTCCGCGACGCCGTCCATCACGTCCACCAACTCCTGGGTGGCCAGCACCCCGCCCCGCGGGGAGACGTTGGGCCACAACCCTTCCTGCACCCCGGCGATGACCACGAAGTCCCACTCCCGGTTCAGCGCGGAGTGAGCGCTGAGCACCGCGACCGCATCGGGCTGCGGGCCGTCGTCACGTCGCGCCGGCGGTAGGGATAGGGCCGTGATGTGGTCGACCAGTCCGCGCAGCGACGCTCCCGCCGTCCGTTCGACGTACTGCTCGGCGACGTCGAACATCGCGGTGACGGCGTCGAGGTCGCGGTCGGCCTGTGCCCCGGCCGGCCCGCCGCGTTCGCCGGCGGTCAGCCAGCGCCGCTGCAGACCCGAGCGGTGCCACGCCTGCCACAGCGTGTGCCGCGGGTCACGGCCGTCGTCGGCGCTGCGCCGGGCGGCCGCCAGCACCGCACGCACCCGCCGCAACGCACGGGCCTGCTCCTCGGAGAAGGCGCCGGATCCGCGCTGCAGGGCTTCGACGAGCAGATCCCCGAAGCCGGCGGATGATTCAGGGGCGGCTCGGCGCAGCGCACGTCGCAACTGCCGCAGCGAGACCGGATCGACGCGGCCGATCGGACCCGTCAGCAGCGCCAGCGCCCGTTGCCCGTCGAGACTGTCCGAGGTGGCCTCCAGCACGGTCAGCAGCGCCCGCACGGCCGGGTGGTCCGCCAGCGCCGAATCGCCTTGGGGAACGTCCACAGGCACCCCGGCGGCCGTCAGCGCGCGGCCGAGCGCGGCACCCATGCGAGGCACCGAGCGCACGATCACCGCCATCTGCGCCCACGGCACCTCGTCGACGAGGTGCGCGCGTCGCAGCGCGTCGGCGATCAGCGCGGCCTCGGCGTGTGGCGACGCCGCGATCCGCACCGTCAACCCGGCGGTGACAGCGCCCGGCGCGTCGGTACCGGTGAATGTCCGCGGCCGGTCGCCGCCCGGCAGGCGGCGCGCCACCGCACCGATGACGTCGGCTACCGGGGCCGCGCAGCGGTGCGACTGGGTGAGCATCAACACCGGGCCGATCCCGCGCAGCAACGCGGGATCGGCACCGCGGTACCCGAACACGGTCTGGTGCGGATCGCCGGCGATCACCGTGAGCTCAGCCCCGGCCGCCAGCACCTGCACCAGACGGGCGGCCTGCGGATCGAGGTGCTGGGCGTCGTCGACCAGGAGCAGCGTGACGCGAGCGCGTTCGGCGGCCAGCAGGTCGGCGTCGGTCGCGAACGCCTCCAGCGCGGCTCCGACAAGTTCGGCCGCACCCAGGGCGGGCACGGTCGCCTGTGGAGCGGCCATCCCCACAGCCGACCGCAGCAGCATGATCTGTTCATAGGCCTGGGCGAACCGGCCCGCGGCCTGCCACTCGGGCCGACCGGCCATCCGGCCGATGCGTTGCAGCGCAGCGGGATCGACTCCGCGCTCGCTGCAGCGAGCCAGCAGGTCGCGCAGTTCCGTCGCGAAACCGACGGTGCTGAGCGCCGGACGCAGATGCGCGGGCCACCGCGCCGGTGAGGCGTCCCCGTCCTCGAGGTCTCCGGCGAGGAGTTCGCGGATGATGCCGTCCTGCTCGGCGCTGGTGATCAACCTCGGCGGCGGGCTCCCGTTTCGCTGCGCGGCCAGGCGCAGCACCGCGAACGCGTAGGAGTGCACGGTCCGCACCAGCGGTTCGCGCACCACCGTGCGTTCACCGGAACCCAACAACGTCGCGGTGATCGCGGCCTTGGCCTGCGCTCCGAGGCGGGCCGAACCGGTCAGCAGCAGAACGGATTCCGGATCGCATCCCGCTGCGATGCGTGCGGCCGCGGTCTCCACCAGCAGCCTGCTCTTACCGGTGCCGGCACCACCCAGCACGCGAACGGTGCCGCGCATCTCGCGCCGCCCCAGCGCGGCCGGTGTCAACTCGGTGTGTGGCGCAGACATGTGGGAATGACATCACGTGGGTCCGACAAGTCACGCTGACGTGCATCAATCCGCACCAGCGGCGCCGAGTACCCGCTGCACGTCGGGTTTCATCGCCTGCAGCTGCTGACCCCAGTAGTTCCAACTGTGGGTGCCGTCGCTGGGAAAGTTGAAGACACCGTTGCTTCCGCCGGCAGCCATGTACTTCTCCATGAACGTCTTGCTGGTACGCGCCAAGAACTTTTCCAGGAACTGCGCGGCGGCCAGATTGCCTGCGCTGGTGCCTGCGTCGAACTCCGACACCGCACCCGTGCCGGCGTAGATCCAGAGGCGGGTGTTGTTGGCCACCAACTTGCCGACGTTGACGGTCGGGTCGTTCCGCTGCCACGCCGGATCGCTGGACGGACCCCACATGTCGCGGGGATTGAATCCGCCGGCGTCTCCCATCGCGATGCCGATCAATGTCGGCCACCACCCCTCCGAGGGGTTGAGCGCACCGGATAGTGCGGCGGCGTAGACGAACTGGTCCGGATGGTAGATGGACAGCGTCAACGACGACGCGCCTGCCATCGACAGGCCCACGGCGGCGTGGCCGGTGGGTGAGATGCCCTTGTGGGCGGCGAGCCAGGCGGGCAGTTCCTGAGTCAGAAATGTCTCCCACCGGTAGGTCCAGGTGCCGTTCTTGCCCTTGGCGGGTCGGTACCAGTCGGTGTAGAAGCTGGATTGGCCACCGACCGGCATGACGACCGACAACCCCGAGTCGTGGTACCACTCGAAGGCGGCGGTGTTGATGTCCCAACCGTTGAAGTCGTCCTGAGCACGCTGGCCGTCGAGGAGGTAGACCGCATGTGGGCCGCCGTACTGAAACTGGATCCGGATGTCGCGGCCCATCGACGGGGATGGGACATCGAGGTACTCCACCGGCAACCCTGCCCGTGAGAATGCCGTCGCCGCGGGCAGTCCCTGGGTCATCGTCGCGGCGAGACCGATCACGGCTGACATCACCACCGCCCCACCGACGCGGTACATGGCCCGCAACGCCTCGGGTATCGACATGAAACTCCTTCTCCGATCACTCATTGACCACGGCCGTCGATCAACAGTCGTGTCGGTTTTGGGGATGAGCAGCCCGGCTTGTCCGAAACACCGCACCGGACGAGCTAGGGCCTGGGCACCGCGGTCACCGACTGCAAGAACGGCTCGACCAGCGCGAGAAACTGCGCGGGCGCCGACGCGAACGGCACGTGACCTGTATCGAGCACCGCGAACTGCGCATGTGGCAACGAGGCGTGAGTGGCCAGGCCCGCCGACAGCGGTATTGCCTTGTCTCGAGTCCCCCACACGATCAGCGTCGGAGCTGTCAGCTCTCCGGCGCGCCCGCGCAAGTCGTGCTCGGCACCGCCGAAGCTGCGCCACAACGCCGCGGCCTGCTGCACTCCGACATCGGTTCTGGCGCGGCTGATCACCCTGCGGAGAATCTGGCGGTCGAGCGCGCTGCGAGGCCTCATGTACAGACGAGCGAACAGTGGCAGGACAAGTCGCGTGATGCTCGGAGTGCCCAGCAGTCGGCAGAACAACAGCGTGGCCCGGGTCATCGGAATGAAACCGCCGGTGTTGACCAGCACCAGGCCGGCCACCACCTGTGGCCGGTTGATGGACAGTCGGGCCGCAGCGAAACCTCCGACGGAGTTGCCGATCAGAAGCGCCGAGGAGATACCCAGATGGTCCACGAGATCCTCGAGCCCGTCAGCGAATAACGCAGCGCTGAGCCGGCCGGGTGCGCGCGGAGTCGGAGAGTCCCCACAGCCAGGCCAGTCCACGGCGATGACGCGATGATGGCGTTCCAGCGCGGGCAGGACCGCGTCGAAATCGTGGTGGTCATGCAGGGTGGCGTGCAACGCCACGAGCACGGGCCCCCGGCCACTTTCCCGGTAGGCCAAGGTTCCCGCGCGCGTCTCGATCTCGGGCATGACTCCACTAAACCATTGACCGACCGCCCGGTCAATGGATGGAACTGGCTACCCGCTCTTAGTGCTCGGACATGAACTCCTGCAGCAAGCTCCGTGGGGCGGGTCGCAGACTCAAGGGATAGAGTTGCCTGACCGGTCGGTCGGTTCAACGGCGAGTAAGGGCAACATGGTGAGCAGCACGCGTGCCGACGCGAAAGAAAAGACGCGAGAAACCCTGCTCGTTACCGGTCTCAAGTTGGCCGAGACCACCGGCCTTGACGGCTTGAGCATCAATGCCGTCACCGCTGCGGCCGGCGTGGCCAAGGGCACCTTCTTCCACCACTTCGGCGACCGGACCTCCTATCTGGTGGCCCTACACCGACATTTCCACGACCGGATCGTCGATGAGGTGCAGAGCGCCGTGATCGCCATCGCGCCGGGTAGCCGACGACTGGAGACGATGTCCGGCATCTACCTCGACGCCTGCCTCCGCAATCGTGGCGTCAGGGCACTGACGTTGGAAGCGCGCGGCATCCTGGCCATCCAGGCCGAGATCACCAGGCGCAATGAGACCACCGTCGCCCTCCTGACGACCGACTTCGTCGCGCTCGGGTGGCCGCAGCCGCGCGCTGCCGCACGACTGTGGTTGGCCGCCAACGTCGAATGCGGCCTGATGGAGCTCGATCTCGGGCATGCCGACCCGGATACTCGATCAGTGCTGCTCGAGTTCGCGATGCCTTTCCGCGGGCGCACTGACTGAGCAAAGGGCATCCCCGACGAGCCCGACCGGACCTGGGCTGGCAGCATCGACGGCGTGACCAACCTGCTGCACACGTACCGGTACGGGCCCGACGAGCCGCCACGGGTCCTGGCGATACACGGGCTGACGGGGCACGGTCGGCGCTGGGAGACCCTCTTCGACCGGCACCTGCCCGACGTCGCGGCCGTCGCGCCCGATCTGATCGGCCACGGCCGGTCGTCGTGGGATGCGCCGTGGACGATCGAGGCGAACGTGACAGCGCTGGCCGCCTTGGTCGAGGCTGAGGCCGCCGATCCGGTAGTGGCCGTTGGACATTCGTTCGGCGGGGCAATCGCTCTCAGCCTCGCGGCGTCCCGTCCGGATCTGATCGCCGGCCTGGTGCTGCTCGACCCGGCGGTGGCCCTTGACGGGCGACGGATGCGCGAGATCGCCGACAGCATGTACGACTCCCCCGATTACACCGACCGCGACGAGGCGCGGGCCGAGAAGGCCGACGGGTCGTGGGGCGATGTGCCCACCGCCGAACTCGAGCGCGAACTCGACGAACACCTCGTCGAGCTGCCGAACGGCCGGATGGGGTGGCGCATCAGCATCCCCGCGATGCTGTCCTACTGGAGTGAGCTCACCCGACCTGTTCCGGTGCCGCGTGACGGCACGCCGACCACGCTGGTGCGCGCCGCCCGCACCAGCCCGCCGTACGCCACCCCCGAGCTGATCACCACGCTGGAAGCCGGGCTGAGCTCGAATTTCGCGCTGCTGGAATGGGATTGCGACCACATGGTGCCACTGGCCAGGCCCGGGGAGACCGCCGCGGTGATCGCCGACCGACTGGCCTGACCATGGCGGCGATCACCGAGGAGCAGGTGGAGAGGGTGCGCGCCCTCGTCGCAGCCGTCCCTCCGGGCTCGGTCGCCACCTACGGCGACATCGCCGATGCGGCAGGGCTTTCCAGCGCACGCATCGTCGGGTGGATCATGCGCACCGACGCGTCGGACCTGCCGTGGCACCGGGTGATCACCGCGTCCGGCCGACCCGCCTCACACCTGGCGACCCGGCAGTTGGAACTGCTACGTGCGGAGGGCGTCCTCGCCAGCGACGGCCGGGTGCCGTTGCGCGAGTACCGCCACAGCTTCTGATCGCCGAGCGTGCACTGACGGTCGCAGAATCCGTCCGGCGACGACGCTGGCTGCACGTTCGGCGCCAAGCTAAACGGCCAGTCGCACCAGGGCGGCCGTGCGCGCCAAACCGGGGAACGCCGCAGCCGTCGACCTCGGGTGAAGTGCGTGCACGGCCAACCGGAACATCAAGGCGCGCAACAGCATCTGCGGCCATTCCGGCAGCGGCGTCCACCTCTCGATGAGACCGTCGTCGGCCTCTCCCCAGGACAGCGCGTCGACCACCACCACCCCCGCGGCCCACGCCGGAGGCCGCCAGTACGGGGTGATGTCGGTGATGCCCGGCGCTGCGGTACCGGCGAAAAGCACCGTGCCGTAGAGATCCCCGTGCACCAGTTGGCTCGGGCTCTTGGTCGGCCGGCGCAACGCAGCGAGCTGATTGATCAACTCCACGGACTTCTGGCCGTCCGCCGTCCCCGGCGCCACCCGGGCGCCCGGCGGCAGGGAGTGCAGCGGACGCTCCTCCCACGCCGCCCGGTCGGCGGCGATGAACACGTCGACGTCGGCCCACGGCGCCACCGGCGGCTGCGTCAGGAACCGCGGCCGCTCGAGCTTGGCGGTGGCCTCGTGCAGTCGCACTGCGGCCGAGACGACCTCGTCGTGGCGGGGTTCGGGCGTGCCCGCCACGTAGGTATCCGCGCGCCACCCCGCGACGACGTAGCGGCCGTCGGTGGAACGCACCGGCCGCGCCAGCCGGACCCCGTCGACGAACAACGTCTCGCGCACCTTGGCCGACCAGGCCGCCCGCGCGTGTTCGGCGACCATGGACAGCACGACCTCACCGCAGCGCCAGCCGCCCTCCCAGCTCGATCCCAACGGCACCGGCTGCACGCCGGACAGCCCGAAGGCCGCAAGCACGTGGTCTGGCGGGCGCTCGGCGGTCACCGCCTCAGCCTAAGCGGAACGGGTGCCAACCCCGCGTTAGTACATCACCATGTCGGGTTCGAGTTGCTTCGCCCACGCCACGATGCCGCCCTGCAGATGCATCGCGTCGGAGAACCCGGCCTTCTTGATCACCGCCAGCGCTTCGGCCGACCGGATCCCGGTCTTGCAGTACAGCACCGGCACGCGATCATGCGGCAGCTTCGCCAGACCGTCGCCCGACTCGAGCGTCGACTTCGGGATGAGCTCGGCGCCCTCGATGTGGTTGATGTCCCACTCGACGGGCTCGCGGACGTCGATCAGCGCGTACTTCGTACCGGAGTCGAGCAGCTCGCGCAGTTCCCGCGGAGTGACCGTCGCTTCCATGCTGGCTTCGGCGGCGTCGTCGGACACCACGCCGCAGAACGCCTCGTAATCGATCAGCTCGGTGATCTTCGGCGTCGCCGGATCCTTGCGGATCTTGATGGTGCGGTACGACATGTCCAGCGCGTCGTACACCATCAACCGGCCCAGCAGTGGCTCGCCGATACCGGTGATCAGCTTGATCGCCTCGGTACCCATCACCGAGGCGATGGACGCGCACAGGATGCCCAGCACGCCGCCCTCGGCGCACGACGGCACCATCCCCGGCGGCGGCGGCTCCGGGTAGAGGTCGCGGTAGTTGAGGCCGAGACCGTCCGGGGCGTCCTCCCAGAACACCGAGACCTGGCCTTCGAAGCGGTAGATCGACCCCCAGACGTACGGCTTGCCCGCGAGTACCGCGGCGTCGTTGACCAGGTAGCGCGTGGCGAAGTTGTCGGTGCCGTCGAGGATGAGGTCGTACTGGGAGAACAGCTCGACGGCGTTGTCCGGTTCCAGACGGACCTCGTGCAGAACCACGTTCACGAGCGGGTTGATCTCGAGGATCGAGTCCTTGGCGCTCTGCGCCTTCGACCGGCCGATGTCGGACTGGCCGTGGATGATCTGCCGTTGCAGGTTGGACTCGTCGACGACGTCGAACTCGACGATCCCGATGGTCCCCACGCCCGCGGCGGCGAGGTAGAGCAGCGTCGGGGAGCCCAGCCCGCCGGCCCCGATCACCAGGACGCGGGCGTTCTTCAACCGCTTCTGCCCGTCCAGCCCGAGGTCGGGGATGATGAGGTGGCGGCTGTAGCGGGCCACCTCTTCGCGGGTTAGTTCAGCAGCTGGCTTGACCAGCGGCGGCAGCGGTGTCGACACCGAGTTTCTCCTTGATTGACTATCTGCATCCATCACAGCAGTTACTGCACTCAACAGCAACGAGGCCGCGACCCTTCCCTTCCCGGCGCACCGTTTCGCCGGACTAGGCGATCGGATACGGCCAGGGGTTGAAGCGGCAGGACTTGCCGTCGGGAACGACGGTTCCCGGGTCGAACCTGGCCGCGTCGTCGTTACTGGTCGAGAACGTCTGCTGCATCATGATCGGGGCCAGCTCGCCGTTCTCGGCGCACTGCTCGTGACGCGGGTAGCCCATGGCGTGACCCACCTCATGGTTGATCAGGTACTGCCGGTAGGAACCGACATCGCCCTGGAACGGCACCGCGCCGCGCACCCAACGCGCCTCGTTGATGAACACTCGCGGCTGGCCCTCGAAAGCCGGGTTGTAGCAGGACGCCTCGAGCTGGATGTCGTACCCGCAGCCGTCCCGGACCGTCATCGGCGACGTCAGCGACACCCGGAAGTCGGGCTCGACGCCCGACGCGGCGTCCACCCTGGTGAAGGCGAACTGCGGATTGTGCGTCCAGCTCTTCGGGTTGGCCAGCGTCTCACTGACCATCCGTGCGAAACCGTCGTCGCCACCGAACGTCGTGGTGTCCACCCCGTCCTCCACCTCGACGGTGTAGGTGAACACCTTGGTGGTGCCCTGCCCGACCTGGAGCGTGGCGCCGGGCACGACGTGCCACGTCCTGGCGCCCGCCTCGGTGAACGGCCCGCCGTCGGGCAGGATCCCGGTGGGCAGATTGGCGTCGAACTCCGTGAGGCCCTTGGGCGGCGCTCCGACGATGGCGGTACTGGCGACGCCGATCGTCGGGGGGCCCTGAACAGGGCCTTCCTCGTCCACCACCTGCGGTACGGCGGTGCCGGTGATGGTCTGGTAGACGACCACCACGGTCAGCACGACCAGCACGGGCAGCGCATACGCACGCCATCCGTAGGTAGAGATGAAGCGACCAAGCCAGGTCTGCTTGCGCCACCGCTTGCGGTCGTCCCGGTTGGATCTGACCCGGCCGGAATGCTCGGCCAGCGGATCACGCTGCGCGCGAAGCGGCTCTCGCCACTCATCGCGCAGCACGGGAACGCGACCGCTCCCGCGACGCCACGGGTCGTAGGTCACCGACACAGAATGACACAGGTCAAGGGACTTGCACTTTTGGCGCGCCACCACGCGCCGCGCCAACCGCAGACGCTCCTCACGCGTGCTGCCAGCGAACGGTAGTAGTGTCATTGCGGAGCGAATTCACCACGCCGGTCGCGCCGGCAATAGACCTAGAGGTTCTGATGAGCGATCTTGCCAAGACGGCGCAGCGGCGGGGAGGTCCACCGGCCAACGGCACCGGGCTACCCCCCAGCGCGGCCCGGCGCGGTAACCGGCTCCCCCGGGACGAGCGGCGCGGACAGTTGTTGATCGCTGCCAGCGAGGTGTTCGTCGACCGCGGTTACCACGCCGCAGGCATGGACGAGATCGCCGATCGCGCCGGCGTCAGCAAACCCGTTCTGTACCAACATTTCACCTCCAAGGTGGAGCTCTACCTGGCGGTGCTGCAACGGCACGTCGACAACCTGGTGTCCGGGGTGCGTCAGGCCCTGCGGACCACCACCGACAACCGCCAGCGGGTGCGCGCCGCCGTGGAGGCGTTCTTCGATTTCATCGAGCACGACGGCCAGGGCTACCGGCTGATCTTCGAGAACGACTACGTGACCGAGCCGCAGGTGGCCGCGCAGGTCAAGGTCGCCACCGAATCGTGCACCGACGCGGTGTTCGACCTGATCAGCCACGACTCCGGCTTGGAACCCCACCGCGCCAGGATGATCGCGGTGGGCCTGGTGAGCATCAGCGTGGACTCCGCCCGCTACTGGCTCAACAACGAGCGCCCGATCGCGAAGGCCGACGCCGTCGAAGGCACGGTGCAGTTCATCTGGGGCGGGCTGTCGCACGTACCGCTGACGCGGTCCTGACTTTCCGCCGGAATTGCATTCCGGCAGGCCGTCACTCGCAGTTTGGCTGCTGGAATGCAATTCCGGCGGGGTAGGTCAGCCGGCGGTCTTGGTGACTTCCGCGCCGACGGTGCCCACGCCGAATCCGACCCTGCGCGAGTCGGCGGCGCCGATCTCGACATAGGCGATCTTGGCGGACTGCACGAGGAAACGCCGACCCTTCTCGTCGGTGAGGCTCAGCACGCTTCCCTCGGCGCCGAGAGCGTCGGTGACCAACTTCTCCACTTCGGCCGGAGTCTGCGCACTGCTGAAGATCAGCTCGCGCGGACTGTCGGTGACACCGATCTTGACCTCCACGGTGAGAACCCTTCTCTTCGTCTCTGGATCGTCTCTGGACTACTCCATGAGGAGGCTAGTGGACGTCGCCGCTGCAAGGCGGTGTCGGGACCTACGCGGTCAGCGAACAGCGGCGGAAACACCGCAACGCGGGGGCGACCGAACCGAGTCCCGACCGTGACCGGGGGGCAGGCGCGTCAACCTCATCCGTCACTTCTGTGTCGATAGCATCGCCCCACACACGTATGGAAACGACTGGGACAGCTGGGATGAACAGGCCTTATACCGCGCAATCACCGTATTCGCTGACTCCGACCGAGCGGTTTCGCAGCCCGCGCGGGGGCAGACGCTTCGGCGGTGGTCTCGACGCCGCCGACCGACACGGCGACCCCCACGGCGACCTGGACACCGATGCCCTCCCGCCCTATCCCGGCGGCGACTACGGGGTCGGTGACGAGGACTACGACGACTACGGGCCCGTCGAGAGCTACGACGACTACAGCATCGACGAAGCCCGCATCGACCGGCGGTGGATGTGGATCGCCGGCGTGGCCGGCGCGATCCTGTTCGTCGCGGTCATCACGGCCAGCCTGATCCTCGGTGGCGGCGACAGCGGGTCGGTGTCGGCGACGATCGCCTCCGGTGACGCCCCCGCGCCCACCGCAAGCGCCGCTCCGGAACCGACGGCGCCCCGCGCAGCAGCCCCGTCGCTGCCCGCCGAGACGGTCACCACGGTGACCCCGACACCCGGCCCGACCGCCGAGACCGCGACGGCCCAGCCCGCCCCGCCGCTGCTGCCCGCACC
>NZ_JACKSH010000090.1 GCF_025821625.1 Mycolicibacterium pyrenivorans
GGCCGCGGGCGCTGCGGGCGGGGCCGCAACAGGTGCGGGCCCGGCCTGCTGCCCGGACCGGGCCGGGGTGGATTCCGCGGCTGCGGTCTCCGGGGCGTCGGGCGCCGGCGATGCGCCCACGAACGCGTACAGGCCGACCCCGACCACCGCCGCCACGAAAACCGCCGCGGCCGCACCCATCGGCACCCGGGAGGTCCCCATGGGCACCCGCGAGGCGAGCCGGTGGAACACGCTTCTGCTCTCGTCGGCGTTGACGTCGGAGCGCGCCGCACCGTACGCCAGCGCCAGGTGCGGGGCCAGGTGGCGGGCGGTCTTGTTGCGCCCGTTGCGCGCGGCGTCCTGGGTCACCGTCTCCACGGTCTCGAAACCGAACAGCCGCAGTTTGGTCCTTAACCGGATGCCGTGCTGGCGCGCTTCGTCGGTCCACGTCATCCGCACGCCCTCGATGTCGTGCTCGGTTTGCACGTCAAAGGCCTGCACGCTGCGCGCCGTCGCCCTGGCTATCTCCTGCAGGGAATCGAGCGCGACGACCTCTTCGGCCAGGATCTTGCCGTTGACGGTGTCAACGAGCACCCACACCGCGCTCGAGGCGGTGAGCGACACACCAAGTACCAGACGCATAGCTACTCCCAGACGACGCCAGCCGATATTTGCTCTCTATCGGCAGGTCTCCGTCAGATGTTACGCACGTCACAAAGCAAATCGGCGCAAAGTCGCAAACACGGGAGATAGCTGGCGGGGGCGCTCAGCCCTGGGCGGCCTCCAGGGCGTCGTTGAGCGTCTTGCTCGGGCGCATCACCGCGGTGGTCTTGTCACGGTCGGGGTAGTAGTAGCCGCCGATGTCCGCCGGCTTGCCCTGGGCCTCGTTGAGCTCGGACACGATGGCGTCCTCGTTCTCGCTGAGCGCCTCGGCGAGGGGTGCGAAGTGCTCGGCCAGTTCCTTGTCGTCGGTCTGCTCGGCCAGTGCCTGCGCCCAGTACAGCGCCAGGTAGAACTGGCTGCCCCGGTTGTCGAGCTCACCGGTCTTGCGCGACGGACCCTTGTCGTTGTCCAGCAGCTTCTCGGTCGCGGTTTCCAGTGTCTTGGCCAGCAGCTTGGCGCGGTCGTTGCCGGTCTTGTCGCCCAGATCCTCGAGGCTGGCACCCAACGCGAGGAACTCGCCGAGCGAATCCCACCGCAGGTGATTCTCCTCCTGAAGTTGGTGCACGTGCTTGGGTGCCGAACCGCCTGCGCCGGTCTCGTACAGCCCTCCCCCGGCCATCAACGGCACGATCGACAGCATCTTGGCGCTGGTTCCCAGCTCCAGGATCGGGAAAAGGTCGGTGAGGTAGTCGCGGAGGATGTTGCCCGTCGCGGCGATGGTGTCCTGGCCGCGGATCACCCGCTCGATCGTGTACCGCATCGCCCACACCTGCGGCATGATCTGGATGGTCAGGCCCTCGGTGTCGTGGTCCTTGAGGTAGGCCTTGACCTTCGTGCGCAGCTCGGCTTCGTGCGGGCGCTCGGTGTCCAGCCAGAACACCACCGGCATGCCCGACAGCCGCGCCCGGGTGACGGCGAGCTTCACCCAGTCCCGGATCGGTGCGTCCTTCACGATGGGCATGCGCCAGATGTCGCCGGCTTCCACGTTCTGCGTCAGCAGCACCTCGCCGGTGTCGATGTCGACGATGTCGGCGACGCCGTCCTCGGGGATCTCGAAGGTCTTGTCGTGCGAGCCGTACTCCTCGGCCTGCTGAGCCATCAGGCCGACGTTGGGAACGGTGCCCATCGTCGTCGGATCGAACTGGCCGTGGGTCTTACAGAAGTTGATGATCTCCTGGTAGATGCGCGAGAAGGTCGACTCGGGATTGACGGCCTTGGTGTCCTTGGTCCGGCCGTCGGCGCCGTACATCTTGCCGCCGAGGCGGATCATCGCGGGCATCGACGCGTCCACGATGACGTCGCTGGGTGAGTGGAAGTTGGAGATGCCGCGGGCCGAATCCACCATGGCCAGTTCGGGCCGGTGCTCGTGGCAGGCGTGCAGGTCACGGATGATCTCTTCGTGCAGTGACGCCGGCAGCGACTCGATCTTGCTGTACAGGTCGGACAAGCCGTTGTTGACGTTGACGCCCAGTTCGTCGAACAGCTTCTGGTGCTTGGCGAACGCGTCCTTGTAGAAGACCTTGACGGCGTGGCCGAAGACGATGGGGTGGCTCACCTTCATCATCGTCGCCTTGACGTGCAGGGAGAACATCACGCCGGTCTTGTACGCGTCCTCCATCTGCTCCTCGTAGAAGTCGCACAGCGCCTTCTTGCTCATGAACATGCTGTCGATGATGTCGCCCTCGTCCAGCTTGACCTCGGGCTTCAGGACGATGGTCTCGCCGCTCTTGGTCTGCAGCACCATCTTGACCTTGCGGGCCTTGTCCAGGGTCATCGACTTCTCGCCGTGATAGAAGTCGCCGTGCTTCATGGTCGCCACGTGGGTGCGCGAGGCCTGGGACCACTCGCTCATGCTGTGCGGGTGCTTACGCGCGTACTCCTTGACCGCCTTGGGCGCACGGCGGTCCGAGTTGCCTTCGCGCAGAACCGGGTTCACCGCGCTGCCGAGGATCTTGGAGTAGCGCTCCTTGATCGCCTTCTCTTCGTCGGTCTTCGGCTCCCCGGGATAGTCCGGCAGGTCGTAGCCCTTGGACTTCAACTCCTTGATGGCGGCCAGGAGCTGGGGCACCGAGGCGCTGATGTTCGGCAGCTTGATGATGTTGGTGTCCGGCAGCTGCGTCAGTTCGCCCAACTCGGAGAGGTTGTCGGGCACGCGCTGCTCTTCGGTCAGGCAGTCGCCGAACTCGGCGAGGATGCGCGCCGCCACCGAGATGTCACTGGTCTTGACGTCGATGCCCGCCGCCTCGGCGAAGGTCCGGACGATGGGCAGGAAGGCGTAGGTCGCGAGCATCGGCGCCTCATCGGTCAGCGTGTAGATGATGGTCGGCTGCTCGGCGCTCATGCTGTTTTCTCCCGGCGTCAGTTCGGTCAAGTTCGAGGAAGTCCCGCGTGCTCACGGTGATCTGTGAGTGGCTACCAACGTAGCGCAGCGGCCCGGTCACCGGCGTCGTCGGGAGCGCTCAGCCCGCTCCCCCGGCGCCGCGACCGGCGCAGCCGGTGCCGGCGACTCAATCGCCGGCAGGTGTGCGGGCGGGCGGGCGCCGCATCGCGCCCCACAAGCCGACACCGATGCCGACGACAGCGCCGCCGAGGCCGATGATCTGCTGGGGTCGGGTGAGGCCGTCGTGGACTCGGGAACCGCCGAGCAGATCGGCGGCGTCGGCACCCCCGGAGGCGAGGAACCAGCCGCGGGTGTCCTTGCCGCGCAGCGCCGCCGCGGTGAGCAACCCGCCGATGAGGGCGTCCCGATAGCCCATCGAATGCAGCAGCAGCTGCGCCGAGGCTGTGGGTTCCCGGGAATCGCCCCAGAGCCGGTTCGCACGGAGGGGGTCGACGAGGAACGAGACCCCGGAGGCAAGGCGGATACTGCCCGCGACGAGCGCGGCACGATCGATCGGCATGGATGGCAGCCTAGGTTTCCGCCGCGCGGCGCGGGTCGGATTGGGCCGCGGTCCAGGCGACGGGCCGAGACAGCATCGAGATATCGCCCGATCCGGCAGCGGATCCGGGGACGTGGACCTCGTCTGGGCCGGCGAGCCCAAGCGCGCGAAGGAGTGGATCGCCCACGCGCGCATTCCTTCTCGTGCGGCCGGTCGGTGTCGTCAGTGGCCGCCGACATCACTGCTCGCCGATTGGGCCCTGCCGGACCAAGGCGAAGCGCCCACGACGAGGTGGCAGCGCCATCCATCACGTCGGGGCAAACGAGAGGGCGGTGTTCCGTCGGTGAAACCGGGTATCCGGAACCATCAAGGAAGGGAGTCCGTCGTGGCCAAAGATCATGGGTCCAGCGTCAAGAACGACGAGCAATATGAGGGACTGCGGAAGAAGGGCATGAGCAAATCCCGGGCGGCGGCGATCGCGAATTCGCCCGGCGCCTCCAGCAGAGGAGGCAAGAGTTCGGGGAGCAGTCAGAGCAGCCGCAGCAGCGGCAGCGGCAGCGGCAGCGGCGGAAACCAGTCGCAGAAGAAGGCCGCGGGCCGCAAGGGCGGAAAGAAGTCCGGCTGACGTGCCCAATCGGCAGCAGCGGGCTCCGCTCGATGATCGCCGACAAGCGGTGCCCGACCTCGGCGGCGGCGCGTTGAACCAACAGTTGCTTCAAGAGCTTCTCTGGGCGTACGGGCCGCCCGGCCAGGAGGACGCGGTCCGCGACATCTGTCGCCGCGAACTCGAAGCGTGTGTCGACCGAACCTGGGTCGATGAAGCGGGCAATCTGGTCGGTCTCATCGGTGGTCGGAGCAGCAAGGACGGGCAGGGCGTGCCCGCGCTGCGCGTCATGGCCCACATGGATGAGTTGTCGATGCTGGTGAAGCGTGTCGAGCCTGACGGTTCCCTGCGATTGACACCGCTGGGGACGATGTATCCGGCAAATTTCGGTCTCGGCCCCGTTGCCATCCTCGGCGATCACCAGACGTTGTGCGGGGTCCTCTCGTTGGGGTCGGAACACACCACGAAGGAGAGCCGGCGGATCTGGGAGACCAAACCTGACCAGGGGGACAAAGCGCTCGACTGGTCTCATGTCTACGTGTTCAGTGGGCGCACGCCCGAGGAATTGGCAGCCGCAGGCGTGCGGCCGGGGACGCGGGTCTGTGTCGAGAGAAGCAAGCGGACATTGGTGGAATTCGCCAACTACCTCGGGTCGTACTTCATGGACGACCGAGCCCCTGTGACCGCGCTACTGCAGACGGCGCATGCGCTGCGAGAACGAGAGCAGCGACCGCCCGCGGATGTCTACATCGTGTTCACGACCAGTGAGGAGATCGGCGGAGTGGGAGGCTCCTACGCAAGCCGCACGTTGCCCGGAGACCTCACCCTTGCGCTGGAAGTAGGTCCGACCGAGGCCGAATACTCCACCAGCGTCAGCGGTGGGCCGATCATCGCCTACGGCGACGCTCAGTGCATCTACGACAAGGACGTTGCCGACCGATTGCTGCACATTGCCACCGAGCTCGGACTCTCCCCTCAGCCCGCCGTGCTGGGGGCTTTCGAGTCCGACGCATCTCATGCGAAGGCAACCGGACTGGCGCCCAAAGCGGGACTTCTGTGTCTGCCGACGTCGAGCACCCATGGCTACGAAGTGATCGCGCGCGAAGCCATCCCGGCCATGACCGCGGTATTGGTCGAGTTCGTCCGAGCCTGGCGGGGAGACCGGCGAACTGATTGACGAGCAGTCCCGATGATCGCGGCGAGCATGTACCCATCCAAAGCCTGCCGACGCCGACCCGCGGCGAGTCCGTCGACCTTGCCGTGTTCGACCCGCTGCGTCGCCTACCCTGGGGAGAGCATCGGACGGTAGCGAGGCTGCGTTGAATGCCCGGTGTAGGTGATGCGGGTACCGGCCATTGCGTTAAGCAGCAGCGCAGCCCCGCATCGCTGACCGGGGGAACCGATGCCGTCACGACCCGTGACCGCATCCAGGAAATCCGCCTCACCCGAGGCGGCGGTGGGGAATCTGCCGTGTCCGTGGAGGAGCCTTCGTGGATGCCGAATCGATAGAGCAAGCAGCGCTGGGCGTCGACGACGGGGCGCCTCTCGCCGGCTGGTTCAACTTCCATTTCGAGGACGAACGCTGGGAGTGGTCCCCGGAGGTGGCCCGGATCCATGGGTACGCTCCCGCCGAATGCGTCACCCCCACAACTGATCTCGTGATGCGCCACAAACACCCCGACGATCGTCCGAAGATGGCCGCGATGCTCGAGCTTGTTCGACGCACCCGCCAGGCCATCAGCACCCGGCACCGCATCATCGACGCCACGGGGGCGACTCGCGATGTCATCGTGCTCGGCGAGCACCTGCACGACGAGACCGGCGCAGAGGTCGGCATACACGGCTTTTATATCGACGTGACCCCGATCGGGCAGGACGGCCCGACGCCGGAGCGCGACTACCAGCGGGACATCAGCGCCGCGGTGTCCGAGATCGCCGAATCCCGCGGACCGATCGAGCGCGTCAAGGGCATGCTGATGCTGGCCTACCGAATCGACGAACATCGAGCCTTTCAGCTGCTCCGGTGGCGCTCGCAGGAGACGAACGTCAAGCTGCGCGCCCTCGCGATCCAGCTGGCGGTAGATCTGGTCGCACTCGAGTACGACGAGACGTTGCCGTCACGGTCGTCGGTCGATCGACTGCTCCTGACCGCTCACCTGCGCGTCGGCGGCAGCTCCGCGGTTGCGTCCTAGCTGCCGGCCGTCGGCTGCGGCCGCCTGAGCACCCACGCCGGGGCCCAGTGCGTCACCGTCTGATTCTCGGTGCCGTATCTGATCGGGTACGTCACCAACCCCCACCATCCGCCATGTTCACCGAGGGCCCAATAGGTGAGCCGACCCTCGACGACGGTGTCCATCTGCAGGCCGTTGGGGTGGTACCTGCCGCAGCCGTGGGGCTCTCTCGGGAACAGCGCGACGAGGTCGATGAGCACGGGGGCGGGGGGATCCACGGGACGGAACACCTTGGGCAGGGGCTGCCCGCCGTATCCGATCCGCTGCAGTCCCATTGTTCGATCATATGTTCGATGTCGTCGTGGGTGCTACGTGCCGCGGCACGTCGTGAGGCGTTGGGTAGCGTCGTACCCGTCCCGGTCGCGCGGGTGCCGTCCACACGGGGCGACACGGAGATGGCGAAGATTGCCCGAAGGCGTCGGCTACGACATTAAGGTGCTGTTCGTGCGGAGAAACGTGTTAGCCAACGGGCGAGGTCGCGCGTTGGCGATCGTGCTCTCGCTGGTCGTCTCCGGCGCGATGCTGCACGCCCAGAGCACGAAGCCGCCGCTCACCGCCGACAAACCCGTAGAAACCCCGGCGGCTCAGGGCCCGCCCCCGGATGCCGCCGCGCCGACCACCGCCAGTCCCACGGAGGCGGAATTGCTGGCGGCGAGCGCACCGATCGATGCCCGCGTCTTCGATCTCGCTCTGCCCACCGGCGTCACGCCCGAGGGCGGCCTGCAGAGACACACCATCTGGGCGGCCCGTGCGATCAGCATGATGTTTCCGGAGATCACCACCATCGGTGGGTACCGGCAGGACCCGTTGCCATGGCATCCCAACGGGTTGGCGATCGACGTGATGATCCCGAACCACGGCACCGACGAAGGCATCGAGCTGGGCAACCAGATCGCCGGACTGGCACTGGCGAACGCCCGACGATGGGGGGTGCTGCACGTCATCTGGCGACAGGGCTTCTACCCCGGCATCGGTGCGCCGAGCTGGACGGCGGACTACGGAAACGAGACCGCCAACCACTACGACCACGTCCACATCGCCACCAACGGCGGCGGCTACCCCACCGGGCGCGAGAAGTACTACATCGGATCCATGCAGCCGTAGGCTCAGACCGCGATCGCCGGCTCGCCGCACCACCAGGCCGCCGCCGATCCCCGACCGTCGCCGCAGGCAGCGGCCGCATCCATGGTGGTCGCCTCCTCCGGTGTCGACGGGAACGACGGCGGGGCTGGCGACCACAGCGGGAAGATGCGGGCGCCGGTCACACCGGTCAGCCGGGCCACGATCTGTGCAACGACATTCGTTGCGACATAGGCGATGTCGCCGATGAGCTGCACCGGCAGGATGGCCACCCTGGCCAGCAGGCTGATCAGGAAGATGTCCTGATCGGCGATCGCCTGCAGCGCTGAGGTGAACTGGTTGGTGAACCCGAACACGAAGTACGGCACCGAGGTGGCGATCGTGCGTACCCCCAGCGCGAGTTGGCTGCCGATGTCGGGGTAGCCGTACGTGGCGATCGCGTCCAGCAGTTCGTCCCGCAACGCCTCGTCGTTGTTGGCCGGGAACTCGTTGCCACCGTCGAGTTCGGTCACGGACACGCCGTCGCCGTCGACCGGCGGCGGGCCTCCGAACAGCGTCATCACGGTCGGTGTGACGTCGACGATCTGGTACTGCAGGTTGATCGCACCCTCGGCGAAGATGTCGGGGTTCTCGACGATGACGAATGTCGATGTCTCGTCGGGTGACTGGAAGCCGTGGCCGAGGCCCTGCTGCGGCTGATGGCCGTGGTCGGTGACCATGATGATGGTCCACTGCTCGCCGGTGGCGGCCTCCCACGCGTTCACCGCGTCGAGGATCTCCCCGAGGTTCCTGTCGAAGTTGAGCAGGGCGTCGGCGTATTGCGGCGATGCGCCGCCGTACAGATGCCCGTTCTCGTCGACCCCGACGAAATAGCTGAAGACGAAGTTCGGCACGTCGGGATCGGCGGCCGCGATCACCGCCTCGGTGTGGTCGCCCACCGCGTCGTCGGTCAGCAACCAGTCGGTGTCGCCTTCGATCTGGGAGACGAAGCGGACGTCGTCGGCGGGCATGGAACCGCCGTCGGCGATGGCGGCGATGACGTCCCAGTTGGCGATGGCCGTGGTCTGGATGGCCGAGTTGTACGCCTCGAGCTGGTTGAACACCGTCGGCCACCTGTCGTACGTCCACGGGGTGAAGACGTTGTTGATCACGCCCGTCTTCTCACCCCACGCACCGGTCAGGATGGATGACCACGACGGGTTGGAGATCGTGGTGTGCCCGGCGATGCTCGCCGCGGCGGTGGTGCCGCTCTGGATCAGCTCGAAGAAGTTGGCGTTGGCGGGATCGGCGAGCACCCTGCTGAGGTTCGCACCGTCCACACCGATGAGCAGGACGTTCGGCGACGGGTCCGCGAGCAGCGTGACGGCCTGCTGAGTCGATGCGGTTGCCTTGCGGCGCAAGGTGTTTCGCTCCAGCTCGTCACGCACCGCACCCAGCGCCGCCAGCATCACCGGTGTCTGGACCGGTGGCACCTCGGGGCCGGGCTGCGCCAGTGGCTGCAGCCCCGTCGACACGAACTCAGCCGAGACGACGGTTACCTCGGTGGGCTCCGGTGCAGCAGGTGCTGGCGAAACCGCAGGCGTCACCGGGACCTCGGCCGCGGTCGCCGTGGCACCGGTGACGACGTCGGGTGTGCTTTCCCCGGAGTCGGTGGACTGGCTGACATTCGCGGTCAGCGCCTCCGCGTCATCGGCGCCGTCCGCGACCTCGGCAGAGGTTGTGCTCGCCGGTTCCGGCGATGAGTCGCGGTCTCGCTGCGTCGCCGGTTCGGGGTCCTCGTCGCCGGCGTCGTCCTCAGGGTCCTGCTCGTCGTCACCGGTGTCGGCAGCGTCATCGGTGTCGGCAGCGGCGTCCTCGTCGGCATCGGCATCTGATGCATCCGAGGTCTCGCCGTCCTGCGCGCCGCCGTCGGAGTCCGTACCCCCGCTTGTCGACGTGGCCGACGACGAGGACGTACTCGACGACGTATCGCCGGCGGATGACGACGAACTCGTGGGCTCGGCGGAGGCGACCGCCGGTGAGGTTCCCAGGGCCACCCCCACGCCCAGGGTGATCGCCAACGCCCCTACTCGACCGATATGCCTGGCGTACCCCATGGGGTTCCTTTCGACGACTCGCGCCCGCGCCGCTGTTGCCGTGGCCGCATGGCTGGCTCACACCTCTCGGTGGATCTGCTGGGGCGTAAATTACGCCCTCGCCACGGTTCGTTGCCCGCGAATCGCCGAGTTGGTCACGCGCGCTTCCGATGCCTCGGGTGCCACGCGGAGTCGCGCAGAAGTCTCAGGCCGTTGAGGCCGGGGGTGATCACGACGTCGGCGGTGTCGAGCGCGGGGTAGGACCCGGCGACCAGACGGCGGTGTCGACCGGCGCGTGACGGTGCCGGCGCATTGTCAACATTTCGACACCCTGCGTTCAGCTGTGCGACGCGGTTTCGGTGCGATGCTGGGCTCATGCTTGATCACGGTGCCGGTAGCAGTCGAGTCGTCCTCAAATGGGGACGCGTCCCCGAGGGACGGCGCGTCCTGGATCTGGCGGAGGGAATCCTCATCGGACTGCGCCGGTATTCACCCGAGGCGGCGTTCGGCGAGTTGCTCGCGGTAGCGCACCGCAACGACATCACCGTGTCCGCGGCCGCCGCCACGTTGGTGGGGCTCGCGACTGGGTTCACCGACGCGGCGGACTTTCATCCGTCGATCGCTCAACAGGAATGGGGCAGCCTGCTTCCCGCGACAGCCGGCTGACGGGTCAGCCGTCGGTGAGCAGGGCCTCGAACGCCACCCGGTCACCGCGGTACAGCGCGCGAACCACCTCGATCGGGACGCCGTCGCTGTCGACGGATCGGCGGTTGAGCAGCAGCATCGGCATCGCGACGGTCGACTCCAGCAGCGCGGCCTCCCGCGGTGACGGCAGGACGGTCTCGATGCGCTCGGTCGCCGAGCCGAAGACGACCCCTCGGGCGCGGATCGCGGCGTACAGCGATGTCGTCGGGTCGAAGTCGTCGGCCAGATCGCCGAACCTGTGCAGGGGCAGGTAGGTGCTCTCCAACCCGATCCGCACGTCGTCGGCGAGCAGCACCCGTTCCAGGTGCATGACCCGCTCGGTGGGTGAAACAGCAAGTGCGGCAGAAACTTCGGCGTCAACGGTGACGTTCTCCCATGTCGCGACGAGGCGTCCCGGGCGACGGCCTGTGCTCAGCGCGCCCTCGGTGTAGGACTTCAGCGACAACGGCTGCACGAGTTTGGGCCGGGAAACCACGGTGCCCCGGCCCCGCCGTTCGATACGTCCCTCAACGAGCAGTTCGTGGACGGCTTGGCGGACCGTCTCCCGCGCGACCCCGAAGTGCGCCGCCAGCTGCCGCTCGGGCGGAAACGCATCGCCCTCCTGCAGCCCGTCGAGGATGTCCTCGAGGCCCGTGCGCACCAGGTAGGGCTTGGGGTGGTTCATCGCGCCAGGCGGTGCGCGAGGTCCAATACGTAACCGATCGGGGCGCCGACGGCCTCCGGGTCCTTGGCGGCGTCGTCGTAGCGGCGCAACCGTAACGCGTCGCGATGCCAAAGGTGTGCAACGAATTCCGGGTCGACATCGGCGCCGCCCTGGTCAGCGAGCGAGGTCACCGACGTCTCGCTCAGGCTAACCGCGTAGCCGGGCTCGGTGGCGACCAGATACCGCTTGGCCGCCACGTGAGCCGCTGCCAACCAGCCGACTCGCGCTCCGAATCGGGGAACGATCCATCGAGCGGCCAGCCCGGAGTGGTCAGGGGCGTGCGGCCCGCCGAGCAGTGGACTGTGCCCGATGTCGTGCAGCGCCGAGGCAAGCACCAGTTCGTCGTCGGCGCCGTCGTCGATGGCCCGCGCTGCAGCCTGCATCGCGTGGTCCCATTCATCGACTGCTTCCTCGTCCCAGATTCCCCGCAGTGACGCGAGGACGGTTGCGGTCTCGGCGCGGATCTCGTCGGCGCGGGTCGGCATGGCGCCGACCATACCCCAGATTGGTCTATACCAATTGTTCATCGCCCGTTCCCGTGGCCCACATCAGGCGATAGCGGGACCGACGCCCTGGCCGAGTTGTCTCGACGACCATGCGGGTCACGATCGTCGGCGGCGGCATCCTCGGCACTGCTCACGCGTGGCAGGCCGTGAGTCGTGGCCACCACGTGACCCACCTGGAACGGGAGACCGAAGCCCGGGGAGCGACCGTGCGCAACTTCGGACTGGTGTGGGTGTCCGGACGATCCTCCGGCGAGCTCGACGCCGGCCTGCGATCGCGCGCCCTGTGGGAGGACCTCGGCAACGAGGTGCCCGCCATCGGCTTCCGTCCCTGCGGTTCGCTGACACTCCTGCGCACCCCCGCCGAGGTGGCCGTCGCCGAGGAGGTGTGCACGCGCGCCGATGCGGGCCGCCGCGGATTCCGGGTCGTCGAACCCGCAGAAGCCCGCCGTATCAACCCCGCGTTGCGCGGCAAATTCGTTGCCGCCCTGCACTGCTCCCGCGACGGAGCCGTCGAGTCCCGGCAGGCACTGCCCGCGATCCGCGCGTCCCTGCAGGCCACCGGGAGGTATACGTTCCTGCCCGCGACCGAGGCGCGGGCAGTCACGGGCACACGGGTCGTCGACGACCGCGGGAACACCCAGGACGCCGATGTCGTGATCGTGTGCGCCGGCGCCGCACACGGCGGACTGGTCCGCGAGCTCGCCGGCGACATCCCCGTGCGACGGGTCCGGCTGCAGATGATGCAGACGGCACCGTTGGACGAGCCGCTCACCACCGCGATCGCCGACGGCGACAGCATGCGCTACTACCCCGCCTTCGCCGGTAACGCGCTGGACGCGCTGCGACGCAACCAGAATCAAGACCTCGTCGCCGACGAGCACCGCATGCAACTGCTGTGCGTGCAGCGTCTCGACGGCGGTCTCACGATCGGCGACACCCACGAGTACACCGAGCCGTTCGGCTTCGACGTCACCGAGGCCCCCTACGACTACCTGGCCGGCGTCGTCGAGGAACTGCTCGGCCGGCCCCTGCCGCCCATCCGGCAGCGGTGGGCGGGCGTCTACAGCCAGTGTGTGGACCCGGGCCGGTTGGCCTACCGGGAACAGGTCGGCGACGGCGTGTGGGTGGTCACCGGTCCCGGTGGCCGTGGCATGACGCTGGGCCCCGTCATCGGTGAGCAGACAGCAGACAGGATCGGACTATGAGCATGCGTGACAACGGAATACAGTTGGCGGTCATCGACATGGCCGGCACGACGGTCGTCGACGACGGGCTGGTGGTCGGGGCCTTCGAGGCGGCGGCCGACGTGGTTGGCCTGCCGTCGGCCGGACCGGAGCGCGATCACGCCCGCGGGTACGTGCTCGACACGATGGGCCAGTCCAAGATCACCGTCTTCCGGGCGCTCTTCGACGACGAGGCGACCGCGCAGCGGGCCAACGCAGCGTTCGAGGACGCCTATGCGGCACTGATCGGCGCCGGTCACGCCGAGCCGATACCCGGTGCCGCGGAAGCACTCTCCCGGCTGCGGGCCGGCGGGATCAAGGTCGCGCTGACCACCGGATTCTCCCGCGCCACCCAGGCCAAGCTGATCGCTGCTCTCGGCTGGCACGATCTCGTCGACCTGGTGCTGGCCCCCGGCGACGGAATCCGGGGCCGCCCCTGTCCGGACCTGATCCTCACCGCACTGCTGCGCACCGGCGCCGACAGCGTGCGCTCGGTCGCCGTACTCGGTGACACCACCAGCGACATCGAGAGCGCGCTGCGGGCCGGATCGGCCATCGCGGCAGGCACTCTCACCGGCGCCCATGACGAGCGCCAACTCGTCGCGGCAGGCGCCACCCACATCGTGCCGTCCGTCTGTGACTTCACCGATCTGCTCCTGAAAGGCTGATACATGAAACTACGCACCACCATCGCGGCGGTGACCGCGGTGGCCGTCGGCATCCTCACCGCCGCCTGCGGCGGCACCGGAGGCTCCGGTTCCGGCGCCGGCACCACCCTGACCGTGTACAGCGCCGACGGCCTCGGTACCTGGTACGAGGCCACGTTCGCGAGGTTCACCGAGGAGACGGGCATCAACGTCAACCTCGTGGAGGCAGGCTCCGGCGAGGTGGTGTCGCGCGTCGAGAAGGAACAGTCCAACCCCCAGGCCGACCTGCTGGTCACCCTGCCGCCCTTCATCCAGAAGGCCGCGCAGTTGAATCTGTTGCAGCCCAGCGGAGCTGACACCAGCGGCATCGCCGCCGACCAGGTCGGGCTGGACGGCAGCTACATGCCGATCGTCGACAACGCGCTGAGTTTCATCGCCAACCCGGGCGCGAACCCGCCGCCGGTCGCCTGGGACGACCTGCTCAAGCCGGAGTTCAAGGGCAAGCTGCAGTACTCGACACCCGGCCAGGCCGGCGACGGCACCGCCGTCCTGGTCCTGCTGCAGCACCTGCGCGGCAAGCCGGGCGCCCTGGAGTACCTGAAAGCGTTGCAGGCCAACAATGTCGGACCGTCGTCGTCCACCGGCAAGCTCCAGCCCAAGGTCAGCAACGGTGAACTGCTGGTCGCCAACGGCGACGTGCAGATGAACCTGGCGTCCATCAAGGACGACGGATCCGAGTTCACCATCTTCATCCCGGCAGGTCCCGGCGGGAAGCGGACCAGCATCTCGCTGCCCTACGTTGCCGGGGTGACCGCCGGGGCGCCGCATCCCGACGAGGCTAAGCAATTGCTCGCGTTCCTGATCTCCGAGGACACCCAGAAGACCGTCGCCGGTGAGGCGCTGGGCATCCCGGTGCTCGAGTCCCTCAAGGACACCGGTGCCCCCGAGCCCAACACCCCGGGCGCGGTCCTCGACGGCGTGGAGGTCTGGGTGCCCGACTGGGACGCTGTGCTCGCTGATCTGGATGCCGACCTGGCCGCATACCAGCAGGCCACCGGCAGCTGACATGGCCGACACCCGCGTCGCGTCGGTCGGACGGACCCTCCAGCCCACCAGGGTTCAAACCGGCACTCCGGCAATCGTTTTCGACCGGGTCGGGGTGTCCTACGGCCGCGGCGGCAAGGCCGCCGACGCCCTGGTCGACTTCTCGCTGCGGGTGGCCGCGGGTGAGACGGTGGCGCTGCTGGGCCCGAGCGGATCGGGAAAGTCCACCGCACTCAACGCGCTGGCCGGATTCGTGCGGCCGACCTCGGGCGCGGTGCGGTTGGCGGGACGCGACGTCACCGATCTGCCGCCGGCGCGTCGCGGGATCGGAGTGGTCGTGCAGTCGTATGCCCTGTTCCCGCACATGTCGGTCGCCGACAACGTCGGGTTCGGCCTTCGCGCCCAGAAGGTGGCGCGTCGGGAGGTCATGCCGCGTGTGTCCGAGGCGCTCGACATGGTCGGGATGGCCGGTTATCAGAAGCGCCTGCCCCGTGAGCTGTCCGGCGGTCAGCAGCAGCGGGTTGCGATCGCTCGGGCGCTGGCGATCCGGCCCGCGGTCTTGCTGCTCGACGAGCCGCTGGCCGCCCTCGACGCGCAACTGCGGCAGTCCATGCTGGCCGAACTGCAGCGCCTCAAAGAGGCACTGCCGGACACGGCGATGCTCTACGTCACCCACGACCAGGCCGAAGCACTGGCCCTGGCCGACCGGATCGTCGTGATGAACGACGCCCGGCTGATGGACGTCGACACGGCCGAGAACCTGTGGAAGCGTCCCCCCACCAGCTTCACGGCCGCGTTCCTGGGCGGGGCCAATCTGCTGCCGTGCACGGTGGGCCGGGTGATCGGCGATTCCGCACTGGTCACCGTCGGCCCACGGACCGTCAACGCCGAGGCCCCGCAGCCCGACTTCGGGCACCCCGACTGGGGCCCGGGCTCCCCGGCGCTTCTGTGTGTGCGCCCGCACGCGCTGCAGGTCGTCTCGACGCGGGAACGCGGCGCGCTGCAGGCCACGGTGATGGCGGCGGTGTGGCGGGGTGCGGTCACCCGGCTGGTGCTCGACGTCGACGGGCTGCCCGACGTGCAGGTCGACGTCGACGTGCCCGGACACACCCCGTTCGAGACCGGCAGCGTCGTCGGGCTGCTCCTCCCCCAGCCCGCCGGTGTCCTCGTCTGCACGGAAAGAACTCCGTGACAACGCTTCTCGAGGCGCCGACTGCCGCGTCACCACCGACCAGGCCGGCGCGACGCGGGAAGGCCGCCCTATGGGTGCTGCCGCCACTGGCGCTGGTGCTGCTGGTGGTGCTCTATCCGCTGCTGCGGGTGTTCTGGGAGTCTTCGGTCGGCGGCTCCTGGGGCGAGGTCCTCGGCTCACAGGTCTTCCGCGACGCGTTGTGGCGGACGGTGGTGATTGCGGCGACCTCGACGCTGGGCTGTCTGGTGCTCGGCACGTTCCTCGCGATCGTGTTGGCGTTCGTTCCGTTTCCGGGGTCGACGGTGGTGGGCCGGCTGATCGACACGGTGCTGGCGCTGCCGTCGTTTCTCATCACGCTCGCGTTCACTTTTCTCTACGGCAGCGCCGGGGCGGTGAATGCCGCCATCTCGGCGGTCACCGGATCGTCCTCCCCTCTGCTGGACTTCCTCTACACCCCGGCCGGGGTGATCACCGCCGAGATCACGTTCTTCACGCCGTTCGTGGTGCGGCCGCTGCTGGCGGCGTTCGCGCTGATCCCGCGCGCCCAACTCGACGTCGCGGCGAGTCTGGGCGCGTCACCGTCGATGGTGTTGCGCCGTGTGGTGATGCCGGAGGCGTGGCCCGCGTTGGCAGCGGGTGGCGGCCTCGTTCTGCTGTTGACGCTCAACGAGTTCGGCATCGTGCTGTTCACCGGAGCCAAGGGTGTGATGACCCTGCCCGTGCTGATCTACACGCGCGGGATCGTGACCTTCGACCTGCCCGGTGCCGCGGTGATCGCCACCGTCCAGGTGTTGTTGTCGCTACTGCTCTACGGTCTCTACCGCCTCGCCTTCAGCCGGCTCACCGCGGGGAGAGGGGTGGGCGATGCTGCTGTGGAGCCGACGCAGTAGCGCCGTGGTGCTGGCCGTGTTCGCGGTGGCGGTCCTGGTGGTGTTCGTCCTGCCGCTTGGCACCGTCGTGGTGGCGGGTCTCGCCGGATCGTGGACCGGACCCCTGCCGTCCGATCTTGGCCTCGCCCGGTTCGGTGACGCGCTGTCCGGGGAGGATCTGGCCAGCCTGTCGGTCAGCCTGCAGACGGCGTTCCTCGCCGGCGGCACCGCGCTCGTGATCGGGACGTGGGCGGCGTTGGCGGCGCGTGAGGCGCCGAGTTGGCTCCGGAAGATCACCGACGCGGTGTTCCATCTGCCGATCGCCGTGCCGTCGGTGGCGATCGGCCTGGGTCTGCTGATCGCGTTCAATTCGAAGCCGCTGCTGCTGGGCGGAACCCGCTGGATCGTCGTCCTCGCCCACACCGCACTGGTGTTGGCGTTCGCGTTCAGCGCCGTCTCCGCCGCGCTGGACCGGCTGGATCCCGCCTACCGGCAGGCCGCGGAGTCGCTGGGCGCAGGCCCGGTGCGGGTGCTGGTGAAGATCACGCTGCCGCTGCTGCTGCCCGCGCTGGGCGCTGCCGCCGGGCTCGCCGTGGCGCTGTCGATGGGTGAGCTCGGCGCCACGGTCATGGTGTATCCGGCGACGTGGAAGACGCTGCCGGTGACCATCTTCGGGCTGACCGACCGCGGGCAGGTGTTCCAGGCGGCGGCGAGCACCACACTGCTGCTGGCCGTCACTCTCCTGGCGTTGATCGTGCTCGGCCGGATCCGGGGTCGGGCCGCGCTGCGCTGACCGGGGATGTGGCACGTGCGGGCGTCTCGACGACACCTGACGTTCGTCACAAGCTCATCGCGTTGACCGAACAGCAGATCGCAGTACGCGCGTTTCGACGGTCGACCCATCCGGGACTTCGTTCCCCTGTTCGTCGAGCGTCGCGCCGCAG
Organism: Mycolicibacterium pyrenivorans; assembly: GCF_025821625.1. Classification (GTDB taxonomy): domain Bacteria; phylum Actinomycetota; class Actinomycetes; order Mycobacteriales; family Mycobacteriaceae; genus Mycobacterium; species Mycobacterium pyrenivorans. The sequence continues at coordinate 17,345 of NZ_JACKSH010000090.1, forward strand.
CGGAGCTGGTCAAGCTCGACGCCTGACCTCGCCGTCGGAGAATCGACGTTCCAGCGCCGCCAGCATGCGGTCGATGGCCCGAATCTGGCGCTCCGCCATACGAACACACCGACGATGGTGACCTATCGCTGTCGACGGCCCCGTGGTCATCGACAGGGTCAGTCTCTTGACGTGGCCGGTCACCTCCGCCAACAACTCGGCACGCTCACGCGACAAGAACTCCTGAAAGTAATCCGCCTGCAGAGCGTCGGCCGCCCGACTCGGTTCGTGCATCGGACCAAACTAGCGCCCGGCGGTTCGATGAATCTTCCGGCCGCCGGCAGTCGGTACAGGCATGACTGAAGAAACCATGGTCGCGAGAACCGTCATCAACGCGGCGGCCGACACCGTGTTCGACCTGCTGGCCGATCCTTCGACCCACGCGTCGATCGACGGCACCGGATGGGTGCGCAAGCCTGTCGACGGCGACCGTCTCACCGGAACCGGCCAGATCTTCCGGATGGGCATGTATCACGACAACCACCCCAACAAGGACTACGAAATGGCGAACCGGGTCGAGGTGTTCGATCGGCCACGTGCCATCGCGTGGCAGCCCGGAGCGGAACCGCGCCACATTCCCGGTCGGCAAGGATTCGACGACGACGCCCCCGTCGAGTACGGCGGGTGGCTCTGGCGCTACCACCTCGAGCCGGTCGGGACCGACCAGACCGAAGTCACGCTCACCTACGACTGGTCGCGGGTGCCGCGCCCTCGCGATATCGAGTTCCCGCCGTTCCCCCGGCAACACCTGGACAACTCGTTGACGCACCTGGCTGAGCTCGCCGAGCGAGGGTAGGCCTCGGCTCCACCGAGCGGCATCTGCGGAGGTCAATGGTCGTGGTCGAACACGACGAGCGTGTCGACGAGATCACCGTCGACGAAATACGCCCGGCATGTGAACGGGTCACGCAGCGCGCCGCCGACTTCGCTGGGAACCTCGACAACACCGCCCACACTGCGCACGCTGATGCGGGAGTGGTCGATGCCATTGAGGGACCCGCCGCTCAACAACGCGAACAGGTCCATGACTTCCGGGTCCAGTCGCGTGTCCGTCACGGTGATGTCGGAGACTTTCGCTGTCGACGGTGTCACCATCCGCGATACCACATCCCGTTCACACCGCTGCTGCGCTGCATGCTCGGGGGTGTCCACGGATGTCGAGTCGGTGGTTCCGGCGTCTCGCGTGGTGATGGCCACTGCGGCCAGGAGCGCGCCGCACATCACCGCGGCCGCGAGAAGCAGCACACGTGTCTTTCGTCGAGCTCCCACGTGCGCCGGCTCCCTCTACAGCGAGGACAGAATCGCCTTCATCGTAACGATCGCCGCTGCCCCCAACGCCACCAGCGTGAGCCGCGGGTCGGCTCACTGCGAATCTGACATCCGAACGTTATGGCCTGGTGCTTGTCCTGCTTCGCCGCCGATCGGCACCATCGGGGCAATGACTTCCAGGGCAGTATCAGGAACCGACAGCAGGCTGGCTGCCCGCGCGGCGGCGACCGCGTCGCTTGGCGCAGCGGTGATTCATTTCGCCGTCACGCCGTCCCACTGGGAGAGCTGGCTGCCCTCAGGAGTCTTTTTCGCCTCGATTGCGGTGTTTCAACTGATTTGGGCGTTGCTCGCCTGGAGCCGCCCCCCGGCCGTGCTTTTCGCTGTGGGGATCATGGCCAATGCCGGTTTCGCCGCACTGTGGGTCTGGTCGCTGACCATGGGTGAGCCCTTCGGCCCGAACGCCGGGCAGCCGGAAGCGGTACATGCCGCCGGCATATGTGCGCTGCTTCTCGAGTGCTACATCGTCATGGGTGCGGCATGGGCGTGGTTCAGAGGCGACCGGGCAGAGCCGGTGTCGAGCTTCGGAAGCGCACTGATTCTGCTCGGCGCCCACACCGTCGTCGCCGTTGCGGTGACTGCAGGAGTGGCTTCGGGCCTTCAGGGCCATGACCACCACCACGGGTCGGACGAGGCCCAAGGTGAACACCAGGCCCCGCACAGCGAGCACGCGGACGGCCACCACGACCAGTCGGAGCCCGCCGTTCCGATGGATGTCCAAGTGACGCGACCCGCTACGGCACCGCCGCTGCCCGGACCCGCCCTGCCTCAGATGGAGGCTCCACACGACGCCGGCGGGGCGCACCACCACGACTGACGGCCCCCGCCGGACCGTTCGAGGTCCGTCCAGGACGACATCTGCAACCGAGCACGCTGCCATGCCACCCCCGGCTGCCTATTGCTCGCCACCGTTTCCTGCCCCTACCATTGGCAGTGTTGGTACCGCAGCCAGGTCGGGCTGCAGTCGGCCGTTCTCCCGCCGCCGGCTAGCAATTGCCAAGAGCTAAGCCGGCTAATCGATTCGCTTCGTTGATCGAACCCCCTTCGTCTCCGCGGCGTCGCCGCGAAGGGCGGGGTAAGCGTGCAGTGGACTGAACTTGGCTGAATACAACGTCCACCGCACAGGCAGATGAGGGACTCAGCCCCGTGTGTTAAGCAGCCAGCGCCTGCCCTCATTCGCCGACCCCCAGGCCCTCGCCCATCGCGTCGCCGTCGTTCTGAGCGCATGCATCTGCTGGACCGCCATACGGAAGACATGGCTTAGCGGGTGGCCGTCGCCTTCGGAATCGGCGCAGACTCCGAATGCCCGATGCCCCGCGGTCGGCCGGCCCGAATCCACAGCACATACAGTCCGGCGGCGATCAGTACGGCCGATGCGATGGAGACAATGGGCTCCCCTCGAGTCACGTTGATGACCAGCGTGAAACTCACTGCGGCGGTGCCCGTCAGATTGATTGCAAGGGAGCCGAATCGCCTCTGCTGCCACGAGAAGCGGCACATGGAGACCAGGCCGGCGTGGAAGGCCACGAACACGGCCGCGGCGTAGAAGAGCACCAGTTCCTGGTCGCGTCCACGTGCGGCCAAGGTGACCGCGCCCGCGGCGAGCATGAACACCACGACACCCCAATACGGCGTGTATCCGCTGTTGGTCCGGCCCAGCCAGGCGGGCAGGATCCCGGCGCGGGTTCCGTCTGGGTCACGCCGACGTGCCAGCGCTTTCAACAGGCCCGGGCCGGCTTGGAAGGAGGAACTGGCCGCCGATAGCAGCAGCAGTGCGGTGGCGAGTTGGAAGGCGGCGAACACCGGCGGGGCGGTGGCGATGCGTGCGAGTTCGGCGATCTGCGTGCTGTCGGCGGGCGGGACGCCGATGCGCAGATGTACCAGTTCGGCAGTCAGGGCCAGGGTGAGAGTGCCGACGATGATCAGCGTGAGCCACAACGTAATCCGACCGAATCTGCGGCGGCCGGGATCGTCGAGCTGCCCGAGCTGTGCGATAGCCGACGACGGGGCCTCGATACCCGTGGCGAGTGCCATGGCTACCGGGAATGCGAGTGCGACCGCCAAAGGTGGGCCATGCCCAGGGGCGGCGTTGACGGGCGGACCTGGCAGTGGCGTGACGAAGAGCCCGCAGATGAGGACGACCACGGTGAGGGCGACGAATACGACTGTCATCACCGCGAACACGACGCGGCCCCGATGGCCGAACCACGTGACGGCAGCGACGCCGGTGACCAAGAGCAGAGCGATCAGGGGACGGAGGTCCGCCAGGTTGGGGAAGAACGCGATCACCGCAGAGGCGGCGGCGGCGCAACTGATCGCGATGGTGAGGACGAAGTCGACGATGAGTGCGCCGACGGGGATGAATGCGCTGGCTTCGCCGAATGCGTCGGCCGCCGCCGCGGCCGCGCCCCCACCTTGCGGATAGCGGCCCACTATCTGGTGATAGTTGACGACCAGGACGGCGACGATCGCAACGACGAGAGCCATCGTGGGTAGCAGCATCGCGAGGTTGCCGTCCAACGCACGCAGGGCCGCTTCGATCGCGTAGGCGACCGAGGACACCGGGTCTGCCATCACGGCGAAGGCGAATGCGAAGAGCAGCGCCGCCCGGCGGGTGTTGGCCGACATCACGCGGCCCACCGTAATCCAGCAATGAACTGGCGTTGAACTTCCATCGCCCGGGGCGCCGTCGGGAGCGCTGCAACTAGGACTTGAACATGCGATCACCTGATGACCCGTCCCGTTGAGGCCGAGACTGTTCTCGTTGATCACCCTGCTCTTGGTGGGGTGGTTCTGTGATCGTGGTAGAGCGTCTCGGCGGCTTCGGGGGTGAAGTCGGCGAGGTATTCGTGGGGGCGTTCGGTGTTGAACCAGACGACCCATTCGGCGGTCGTGAGTTCGACCTGGTACGTGACGCCAGGGGCCTTTCCGACGGATGAGTTCGTTCTTGAACGACCCATCGACGACGGTGTGGAGCCTCGGTCGGCTCAGTCGGCGACTGCATTGGACAACGCGCTCGCCGAGACCACCGTCGGGTCCGCTCGGTGAACGCCACCGAGGTGTGTTGACTGTCGGCGTCACTGTGGGCAATCAACCCGCGCAAGCGGGTGGTGCCGTTCTGGGCGCGGGCGAACAAGGCATGCTCGGTGGCGTCGAGAACGAGGTCGGTGGTCATCGATCGGGCGGCCCGCTAGCCCGGACGCGGCGACTGCAGGCGTCGATGACGAATGCGACGTAGACAAACCCCGTCCAGGTCGACACATAGGTAAAGTCGGCCACCCACAACCGATTTGGGGTCGCAGCGTAGAAGTGTCGGTCGACCAGATCGGGATACGGCACATGATTGTCATCGGCAGCGGTGGTCTTGTGCTTCGATCCGTACCGCGCGCCACGATCTCATTGGCCTGACGCAGCTCGGCAATCTCCTTGCGCAGCGCCTTGTTCGATGCGAACCGGCCAGCAACCGCTTCGAGCACATCTGGACGCGGCCGCCGGGCACCGCGGGCCGCGGATCGACTGCGGTGTCGAGCATCATGCGGTTATGCCTCACCACCGACTATTGGCTATCGGGTATGGGACTTCGGGCCCTACCCCGCGGGCTAGGTGCCGTGATTGCATAGAGAAACGGTGTCGGCTGGGTGGAAGGCCGCGGTGCCGGAGCTGAGTGGCTGGCCGCCGCGGTCGGCACCAGGCTGTTGTTGTGCAGCGCGGCGGTATCGTAATGACCACAGATGCGAGGGCGGATTGCGTTGGAGAGCTTCGACTTCCGGGGATTGTTGATCACGTATGAGCACACCGGGCAGGGTGAGCCGGTGATCATGCTCCACAACGGTGGCTCGTCGCACGCCATCTGGAAGGAAGTAGCGAACAGACTCGCCGGCAAGTACGAGATCTTCGCCCTTGACCTGCTGGGGTTCGGCAACTCGGCCAAGCCCGGCGCGGGCTACACCCTGGACAACTACGTAGCGATGCTGGAGGAGTTCGTCAGCTCACGAGGGTTGGAGAAGGTCGCGCTTGTAGGCAACTGCATGGGTTGCGCCATCTCCCTCGCGTTCACCGAACGCCATCAGGACAAGGTGAAGGCCCTGGTGCTGTGCAACCCGCTCACCGAGTCGACCTTCCTGGGTGGCTGGTTGGGACCGTTCCTGTGGATACGGGAGCGGCTGCCGGCAATCAATCGGCAGGTGTACCGGTTGCTCGGGCAACTGAAGCTCACCAACGGCATTGGCTCAGCCGCCACCCTGTTCCAGCTGGGGCCGCGCGGCCGAGCCCTCAAGCTCCAGCGCAACCCCGAACTCGCCGGCAGCTACACGGCCACTGGCCAGCTGGAGTCGCTGCTCGGAGTGCTCGACGACCTGGAGAATTACTCGGTCATCGACAACCTCGCGCCGCAGCAGGGCTTCCCTCCCATCTGCACCATCTGGGGGCTGAAGAACAAGATCGTCTCACCCAAGGCGGGACGCCGCCTGAATTCGACCCTGCACCCCGCACGCCAGGAATGGCTACCCGAATCCGGCCACCTGCTGATGCTGGAGCAGCCGGATGAGGTCGCCTCGATCATCGACGGGTTCCTACAGGCCGCCGCGGCGACGCACGCCTGAGATGGAGCCGTTCCCCGACGACATCTTCAACCTCGCCGACATCGTGTTGCGGGTAGCGCGTGAGGACCCTGGGCGCATCGCGGTCATCGAGCTGGACGGCTGGGAAGGCTACGGCACGCGCCGCTACAAGCGCCACACCTACGCCGAGCTGTCGGCCGACGCCGAGTCGGTCGCCGTGGGGCTGCGCGAGATGGGCATCGCCGAGATGACCCGCATCGTCTGCATGTCGCCGCCCAGCTACGAGACCTGCGTCGTGGGCGTGGCCCTCACGCGGGTGGGCGCCTTGTCCATCTGGATCGACCCCGCGGTCGGCTATCGCAACGTTGCGGAACGGCTCAGCCGCGTGAAGCCGGAGGCGTTCCTGGGCCCCGCGCTCGCGCACCTCGGACGGATCACGTTCGGATGGGGTCCTCGAGACCTCCGGAAGCTTGTTCTCACGGGAAGCCCACTCGTTCCGGGAGCCCGCACTATCACCGGGTTTCCACCCTTCCCGGGCGCGCGATCGATCAGGTCGCTGCGAAAACAAGCGCCCGCTGAGCCGCAGCCGCCAAGAGTCGGCCCGGACGATCCGTGCGCCGTTCTCTACACCACCGGCAGCACCGGGCCGGCGAAACCGTCGCTGTACTTGCATCGCAACTTCTGTCAGGTATTCCGCAACGCGCACCACAGCTGGCGCTGGGATCCGGACAACGAGGTCCCGGTGGATATGGCCGTCTTCCCCGCGTTCCTCTTCATCCCCATCAGTGCCGGCGGCACGATGGTAGTGCCGCCCATCGACTTCGCGCGACAAGGCCCGGCCGAGGTGAATTCGACCGCTCTGATCCAGGTCATCAACGACTGCAAGGTCGGGTCGTTTTTCGCCGCGCCGATCCTGATCGAGAACCTGGCACGGGAAGCGCTTGCGCGCAACCTGACGATGCCCTCTCTGAAACGAGTCATCGGGGCCGGGGCGCCGGTCTCCGGTCCGGTCGAAAGAATGCTCGGCGCGGTCATGGCGCCCGACGGAGAGTTAGCGGCGAACTACGGAGCCACCGAGGCGATGCCGTCGACCGAGATCGGCAGTCGCGAGCACCTTGACAGCGTGTGGAACATGACCGAGCAGGGTGCCGGCATCTGTGTGGGTTACGCCCTGCCGGGCGTCGAATTGAAGATCATCGACATCGTGGACGGTCCCATCGACTCCATCGAGGAGGCGTCGGAGCTGCCCACGGGGCAAGTCGGCGAAATCCTGGTGCGGGGCAAGCACGTGAGCCCCGAGTACTACCTCGACCCCGAGAGCACGCGGAAGAACAAGGTGCCCGACCCACAAGGGGCCTGGCAGCGCTTTGGGGATGTCGGCTACCTGGACGCGCAGGGCAAGCTCTGGGTCTGCGGTCGGGTGTCGCAGCGGGTGAAGGCAGATGGCGGGACCGTATTTCCGCTGCAAGTGGAGCCGCTCTTCGACGCTCACCCCAAGGTGAGGCGAAGTGGACTGGTGGGAGTGCCCGCACCGGTGGGCGAGCTGCCCGTCCTCTGCGTCGAGGTCGAGCCCGACGTTGGTAATAACGAGCTCGCCGGTTTACGCCGAGAACTGCTCGAGCGGGCTGCAGATTCTCAGATGGCGAACAAGATCCATGCCATCCTCTTCAAGCGCAGGCTGCCCGTGGATCCGCGCCACAACTCCAAGATAGAGCGCCCGCAACTTGCTAAGTGGGCCGCCCTGCAATTGTCGAGACCGCGCCGACGGCGTGAAAACCGCCTGTGACCTGCTATCTCTCTGTCGGGCTGACAGGATTTGAACCTGCGACCACTTGACCCCAGGAAGCAGCGGTGGTGCGTTTCCCCAGGTCACCAGCGGTTCCAACAGCCTCTGGGTGGCGTGTGACGTTCACGGGCGCGCAGGTCGTTTGTTGACCGTCTCTCGGGATGACGACGACGGGGTATGCGGTCGTCATTGAGCGTGCTGATGTGGCCTGTGGCGCCGTCGTCGGGTTGATCTTGTTCG
>NZ_JACKSH010000091.1 GCF_025821625.1 Mycolicibacterium pyrenivorans
CAGAACTCACTGGCCCTGACGCAATTGTCCGGGCAATGGCTCAATGATTGGTTCTCTGGGAATACCGTCGCCGACGACAATCTGGTACCCGGAACCACCCTCACCATTGCCACCGCAAACGGGACGGCCGTCGGCACCGTGATCGGAACCCCTGCGTCAGAACCTGCGTCGGCAGCGCCGAACGGAATCGTCCTGACGGCGTCATGACGGACTCCGCCCGATGCCTCGTGTTCCTGGCGGGCGCCGCCACCCAGGATTCGCCCGGCCCGTGCAGCAAGCACCACACAAGTCGCCGTCTGTTATCGCAACAACGGCTAATGTGCACTCGCACAGGTGACCAGCCATCCTCGTCGGCGAATCACCTTTGCTCGACGAAAGGCGGTGAGGACGACGCTCAGCGAATTCTGGAGTTGGCTGGTCAATCGAGACTGGACGTTGAGCCAGATCAACACCCCGATGGAGTGGTTCGCTTTCCTGAGCATTCCGTTGTTCACCGCAGTGATCGGCTGGCTCATCAACTGGAC
>NZ_JACKSH010000092.1:0-979 GCF_025821625.1 Mycolicibacterium pyrenivorans
TGTCGCCGCCGAGGTCGAAGAAGGAGTCGTCGATGCNGATGTGTTNGAGTCCGAGGACTTGGGNGTAGATGCCGGCCAGGATTTCTTCGACGGCGTCGGTNGGGGCGCGGTAGTGGTCGGTGCCGGTGTGGTCGGGTGCGGGCAGGGCGCGGGTGTCGAGTTTCCCGCTGACGGTCAGGGGCAGGGTGTCCAGCACTACCACGGCCGCGGGGACCATGTAGGCGGGCAGTTGTTGGGCGAGGTGGTTACGTGCGGCGGTGGGGTGTGCGGTGCCGGTGATGTAGCCGACGAGGTGTTTGATGCCGGGTTGGTCTTCGCGGGCGATGACGGCTGCGGCCAGTGCGGTGTGGATTTCGCCGAGTTCGATGCGGTAGCCGCGGATTTTGACTTGTTCGTCGGCGCGTCCGAGGTAGTGCAGTTGTCCGTCGGGGCGCCATGCGACGAGGTCGCCGGTGCGGTACATGCGGGTGCCGGGTGCCCCGTAGGGGCAGGCGATGAACCGTGATGCGGTCAGGGCGGTGCGTCCGTGGTAGCCGACGGCGACGCCGTGGCCGGCGATGTAGAGTTCGCCGACCGTTCCTGGGGGGACGGGGTGTAGCCATTCACGGGTGCGCCGATGGGTGCGGGGCCTGATCCTGGTGTCAGGGGTGTGCTCATGGTGGCGTAGACGGTGATCTCGGTGGGGCCGTAGGCGTTGATCACGACCCGCCCGGGTGCCCAGCGGTCGACGATGTCGGCGGGGCAGGCTTCTCCGCCGAAGAGCACGGCGACGTCGTCGAGGCCGTCGGGGTTGAGTGCGGTGGCTGCCGAGGGGGTTTGGGTGAGGACGTTGACGTGTTCACGCATCAGCAGTGCGTGGAAGTCTGGCGGGGAGGATGTCACGTTTTCGGGCACGATGACCAGGTGGCCGCCGCCGAGTAGTGCGGCCCAGATCTCCCACACCGAGAAGTCGAACGCATACGAATGGCATTGCGTCCAG
>NZ_JACKSH010000092.1:1142-82974 GCF_025821625.1 Mycolicibacterium pyrenivorans
GCCTGGGTGGTGATGGCTGCGGTCGGTGTGGCGTCGGTGAGCATGAACGCGATCCGCGCGTCGGGTAGTGCGGGGTCGATCGCCAGGTAGGCCGCGCCGGTCTTGAGTACCGCGAGCATCGCCACCACCGCGTCGGTGCAGCGCTCCAACAGCAGTGCCACACACTGACCCGCGCCTACACCGTGGTCAGACAGTAGATGCGCCAACCAGTTCGAACGCTCCTCGAGTTCCCGGTAGCTCAGCGACCGGCCCTCGAAGGTCACCGCCACCGCCTCCGGGCAACGGATCACCTGCGCGGCGAACAACTCCGACACCGACACCCCGGGTGCGGGCGAAGCCAACACCGCCCGATTGCCGACCTCGTCCAGGTGGTCGTGCTCACCGGGATCGAGCACATCGATCGCCGACACACGTCCGTGCGGGTCACCGACAATCGCCTCCAGCACCCTCAGCAGGCGGGCGGCCATCGTCGCGACGGTGCCTGCGTCGAATACATCGGTGCGGTACTCCACCAACCCCCCGATCCCTGCGGGCTCGCCGTCGTCGGTGAACTGTTCGGACAGCGAGAACGACAGGTCCGTGCGGGCGGTGTCGGTTTTCGCAGGCAGTGGTGTCACCAGCAGATCGCCCAGCGCGAAATCTGTTGCGGGATCGTGGTTCTGCCAGGCCAGCATCACCTGGACGAGCGGATGATGGGTCAGGCTCCGGGCGGGGTTGAGTTGTTCGACGAGGACCTCGAACGGCACGTCCTGGTGTTCGTAGGCGGCGAGGCTGCGCCGTCGCACCTGGGCCAGCGTCTCGGCGATGGACGGATCACCGGACAGATCAACCCGCAACACCAGCGTGTTGACGAAGAAGCCGACCAGCGCGTCGAGCGCGGGGTCATTTCGTCCGGCGATCGGGAAGCCCACCGCCACATCGGAGCTGGCGCTGATCTTGGACAACAGGATCGCCAGTGCGGCCTGCACCACCATGAAGCTGGTGGCATTGTGTTCGCCGGCCACCTCCCGTATTCGTTGCTGCAACTGAGCAGGCCAGTCCACCGTCACGCTGGCGCCCCGTTGATCGGCGGCAGGCGGGTAGGGCCGATCCGTCGGCAGCTGCAGCCGCTCGGGCATCCCGGCCAGCGCTTCCCGCCAATACGCCAGCTGCGCGGAGGTCAAACTCTGGCCGTCTCGGAGATCGCCCAGTCGCGCCCGCTGCCACAGCGTGTAATCCACATACTGCACCGGCAGTTCGGACCAGTTCGGCGCGTGACCGGCGCACCGACCGACATACGCCGTGGAGAGATCGGCCACAAGGGGAGTGATCGACCACCCGTCGGCGGCGATGTGATGCACCACGCCCACCAACACGTGCTCGTCGTCGGTGACGCGGAAAAGGATGGCCCGCAGCGGAATGTCGGTGGTCACGTCGAACGTGTGACGCGCAACGGTATCGATGGCGTCGCTCAGTCGGGCCGGCGACCATCCCGTGGCGTCGACGACATTCCACCCGAGGTTGGCGGACTCGGGAGCGAGCACCTCCTGGCGCGGCACACCGTCGGTGTCGGGAAATACGGTCCGCAACGATTCGTGCCGGGCGATCACATCGCCGAGTGCGGCGCCCAAGGCGTCGGCGTCGAGGCTGCCGCGCAGCCGCAACGCAACGGCCATGTTGTACACGGGCGAGGGGCCCTGCAACTGATCGATGAACCACAACCGGTTCTGCGCGAAAGACAGCGGAATGACCGCAGGCCGCTCGGCCGGCACCAGGGGTTCACGCCCACCGGACTCCCCGTCGAGCACCGGCACCAGTTGAGCGATCGTGGGTGTGTCGAACAAGGCCCGCACCGAGAGGTCGGCATCGAAACCGGTGTTGATCGCAGCGACGAGTCGCATGGCCAGGATGCTGTCGCCGCCCATGTCGAAGAACGAGTCGTCGACCCCTATCCGCTCGACATCCAGTACCTGAGAGAACATCTCGGCGAGGATCTTCTCGACCTGTGTGGCCGGCGCGCGGTACTGCTGGCCGTTGAGATATTCGGGGGCCGGAAGTGCCCGAGTGTCGAGTTTGCCGTTGATCGTCAGCGGCAGAGCGTCCAGCACTACAACGGCCGCGGGCACCATGTAGGGCGGTAACCGATCGGCAAGGGAGTTCCGCGCGGCGGCGGGATCAATTTTCCCCGAACCTGATTCGGTCACATAGCCGACGAGCCGCTTGGTTCCGGGCTGGTCCTCGCGAGCGACGACGACGGCGTGGTCGACGCCGTCCAGGCCGGCCAAAGCCGCACGCACTTCGCCGATTTCAATGCGATATCCGCGGATCTTGACCTGCTCGTCGGCGCGGCCCAGATACTGCAGCTGCCCATCGACGCCCCACTTGACGAGATCTCCGGTGCGGTACATCCGGGTGCCGGGTGCACCGAAGGGGCAGGCGATGAACCGTGATGCGGTGAGCCCGGGCCGGCTCACATAGCCGCAGCCGACACCCCGCCCCGCGACATACAGTTCGCCGACCACCCCCGCGGGCACCGGACGCAACCAACCGTCCAGCACGAACAACGCGGTTCCAGGCACCGGCGTACCGATCGGCACGCTCGCCCCCGGACTCATCGGCCGGCTGATCGTGGCGTAGACCGTGGTCTCGGTGGGCCCATAGCCGTTGATCATCACGCGCCCCGACGCCCACCGATCAACAACCTCGGCAGGGCAGGCCTCGCCTGCCACCATCAGCGCGGCCGATTCCAGACCGTCGGGCGAGAGAGCCGTCAGCGCCGTAGGGGTCTGGCTCAATACGGTCACCTGTTCGCGAACCAGCAGAGCGTGAAATTCTACTGGTGAAGCCGCCACGGACGGCGGCACCACCACCAGGCGCCCACCGTGCAGCAGTGCGCCCCAGATCTCCCACACCGAGTAGTCGAACGCGTAGGAGTGGCACTGTGTCCAGACCTGCCCCGCCGACATCTCCAGTCCGACGTCCATCGAGTCGAACAGGCGGGTGACGTTGTGGTGAGTGATTGCAACACCTTTGGGCACACCGGTGGTTCCCGAGGTGTAGATGATGTGGGCGAGGTCGTCGGGCGCGGGTGACGGCAGGGCCGTGCCGGGCTGGGTACCGGTGTCGAGGTTGTCGACATCGAGGATCGGAAGGTCACACCCGTCGAGTCGGTCGGCAAGCCCGGCAGTGGCGATCGCGGCAACGGGGCGGGAGTCGGCCACCATGAACTCGATCCGCGCCTGCGGGTGCGCGGGGTCGATCGGCAGATAGGCCGCGCCTGTCTTGAGCACCGCCAAGATCGCGACGATCGCCCGGGCGGACCGCTCCACCAGCAGCGCCACAGACTGCCCCGCTCTGGCGCCATGGTCGGAGAGCAGGTGCGCCAGACGATTCGAGGACTCGTCGAGTTCCCGATACGTCCAGTGCTTCTCGCCGGCTACCAGAGCCACCGCGTCCGGATAGAGGTCCACCTGCGCGGCGAACACGTCCGGAATCGACACCGGGGTGACGGGCTCGGTCAGAACGGCACGGTTGCCCCACTCATCCAGGTCGGCGTACTCGTCCTCGTCGAGCAGATCGATGGAGAACAGCCGACGGGCGGGGTCAGCCGTCATGACTGTCGTCCCGACGGGGCGGTCATCGCCGCCAGGACCCGCTTGAACCGCTTGGCGATTGCCTCGATGTCTGCCGAGTCGAACAACTCGGTGTCGAATTCGATGCGAAGTCCGAGCTCCTCACCGGGCTGCGCCACCACGGCCAGCGGGAAATGATTGAATTCCCGACCGGCTATCTCGGTGATCGTCAACCCGTTGCCGAACAGCGCGCCGGTGTCGAGCGGATAGTTCTCGTACACGAATATGGTGTCGAACAGCTGCTTGTGGCCGGTGATCCGATGAATCTCGCTGAGCGCCAGGTGCTGGTGATCCAGCGTGTGCGCGTGAGCGCTCTGCAGCTGATCGAGCAGGCCCGCGACGGTGGTGGTCGGGGTGACGCGGGCACGCACCGGCACCGTGTTGATCAACAAGCCGACCATGGATTCCGCACCGGGCACCTCGGTGGGTCGCCCCGACACCGCGGTGCCGAACACGACGTCGTGCCGACCCGTCAACCGCATCAGCAGCTGCGCCCATGCGGCGTGCAGCACGGTGCTGATGGTGGTATGGCAGGAGCGCGCCAATTCGCCCAGGGATTGGGTGATGTCGGATGACACCCGAATCGACGAGGTACCTCGCGACCCTCCCCCCAACCATCCCGAAGGGCCCACCAGGGTGGGCGTGTCGAAGTCGGCCAGTACGTCGCGCCAGACCGCTCGGGCGGTATCGAGATCTCGATCGGCCAACCAGGAGACGAACCTGCGATACGACCCCGCCGCGGGTAGCCTCCGTCCGTAATAGCTGGCGAAGATGTCCCGCGCCAGAATCGGGAGCGACCAACCGTCGAGCACGATGTGGTGATTGGTCAGCGCAATCCGGTGTTGCTCAGATGCAGTGCGGATCAACGTGACCCGAAAAGCCGGACTGTCGGCGAGATCGCAGACCGCGGCGCGCTCGGCCGCGCACATACGCTGGATCTCTTCGTCGGCATCGAAGCCGCCGGCGTCGACCTCGACAAACCGCCGTGGTGTCACAGGATCGGCGGTCATGGTCTGCATCGGCCCGAAGGTGAGGTCGCCTCCGTCGGATTCGGTGGCGCAGACCCCCGCGAGCGCATCGCTGGGATTCGGCTCGTTCCCGCTCAGGTCGACATACTGCCAGGGCACGTCGGCATCAGCGGGGATGATCTGTATCGGTTGGTCGAATGTCGAGCAGAAACGCGCGGCCAGGTTCGGGTGGCGGCTGATCACGGCGCGGACCGCATCGCGCAATCGGTGTGGATCGAGCGGGCCCTCTACCGTCAGGTTCAGTTGCATGGCGTACACGTCGTCGTCACCACGGGTGGTGTTGGCGTGGAAGAGCATTCCCTGCTGCATCGGGGTGAGAGGCAAGATGTCGGCGATACGGCACCTCTGCTCGAGGTCGTCGATCTGATGTTGGGTGAGCCGGGCCGGGGCGATATCCGACGGGCTGAGACCCCCGCCGCCGTTCGCGACGTGGGCGCAGATCCCGGCGAGGGCGGCGAGCCACAGCCCGCTGAGGCGGCGGACCTGCTCATGGTCGAGAGTCGATTGTGCCCAGATCCAGGTCGCGGTGAGCTGTGGGCCGGCGTCGGCATCGACGATGGCTGCGTTCACCTCGACGGTATGGCTCAACGGCATTGGAATCGCGGTGGCGGCATCGGTGACCGAAAGGCTGTCGCGGCTGGGCCGCCACAGGTCACCGGCAGCATCTGAACCTGTGCCCGCGCCGAGGCGTCCGAGGTAGTTGAATCCGATCATCGGATCCGACCCGGTGAGGTCGACGTCGGGGTTGAGGTAGCGCAGCAATCCGTAGGTCACACCGTCGGGATGGGCGCGGAGTTGCTCCTTGGCGCCTTTGAGCACGGTGCCCAGCGCAGCGTCACCGGCGACGACCTGCGCCCAGCGCACTCCGCCGACGGTCAACGCCACCGGGTACTTCGTGGTGAACCAACCGACGGTCCGGGACAGGTCGACGTCGGGCGAGATGTCCTCGTCGCGGCCGTGTCCTTCGACGTCGATGCCGACAGCGGTGGCTTGGCGGCCTAGGAATTCCGAGCATGCCAACGCCACGGCGATCAGCAGGATGTCGTTGATCCCGGCGTGGAATGCCGCGGCCACATCACCGAGCAGCCGGCGGGTGGTGGCCGGATCCAGCGTCGTGGTGAGGTGTCCGGCGTTGGCGTAGGTGTCGATCCCGGGTCGCGGAGCGGGCAGCGCGGCCGGGGTCGACACCACTTGTCTCCACGCGTCGGCGTGATCGACCACCGCCTGGTCCTTCGAGTGCTCGACCAACCGGGTCGCCCACGTGGCGAATGACGTCCCTGTGACCGGCAGCGTGATGGCCTGGCCGTTGTAGTGTTGTGCCCAAGCGATGTTGAGGTCCTCGAGCAGGATGCGCCAGGATACGGCGTCGACCGCCAGGTGATGGACGATCAGTGCAAGCTGTCCGGTCGAGTCCACCCACAGCGCGCTGACCAAGTTTCCGGCTGCCGGGTCCAGTCGAGAGCGCGCGGTCGCCAGCGCCTCGGCGGAGAGTGCGTCCACCGGATGTACGCAGTCGCCCGCGTCGACCGCACCCGCCTCGGGCACATGCAGTGCCGAACCCTGCGTGTGCGCTCGCAACATCGCGTGTCGATCCAGCAGTGCTTGCAGCAGGACGACGACGTCGGCCTGTGTGGCGCCGGCCGGCGCCTGCACGACGATGGTCTGATTGAATCTGTCCGTCGGTCCGTCGACGGCCTTCAGCCACTGCATGATCGGGGTGGGCGCCACGGTCCCGATGCCCTCGTCGGCCGGGCCTGCGTCGCCGACGACTCCGACCACCCTCGCCAGCCGGGCCACGGTCTGCTCGACGAACACGTCACGGGGTCGGCACAGCACCCCGGCTGCCCGTGCCCGCGCGACCACCTGCATCGACGAGATGCTGTCGCCGCCCAGATCGAAGAAGGAGTCGTCGACGCCGACCCTCTCGAGTCCTAAGACCTGGGCGTAGATGCCCGCCAGGATCTCCTCGACCGCATCAGCCGGAGCGCGGTACTGATCGGGGTTCTGATAGTCCGGTGCGGGTAGTGCGCGGATGTCGAGTTTGCCGTTGACCGTCAACGGCAACGCATCGATCACCGCGATCACGGTGGGCACCATGTAGGCCGGGAGCTTCTCGGCCAGCAGGTGGCGTACCCGTGTCGAATCGACTGCTCCGGTGCTCGTTTCGGTGACATACCCGACGAGGCGTTTCGTGCCGGGCTGATCCTCGCGGACGATGACGGCCGCCTGCTCGACCCCGTCGACGCCGGCGAGCGCCGACTGGATCTCGCCCAGTTCGATTCGGTAGCCGCGGATCTTGACCTGCTCGTCGGCGCGACCCAGATACTGCAGTTGCCCGTAGACCCGCCACGACACCAGATCGCCGGTGCGATACATCCGCGCCCCTGGAGCACCGAATGGGCAGGCGACGAACCGTGAGCCGGTCAGGGCGGGACGGCCGACATACCCGACACCTACGCCGCGACCTGCCACGTACAGCTCACCGATCACGCCTTCGGGCACCGGTCGAAGCCACTCGTCGAGCACGAACGTCGCCGCTGTCGGCACCGGCGCGCCCATCGGTGCCGGGCCCGATCCTGCCGTCAGAGGTGCGCTCATCGTGGCGTACACCGTGGCTTCGGTGGGGCCGTAGGCATTGATGACGACGCGGCCCGGCGCCCACTGGTCGACGACGTCGGCGGGGCAGGCCTCTCCACCGAGCAGCACAGCCGTCGATTCCAGCCCGTCGGGTGACAGCGCCGTCACCGCTGAGGGAGTCTGGGTGAGCACCGTGACGCCTTCGGCGATCAGCAATGCATCGAACTCCGCCGGTGAACCCGCCACTTCCTCTGGGACGATCACCAGGCGCCCGCCGCCGAGCAGTGCGGCCCAGATCTCCCACACCGAGAAGTCGAAGCCGTAGGAGTGGCACTGGGTCCACACCTGCTGGGCAGGCAGCGCCGCCGGTGTGGAGTCGGCCAGGTGAGCCAGGTTCTTGTGGGTGATGGCCACCCCCTTCGGCACGCCCGTCGTGCCCGAGGTGTAGATGAGGTAGGCGATGTCGTCGGCCGCAGGCGGCGGTAACGCGGTGGCGGGCTGGCAGTCGACCGCCGAGTCGTCGACATCGACGACCAGCAGGTCGAATCCGCGCAGTCGCGGGTGAAGACCGGCAGTAGTGACCGCGGCAACCGGTTCGGCGTCGAGGAGCATGAACTCGATCCGGGCGTCAGGATGAGCCAGGTCGATCGGCAGGTAGGCGGCCCCGGTCTTCAGCACCGCGAGCATCGCGACGACCGCCTTCGCCGAGCGCTCCAACAGCAGCGCCACACACTGACCTGCGGCTACACCGTGTCGAGACAGCAAGTGCGCCAACCGGTTCGCGGCCTCATCCAATTCCCGGTAGGTCAAGCGGTGCTCCGCGGAGGAGACCGCGACCGCATCGGGGGTGCGAGCCACGTGCGTGGCGAACAACTCCGGAATCGACACCGGCGCCGCGGACGGCGCGGTCAGCACCGCGTGGTTGCCGGCCTCGGCCAACCGGGTGTGTTCATCGGCATCGAGCATGTCGATCGCCGATACCCGCTGAGTCGAGTCGGTGGTGATCGCCACCAGAACCCGCAGCAGCCGGTCGAGAAGCGTCTCGATGGTCGCGGTGTCGAACACGTCGGTGCGGAACTCCACGGATCCGCTGATGCCGGCGGGCGCGCCGTCCTCGGCGAAGCGCTCCGCCAAGGAGAACGACAGGTCCATCCGCGCCGTGTGGGTGTCCACCGGCAGTTGCGTGACCTGTAGATCACCCAAAGCCAGTCCGGTGGCGGGCTCATCGCCGAGGCCGGGAAGGTTCTGCCACGCCAACGCGACCTGGACGAGCGGGTGATGGGTCAGATTCCGGGTGGGATTGAGCCGCTCGACCAGGACCTCGAAAGGCACGTCCTGGTGCTCGTAGGCGGCCAAGCTGCGCTGCCGCACCTGACCCAGCAAGTCGGCCACCGTGGGATCACCGCCGACATCGATGCGTAACACCAGCGTGTTGACGAAGAACCCCACGAGCTCGTCGAGCGCGGGATCACTCCGCCCGGCGATCGGGAAGCCCACCGCCACATCAGAACTCGCACTCAACCGCGACAACAACAGTGCCAACGCGGCCTGCATGACCATGAAGCTGGTGGCGCGGTGCTCGCCGGCCACCGCCCGTATCCGCTGCTGCAGTTCGACCGGCCAGTCCACCGTCACGCTGGCGCCGCGCAGGTCCGCCACCGGCGGATATGGCCTGTCAGTGGGCAACTGCAGGCAGTCGGGCATCCCGGCCAACGCGCCCTGCCAGTACTCCAACTGCGCGGCGATCGGGCTGTCACCGTCGTGAAGGTCGCCGAACTTCGCGCGCTGCCACAGCGTGTAGTCCACATATTGCACCGGCAGCGGCGCCCAGTCCGGGGCCCGACCCGCACACCGGCAGGCATACGCCGTACTCAGATCCACCATCAGCGGAGTGATCGACCAGCCGTCGGCGGCAATGTGGTGCACCACACCCGCCAGCACGTGATCGTCATCGGTGACGCGGAAAAGCGCTGCCCGCAGAGGGATGTCGCGTGTCAGGTCGAACCGGTGCCGTGCTGTCTCCTCGATGGCGTCGTTGAGCTGACCGGCGGACCACTCCCGCGCGTCGACCACGTCCCAGCGGAACTCTGCCCGCTCCGGTGCCACCACCTCCTGACGTGGCACACCGTCGACGTCGGGGAAGATCGTCCGCAGCGATTCGTGGCGGGCCACGACGTCACCGAGGGCGGCGTGCAGCGCCACGTCGTCCAGCGCTCCGCCGATCCGGAGCGATATCGGCATGTTGTATGTTGCGTCGCCGTTCTCGAACCGGTTGAGGAACCACAACCGGCTCTGGGCGAACGACAGTGGAACCACCGCCGGGCGCTGCAGAGCAACCAAGGGCTCACGGCTCCCTGCCTCACCGTCCAGACGACGCGCCAGCTGGGCGACGGTGGGCGCATCGAACAGGGCACGCACCGAGACGTCGGCATTCAGAGACGTGTTGATCGCGGCGACCAAGCGCATCGCCAGGATGCTGTCGCCGCCCAGATCGAAGAACGAATCGTCGACCCCGACCCGCTCGACGTCGAGAACCTCGGCGTAGATGGCAGCCAGAATCTCCTCGACCGTGCCGTCCGGTGCGCGGTAGCGATTCCCGTCGGCGTACTCCGGCGCAGGCAAGGCGCGGATGTCCAGCTTGCCGTTCACTGTCAGGGGTAAGACATCCAGCACCACCACCGCCGCCGGCACCATGTACCGAGGTAGCCGGTCGGCCAGCGCGGTCCGCACCACGGTGGAATCGACTCTTCCCCTCGAAGATTCGGTGACGTAGCCGACCAGGCGTTTGTCGCCGGGACGGTCTTCGCGGGCGATCACCGCTGCACACTCGACGCCGTCCACCGCTGTCAGCGCAGCTTGAACGTCACCGAGCTCGATTCGGTAGCCGCGGATCTTGACCTGCTCGTCGGCGCGCCCGAAGTACTGGAGCTGCCCGTCCGGGCCCCACCGCACGAGGTCGCCGGTGCGGTACATCCGGGTGCCGGGCGGCCCGAAAGGGCAGGCGATGAACCGCGACGCGGTCAGGCCGGAACGCCGCACATAACCGCAGCCGACGCCGTGGCCTGCGACGTACAACTCGCCGACCACGCCGGCCGGCACCTGCCGCAGCCACGCGTCCAGCACGAACAATGCGGCGGTCGAGACCGGCACACCGATTGGCGGCATCCCCGACCCCGCCGTCAGCGGCACACTGCCAGAGGCGAAGATGGTCGTCTCGGTGGGACCGTAGACATTGACCATGACGCGCCCGGGTGCCCACCGGTCGACGACCTCGGCCGGGCAGGCCTCACCGCCGACCAGCACCGCCACCGACTCCAAACCCTCGGGTGAGAGCGCCCCCAACGCCGCCGGCGTCTGGCTCAACACGGTCACCCGTTCGCGGACCAACACGTCGTGGAAGTCCTGTGGCGAGCGGGTCACCGGCTCGGGCACCACCACCAGCCGTCCGCCGTGGAGCAGTGCACCCCAGATCTCCCACACGGAGAAGTCGAAGGCGTATGAGAAGAACTGCGACCACACCTGTTCCGACGACAGTTCCATGCCGAGATCCAAGGCGTTGTACAGCCGGGTGACGTGGTGGTGGGTGACGGCCACCCCCTTGGGGATTCCGGTCGTGCCCGAGGTGTAGATGATATGGGCCAGGTCGTCGGGCGCGGGTTCGGGCAGAGCTGTACTGAGTTGCGCGGCGATGCGGGCGTCGTCGACGTCGATGACCGGCAGGTCGCACCCGACGAACCGGTCCTTGAATCCGGAAGAGACGACCGCGGCGATCGGCACGGCGTCATCCACCATGAACTCGACACGGGCCTGGGGGTGTGCGGGGTCGATCGGCAGGTAGGCAGCGCCGGTCTTGAGCGTTGCCAAGATCGCGACAACGGCCTGGTGCGAACGTTCCATCATCAACGCCACAGACTGGCCAGGTTCGGCGCCGCACCCGGACAGAAGGTGCGCCAACCGATTCGATGCCTCGTCCAGTTCGCGGTAGGTCACCGAGTGGTCACCGAAGGTGAGTGCGATCGCGTCGGGTCTGCGTCGCACCTGGGCGGCGAATGCTGCCGGAATCGACACCGGTGCCGATGGTTCGCCGAGCACCGCCCGATTGCCCCACCGGTCGAGATCGCTCTGCTCGCCGCCGGCCGGCAATGCGATCGACGAGAGTCGCCTCCCGGGGTCGACGGCCATCGCCGCCAGGACATGATCCAATCTCCGGGCCAGTTCGGGGACGTCGATGGTCGAGAACTGGTATCCGGTACCGGCGGTGCTGAGGAAGAGATCGTCACCGATGCCGGAGAAGAACAAACCGAAGCCGCTCACCTGACCCGAACTGGTGTAGGACGCCGACGCCGTGGCGCCACCGAAGTCGAGCGCGAACACCGACGGAATGAAATTGACGTTCACCCGGCCCGACGGCTGACCGGGGTCGCGGGGGTGCACCTTGCGCTCGAGGCCTTGCACGGGAAATCGCTGATGTTGCAGTGCCTCTCGCATCCGAGTGTCGACATGTCGACAGAACTCGGTGACAGTGGAATCCGGTGAGACGGTGAACACCAGCGGGACGATCCCGGAGACCATCCCTGGCAGTGTCTTCGACACCGGTCCGACTCGCCTGCTGACCGGGAAGTCGAGCACGACCTCGGAGCCCTCGGCGCGCCATCCGCCGACCAAGAGCGCGCATGCCGCGGTGATGACCGATGATCGAGGTAGGTTCCACCGGTCGGCCCACTCTTGAACTCGGCGAAGGACCTTGGGGTCCAACCGAACCGGTACGGACGGTGAATCCGGATGACGGCCGCCTGCGGTGTCGGGCACCCGATGATCCGGCGCACTATCCGAGGGAAGATTCTCGGTCCAGTAGTCCTCATCGTCCGAATAATTGCTCGACGCTTCATATTCCAGTTCACTGCCCACCAGATCCTTCAGCGTGCCGAAGAATGGGGGAGGCATGGGCGCCCCGGAAACCACGGCCGAATACACGGACGCGATCCGATGACCGACCAGCGAAATGCCGAATCCGTCTATGACCAGGTGGTGGCAGCAGGCGAACCAGAAGAATTCATCGCGTCGCGTCCGAAACAAGGCGAACCTGAACAGCGGCCCCGTGAGTGGCATCGGCGTGCGCTGGATCGTCGACGCGACTCCGTAGGCCTCCTGCACGGGATCGGGCGACCCGGTCAGGTCGTGATAGGCAAGATCGATCTTCGGGTGGTCGATCGCCTTCTGGTGAACCCGGCCGTCCTGCTCGAAGAACGCGGCCCTGACGGGTTCGGCTTCCTTCATGACGCGGCGGATCGCCCACTCGAGCGGTTCGCGCTGGACCGGCCCCTCGATCTTCACCAAGAGACCGATCTGCCAGTCCGTTCCGAAGCGGCCGGTCTGTTGCGCAAGCCAGATGTCCAATTGGCCGCGTGTCAACGGAAGTGTCCGGTCGTCGAGCTCCATCGGACCCTCCCTTGCGTCAGGCGGCATCTGTGAGCGCCAGCTTTTCGCTGAGCAACTCCGCCAGACCGCGAACAGTGATGGTGGTGATGTCGGTGGACGAGATCCGTATCCCCGTCTCGGTCTCGATCCGGGTGCGGAGTTCCAGGGCGCCCAAGGAGTCCACGCCGTATCCGGACAGTGGCCGGTCGGGATCGACGCTGCGACGCAGGATGAGGCTGACCTGATCGGAGATCAGACGCCGCAGTCGCGCCGGCCATTCGTCCTGGGGGAGCTCGTCGAGTTCGGCACGCAGCCTGCTTCCGGTGGTGGAGCTCTGCGCGCTGGAACGGAACGCCTCGGCGAACGGGGTGCGCTCGGCGAAGGCGGTCAACCATGGGGCCTCGGTCATCGGCGCGTAGCCGGAGTACCCGCGGTTGTGGCGCAGCAACTCCTCGAGCGCGTATGCACCTTCATCGGGGGTGATCGCGACGCCGGAGCTCTCCGCGAACGCTGTTGCGCGGCCGATCCGGGCCCAGGCGCCCCAGGCGATCGCCAAAGCGGGTAGCCCCTGGGAGCGACGCCAGTGGGTGAAGGCGTCCAGCCAGCTGTTGGCTGCCGCGTAGGCGCCCTGACCGGGCGACCCGACCAGCGCGGCCGCCGAGGAGAACGAGCAGAACCAGTCCAGTGGCTGGTCTGCCGCAGCGGTGTGCAGGTTCCATGCACCGTATACCTTTGGCGCCCAGTCGTGTTCGATGACCTCATCGGTGATGTTGGTGAGTGTGGCGTCTTCGACCACCGCTGCGGCGTGCATTATCCCGCGGACCGGAAGACCGGTGGCGGTCGCCACGGACACCAGGCGCTGCGCCGTGTCCGGTCGGGCGATGTCCCCGCATTCCGCGACGACGTCAGCGCCCATCGCGCGGATCAGCTGGATCGTCTCCAGCGCCTCGGGCGTCGGCTGCGACCGCGACGACAGCACGATGCGTCCGCAACCGGCCTCAGCCATCTTCTCGGCAAGGAAGAGCCCAAGGCCGCCCAGGCCCCCGGTGATGAGATAGGAGCCGTCGCGACGGAATATCCGGGCCTGTGCCGGCGGCACCGTCACGCGGCGGCGGCCGGTGTGCGGTATATCGAGAACCAGCTTGCCGGTGTGCTGTGCACCGCTCATCAGCCGGATGGCTCTCGCGGCGTCGGCCAGCGGATACCGCGTGGTCTCCGGTACCGGCAGGACACCGTCAGCGGTGAGTCGATACACCGTTGTCAACAGGCCGCGGAGCCGGTCGGGATCGCTGTAGGCCAGCAACCCGAGATCGACGGCGTAGAACGCGAGGTTGCGGCGGAACGGGAAGAGTCCGAGCCGGGTGTCGCCATAGATGTCCCGCTTGCCGATCTCGACGAAACGTCCCCCCGTGGCGAGTAATTCGAGTCCTGCCCGCTGGGCGGCTCCGGCCACCGAATTGAGCACGATGTCGACGCCGTACCCGTCGGTGTCCCTGCGAATCTGGTCGGCGAACTCCAGGCTGCGCGAGTCATATACGTGTTGAATGCCCATGTCGCGTAATAGTCGGCGACGGTGCTCACTACCGGCGGTGGCGAAGATCTCAGCTCCTGCAGCGTGGGCGATGGCGATCGCCGCCTGTCCCACACCACCGGTACCGGAATGGATCAACACCTTGTCGCGGCAACCGATGCGGGCGAGCTCTTGAAGGCCGTACCACGCGGTGGCATACGCGGTGGTGACCGCCGCGGCCTGCTGGTCGGTCAGAGCCGCAGGCAGGGGCACGGCGCGCTGCGCGTCACACGTGATGAAGGTGGCCCAGCAGCCGTCGGCGCACAGTCCACCGACCCGGTCGCCCACCTCCAGGTCGGCCACGTCCGGACCGACGGCGGTGACCACGCCGGTGAAGTCCGTCCCGAGCTCTGGGAGCCGCCCTTCGAAGGCGGGGTAGCGGCCGAACGCGACCAGCACATCGGCGAAGTTGATGCTGGATGCGCTGACTGCGACTTCGATCTGGCCCGGTCCCGGCGGAATCCGTTCGCTGGAGACGAGTTCCAGCGTTTCCAGATCTCCGGGTGTCCGGATCTGCAGACGCATCCCGTCGCGCCCCTGGTCGGCGATGATGGTATGCCGCTCGTCGGGTCGCAGCGGAGCCGCTGACAATCGGGCGGTGTACCAGGCGCCGTCTCGCCAAGCGGTCTCGTCCTCCTTCGACCCCGTGAGAAGTTGCCGCGCCAGGGACGCGGGGTCGACGGATTCGTCGACGTCGATCTGGGTGACATGCAAATGCGGCTGTTCGTTCCCGATGACTCTGATCAGGCCGCGCAGCCCGGCCTGCTCGAGATTGGGGACGTCGCTTGCCGTCACGGATTCGGCGGTGCGGGTGACCACATAGAGGTTCGGAACCTCGGAACGGATCTCCGGCAGTTCCCGGGTGATGTGCACGAGGTGCTGCACGTACGCGCGGCCATGCAGCGGGGACTGGTCGCTGCAGGCCCCGTTAGCGGGTCCCTCGACGATCACGACGCCCGCGATTCCTCCGGCACGCAGATGATCACCGAGCTCCTCGGCGGTGGCGGTGTGGTCCGCGGACGGCGGCCAGTGCATGGAGATGCACTGCCCGCCAGAGCTTTCCAGCGCATCGGTCAGCGATGTGGTCAGCGCGTCAGTGGCCGAGGTGCTGATCAGCAGCCAGGCTCCGGCGACGGCGTGGTCCACCTCGGGCAGCTCCCGCTGCCGCCATTCGATGGTCAGCAGCCGCCTGGCCAGCACCCGATCGTTGTGACCGCTCTCGGATACCCCTGTGCCCAAACGTAACCCGTGCACAGCGAGCAGGACCGTTCCGTTCTCGTCGAGCATCTGGAGGTCGGCCTCCACCCCGGCGGTGTCGGCCTTCGTCACACTCGTGCAGCAGTAGCGCGCGTTGCGGGCACTTCCGTAGGAGCGCAGCCGCCGGATACCCAACGGCAGCGCCAGGACGTCCTCTCCGAGCGCCTGAACATCGGGGTGGGCGGCAACGGACTGGAAACAGGCGTCCAGCAGCGCAGGATGCACGTCGTAGGCATCTTGTTGTGAGCGGATGTCGCGGGGCAGTGCCACCTCGGCCACCACGGTGCGGGCCGCCGCCTCGGCGGTCAGGACCGCGGTGAGTCCGGCGAACGCTGGACCGTACTGCACACCGCGCTGGTTCAACCGCGCGCGGACCTCGGCGCCGTCTTCGCGGAGCGGATGCGCGGCAAGCAGAGCGGGCATGTCCTGCTCATCAGGCGGCTCCTCCTCGACGGCGTGGAGAACCGCGCACGCGTGCCGTGCGTGCAGGTCGTCCTGTTTGGTCTCGACGGAGAAGTCGAAGACTCCCGGCGCAGAAAGGGCCGCCGAGGCGCCGACCGTCGTCGTCTCGTCCAGCAGCAGCGCCTCCTCGAACCGGATGTCGCGGATCTCGGCGGCGCCGCCCAGGACGGCCCGCGCGGCAGCCAGCGCCATCTCGCAGTAGGCGGCCCCCGGGAGCAGTGCGACATTGCGGACCTGGTGATCACCCAGCCAAGGCTGGGCGAGCGTGCCTATCTCTGCCTGCCAGACGTGACGCTCCGGCTCCTCCTGCAGTCGCACGTGAGAGCCCAGCAGGGGATGCACTGACACGGTGCAGCCACCGTGTGTCGGAGATTCCTGAGCGCCGCGGCTGAACATCAGCCGCTGGTGGGTCCACGTCGGCAGCGGCGGGTCCACCAGCTTTCCCTTCGGGAAGAGGACGGAGTAGTCCACCGCGGCCCCGGCGCTGTACAGGTCCACGAGGAAGCCGCGAAGCCCGTCGGGCAGGGCCTGATCGCGGCGCATGCTGCTCAGCGCGGCCACCGGGGTGTCGAGACCGTGGGCGGTCTGCTCGACCGCGTGCGTGAGCAGGGGGTGTGGGGACAGCTCCGCGAAGATCCGGTATCCGTCTTCCAAGGCGGCCTGTACGGCCGGGGCGAACCGCACCATGTGGCGCAGGTTGTTCACCCAGTAGTCGGCATCGCACACCGGCTGTTCGCGCGGGTCGTACTCGGTGGCCGAGTAGTAGGGGACCTCCGGCGTCGCCGGATGCAGCTCTGCGAGGGCCTCGGTCAGTTCGTCGAGGATGGGATCGACCTGCGGCGAATGTGAGGCGACATCGACGGCGATCTCACGGGCCATCACCTCGCGCTGCTCCCAGGACGCGACCAGATCACGCACCGTGCCTGTTGCACCGCCGATCACCGTCGACTGCGGGGATGCCACGACTGCCACCACGGCATCGTTGACACCGCGCGTGATCAACTCTGAAAGTACCTGCTGGGCAGGCAGTTCCACTGACGCCATGGCACCTGAACCGGCGATGCGGGTCAGCAGCCGTGAGCGTCGGCAGATGACCCGCACGCCGTCTTCGAGAGACAGCGCGCCGGCGACGACGGCCGCCGCGGCTTCGCCGAGGGAATGCCCGATGACCGCACCCGGGTGCACCCCGTACGAACGCATGGCGGCGGCCAGCGCGACCTGCATGGCGAACAGCGTCGGCTGGACGCGGTCGATGTCGGTCACGGTCTGTGACGCGGTCATCGCCTCGGTCACCGAGAATCCGGATTCTTTCGCGATCAAGGGTTCGGCCGCCGCGACGGTGGCGGCGAATGCCGGTTCGGTCGCCAGCAGCGCGGCACCCATCCCAGCCCACTGCGAACCTTGCCCGGAGAAGACCCACACCGGGCCGCGGTCGTCTTGGCCCACCGCGGGCTGACGCGGTGAATCGCTTTCTGCGACGTCCCGGAGCGCATTGGCCAGTTCGGTGTGGGTGCCGGCGATGACGGCGGTGCGGACCGGTCGGTGCACGCGGCGACGCGCCAGGGTGTAGCCCAGATCCGGCAACGCCACGTTCTGATGCGCTGCCACCCAGTCTGCGAGTCGGCCGGCGGTGCGGCGCAGTTCGACGGCCGAGGTGGACGACACCGGGAACACGAGGGCCCCCCTCGTCGATGCCGAAGTGGTCTCGGACGCAAGGGGTTCAACCTGTTGTGGTGCCTGCTCCACGATGGCGTGGGCGTTGGTTCCCGACAGGCCATATGACGACGTCGCCGCCCGGCGGGGATGGTCGGAATCGACCGGCCAGGGTGCCGTTTTCTGAGGCACGAAGAGTTTGGTGTCGATCTTGGCCATCTCGTCGGGCAGCTGGGTGAAATGCAGATTCCGCGGAACCACGCCGTGCTGCAGCGCCAGGATCACCTTCATCAGTCCCAGCGTTCCGGCTGCCGACTGGGCGTGCCCGAAGTTGGTCTTCAATGTCGCCAATGCGCAGGGGTTCTCGGTGCCGTAGACATTGGCCAGGCTGGCGTATTCGATCGGGTCGCCGACCGGCGTGCCCGGCCCGTGCGCCTCCACCATTCCGATGCCGCCCGCGTCGACGCCCGCGGCGGCCAGCGCCGACCTGTACACCGCGGTCTGCGCCGTGACCGACGGCGTGGCGATGTTCACGGTGTGGCCGTCTTGGTTGGCCGCGGTGCCGCGGATCACGGCCATGATTCGATCCCCGTCGCGCTGTGCGTCGGGCAGCCGCTTCAACAGCACCACGGCGCAGCCTTCGGAGGACACGAAGCCGTCGGCGGCGACGTCGAACGCGTGACACCGGCCGGTGGGGGAGAGCATGCCCTCAGCCGATCCCGCCACGAACTTCCGCGGATCCAGGATCACGGCGGCGCCACCCGCGAAGGCGAGATCGCTTTCACCGTCGATCAGGCTGTGGCAGGCAAGGTGCACGGCGGTCAGGCCCGAGGAGCACGCGGTGTCCACGGTCATCGCGGGACCGTGAACTCCCAGCGTGTAGGCGATCCGGCCGGAGGCCAGGCTGAAGCTGCTCCCTGTGAAGCCGTACGGCGCCTCTACAGCGTGTGCATCGGCGGCCAGCAGCTGGTAGTCGCCGTGTGTCAGGCCCACGAAGACGCCGGTCAGTGAGCCGTCCATCGCCTCGGGGGTGAGACCGCCGTGCTCCATTGCCTCCCAGGAGGTTTCCAGCAGCAGGCGGTGCTGCGGATCGATCGCGATGGCCTCCCGCTCGTTGATCCCGAAGAACTCGGAATCGAAGCCGGAGACGTCGTCGAGGAACCCGCCCCACTTCGTCACCGACCGGCCTGGTACGCCGGGTTGGGGGTCGTAGTAATCGTCGGCATCCCAGCGGTCGGGCGGAATCTCGGTGACCAGGTCGTCGCCACGCAGCAACGCCTGCCACAAACGCTCAGGAGAGTCGATGCCCCCGGGTAGCCGACAGGCCATACCGATCACAGCAATGGCGCTTGTACCTGATTCGCCCACGGCCGCTCACCCTCTTCCGTCCACCGGATCTGTGAGGGTGTGCGATGTCGGATCTCCACGTCGACGCGTGAACGTTGCGGGGTCCGAATGGCCGTTCTTACAGACGTCGCCGTGGCCAGCCGTCGCCGCGTCGGCGAGAGCGCTGCCTTGTCCAAGTCCATCCGACCCCCCACGCAGTCGGTTGAGCCCGTCAGCCGTTGGTCTCTGCGAGCCTCTCGCGAAGAGTCCGTGGTCGGATGTCGGTCCAGTTCTGTTCTATGTAGTCCAGGCACGCCGAGCGGTCGGCTTCGCCGAACACCACCCGCCAGCCGGCAGGAACTTCGGCGAAGACCGGCCACAGGCTGTGCTGATCTTCGTCGTTGACCAAGACGAGGAAGTGGGCACTGTCGTCGTCGAACGGATTGACGCTCATCTTTCCTCCACGCGCCTTCACGAAGGTGTGAATTGACGCGAACGTTACTGCAGGCGGAGATGCCGTTCCGGGGTTTTGCGGAAAGTCGTCGATGTTCGCTGTATCGGGACCAGATCGTAAGGTCGTCTCATCATCAGGTCCCCGGAACGATCTTGAACCATGCAGGTAGTGAGCCAACTCGGTTCAGAATGTGCGAGGCTCGGGCGCATGGCGTCCGCAGCCGAACGTGAATTCGCTGAAATTGCCTGCTCTCGTCGATTTCCCCGGCGGCCGCCAGCCTGCAGCGACGCTCGACCGGTCGTTCTGTCTGCAAGTACAGGGCGGCGAGCGGGTGCTCCTCGCGGCGCCGGCGGGCCTCGGCAACGGTGACCTCCGGGTCGCGTGACCGGACGCACCGGCATCCGCCGGACTGCACGTGCGCGGGATCTCGGTTGGGCGAACTGTGTTCGGGAGAGGGGAGCGCTCGGTTCCGCGCGGGAGGCCTCGAACTCGCGGTGTGCGGCGCGTGGCTGTGCAACAGACGGAGGACGAAGGAGCGGCCGTGTGAATCGTTCGCCTTGGTGCCATGAGGGTGTGACGGCTAAGCCCGTGGACCGACGACTTCGGTTCTCGCGGCAGCGCGAGCGGTGTTGCTGACTAGAACGCGTATCGGAAGATTCGGTCATAATTGCGAACCGCTGGAATGGCGTACTGGATTCGGTAAAGAAAGCGCTGTGGGGCGAGGGGGATCTTGTCGACCCCGGCCATGATGGGGCTGTCGTCGACGAGCCGGAGCCGGTCATCCCAGCGGGTAGGCTCCCGACCGTCGTTGGTGCCCCATTTGATCAGGCCCGAGGTGAAGATTCGCGACATCCGTGGACCCCATTTCGACAGCAGGTCGGCATGTACCTCTCCGGCGTCGAAACGGTCGATCACGCGGTGGAGCAGATCAGTGACCTCGGAAGGGGTCAGATACATCAGGAGACCTTCGGCGACGATCAGGACGGGACCGCCGGTGGGTAGCTCATCGATCCAGGCGGGGTCGGTCACCGACGACCCGACCATGCGATAGGTCTCGGACTCGGAGTACAACTGGCGACGCAGTGCGATGACATCGGGTAGGTCGACATCGAACCAGGGCGCCCCGTCTCGCGCCGCCACACGGAATGCGCGGCTGTGCAACCCACAACCCAGATGAAGGACGACGGCGTCCGGATGCGCGTTCAGATACTGGTTGGTCAGGGCATCGAATTGTGCGCTCCGCAGGGCCACCATGAACTGATTGATCTCCGGACGCACAGTTCGATGGACACGCTCGAAGTCGTATTCGATGCGCGCGACGTCGCACGCTGCCAACTCATCGCCGAGAATCGATTCGGCCAATCGACTCTCGCAGGCCCGCAGGTAGAGCAGACAGACATTCGTCCACTCGACCGATTTCCACCGCACACCGGTGAAGTCCACTTTGTCTCGGTGACCATTCGCCGGGTCGACCGGCACCCCGAAATCCGTCACTGCGTCCTCCTCATCGTCGCGGTGCCGACTGGCGTGGTCGACCATCGCTGCATTGCGGGTCTGGATAAGAGTGGGCCATTGCTCAGCCGGCACCGGGCACTGGCGAGAGGTCTGCGCGCTTCCGCGGCGTGGGTGGTCGCGGTTTCCATCGCGAGGGCCACCAGTTACCCCGCCCCACCAGGACAGCGATCGCCGGCACCGTGACAGTGCGCACCAAGAACGTGTCGAGCAGAATTCCCGTTCCGACAACGAAGCCGGCTTGGATGATGGTGCTGATGCTGGCGAACAGCAGTCCGAACATCGACGCGGCGAAGATGAGACCCGCAGCTGTGATCACGCCGCCGGTGGCGCCGACGGTCCGGATGACACCGGAACGGATGCCGCGCGGAGACTCGTCACGAATCCGGGAAATGAGCAGCATGTTGTAGTCCGCACCCATCGCGACGAGTATGATGAACGTCAAACCCGGTACGCTCCAATGTAATTCCTCACCGAGGATGAATTGGAACGTCAGTACCCCGAGGCCGAGCGCCGCCAGGTACGAAAGAACCACCGACGCGATGAGGTAGAGCGGCGCCACGACCGCGCGCAGCAGGGCGATCAATATCAGGAGCACCACGGCGATGGTCACGATGATGATGAACCGGATGTCGTGATCGTAGTAGTCACGTGCGTCCCGAAGGGTGGCTGGATATCCCGTCATCGCTATCGAGCCATCGGCCAGCGCCGTATTCGGTTGAGATTGCCTTGCCGTATCGGTGATCGCAATGATCTGATCCATCGCGGCGGTGCTGAACGGATTGAGTTCCGTCTGTATCAGGTACCGCGCCGAGTGCCCGTCGGCCGAGATGAAGAACTCGGCGGCTTTCTTGAAATCGTCCGAAGTCAGTACTTGTGATGGAATGTAGAACCCCGCCATCGACGGTGACGTCGCGTCGTTCTTCATCGCCAACAAGAACTCCGAAGCGTCGCCGAGATCGCCGCTCATCCGCAGGGTCTGGCTCACCAGTTCCTGCACGCCGTCGGCGACCTGTCGACCGCCGTCGGCGAGGGAATCGAGCCCATCTCGCATCCCACTGAGGGAGGACCCACTGCCACCGCCGCCCAGGCCGCCGAGCCCCATTGCGCCCAAGGGGCCGGTGAGCGATTGCATCGACTGGGTCAGCTTGGTCACCGTCTGTGAGAGGTTCGACAGCGGCCCGGTGGACTGCAGCTGATCTGCCAGCTTCTGGATGGTGCCGTCATTGCGGGCCATCTGGAGCTGACGGAACTGGTCCCGCGCGGCGACGCACACGGGGTTGCCGGTGCAGTAGGGACTTCCGTCGAGCGCGATCACGACGGGATCTATCCACTCGAGTCTGTTGAGGTCGCCGAACGTCTTCTGCAGCGTGTCTCCGAGCGTCTGTATCCCACTGATGAGGCGGGTGGCGTCACCCATCTGGCCGAAGGTCGTACCGCTGCCGCCGAATTGGTTCTGCACGGACTGGAGGGTGTTGATGATGCCGGACAGGCCGTTCATGAGCTTGAGAATCTGATCGCGCAGGGTACTGACGCCGTCGGCCAACTGGTCGGCTCCCCAAGCGAGCCGGTTGAGGTCGTCGGTGCGGCCACGGATCATGGTCACCGCATCGTTGAGCTTGGCGCCCACTTCACCGGCCTGGCGCGTCGTGCTCGCGGCTTCCAACGGTTCACCGCTGGGCCGGGTGATTCCGCGGACCGCTGCGATACCGGGTAGTTGGCTGATCCGCTGCGCCGTCTGCTCCATGTCGGCAAGCGCCTCCGGTGTCCGCAGGTCCCGGGGCGATTGGATGAGGAGGTACTGAGGGATGGTCGAGTTGACCGGGATGTGGCGATCCAGCGCCTGATACCCGAGCGAGCTCTCGACGGAGGCCGGCAGCGCCTTGCGGTCGTCGTAGTTGTATCGGACGGCGAGCATGCAACCGGCCAGAAGGACCAGCACCACAAGGCTCGCTACGAGATTCGCCATTGGCCGTCGCACGATGCGGATTCCGGCTCGGCGCCAGAAGCGAGTGGTGAGGTCGCGGCGTGGAGTGATCCAACCGCGGCGGCCGGTCAGCACGATGATGGCAGGCAACAGAGTCACCGCGGCAAGGAACGCCACGCCGATCGCGATCGCGAGCGCGGGGCCGATGGTTGCGAACAGTTCCAGCCGGGCGAACGTCATCCCGAGAAATGTGACGCCAACCGTCGCCGCGGATGCGGCGATGACCTTGCCGATGGCGTTCAGGGCGTTCTTGATGGCTTGATCGGAGGCCTCGCCCTGCCGCACGAAATCGTGGTAGCGGCTGATGAGAAAGACGGCGTAATCCGTTCCCGCGCCGGCCATCAGCCCGCTCAGGAGGGTGATGGTCTGGGTGGAGACACCAAGGCCCAACTGAGCGGCTCCGGACACCGCGGCCTGCGCGATCCCGAGGGAGACGCCGATCGTGAGCAACGGCAGCAGGATGGTCGCCGGTTTTCGATAGATGATCAGCAGGATCAGAAGCAGCAGCGTGATGATCGCGACTTCGATCTTGATCTGATCCCGCGTTCCGACGTCAAGAGAGTCGGCGAAGGTGGCCGCGGGCCCAGTCAGGTTCGCGGTCAGCGTCGTTCCCGCAACCGTATGCCGGACGATGTCGGCAACCCGCTTGTACGCCTCGTAGGACTCGGGCGAGCCCAACTCGCCGGACAGGCCGACCGGCATGAGCCAGGCCTTGCCGTCCTCGCTGCTGAGGGTCTCGCGTAGCTGGGGTGTGGTGACGAAGTCCTCCAGCATGACCACGTCTTGGATATCGCGGCGCAGGCGCTCGACGAGACTTGCGTAGACCCTCTCGTCGGCCTCTCCGAGCCCCTTGTCGTTCGTCAACAGGACCAGGAGCACGTTCTCCGAACCGGCTTCGCCGAACGCCGCAGCCATCTCCTGGGTTGCGACGATCGAAGGAGCGCTGGCCGGCAGGGGCGAGACCGGCTGCCGCTGCGTCGCCTCTGCCAAGGTGGGGAACAACGGCGGCAAGACGACCGCGAGCGCCACCCACAAGCCGATGACAACCCACGGCCACCGCACGACGACGTCGCCGAGCCGCGGAAAGAAGCCGCGAGGCCCCGCGGTACCCGTGGGGTCCGCCCGGGCCGTCGTCGCCTGTGCCCTCCGCGGCCAACGCATCAGTAGCCCGAGACGTGAAGAGAGTGTGGACGACTGCGCCACATGCAGCCCTCCGGGAGCGCGGGCGCCCGGCGTCCGCGGCGACCGCAAGAATCGCGCGCCAGTGAGATCACAGCAACATCAATGAAACGTGCTCCACCCACCCCCGTCGCCTCTTTTCAAGATCAAGGGCAAGAAGCTCGGTTGAAACTGGTTGCGAGAGCGGGGCTTTCCCGCGCCCCTCGCGGCGCTGTTCATCTTCAGGTCACGTCTAGCTTCGACGTCCTTGTTTGTGCAGCTAGCGTAACCCGTTTTTTGACGGAGGTGTCACGAATCTTGCTTTTGGTGTACGGTTTGTTCGCGGTTTCGAACTCGCCGTGTCTGATTCTCAGAATCTTGGGGTGTGTGGTGAGCAGATTCACCGAAAGCATGTCGCGGAGCACCCAGGCGGGCGTGAGCCCGGTCGAGGTGTTGCTCGATTGCGAGCCTCCGCCGGACCACCTCGCGGTTGCCGCACACCGCCCCTGCAAGATGGCCGGGGCCACCGTGGGTGGCGCGGATCGTCACCGGTTCGGGCGGCGGTGAACCCGCCATGCCACGGTCAGTCGACTTCTGCGTCGATTCCCCCGCGCGCGTCGAGCAGATCCATTGGGCGTTTTCCGAAGAGGGATACTGGCAGGCGCGGGTTGCGGCCGCCGGCGGTTTCGGCAGGTTGGACTCACTGCTGGTGGAGCCCGATGGCGACGTGACCGTAGTGATCGTTCATGACCTGCACCCCGACGGCCTGCCCGGACCGGTCGCCAAGTTCTTTCCCCGGGATTGGCAAGTGGTGCAAGACGAAACATGGCGCCCTGTCGGCGGTGGCTTGGTGCGCGGAGAGGTCAGCATCGCGACGCACGGAGCGCCGGGAGGTGGACACGGTACCGCTGTGCTGGCACCGGCGCGGAACGGTTCGCGCCTGAAGTGCACTGCGACCGTGGAGTTCAGAGTCCCATTGGTCGGCGGAAAGATCGAGGGCTTGATCGGACGCCTGCTGGCTCCTCAGTTCTCCATGCTGCAGCGCTTCACCGCGGATTGGATCGAGAAGCACTCCTGACCCGGTCGGTAGCGATACAGCCGTCGATCTATTCTCGCGCAACAGGTTTCACTCAGTCATTCGCCCGTCGTCGGTGCCGCCGCCGGCCGCGTCGTTCGCATCGCTGGAGTCGTCACTGTCATCGGAGCTCGTGGTGTCCGTGGTGTAGGTGGTGTCCGTGGTGCCTTCGGTCTCCGAATTCTCGCTCACCGCAGCGGATTTCGACTCAGAGGGCGCGGTGACCTCATCATGGGTCAGGTCGGTATCCTCGAAGGCCTCGCCCTCGTCCTTGGTCCGCTTGGCACTTGACGTAGACCGCGCCCCGAACCCCGCCTCGCGCGCCGGCTCCACGTCGCTGACGGACGTCCCGTCAGAGGAGTTGTCGGACAACGCTTCGAAGCCATCGTGAATCGCCCCGGGAACCTTCGACACCGTGGTGACGAGCTCACCCAGCGACGGCATCAGGCGTGCAGGCCGGTAGCGGCTGGGATCCGACGGTATCGGGTTGCCGTCGTAGTACGCCGAATCGACGATCAGCTTGAGCAGCGGTTCGGTGAGATCGGCGATGACACCTCCGAAGGGCACGACGTCGCGGATCAACCGTGCCAGCGGAAGTTCGTCGGTCGTGTAGGTGACGTAGGTGGTGTTCTCGCGGGTGGTCACGTACGCGACGATGCGGTCCCCGGCGGGTGTCGCGCAGCGGGCGTCGTGACACGGCAACGTGTCACCGCCACCGGCCAGCACGGCGCAGGTGTTGGCGTCACCGCACGACACCGTCGAAGTGCCGTCGACATCGACGGGAAGATCGATCTCGTCCTGGTTGCGATATCCGTACAGGTAGGCGACCAGAGAATTGACGTGGGCCACGAGGTTGAACAGGTCCGCCGGCGCGTTCGAGTTGTAGTTGTACTGATAGGCGATGTCGATGACGGCCTTGGCGGTGGTGTCCGTCGGCGAGGGGAACGGATTCACCCCGATCAGCGCGAACCACGGATAGCGCGTGCCGAATCCACCGTCGGGGCGCGAGACGTTGTTGTCGAGGACGAACAACGTCTTCGGAAGCGCCGGGTCGTCGTCGTTGTCGAGGCGCATGAGCAGCAGGCTGGTGTTCGCAGCGCCCCAGCCGGACGACAGCACGGCGTTGTCCTCATCCGAGTTCGCCTGCAGGGCATCGTTGATCGCGGCGGGCCCGCCGCGAAAGTCGACGCCGATCAAGTCCGGCCCCGGCTGGCCGCCGGGGTTGTAGGGCGCCTGGTTGAACTTCCCGCCGAAGAAATTCTCGTTGCCCGTCCCGTCTGGATGGGTGGAGCTGCCGACGACGATCAGTGCGGTCAGGTCGACCAGCGATGCCGATATCGACGCAGGCTGAGTGGCCGCGACACCCCCGACGGCGGCCGCGACACCCAGCGTGGCGATGCTGACGGCCGCCCTGGTGAACTTCTTCTCGCGGACTTTGCTCATTCCGCCATCCCTCCCCGGTACTACGGCTAGCACCGTATACCGATGGGACGGTCAGCGCGAGGGTTGTGGTGGGTGTGCTGCGGCGTCGGTGTCGAAGCACTCGCCGAGGAAGAATTCGAGCGATGTCCAGGCGCGCCGGGCCGCGGATTCGCTGTACACGATGCCGCGTGCCGGATCGTCGGCCCACGGTGCCATGAATGCGTGCATCGTGTTGCCGTACGCGTGCAGCTGCCAGTCGATGCCTCGTCCCGAGAACTCCCGGCCCAGCGCGACGACGTCTTCGGGTGGTGCGTACGGATCGTCCCAACCGTGGAACACCACCACCTTGGCGGTCACGTCGCCGTCGTGGTCGGGCGGGGCGGTGAGCAGCCCGTGGAAACTGGCGACGCCGGCCAGGGGGTGCCCGGCCCGAGCGAGATCGAGCACGCACAGGCCCCCGAAGCAGAACCCGATCGCGGCGACACGGGAGGCGTCGACCTGCGGTGCGGCGGTCAGGGCGTTGAGCACCGCGGTGAGGCGTCCGGCGAGCGCGGCGCGGTCGGCGACAAACCCGGTCATCGCGGCGGTGGTTGCCTCGATGCCGCCGCGGCTGGCGTCCTCGCCGAACAGGTCCACCGCGATCGCCTGGTAACCCCACTCCGTGAGCCGGGTCGCGAACTGCAGCTGCGCGTCGCTGCGGCCTTCCATCCCGTGGAAGATCAGCACGGTGGGCGCACGCTCCACGGTCTCGTCGTGAACAAGGACGGCGTCGAACTTCGCGCCGTCGATGTCGTGCCGCAGGGAAGTGGTCTGCACAGTCACGTCGCAGACATTTCCACGGCTCAGCCGGCGGCGGGAGGTCCGTTCGCTGCGCGCATAACTGGCCTGTCGGGGGACCCGGCAGTGGGATTGAACCGAGTGCACCCCTGAGCCGTGTCCTCGACAACACCGTCGAAAGGGGCGCGATGATGCGACGAGGCAACCCGCGTTCAGGCGTCGCACGAAGGGGGATCGCCGTCGCCGCCGTCGCCGCGATCGCCGCAGTTCCTCTTGCTCCGGCAGCTCAGGCGCAGTCAGCACCGACCGCGACGGCGGAGGTCCGGCTGGCGGCCGCGGCGGTTCCACCCGGGGGGCTCGTCACCAGTTTCCTGGGCAATCAGGTCGTCTACTGCTCGATCATCTGCCCGCTGATCGTCGAGACCGCCGCGACGGCGTTCGTCACGACGTTCCAGACACCCGGCACCCTCCTCACCGCCCTGCAGTCCGGCGACCTGTGGACGGCGCTCGGCGTCACGGCGGCATCGGTGACCGGGCCCACGAACGCCGCGGCGCAGGCGGCCATCGTCGCCGACGGCACGTTGGTGGCGCCAAGGGCGTTGAACGCGTTCGAAGTCGGTGTGGTCGGCCTGCTCAACGTCTTGCCTGCCGCCGCCGACGGGCTGCCGGGCGTCCTGGAGGCCATCCAGACGGCGCGCCAAGACACGTATACGGCACTCAACCTGCCCATCGTGCCCAACCCAACGCCAACGGCGGTGCCGCGAGGGGTGCTGCAGGTCGTGGTGGTGGAGGCCATCAATGTGGTGGCGGCGATCATCTTCCCGGCCTTCAACCACGTTCTGTCCGCCGTTTTCGAAACCCCCGATGCCATGGCGCAGGAACTGGCGGCGACCGGCGATCCGGTGCGGGCCCTCGCCGCGGGCGTCGACACCTTGTCCGGGCGCCTGGCCGCAGCGGTCACGGCCGTCGCCGACTCGGTCGTCGTCGCACGGAGCAACATCCGCGCGGCCATCGAAGAGTCCCGTCCTGTGAACGAGACCGGCCAGATGGACCCCACGCCACGGGACGCATCGATCGACGACGCCGCCGAGTCGACGGACGACGCCACGGCGGACGGCGCCGCGACGACCAGTGGGGACAACGCCGAGTCGCGGGGTGCCCATGGACTGCGCGACCGCGGTGACCGGTCGGACAGCTCACGTGAGGGCGTGGACCCACCGGAGGCGGACACCGACGCCGAGGAAGCCACGGATGCGTCTCGGACGGAGTCATCTCGCGCAGAAGTGGACGACGAAACCGGCGGGCGGCCTGACGGGGCGCAACGCGAGACACGCCAGCTGCGCCCCCGGCAGGGATCGAACCTGCGACCAACCGCTTAGAAGGCGGCTGCTCTATCCGCTGAGCTACGGGGGCAGCGCCGAGGAGTGTATCGAATGCGGCGCATGTGACCGCTCACCTCACACCGCTGCAAAACCCGCTCCGTGTCTCAGGGTCGCCGACTAGCGTGGGGCGCATGAGCAACGCGCCGGAACTGGATGCGGCCGGACTCCCGGAGGAACTCAGTCCGCTCGACCAGATCCTGCACCGCGGCGAAGCCAATCCGCGCACCCGCTCGGGCATCATGACGCTCGAGCTTCTCGACACCACACCCGACTGGGACCTCTTCCGCAGGCGCTTCGACAACGCGTCGCGCAAGGTCTTGCGGCTCCGGCAGAAAGTCGTCACGCCGACCTTGCCGACCGCCGCGCCCCGCTGGGTGGTGGACCCCGACTTCAACCTCGACTTCCACCTCCGTCGGGTGCGCGTCCCGGAGCCGGGCACGCTGCGCCAGGTGATGGATATCGCCGAGGTCGCCGCGCAGTCACCGCTCGACATCTCCCGTCCGCTGTGGACGGCCACCCTCATCGAGGGCGTGGAGAACACCCAAGCGGCGCTGATGGTGCATCTCAGCCACGCCGTCACCGACGGTGTCGGCGGTGTCGAGATGTTCGCCAACTTGTATGACCTCGAGCGTGATCCGCCTCCGCAGGACCCGGCTCCGCTTCCCATCCCTTCCGACCTGTCGCCCAACGACCTGATGCGCCAAGGGATCACCAGACTTCCCGGCACCATCGCCGGCAGTGTGCGTGATGTCGTCTTCGGTGCGGCGCAGGCAATGGGGCACGCGGTGCGCGACCCCGTCCACCGGCTCGGAAGCGTGATCGATTACGCGATGTCGGGCGCCCGGGTGATCGGTCCGGTCGCCGATCCGTCGCCGTTGCTGCGCCGCCGCAGCCTGTCCTCGCGCAGCGAGGCCATCGACATCGAGTTCGGCGATCTGCACCGGGCGGCGAAAGCTGCCGGGGGGTCGATCAACGACGCCTATCTCGCCGGGGTATGCGGTGCGCTGCGGCTCTACCACCAGGCGAAGGGCGTGCCGGTCGACACGCTGCCGATGGCTGTCCCGGTGAACCTGCGCTCCGATGCAGATCCCGCGGGCGGCAACAGGTTCGCCGGTGTCAACCTCGCCGCGCCCATTGGCATGTCCGACCCCGAGGTCCGCATCAAGAACATCAGATCGCAGATGACGCGCAAGCGCGATGAGCGTGCCCTCGACATGGTGAGCGCGATCGCCCCCGTGGTGAGCCTGCTGCCCGACACCGTGCTGGAGACCATGGCCGGGTCCATCGTGAACTCCGACGTCCAGGCCAGCAACGTGCCGGTGTATGCGGGCGACACCTTCATCGCCGGCGCGAAAGTGCTGCGGCAGTACGGCCTTGGGCCGCTGCCCGGCGTGGCGATGATGATCGTGCTGATCTCGCGGTCGGGCTACTGCACGATCACGTTGCGCTACGACAGGGCGTCGATCACCGACCCGGACCTGCTCGCGCAATGCCTGCTGGCCGGGTTCGACGAAGTCCTCGCCCTCGGCGGCGACGGTCGTGCCGTACCGGCGACGTTCGGCACCGCGGAATCCCATCCCTCCTCACGTAACGGAAGTGCCGCACCGTGACATCCCAGACATCCGCGACGTCCAGTAACGGCCAGATGCGTCTACCGGGTTCGGTCGCGGAAGTCCAGGCCAGCCCGCCCGGCCCCCAGGTCGGCGCGTTCTTCGACCTCGACGGCACCCTCGTCGCCGGCTTCACCGGCGTGGTCATGACCCAGGATCGGCTACGGCGCCGCCAGATGTCGGTGGGTGAGTTCATCGGCATGGTGCAGGCCGGTCTCAACCACCAGCTGGGACGGTCGGAGTTCGAGGACCTCATCGGTAAGGGCGCGCGGATGCTGCGCGGCAACTCGGTCGACGACATCGACGAACTGGCCGAGCGGCTGTTCATGCAGAAGATCGTCAGCCGGATCTATCCAGAGATGCGTGAGCTCGTCCGCGCGCACATGGACCGAGGCCACACCGTCGTCCTCAGTTCGTCCGCGCTGACGGTGCAGGTCGAACCGGTGGCGCGATTCCTCGGTATCGAGAACGTGCTGAGCAACAAGTTCGTCACCGATGTCGACGGGCTGATCACCGGTGAGGTGCAGCGGCCGGTCATCTGGGGCCCGGGCAAGGCCAGGGCGGTGCAGGAGTTCGCCGCCGCGAACAAGATCGACCTGGCGCAGAGCTACTTCTACGCCGACGGCGACGAGGACGTCGCACTGATGTACCTCGTCGGCAACCCGCGGCCGACGAACCCGGCCGGCAAGATGGCCGCCGTCGCCGCCAAGCGCGGCTGGCCGGTGTTGAGGTTCAGCAGCCGCAGCGGCAGCAGTCCGCTCTCGCAGTTGCGCACCGCCGCGGGCATCGCCTCGATGATGCCGATCGCCGCCGGCGCCGTCGGGGTCGGGCTGCTGACCCTCAACAAGCGCGCGGGCGTCAACTTCTTCACGTCGATGTTCGGACGGACCCTGCTGAACACCATCGGCATCAACCTGCAGGTCCTCGGCAAGGAGAACCTGACTGCGCAGCGGCCCGCGGTGTTCATCTTCAATCACCGCAACCAGGCGGACCCGCTGATCGCCGGACGGTTGGTCAGCGACAACTTCACGTCGGTGGGAAAAAAGGAACTCGAGAACGATCCCATCGTCGGCACCATGGGCAGGATCATGGACGCCGCCTTCATCGACCGCGACGACCCGGTGAAAGCGGTCGAAGGCCTCAAGAAGGTCGAGGAGCTCGCCCGCAAGGGTCTGTCCATCCTCATCGCACCCGAGGGCACCCGGCTGGACACCACCGAGGTCGGCGACTTCAAGAAGGGCCCGTTCCGGATCGCGATGTCGGCGGGCATACCGATCGTGCCGATCGTGATCCGCAACGCCGAGGTGATCGCCGCGCGGGACTCCAGCACGTTCAACCCCGGCACCGTCGATGTCGTTGTCTACCCGCCGATTCCGGTCGACGACTGGACCTACGACAACCTGGCGGAGCGCATCGCCGAGGTCCGCCAGCTCTATATCGACACGCTCAAGGACTGGCCGCACGACGAGCTGCCGACCCCCGACATCTACAAGCACGCCACCGCGCCGGCGAAGACACCTGCCACCAAGAAGGCCGCCGCCAAGAAGACCGCCGCAAAGAAGACCGCCGCAAAGAAGACCGCTGCCAAGAAGGCGGCGAAGAAGGCGCCGGTCAAGAAGACGGCCGCGACGACGGTGACCAAGCGCAGTGGCCCGAAGGGACGGCCATGAAGCTCAGCATCGACGACATGGCGGCCTTCACCGCCACCGACGACACCCTCGTCCTGGCATCGGTGTCCTCACCGGCCGAGGAGGAACTGCTCAGCGACTGGCTGCAGCGGCAACGCCGCGAGCACCCCGACTCGAACATCGAGGTGCTCAAGCTGCCCGCCGACGACGACCCGCCACCCGGCGTGCTGGCCCGCCTGGTCGAGCTTCTCGAGGCCGACGAGGACCGCTCCGTGGTCCCGGTGCGGGTGTTCTGGGTCCCGGGTGGCCTGCCGACGCGATCCAAGGTGGTGGCGGTGGTGTCCGGGCGGGACACGTACTGCCCACCGCAGATGCTGCAGCGCCGCATCCTCAAGCGGGATCCCGCCCGTGCCCGTGTCGTCGCGGGCGAACCCGCGAAGGTGTCCGAGCTGCGTCAGCAGTGGAGTGATACCACCGTCGCCGAGAACCCAAGGGAATTCGCACGATTCGTCATCCGGCGGGCGATACTGGCGATCGAGCGGGTCGAGCTGCGCCTGCTCGGGCCCGAGTACAAGTCACCTCGGCTGGTCAAGCCCGAGATGCTGGCTTCGGCGAGGTTCCGCGAAGGGCTGGAGAAGATCCCGGGCGCCACCGTCGAGAAGGCGGGGGAGATGCTCGACGAACTCGGCACCGGGTGGAGCCGCTTCTCCGTCGATCTCATCCCGTCGCTGGGCCGCGCGATCTTCAGCAGGGGGTTCGACCCCAACATCGACTACGACCGCCTCGAGGTCGAATCGATGCGCCACGCCCTGGAATCCCATCCGGCGGTGCTGTTGTTCTCCCACCGGTCCTACCTCGACGGCGCGATCGTGCCCGTGGCGATGCAGGAGAACCGACTGCCACCGGTGCACACCTTCGCTGGCATCAACCTGTCCTTCGGTGCGATGGGTCCACTGATGCGCCGGTCGGGTGTCATCTTCATCCGTCGCAAGCTCGACGACCCGCTGTACAAGTACGTGCTGCGCCAGTTCGTCGGCTACATCGTGGAGAAGCGCTTCAACCTCAGCTGGTCGATCGAAGGCACCCGGTCGCGCACCGGAAAGATGTTGCCCCCCAAGCTCGGTCTGCTCGCCTACGTCGCCGACGCCTACCTGGACGGCCGCAGCGACGACATCCTGCTGCAGCCGGTGTCGATCAGCTTCGACCAATTGCACGAGACCGCGGAGTACGCGGCCTACGCCCGCGGCGGGGAGAAGACACCCGAGGGTCTGTCGTGGCTGTACAACTTCATCAAGGCCCAGGGGGAACGCAACTACGGCAAGATCTATGTGCGCTTCCCCGAGGCGGTCTCGATGCGCGAGTACCTGGGTGAGCCGCACGGCCCGATGACAACCGACGGCGACGCCAAACGTCTTGCGCTGCAGAAGATGGCGTTCGAGGTCGCGTGGCGGATCCTTCAGGTCACGCCGGTCAACGCGACGGCTCTGGTGTCGGCGTTGCTGCTCAGCACGCGGGGTGTTGCCCTCACGCTGGATCAGCTGCACCACACGCTGCAGGACTCCCTGGACTACCTGGAGCGCAAGCAGACCCCGATGACCAACAGCGCCCTGCGGCTGCGCACTCCCGACGGCGTCCGCGCCGCGGTCGACGCGCTGTCGAACAGGCATCCGGTCACCCGGGTCGACGGCGGGAGCGAACCCGTCTGGTACATCGCGCCAGAGGACGAGCATCAAGCCGCGTTCTACCGCAATTCGCTGATCGACGCCTTCCTGGAGACGTCGTTGGTGGAACTCGCACTCGCTCACGCGTCACGCGCGGAATCCGATCGCCTCGAGGCGTTCTGGTCGCAGGTGACCAGGCTCCGCGACCTGCTGAAGTTCGATTTCTACTTCGCGGACTCCGCGGGCTTCCGCGAACACGTCGCCCAGGAGATGTCCTGGCATGCCAACTGGGAGGACGACGTCGCCGCCGGCGGCGAGCAGATCGACGCGCTGCTGCGGGCCAAACGACCCGCGATCGCCGGGCCGCTGCTTCGCCCGTTCTTCGAGGCGTACCGCATCGTGGCCGACGTGTTGATCGACGCACCCGCCGACATCTCGGAGAAGGATCTGACGAGCAAAGCGCTGGGATTGGGGCAGCAGTACGTCGCCCAGGGGGTGATCCACAGCACCGAGGCGGTGTCGGCGCTGCTGTTCACCACGGCCCGGCAGGTGGCCGCCGACCAGAACCTTCTGGAACCGGCAGCCGACCTGGCTACCCGGCGGCGAGCTTTCCGCGACGAGTTGCGCGGCATCCTCACCGACATGAACACGGTCGACAGCTACTCCCGTGACCAGTTCTTCGCCCGTGAGCGGAGCCGTCGGAAGTTGCGCAGCGAGCCTGCACAGTAGGCCCACTGCGGCGAGGTCATACCCTGGGCGCATGACTTCCCCCGGCCGCCTCGCCCCCTCCGGTGTGCGCAGCGTGCCGGTGTGGACGGTGCTGTCCGGGGTGGCGCTGCTGGCCGGGGTGGCGGCAGTGGCACTGTCCGCCCTGTCGGTGGCGGATGCACTGACCGCGACGGGGCTGCCCGATCCCGGTCCCGTCACCACCTACGGCCTGCCGTTCGTGAGGGCGGTAGGGGAGATCGCCGCGGTCACGGCCACCGGCTTCTTCCTGTTCGCGGCCTTCATGGTGCCGCCGCAGAGCAGCGGGGTGCTCGACGCCGGCGGCTACCGCGCCCT
This sequence comes from Mycolicibacterium pyrenivorans, assembly GCF_025821625.1. GTDB lineage: Bacteria > Actinomycetota > Actinomycetes > Mycobacteriales > Mycobacteriaceae > Mycobacterium > Mycobacterium pyrenivorans. The sequence continues at coordinate 35,773 of NZ_JACKSH010000092.1, forward strand.
GCGCACGGCGACGGTGGCCTCGGGGGTCTGGGCGGTCTGCGCGGCGCTGATGGTGCCGCTGACAGTGTCCGACGTCAGTGGTCAGCCGCTGTCGACACGACTGAGCCTGACCGACATCTGGGCGGTGGCCGGCCTCGTCGACATCGCGAGCGCGTGGCGCTGGACCGCGCTGTTCGCGGTCGCTGTGACGGTGGTGAGCGCTCCGGTGCTGCGGTGGTCGTGGACGCCGGTGCTGTTCGCGGGATCGCTGGTGACGCTGTTGCCGCTGGCCCTGACCGGGCACTCCGCGACCGGCGGTTCACACGACATCGCCACGAACAGCCTGCTCGTCCATCTCGTCGTCGGCGCGGTGTGGGCCGGTGGCCTACTGGCGCTGCTGGTCCACGCCCTCCGCGGTGCCGAACACGCGCACCTGGCGGCGCGGCGGTTCTCGGCGGTCGCGCTCTGGTGTTTCGTGGCGATGGCGCTCAGCGGGGTCATCAACGCGCTGGTCCGGGTCAGCCCGGGTGAGCTGCTGAACAGCCGGTACGGCCTGCTGATCGTGGCGAAGGTGGCGGCGCTGGGAGTGCTCGGCTTCCTGGGGTGGCGGCAGCGCCGCCGGGGCGTGGCGGCACTGCGGGACGATCCCGGCGGCCGCGGCCCGCTGATCCGGCTGGCGCTCGTCGAGGCGCTCGTCTTCGGTCTGACGTTCGGGGTGGCGGTCGCCCTGGGCCGGACGCCGCCCCCGCCGCCGCGCGACCTCAACCCGTCGATCCCCACCGTGGAGATCGGCTATGACCTCGCAGGGCCGCCCACGCTGGGCCGGGTGCTGTTCGACTGGCGCTTCGACCTGCTGTTCGGCACCGCGGCCATCGTGTTCGCGATCGTGTACCTGGTCGCCGTGCGCAAATTGAGGCGCCGCGGTGACGCGTGGCCGGTCGGCAGGATCGTGGCCTGGCTGCTCGGCTGCCTGGTGCTGCTGGTGGCGACGTCGTCGGGTATCGGCCGGTACATGCCCGCGATGTTCAGCATGCACATGGTCGCCCACATGCTGCTGTCGATGCTGGCGCCGATCCTGCTGGTGCTCGGCGCGCCGGTCACCCTGGCGTTGCGAGCCCTGCCGGCGGCCGGCCGCGGCGACCCGCCGGGCCCGCGGGAATGGCTGCTCGCCGCCCTGCATTCCCGGGTTTCTCGCGTGCTCACCAACCCCTTCGTCGCGACGGGCCTGTTCGTCGTCGGGTTCTACGGCCTGTACTTCGGCGGCATCTTCGACGCCGCCGTCGACAGCCACGGCGCCCACGTCGCGATGAACTTGCACTTCCTGCTCAGTGGCTACCTGTTCTACTGGGTCGTGATCGGGGTGGATCCGACGCCGCGGCCGATACCGCCGATCGCGAAGTTGGCGATGGTGTTCGCGTCGCTGCCGCTGCACGCGTTCTTCGGCGTGGTCCTGATGGGCACCAAGTCGGTGATCGGCGAGAGCTTCTACCGGTCCCTGCAGCTGGACTGGCACACCGACCTCCTCGGCGATCAGCGACTCGGGGGTGGGATCGCCTGGGCGGCAGGTGAAGTCCCGCTCGTCGTGGTCCTCATCGCGCTGTTCGTCCAGTGGCGCCGCAGCGATCAGCGCACCGCCAAGCGCCTCGACCGCGCGGCCGACCGTGACGACGACGCAGACCTTGCGGCCTACAACCGGATGCTGGCCGAACTGGCTCGCCGGGAATCGCAGCGCGGAGGCTAGCCTGCCGCGCCGCCGCGCACCGCGCCCGCGGCGACCGCGCCGGGCCAGCTGCCGTATCTGCTGATGTCGGCACCGGTGGCCGCGGCGGCCTCACAGCCGAACGCGGTTCGCCAACTGCCATCGTCGAATTCGACCTTGCCCAGCTGCATGGGGGCGGGCAGCGCCGCCAGGAAACGGCCGAGGGCTGCGGCCGACAGCAACCACCGGTGGCCGTACAGGGCGGTGCCGGGCAGGTCGTCGGGCACCCGGGTGATCGCCGGCTTCGGCGGCACGGTGGGCAGCACGGTCATCCGATATCGGGGCGCCGTCGTTGTTTCGCCGGCCCACCGGCCGCCGAGGTCGGTGAGCTGGTGGGTCAACGGCCCGCCCCGCAGATGCGCGCCGAAGACCACCAACTCGACGGGATCGGCGGTGCCGAGCGGCCACACCCGCTGCATTTCCTGCATGTTGGTCAGCGACGCCGCGATGTCCACGGCGACCGCATCGTCGAAGGCGCGGGCCACGACGGAGACGACCGACCCGTCGACGCGCACGGTGACCGAGCACAGGTCCCGGGGGAGGCCGGGGCCCGGCGCGGTGATGACGGCGTCCACCCCGTCGGGGACGGTGAGATGCTCCCGGGCGCCGAAATCCCCGTCGACGACGCGTGCGCCTGTACGCGACAATGCAGCGGTCACGGCACCGAGGGTGCGGGCGTCCAGGGCCACCCCGATCACCAGTTCGGGGGGTGCGGCGAACCGGACGTCGGCCGGCCATCGGCCGGGCGAATGGGCTGCCAGGACGGTCATGGCGGCGTCGGCCACGGCCAGGTCGGATGCGACGACGCTGAGGCGGGTTCGCAGCGCGGCGGCGGTAGGGGTGATGCAGACGGCCGTCGGGGGCGCGTCCGCCGTCACCGCGATGTCGGCATCGCCGTCGGCGACCACCTGGGCTGGCCGTGCGGAGACCCCGGTGAAGACGACCGCCCCGGCGTCCCTCATCGCTGTGACGGCCGCATCGTCGACGGCGTCGGCCACGGCGACCCGCAGGCCGGTCAGGGCAGCTGAAGCCGTCATGTCGATCAACCCCGTCATGGCGATCAACCTATGCGGCGCTCATCCCCAATGCGCAACTCATCCACAGCCCCCGCCGCCCCTGGCGGTACGGCGGCGGGGAATGTCGGCGGCGTCGCGGTGAATGGCGGTGTCACGACGGGTCACGTGGACTGCCTGGCCCGCTGCCGAGGAAACCAGAGAGAAGGAACCCCATGTTCGAGACACCCATCGCCGTAGTGGGCACCATCGTCACCAATCCCGAGCGCCGCTGGGTCGGCGATCAGGAACTGTTCAAGTTCCGCGTGGCCAGCAATTCGCGCAGGCGCACCGCGGACGGCACCTGGGAGCCGGGCAACACGCTGTACGCCACGGTGAACTGCTGGGGCCGCCTCGTCACCGGCGTGGGCGCCGGGCTCGGGAAGGGAGACGCCGTGATCGTTGTTGGCAATGTGTACACCAGCGAATACGAGGACCGCGACGGCAACCGCCGGTCTTCGCTGGAGATAAGGGCCACTGCGGTGGGACCGGACCTCGCACGGTGCATCGTCCGGATCGACAAGCGCAGACATCCTGAGGCCACACCTGATGCCGCCTCCGCCGATGGCGAGGTCGGCACCGAGCGCGACGTCGACGTCGACGTCGACGTCGAGATCGGTGACGGCCGGCCGGCACGCGACGAGGAGGGGCTGCCGCTGAGCGCGTAGCGGCGGGCGCCGCCGGCGAGGCCACGCCTAGTATGGGGCCCGACTATCGCGGAGATTCCCGATGATCCCGAGACCGCCCCGGGATCGAGAAAGGCGACATCACGGCTATGGCCGAATTCATCTACACGATGCGGAAGGTCCGCAAGGCGCACGGCGACAAGGTCATCCTTGACGACGTCACCCTGAACTTCCTTCCGGGCGCGAAGATCGGCGTCGTCGGTCCCAACGGGGCCGGCAAGTCGAGCGTCTTGCGGATCATGGCGGGGCTGGACCAGCCCAACAACGGCGATGCCTTCCTGAAGCCCGGCGCCAGTGTCGGCATCCTGCAACAGGAGCCCCAACTCGACGAGACCAAGACGGTTCGCGAGAACGTCGAGGACGGCGTCGCGATCAAAGGCAAGCTCAATCGGTACAACGAGGTCGCCGAGCTGATGGCGACCGATTACACCGACGAGCTGATGGACGAGATGGGCAAGCTCCAGGAAGAGCTGGACGCCGCCGACGCGTGGGACATCGACTCGCAGCTCGAACAGGCGATGGATGCGCTGCGCTGCCCGCCGCCCGACGACCCGGTGACGCACCTGTCCGGTGGTGAGCGGCGCCGCGTGGCGCTGTGCAAGCTGTTGCTGTCCAAGCCCGATCTGCTGTTGCTCGACGAGCCCACCAACCACCTCGACGCCGAGAGCGTGCTCTGGCTCGAGCAGCACCTGGCCGAGTACAAGGGCGCCATCCTGGCGGTCACCCACGACCGCTACTTCCTGGACAACGTCGCCGAGTGGATCCTCGAGCTCGACCGCGGCCGCGCATACCCCTACGAGGGCAACTACTCGACGTACCTGGAGAAGAAGGCGGAGCGCGTCGCCGTCCAGGGACGCAAGGACGTCAAGCTGCAGAAGCGGCTGCAGGAGGAACTCGCGTGGGTCCGGTCGGGCGCCAAGGCGAGGCAGGCGAAGAGCAAGGCGCGCCTCGGCCGGTACGAGGAGATGGCCGCCGAGGCCGAGAAGACCCGCAAGCTCGACTTCGAGGAGATTCAGATCCCGACCGGCCCGCGGCTGGGCAACGTGGTTGTCGAGGTCTCCCACCTCGACAAGGGCTTCGACGGCAGGCAGCTCATCAAGGACCTGTCCTTCACGCTTCCGCGCAACGGCATCGTCGGGGTCATCGGACCCAACGGCGTCGGCAAGACCACGCTGTTCAAGACCATCGTGGGTCTCGAGGAACCCGACAGCGGCACCGTCAAGGTCGGCGAGACGGTCAAGTTGAGCTACGTCGACCAGAACCGCGGCGGGATCGACCCCAAGAAGACGGTCTGGGAGGTCGTCTCCGACGGCCTGGACTTCATCGAGGTCGGTCAGAACGAGATGCCGTCGCGGGCCTATGTGTCGGCGTTCGGCTTCAAGGGCCCCGATCAGCAGAAGCCGGCAGGCGTGCTGTCCGGCGGCGAGCGCAACCGGCTGAACCTTGCGCTGACCCTCAAAGAGGGCGGCAACCTGATCCTGCTCGACGAGCCGACCAACGACCTGGACGTCGAAACGCTGAGCTCGCTGGAGAACGCGCTGGAGAAGTTCCCCGGCTGCGCGGTGGTCATCAGCCACGACCGCTGGTTCCTCGACCGCACCTGCACCCACATCCTGGCGTGGGAAGGCGACAACGACAACGAGGCCAAGTGGTTCTGGTTCGAGGGCAACTTCGGTGGCTACGAGGAGAACAAGGTGGAGCGGCTCGGTGCCGAAGCCGCCCGGCCCCACAGGGTGACCCATCGGAAGCTCACGCGGGGATAGTCTCGTCGTGCGGACCACGTAACCGGCGCCTGGCGGGCGGCGGCGACAGCCAACGGGGGCCGGTACGCAGGTGTGAGCTAGGAGCGGCGAATGTCGTTGAATCCGGGTGCCATTAGCGGCGCTGTCGGGCAGTCACCATCTTCCGAGGTCGTCGACCGGCTAGTGCCCGCGTATCTGGCGACCTACCGGGGACCCCAGGGCGGCGCCCCCGGCACGGAGGCTGCCGTCACGGGCCCGGTGCGGCCGCCGGGACCCGACAAGCTCGCCGGTTCGGCACTGGTCGCAGCGCAGTACCGGCTGGGCAGCCAGCGGTCCCCGGGCGCCACCCGCGTCGCGGTCTACGCCCCCGACGACCCCGCCGGCTGCGGTCCGGCCCTGCAGATCGTCACCGACAACGCGACGATGCTGATGGATTCGGTGACGGTGCTGTTGCACCGCATCGGGGTCGCCTACAAGGCGATCATGAACCCGGTGTTCCGGGTGCGGCGCGGCGCGGCGGGCGAGTTGCTGGAGATCGTGCCCGCACAGCAGGCGACGTTCGGTGACGGCATCGACGAAACCTGGGTGCACGTCCAGTTGTCGGGATCGGTGGACAAACGCGCGCTCGCCGAGGCCGAGAAGCTGTTGCCGCGGGTGCTGGCCGACGCCCGCCAGGTGGCGCTCGATTCCACCGCGATGGCCGCGACGCTGCGCGGGCTGGCCGCCGAACTCGACAGCGACAACGGCCGGCGCTTCCCCAGCCCGGACCGCAAGGACGTCGCGGCGCTGATGCGCTGGCTTGCCGACGGGCATTTCGTGCTGCTGGGCTACCAGCGCTGTCCTGTCCGCGACGGTGAAGCGACCGTCGACGCGTCCAGCCGCCTCGGCGTGCTCCGGCTGCGCCAGGATGTGCTGCCGCAGCTGACCACCAAGGACGAGCTGCTGGCGTTGGCGCAGGCCACAATTCCCAGCTTTCTGCGTTACGGCGCCTATCCGCAGATCGTGGTGGTTCGCGAACAGATGGCCGGCCAGAACGGCTCGGCCGCGGTGGAGCACCGGTTCGTCGGCCTGTTCACCGTCGCGGCGATGAACGCCAACGTGCTCGAGATCCCGCTGATCGCCCGCCGCGTCAACGACGCCCTCGCGATGGCCCACCGCGACCCGAGCCATCCCGGGCAGTTGCTGCTCGACATCATCCAGACCATCCCGCGTGCCGAGCTGTTCGCGTTGAGCGCCAGGGATCTTCTCGACATGGCGATGGCGGTCGTCGACCTGGGCTCGCGCCGCCGCACGCTGTTGTTCATGCGGGCCGACCCCCTCGCGCACTTCGTGTCGTGTCTGGTGTACCTGCCCCGCGACCGCTACACCACCGCCGTGCGGCTGGAGATGCAGGACATCCTCGTTCGTGAGCTCGGCGGGGAGAGCATCGACTACGCCGCAAGGGTCAGTGAATCACCTTGGGCTGTTGTCCATTTCACGGTTCTTCTGCCGGAGGGCTCGCGTCCGCAGGACGTCGATGTGTCCGAGGCCAACGAGTCGCGCCTGCAGGACCTGCTCACCGAGGCCGCCCGCACCTGGGCGGACCGGCTGCTCGGAGCGGTCAGGGCCGGGTCGATCGACCAGACCATCGCCGAGCACTACGCCACCGCGTTCCCCGAGGTCTACAAGCAGGCGATCACCCCGCAGCACGCCCTCGGCGACATCGCGATCATCGAAGAGCTGCAAGACGACTCGGTCAAGCTGGTGCTTGCCGACAGCGGTGACACCGCCGAGCATGGTGTCTGGCACCTCGTCTGGTACCTCGGCGGACGCTCGGCGTCGCTGAGCCAGCTGCTGCCGATGCTGCAGTCCATGGGTGTCGTGGTCCTCGAGGAGCGGCCGTTCACGGTGACCAGGCCCGACGGGCTACCGGTGTGGATCTACCAGTTCAAGGTCTCGCCCCACCGCGGTATCCCCGAGGCGCCGCCGGGACAACAGCGCGAGGCCACTGCGGAGCGCTTCGCCGACGCCGTGACCGCGATCTGGCACGGCAAGGCCGAAATCGACCGGTTCAACGAACTGGTGCTGCGCGCGGGACTGACCTGGCAGCAGGTCGCGGTGGTGCGCGCTTACGCGAAGTACCTGCGCCAGGCCGGTTTTCCCTACAGTCAGTCCCACATCGAGACAGTGCTCAACGACAACGGCGCCACCACCCGCTCCCTGGTCGCACTGTTCGAAGCACTGTTCCGCCCCGCCGACCAGGCCGAGGGTGCGGCGAACCGGGACGCGCAGGCGGCCGCCGCCGCCGTCTCCGCCGACATCGATGCCCTGGTCAGCCTCGACACCGACCGGGTACTGCGGGCGTTCGCCTCGATGATCCAGGCCACGCTGCGCACCAACTATTTCGTCACGAGTCAGGATTCCGCCCGGGCGCGAAACGTGTTCTCGTTCAAGCTCAATCCCGAACTGATCGACGAACTCCCGCTGCCCCGGCCAAAGTTCGAGATCTTCGTGTACTCCCCACGCGTCGAAGGCGTGCACCTGCGCTTCGGGTACGTGGCGCGCGGTGGCCTTCGCTGGTCGGATCGCCGCGAGGACTTCCGCACCGAGATCCTTGGCCTGGTCAAGGCGCAGGCGGTCAAGAACGCGGTGATCGTGCCCGTCGGCGCCAAGGGCGGTTTCGTCGTGAAGCAACCGCCTGCGCCCAGCGGTGACCCTGCCGCCGACCGCGACGCGACGCGGGAAGAGGGCGTGGCCTGCTACCGGCTGTTCATCGCCGGGCTTCTCGACGTCACCGACAACGTGGACAAGATCACCGGCGCCATCGTCAGGCCGGCGGAAGTGGTCCGTCGGGACGGTGACGACGCCTACCTCGTGGTCGCTGCGGACAAGGGCACCGCGACGTTCTCCGACATCGCCAACGATGTCGCCAAGTCCTACGGGTTCTGGCTTGGCGACGCGTTCGCCTCCGGCGGGTCGGTGGGCTACGACCACAAGGCGATGGGCATCACCGCCAAGGGTGCCTGGGAGTCGGTGAAGCGGCACTTCCGGGAGATGGGCGTCGACACCCAATCCGAGGACTTCACCGTCGTCGGCGTCGGTGATATGAGCGGCGACGTCTTCGGCAACGGAATGCTGCTCTCGCAACACATCCGGCTGCTCGCCGCATTCGATCACCGGCACATCTTCATCGACCCGAATCCCGACGCCGCGAGGTCGTGGCAGGAGCGCAAGCGGCTGTTCGACCTGCCGCGCTCCAGCTGGGAGGACTACGACCGCTCGCTGATCAGCGAGGGCGGCGGGGTGTACAGCCGCGAGCAGAAGTCCATTCCGATCAGCTCCGAAGCACGCGCCGCGCTGGGCATCGACGACGAAGTCACCGACCTGACACCGCCGGCGCTGATGAAAGCGATCCTCAAGGCGCCTGCCGATCTGCTGTTCAACGGCGGCATCGGGACGTACATCAAGGCCGAGGCCGAGGCGGACGCCAACGTGGGCGACCGAGCCAACGACGCGGTCAGGGTGAACGGCAACCAGGTGCGCGCCAAGGTGATCGGTGAGGGCGGCAACCTGGGTGTGACGTCGCTGGGGCGGATCGAATTCGACCTCGTCGGCGGGCGGGTCAACACCGACGCGATGGACAACTCCGCAGGGGTGGACTGCTCCGATCACGAGGTGAACATCAAGATCCTGATTGACTCCCTGGTCACGGCCGGCAAGGTCGACGCCGACGACCGGACCGACCTGCTGCTGTCGATGACCGACGAGGTCGGACGACTCGTGCTCGCCGACAACGAGAGTCAGAACGACCTGATGGGCACCAGCCGCGCCAACGCGGCCAGCGTGCTGTCAGTGCATTCCCGGATGATCAAGGCCTTCGTCGAGAACCGCGGGCTCAACCGCGAGCTGGAGGCGTTGCCGTCGGAGAAGGAGATTCGGCGTCGCAGGGAGGCCGGTATCGGTCTGACCTCGCCGGAGCTGGCCACCCTGATGGCGCACGTGAAGCTGGCGCTCAAGGACGATCTGCTGGCAGGCGACCTGCCCGACCAGGAGGTGTTCGCCGCGAGGCTGCCCACGTATTTCCCGTCAACGCTGCGCGAGCAGTTCAGCGCCGACATCCGGTCACACCAGCTGCGCCGGGAGATCGTCGCCACGATGTTGGTCAACGACCTCGTCGACACCGCGGGCATCTCGTATGCCTACCGCATCTCCGAGGACGTCGGTGTGTCCCCGATCGACGCGGTGCGCAGCTTCGCCGCCGCGGACGAGATCTTCGGGCTGGGGCGGGTATGGCGCGAGATCCGTGCCGCGGGCGCGGCCGGGGTGCCGGTGGCGGTGACCGACCGGATGACCCTTGACCTGCGGCGGCTCATCGACCGCGCGGGACGGTGGCTACTGAACTACCGTCCGCAGCCGCTGGCCGTCGGCGCCGAGATCAACCGGTTCGCCCAGAAGGTCGCCGCCCTGACCCCACGCATGCCCGAATGGTTGCGCGGGGACGACGAGGCGATCGTCGCGAACGAGGCGGGGGAGTTCACCGCGCACGGTGTGCCGCAGGAACTGGCGTACATGGTCGCTACCGGCCTGTACCAGTTCAGCCTGCTCGACATCATCGACATCGCCGACATCGTCGACCGCGATCCTGCGGAGGTCGCTGACGCGTACTTCGCGTTGATGGATCATCTCGGCACCGATGGGCTGCTCACCGCGGTGTCCCGGCTCTCCCGTGATGACCGGTGGCATTCGTTGGCGCGCTTGGCGATTCGTGACGACATCTACGGGTCGTTGCGGGCGCTGTGCTTCGACGTGCTCGCTGTGGGCGAGACCGACGAGAACGGCCAGGAGAAGATCGCCGAGTGGGAACTGACCAACAGCTCCCGCGTCAACCGCGCCCGCCGCACGCTGACCGAACTCTACGAGAGCGGCGAGCACGATCTGGCGACGCTGTCGGTGGCGGCCCGCCAGATCCGAAGCATGACCAGGACGAGTGGAACGGGATCAACCGGGTGACCGTGAGCGCAGCGTGACGAGTCAGCACGGGTTCACCGCGCCCGTACACGTGCGGTGGTCGGACATCGACATGTACCAGCACATCAACCACGCGACGATGGTGACGATCCTCGAAGAGGCCCGGATCCCTTTCCTTCGTGAGCCTTTCGGCGACGAGATCACCACGATCGGCCTGCTCATCGCCGAGGTCGACATCGCCTACAAGAAGCAGCTGATGTTGATCGATTCGCCGTTGCAGGTCACGATGTGGTCGAAGCGGGTCAGGGCCGTGGACTTCACGATCGGCTACGAGGTGCGGTCGGTCGGTGCGCCGCCAGACTCCAGGCCCGCGGTCATCGCCGACACGCAACTGGCGGCGGTTCACATCAAGGAGCAACGCCTGCAGCGGCTTTCGAGCAGCCAGCGACAGTACCTGCAACGCTGGACACGATGACGGGCACCGAGCGCGGGGTGTGGCTGGGCCCGCAAGACAGAGCCGCGCACCGCGAAGACCTGTCCAGGTTCACCGAGCGAGCGCAACGGCTGGACGAGGCGACCGTGGTGCGGCTGCGGGAACGCCAGGGCGGGATGATCGTCGCCTGGGTGGCCACGGGCTTCGACGTGTTGGCGAGCAGGGTGGTCGGCGGCCGCGTCCGGCCCGCGGACCTTTGTGCCGGTGCCGACGCGCTGCTGGCCGGGTTGGCGGCGATGGACAGCGAGGGGTACGTCGACCCGGGCTTCGGGATGGACTCGGCCTGGCGGGGCGTCCTGCCGCCCGACACCGGTTTCGTCCACCTCGACGATGTGCCCGCGCGCGTGGTGCTGGACCTGGCCCAGCGGGGAGTGAGTCTGGCCAAGGAGCATTCCAGCGCGCACGGCCCGCCTGCGTCACTCCTCGATCAGGAGGTCCTCGCCGTCACCGCGGCCGGGGACAGTGTCGGCATCCCGATGCGGTGCGTGTTCGCGTTGACGGCGATGGGTTTCCTGCCGCAGACACAGGCCGGAGACGAGTTCGCGCCGGAATCGGTCAGCGCCGACGAGGTGGTGCGGGTGCGGGTGTTGCCGTCCTGGCTGCGCATCGACGCGCGTTTCGGCACCGTCTACCGCCGCCGCGGCGACCCGGCCGTGGTGCTGCGCTGAGTCATCCAAATTCTCGCCGGAATTGCATTCCAGCAGCGAAACTTCGAGTGCGCGTCTGCCGGAATGCAATTCCGGCGAGGGGGTGCACCCTCAGAACGGCGAGTTGACCATCGAATCGGCCGCCATCTCCAGATAGGCGATCAGCTCCTGACGGTGCACGTCGTCGAGGGTCTCGGAGTCGATCTCGGCCACGGCGGTGTGCATGCAACGAAGCCACGCGTCGCGTTCGAGGTAGCCGATCCGGAACGGCGCGTGACGCATCCGCAGCCGTGGGTGGCCCCGTTGGTCGGAGTAGGTGCGCGGCCCGCCCCAGTACTGCTCGAGGAACATCCGCAGCCGCGCCTCGGCGGCCTCGAAGTCGTCCTCGGGATAGAGCGGACGTAGGATCTCGTCCTCGCGCACCAACTCGTAGAAGCGCCCCACCATGGTCTGGAACGTCGCGTGGCCGCCCACGACGTCATAGAACGACTGCGGCTTGTCCAGGGAGTCCTTCTCCGGGTCTTTTTCGGCGTCCATTTGCTCCCATTGTGGGCCATCGCCGCCGTAGACCGCACAGGCGGACCCTGGGCGCGAGGTCACGGCTTCGCATATTGGCTACGCTGCGCGTTTCGTCTTTCCGATGGTCTCGTCTGGTCACCACGAGGGCAGACGGTCACCCGATGTTCACCGACTGACCAGCGAACACCATCAGAATTGCCGTGCGATCTGGGGTGATCCATGGTGAACTGTCGTTCGGAGGACGTATGGCGCAGCGTAAGAACGGTCGCTCCCACCGGCACCCCCGGTCCGCGGCTGGCTCATCCGGGTCGACAACGAGCGCCGCCTCGCGCGCGCTGCACAGTGTCATCCAGGGCGTCGACACGCACTGCGGCGGCGCGGCGGATTCGTCGTTCTGGGGCCGCAGGCGGGTGCTCCTCCTCAATTCGACCTACGAACCTCTCACCGCGCTGCCGATGCGCCGCGCCGTGATCATGCTGATGTGCGGCAAGGCCGACGTCGTGCACGACGACCCCATGGGGCCGGTGATCCACTCGGCGAGCCGGACCGTCGTCGTTCCGTCGGTCATCCGGCTGCGGACATTCGTCCGGGTTCCCTACCGCGCCCGCGTCCCGATGACGAGGGCCGCGCTGATGCATCGTGACCGGTTCCGGTGCGCATACTGCGGGTCCAAGGCCGACACCGTCGACCACGTCATCCCGCGCAGCCGGGGAGGCGCACACTCGTGGGAGAACTGCGTCGCCGCCTGCTCGGCGTGCAACCACCGCAAGGCCGACCGGTTGCTGACCGAGCTGGGGTGGACGCTGCACGCCACGCCGCTGCCCCCCAAGGGACAGCACTGGCGGTTGCTCTCCAGCATCAAGGAGCTGGACCCCGCGTGGGTCAGATACCTGGGTGAGGGCGCGGCCTGACAGGCGCGTGCGTTACGGTTTCCCCGTGAACTCGACCGCACTGATTCACGCCAGCTTCGTGCTGGTGCCGCTGGCGCTGACGCTGTTTCTGGCCCTGTTCATCTTCACCAAGAAAGGGCCGCACCCAGCGACGTATGACATGTCGGAGACGTGGACGCACGAACCGATCCTGTGGGCCGCCGCAGAGCCGGCCGATCACGGTCACGGCGGCCACGGCGCGCACCTGACGGTGGGAGGTGGCGCAAGTGGCAAGTGGTGAGGTCAGTACCGTCGCGTCGACCGCTCTGACAGAGCTGCCCCACGGCTATGCAGTCACCTCCAGCGGCCGCGTCTCGGGTGTCACCGAGCCCGGCGAGCTGTCGGTGCACTATCCGTTCCCGATCAAGGACCTCGTGATCCTGGACAACGCGCTGAAGTACGGCTCGCGCGCTGCCCGCGCCCGGTTCGCGGTCTACATCGGAGACCTCGGTGCGGACCCCGCGGCCACCGCGCGCGAGATCCTGGCGAGGGTGCCCACGCCCGACAACGCGGTGCTGCTGGCCGTGTCGCCGAACCAGAAGGCCATCGAGGTGGTCTACGGCTCGGAGGTCAAGGGCCGCGGCATCGAGGCGTCCGCTCCGCTCGGGGTGTCCGCCGCAGCCGCGTCGTTCAAAGAGGGCAACCTGATCGACGGGTTGGTCAGCGGCATCCGGGTGCTGAGCGCCGGCGTCTCGCCCCGCTGACCCGACTCTTCATCTCGCCCGGTCCCGCCGCGGAATAGCGTCCTAGTCGTGATCGGCCCCTCGATCGCGACCGTGGATTCACTCCGGTGGCGGCGCGGTGGCCGAATTCGTGCACGGACCACCGTCTCTACGGCCTTAAGCTCGAACCTGGGTCGCAGAGAGGAGGATCGGGCTTTGGGCGTCGCGGACGCTTTCATGGCGGTATGGGCCAGGGCGCGTGCCACCCTCGGCGAGGGCGTTCCGCAGGACGGGTCCGCGTTTGATGAAAGCCCGACCCTGCTGCGGCTCCAGTCGCAGGTGCAGGCCGCCGCGCCGCAGGGTCGTTGGCAGGGGCCGTCCTCGGACGCATACGCATTCGTCAATGACCGCCACGCGGGTGCTCTCGGGGCAGCCGCGCTTCTTGACCGACGGCTGCGCTCTGAGATCGACCGGTCCGTTGCGGTCGTGACCGCGGGGCGGCGAGACCTCGATGACGTTCGTCAGTGGGTCGAGAACGCCGCGGCCGCGGTGCCGCGAACCCCGGAGGGCGAACGGGCGCTCTACCCGGTGATCAGCAGAGGCAGCGGTGAGGTTGCCGAGATCCTGCAGCGTTCCCAGGCGGATATGAACGCCATTGCCGGGCGCATTCAAGGAATCGGCGCCGAGTACCAGGCGCTTGGAAACGAATTCAAGCTCGGGAACGGCGACGGTGCGGCGCCCGGCGCTGAACCCGGCGAAGAACCCCAACTCGCTGTAGGCGACGAGAACGAGCCATGGACCTATCCGGTCGACCCGCCCCCACCGGTAAATTCCGCACCTGGTGGCGGTAGGTGGGAACTGGGTCAGGCCTACCCGCCAGGCCCGGGTGGTGGCCCGCCGATGGGGCCGATCCCGGTGCCGAAGCCCTGGCATCGCAGTATCGATCCGCCGGTGAGGGGAGGTGGTTCGGGCTTGGAGGATGTCGTTTCACCACCGTCCAACGGTGTCGGCGTGAGACCGCCGCTAGTCATGCAGGAGTCCTATGAGTTCCGGGTGACAGGCGAGGGATTCAGCAACGGTGACGGCCATCTCCGGTGGGTGCAGCGCGACGGCAGCTGGCATCAGGCCCAGTGGATCGACTACGACCTCGAGGCCAACCACCTGCAGCAGCTCACCGGCAACGTCTCTGTGCCGTTGGGAGACCACAGCTGGGAACCCATCGACATCAAGGACATTTACCACCTGCAGGTGGACAACCCACGTCTCACCCTCTACATCCCGGATCCGTCGGGCAGCGTGCTCGAACTCGACCCGAACCGGCCTGCGGTATCGGGGCCGCGATGATGAATTCCGCGGAGCCGCAGAGGTCACCCCGGGTGCGCTGGATGTGGATCGTGAGTGCCGCGGTTGTCACGGTGGCGGCCGTAGCGGCCGCCATATGGCTCATCGCCGAGCCAGCCTCCCCGCAGAGAAAAGCAGACTGCGCGGTCGTCGAAGATGCGGCCCGTGAATGGCAGGCATCGGTAGAAACCTTGATCCCGGCTCAGGGGGTTACGGGGCCGAGCGACAAGTTCGTTGACGAGCAGTACCTGAAGATGGCGGCGATGGTGCACACCGCGGCTGATTCGGTTTCGACCCCCGAGATCAAGCAGCACCTGAACGAGTGGGCCACTGCGGCAGATCGGCTCGCGTTGTCTCAACAAGATGGCCCCGGCCGCCCCGAGCCTCCCCGGACGCCCGAGGAGATGCTGAAGGTGTTCAGTCCGATCAACGACGCCGCCGTCGCTCTCGGCGAACTCTGCCCGAATATGCCCTCGGCGCAGCGGTGAGGATATCCCGGCCCGCGCGCTCGCCGAGACATGGGTGCTCGCGCGGAAGAAATGTCAGCCCGCGTCGAACTCCCTTGCCCGCAGCGAGCGTTCGACGCCGGCGCGGCCCTCGAGCACCAGCCTGCGCAGCGCTGGCGGCACCTCGGGATCGGCGAGGAAGCGGTCAGCGGCGTCGAGCGCGTCCTGGCTGATGTCCCACGACGGATACAGGCCGATGACGACGGTCTGCGCGACCTCGCTCGAACGCCGCTCCCACACCCCGGAGATGGCCTCGAAGTAGCGGTCCCGGAACGGCGCCAGCAGCTCACCCTGGCCGGGCCGGACGAAGCCGCCGATGATCGACCGCGCGGTGATGTTGGCCAACGTGTCGTCCTCGACCACCTGCTGCCACGCCGACTCCTTCACCGGCACCTGCGGCCGGGCCGCCGCGGCGGCCGCGGCCTGCCGGCGTCCCGCCGCGGTGGGGTCGTTCGCGGCCTCGGCGTCGATGAACGGCGTCTCCGTGCCGTCGGCGTCCAGGTTCCCGCCGGCGGCCAGCGCGGTCACGATGCGCCAGCGCAGGTCGGTGTCGATGACCAGCCCCGGCATGTTCACCGCCGCGGGTTCGTTGTCCAGCAGGGTCGACAGCACGGCGACATGGTTCGGGGAGAGCACCGAGGTGCACAGCGCGTTGACGAACGCCAACTGGTGGTCCGAGCCCGGTGCCGATTCGCGGGCCAGGTCCAGCAGCGCATCGCCGAAGGCAGGCCAGCCGTTCTCGGCCGCCCAACCGGGTTCGGCGTAGGAGCCCAGCGCGGTCTGCGCCTGCAGCACCAGGCGCTGTGCCACACCCACCTCCGACTCGGCGTGCAGGCCGCTCATCACCAGCGCGACGAAGTCGCGGGCGCGCAGCTCGGCGTCGCGGGTCATCTCCCACGCCGCGGACCACGCCAGGGTGCGGGGGAGCGGCTCGGCGATGTCGGCGATGCGGGTCAGCACCGTCTGCAGCGAATCGGGATCCAGCCGAAGCGAGCAGTAGGTCAGGTCGTCGTCGTTGACGAGGATCAGCTTGCCCCGTGAAACACCTTGCAGGGCAGCCACTTCGGTCGTCGTATCGTCGACGTCGAGCTCCTCG
Organism: Mycolicibacterium pyrenivorans; assembly: GCF_025821625.1. Lineage (GTDB taxonomy): Bacteria > Actinomycetota > Actinomycetes > Mycobacteriales > Mycobacteriaceae > Mycobacterium > Mycobacterium pyrenivorans. Next base: position 52,131 of record NZ_JACKSH010000092.1, read on the forward strand.
CGATGTACCCGAACGAGCTTTCCGGTCTCGTCCTCGTCGTAGATGCCCACCGCCAGCCGGTGCACCCGCGTCTCGCCCGCGCCCGGCTTGGCGCCGCCCTGATCAATCGCGAACCGGGTGAACGTGCCGTCGGCGGCCACGTCGAAATCCGGTCGCAGCGTGTTCAGTCCCGTGGTCTTGAGCCACTGCCGACCCCAACCCGACAGGTCGCGACCGGATGACTTCTCCAGCGCGCCGAGCAGGTCGCCGAAGGTCGCATTGGCGAACGCGTGGTCGCGGAAGTAGTCCCGCAGCCCGGCCAGGAACGCATCCAGGCCGACGTAGGCCACCAACTGCTTGAGCACACTGGCGCCCTTGGCATAGGTGATGCCGTCGAAGTTCACCTCCACGGCGTGCAGGTCCGGGATGTCGGCGGCCACCGGATGGGTGGACGGCAGCTGGTCCTGTCGGTAGGCCCACGACTTCTCGACGTTGGCGAACGTCGTCCACGCCTGTTTGTACTCGGTGGCCTCGGCCTGGCACAGCACCGAGGCGAACGTCGCGAAGGACTCGTTGAGCCACAGGTCGTCCCACCACTGCATGGTGACCAGGTCGCCGAACCACATGTGCGCCATCTCGTGCAGCACCGTCTCGGCGCGCCGCTCATACGAGTAGCGGGTCACCTTCGACCGGAAGACGTAGTCTTCCAAAAACGTCACCGCCCCGGCGTTCTCCATTGCGCCCGCATTGAACTCCGGCACGAACAGTTGGTCGTACTTGCCGAACGCGTACGGGGTGCCGAAATTGTCGTGGTAGAAGGCGAAACCCTGCTTGGTCTCGGTGAACAGCCGCTCGTCGTCCATGTACTCGGCCAGCGACTTGCGGCAGAAGATCCCCAGCGGGATGTCGCCGTGGTCGTCGGTGTAGACGTCGTCCCACCGCGCGTACGGCCCGGCGATCAGCGCCACCAGGTAGGTGCTCATGCGGGGGGTGGCCGCGAACGTGTGCCGCTTGGCGTCACCTATCGGCTGGGCGTCGACGGTGGCGCCGTTGGAGATGACCTCCCAGTGGGCGGGCGCGGTGACGATGATGTCGAAGGCCGCCTTGAGGTCTGGCTGGTCGAAGCACGCGAACATCCGCTTGGCGTCGGCGGTTTCGAACTGCGAGTACAGGTAGACCTCGTCGTCGACGGGGTCGACGAAGCGGTGCAGGCCCTCGCCGGTGTTGGAGTAGGAGCAGTCCGCGTCGACGACCAACACGTTGCGCGCCGCCAGTCCGGTCAGCGGGATGCCGGTGGCTTCGTCGTAGCCCGACACGTCGAGATCGATGCCGTTGAGGGTGGCGCCGCGGACGGTGGCCGCGGCGAGGTCGATGTAGGTGTCGGCGCCGGCGAGCGCGTCGAACTCGACGGTGGTCAGCAAGCGGAAGGTGCGCTCGCCGGGCTTGCCGTTGCCGTCGGTCAGGTCCAGTGCGATGTGATAGCTGTCCACCGTGATGAGGGCGGCGCGCTCGGCTGCCTGGTCGCGGGTCAGATTAGGAAGGGCCACGCTCGTCAACACTAAAGCACCCGGGAAGACATGGGGGGTGTCGTCGGTTGTGCCGTACGGACGTCTGTCGTGACCAACGTTGAGGAGAGGACCGCCATGTCCGAATTGACCGAGAAGTCCCGTGCCGATTTCTGGTTCGATCCGCTGTGCCCGTGGTGCTGGATCACGTCGCGGTGGATCCTCGAGGTGGAGACGGTCCGCGACATCGAGGTCAGCTTCCATGTGATGAGCCTCGCGGTGCTCAACGAGAGCAGGGATCTGCCCGAGGAGTACCAGGAGGCGATGAAGGCGGCGTGGGGCCCGGTGCGGGTGGCGATCGCCGCCGAGCAGGCTTCAGGGTTTGGGGGATCCGAGATCCTCGGGCCGCTGTACACGGCGATGGGCACCCGGATCCACAACAAGAACTATCAAGAATTCGACAAGGATTTCTCCGCCGTGATCAAGGAATCCCTCGACGAGGTCGGGTTGCCCGCCGAACTGGCCGAGGCGGCGACCTCCGAGGACTACGACGCAGCGTTGCGCGAAAGTCACCATGCCGGGATGGACGCGGTCGGCGAGGACGTCGGCACCCCGACGATCCACGTCGACGGGGTGGCGTTCTTCGGGCCGGTGCTCTCACGCATCCCGCGCGGCGAGGAAGCGGGCAAGTTGTGGGACGCCTCGGTGATCTTCGCGTCGTATCCACACTTCTGGGAGCTGAAGCGCACCCGCACCGAGTCGCCGACGTTCGACTGACGTATCCGCGCGATTGTTTCCGTGCGGTTTACTCCGGTTGCGAGTGGGCGCCGCCGGGGTGACGGTATTGCGATGACTGTCGCCGAGCCCACCACTGGCGGTCACCGCGGGTGTCGGCTGGTTCGCGACCAACAGCGTCAGCGGCGCCTTCGCGCTTTCCACGCTGTTCGGTTTCGGTCCGCTCGTGGCGCTGGTCGTCATCGTGCTGGCCCAGACGGCGTTGGCGTTCTTCGGGCACAACCTGGTGCAGGCCTTCGAGCGGTACTCCTTCCCGGTGCTGGCGGTCATCTTCATCGCGGCGTCGGTGGTGATCTTCGCCAACGCCGATGTCGGAAACGCCGCGCCTGCTGCCGGAGGCGTCGGCGGTATGGGCGGGTTCCTGCTCACCGTCGGCACGTCGTTCGGCTACGCGGCGGGCTGGACCCCCTACGCCGCGGACTTCGCCCGGTACCTACCCGCGAGCGTGTCGCCTGCGCGTACCGGGTTCTTCGCTGCCGCAGGGCTGTTCACCGCGTGTGTCGTCCTCGAGGTGGTCGGCGCAGCCTCGGTGACGACCGGGCAGGGATCGCTGGCCGACCCGACAGGTTCGTTCACCGCCGAGCTGGCCTCGCCGCTGGCGAAGGCGACGTTGCTGGCCATCGCGGTCGGTGCGATCGCCGCCAACGCGATCAACATCTACTCCGGCGCAATGGCATTCGTGACCATCGGCATCAAGTTGCCCCACCACGTCGCACGCGCCCTGGTGACGGTGTTCTTCGGGGTGGCCGGATTCCTGGTGGCGTGGTGGGCTTTGCCCGACGCCGCGCACAGTTACGAGTCGTTCCTGCTCATCATCGCCTACTGGGTGGGGCCGTGGCTGGGTGTGGTGTTCGCCGACCAGTACCTGCGCCGCGGACAGCAGGTCGGCCAGATTGGCCACCTGCTCTATGACCGGTCCTACGTCAACTGGGGTGGGCTGGCCGCGTTCCTCATCGGCCTGGTGGTGTCGGTGGGGCTGTTCGCCAACCAGGAGAAGCTCGTCGGGGGGGTCGCCGCCGCGGTGCCCGAGTTGGGGGACATCACGTTCTTTGCCGGTTTCCTGCTCGCCGGGGCCGCATACTTGGCTCTGTGTCGTTCCAAGATCGCAGCCGAGGAGGTATGAGAACACCACTGGAGATGCTCGATGTCGCCGTGGATGAAGCGCGAAAAGGGTTGTCCGAGGGCGGCATCCCGATCGGCGCTGCGCTGTTCTCCGCCGACGGCACGCTGCTGGGCAGTGGACACAACCGGCGGGTGCAGCTCGACGATCCGTCCATTCACGCCGAGACCGACGCATTCCGCAACGCCGGACGGCAGCGTGATTACCGGTCGACGGTCATGGTGACCACACTGTCGCCGTGCTGGTACTGCAGTGGCCTGGTCCGCCAGTTCAACATCGGCGCCGTCGTGATCGGGGAGAGCCAGACCTTCACCGGTGGGCACGACTGGCTGGCCGAGAACGGGGTATCGGTCACCATGCTCGACGACCAGCGCTGCGTGACGATGATGCGCGAGTTCATCGCGGCCAATCCGGGTCTATGGGCGGAGGACATCGGTGAATAGGGCTGACGGATGAGTGTCATCGAATGAATATGGTTGCCACCGTCGATCTTTCACGCTGGCGCCGGGGCGGCCGGGCAGCCGACGAGGTTGCCGTCAACGTCGACGCCGGGCTACAGCGCGCGGGGTTCATCCTGGTGCGTGGTCACGGTGTGGACCCGGCCCTGGCGCGCGGCGTCCGCGCCGCGGCCCGTGAGTTCTTCCTGCTGTCCGACGATGTCAAGGCCAGATACTCGGTGCCCGTCGGTGGGCACGGCTGGCTCGCACCCGGCGCCGAGGCCAACGCCTACGCCGAGGGCACCGAGACGCCACCGGACCTCAAGGAGAGTTTCAGCCTGGGCGCCGAGACCGCAACGGGTGACCCCGATGTCGACCGGATCTGGTTCGCCCCCAACGTGTGGCCGCTCGAGGTGCCCGCGCTGCAGCGGTTGGTCACCGAATACACCGCCCAGATGCGGTGGGTCGCCGACGAGCTGCTGGCGCTGTTCGCGCACGCGCTGGGCCTGTCCACGAATCCGTTCGCGGCGATGGCCAGCACGCCGACCTGGACGATGAACATCAACCACTACCCGCCCGTCAGCGTGGTGGGCGAACCGGAGGCCGGACAGTTCCGGATCGGGCCGCACACCGACTTCGGAACGGTGACCCTCCTGGACCGTGAACCCGGCGCGGGCGGTCTGCAGGTCTACTCCGAGGAGGCGGGCTGGGAGGACGCGCCGTATGACCCCGACGCGCTCACGGTCAACATCGGCGATCTGCTGGAGTACTGGAGCGGACGGCGCTGGCCGTCGGGCCGGCACCGGGTCCTGCCGCCGCAACCGCATGCTCCCGAAGAGGATCTGGTGTCGCTCATCTACTTCTACGAGGCCAACCACGACGCGGTCGTCACACCGCTCGCGCCGCCGGTCGGCAAGGTCTCCGGCCTGGTGCCCGTGACCACGGCCGCGTTCATCAAGGAGCGTCTCGACGCGATCACCGTGGCCTGAGCGGCGAATGTAGGGTATCCGCCATGCGCGTCTACCTCGGGGCCGATCACGCCGGATACGAGCTCAAGCAGGCCATCCTGGAGCATCTGAAGGGGGCCGGGCACGAGCCCGTCGACTGCGGTGCCTTCAGCTACGACGCCGAGGACGACTATCCCGCGTTCTGCATCGCCGCCGCGGAGAAGACGGTGGCCGACCCGGGCAGCCTGGGCATCGTGCTCGGTGGCTCCGGCAACGGCGAGCAGATCGCGGCCAACAAGGTCCCGGGAGCCCGCTGTGCGCTGGCCTGGAGCACCGAGACCGCAACGCTGGCCCGCGAGCACAACAACGCGCAAGTGATCGGCGTCGGTGGCCGCATGCACACCACCGAGGAGGCGCTGGCAATCGTCGACGCGTTCCTGGCCGCCGAGTGGTCGCAGGCCCCGCGCCACCAGCGCCGCATCGACATCCTCGCCGAGTACGAGCGCACCCACGTCGCACCGTCGGTGCCCGGCGCCTAGCACATGCCCGAAGGGCACACCCTGCACCGACTGGCCCGCCAGCACCAGCGTCGTTTCGGTCGCGCGCCGGTGGTGGTCTCCAGCCCGCAGGGGCGGTTCGAAGTGGGTGCCGCCGCGGTCAGCGGCCGGGTCCTGAAGAAGGCCACCGCCTGGGGCAAGCACCTGTTCCACCACTACGAGGGCGGTCGCGTGGTCCACGTGCACCTCGGGCTGTACGGAACGTTCACCGAGTCACCCGTCCCGCTGCCGTTGCCGGTCGGGCAGGTGCGGATGCGGATGCTGGGCGCCGACTACGGCACCGACCTGCGTGGCCCGACGGTCTGCGAGGTGATCGACGAACCCGAGATCGCCGACGTCGTCGCCAGGCTCGGCCCCGATCCGCTGCGCCCCGATGCCGACCCGGCGCTGGCATGGCGACGAATCTCGAAGTCCCGGAGGCCCATCGGTGCGTTGCTGATGGATCAGGGTGTCATCGCCGGAGTGGGCAACGTGTACCGCACCGAACTGCTCTACCGCCACCGGATCGACCCGTTTCGGCCGGGAACGGACATCAGCGCCGAGGAGTTCGACGCCCTGTGGACCGACCTCGTCGCGCTCATGAAGGTCGGCGTGCGGCGCGGCAAGATCGTCGCCGTGCGGCCTGAACACGATCACGGCCCGCCGGCGTACCGGCCGGGCCGGCCACGCACCTACGTGTACCGGCGGGCGAGCGAACCCTGCCGGGTCTGCGGGACGGGGATCCGCACCACCGTGCTGGAGGGCCGCAACCTGTTCTGGTGTCCCGCCTGCCAGACCTGAGCCGCGTTCAGGCTGCGCTGCGGGCGAGCAGTTCGCGTGCGGTGCGGCGCCAGCGCTGTGTCAGCGCGATGTGCCTAGAAGCCGCCGAAGTCGCCCCCGAAGTCGCCGCCGCCCCAGTCACCGCCGGAATCCCAACCGCCGGCGTCGCCACCGCCGTCGAATCCGCCGTCGCCACCGCCGTCGGCCTGGCCTTGGTCGAACCCGTCTTGGAAGCCGTCGCCGTAGCCTCCCTCAAATGCCTGTGAGTCGTAACCGACCCCGGCCATGCCGGTGAACAGCGTGCTGAACAGCAGTGCGGACCCCACGCCCCAGGCCCCCGCCACCAGTGCGGGCTTCCACCACGGTTCGGAGTACCAGCCGGCCGGTACGGGCCGCCCGGCGACGCGGCCGCCGGGGTAGTAGTTCGGGGTGCGCTCCGACGGCGCCGGGGACGCCTCGATCTCGCGTCCTTCGAACTGCACGCGACGGTCCTCGGTGACGGTGCCCGCCGTCCGCTGCCCCGACAGCGACTCGAGGTCCGGCCCCGGGTCCATGCCCATCGCGGTGCGCGCGGCCCGCACGTAGTACAGACCCTCCAACGCGCTCTCCTTGGCCAGTTCGGCCTGGCGCGGCGTGGTGGCCTGGTCGATCTGCGACGACGCGGCGGTGTAGCGCTCCGAGGCGTCGGCCAGCGCCTGCGTGGACGCGTCGTCGGTGCCCGAGAGCGCGAACACCTGACCGCCGAGCCGTTCGATGACGCGGCGGGCGTCGGCTTTCGCGTCGGCCAGCGAGGCGGCGGTGCGCTTGCCCGACGCCTTCGACGCCGCATACACGGCCAAGCCGATCGCGCCGACGACAAGGAGGATCAGGACGAGCAGTGCGCCTTCCATGCCTGTCAGCGTACCGACAGGAAGACGCCGGTCCCGGTCTCGAGTCGACGAGGCCCCGTCAGGCCGAAGCGCTGTCCGCGCGACCCCCACCCACAATTGACCGGAGTGTCAGACTTACCTACACTCGGATTCGCTGTTCAGGACAAGAGCACATCACATTGGAGATACAGATGACGATCGCCATTCTCGTTGCCGGGCTGATACTCAGCATGTTTGTCTTCATGGCGATGGACGAGAAGTCATACTGAACCCAGTGCGGCGAAGTTAGTTATCGAACTGAGATTTGCCAGATTTGCAGCAGCCTCGCATGTTTGCCAGCGGTCGCTGCGACGCGTGCTCCTGACGGTTCGATGACGGACTCTCAGACCACTTGCTGTTTGCGCCGGTAGAAGTTCTGCCATTCCCGGCGCCCGCGGTCCGCAGCCATGACAGCCATGACATCCATGGCCGGGCTCAGCTGGATCGGCGCAGCGCCGCCCGGGCGTGGGCGACGGTCTCGACACCGGCGACCGTGTGGGCCACGTCATCGACAGCGGTGTTCAACGGAGACGCTGCCGGTCCGGGGCGCGGCCGGCACCGAGCGCTGGTCGCGTCCCGGTCGCGGGTCGCCTGGTACGGAAATTCAAACGTGCGGCATTCGATCGTTATCGAGGTTTGTCTCATTCGTCACAGGGGTAACTCTTGTAACAGCCCCCATGGGGTAGCGCGACCCGAAACGACGATGAAAGAGATGAATGGAACAGCGGAATGAACACAGTCCTGTACATCAGCGCCGACGGCGCCGTTCATGAAACCCGTGCCTACAGCAAGGCCGACATCGATCAACTCGTCCACGACAAGGGCTTGCACTGCTTGACCAGCTCCGACCGGCAGTTCGACTTCTGGTTCAGTCCCGCGGCGCGGGGGTGCCAGCGCAGCGCCAACCTGCGGGCGACTGAATTCCTCTTGGCAACAACGAGTTTCACGGCGAAGTCGGTGCCACTGCTGCGCGGCGCCGTCGTGGTGGCCACCCATGATGCCGACGGTGACCTCGACGGATTGAGCTGGCAGCAACTGGACCTCTTGGCCGGACGGCACCGCTCGCTCACCCGAGCCGACGAGCGAGTTCTCTGCCGACGGTCGATGCGTGACGACCGCCGTCAACGGCGCGCCGCCCCAGCCGCCCAGCCCGCTCTCGTGAGCTGCGCGCGACCACGCGTCCCCGCCCGTCGCTGACCGCGGGGGATCGGCCAGGCGAGCTGAACAACCTCTCGCGAGAGGGGCGCTCCGCCACGACGACTCGGCCCCGAGTTTCTGCAGACGCCGATTTGGTGACAGTGGTGCCTGCGGGGCGTAAGTTCGACGCTGAGCCGGGGTCGGGGATGGTCCCAGGGAGGCCTGCAATCGTGGGCAGAATTCGTCGTTTGGTAGCTGCCAGCGCAGCGGCGTGCGTGCCGGTCGCCTTCGTGACGGTGGTTGCGCCGGTCGTGGGCAACGCTGCGGAATGTGGTGTCGGAACCGTATTCGATCCGCCGACCAACACCTGTGTGGTGGCACCAGTTCCGCCACCGCCACCACCCCCGCCACCACCACCGCCGCCGCCACCACCACCGTGGAACGGCGATCCCACGCCGGGTTTCTCGATCGGTATCTGCGCACCGATTCCGTTCGTGTCGCTGTGCACCGGCATCTGAGCCGGCCTCGGGATGCAGCTGGACAGGCTGCGTTGGTACTGGTAGCGGCCCTTGAAGGGGCGCGATAAGGCGCGCCGGCGCAGCTACACCTCCACGCCGTCGTCGACTGGACGATGCCGGACTGCGGCCGTGCCGAAAGAAGACCGCACAGGGCGCCCGCCGCTCGCCGTTCACCACGGCTCTGCCTGTGGCCCTGAGGGCCGCGCACTGCACTGTGCCGACGACGGCGTGACAGCGCCGGCGGGCAGAGGTCAACGCCGATGGCGCAGCAAACATGACATGCGGGTAGCCATCGTGGCGGCCGGGATGATGAATGCATGTCATCGGTAGCCAGCGTGTGAGCCGAGACCATTGCGCGCGGCCCGGCCTCCGCAGTCGCCGGGATGGAGAGCCACCTGCGCGAGAACGCCCAGCCACAGGGCGGCATGTCCCCGGCGAGCCGACGGACGGAGCCCTCCGATGTTCGTCATGGGCTCGCTGACGGGGCCGGTTCGAGGGGTTATTGACGCGAACGCCGACCGGCTCGCCCAAAACGAGGCGGGCGGCAAATCCAGCAAATAGAGTCTCCGCAGAGGACGACCGCATCGGGTGTCCGGTTCGCAAGGGGGCGACATGGGGGAATCAAGAGCCGCGACGAGTACGGCCGGGTACGCGCGCTACGTCGGACGGGTCGGCGGACTGGCGTTCGCCCTGGGGGTCGGCGCGGCGATCCTCACTGGGACGGCGGTGGCCTCCGCGGACACGTCCGAGTCGTCGACGGGCGCCGGCGCGACATCGTCGACGAGCGCGTCGTCTGCGAGCGCCTCGTCACCCTCGACGGGGTCGGACGACACCACCGAGCCCGCGTCATCACGGGAAACCGAGGACGCCGCATCCGACGACACCACGGTCACGGAGACGGAGACTGACGCCGATACCGAGGTCGACGGCGACACCGACTCCGACACCTCCGACGGGGACGCGGCACCGCAGGAGGACGTCGATGATGACGTCGCGGTCGCCGAACGCAAACGGTCGCACCGCTTTTCAGCCGCATCGGCAGACAGCACGGCCGAAGCGCCGGCCACCGCATCGGCGGATAGCACGGCCGACACCCCGGCCGCCGCGGCCGAGTCCGGCAGCAAGTTCTTCGAGAACGTGACGCCGACGCTCTCCCACGACGCGTCGCAGGACACCGCCGTGGGCGCCACGATCGTCGGCAACCTGAACCCCGTCGACCCCGACTCGACAAAGCTCACCTACCGGGCCACCAGACCCGCCCACGGAACGGTCAAGGTCAACTCCGACGGCACCTTCATCTACACACCCAGTGCGACGTACCCCGGCCAGGACAGCTTCAAGGTGACGGTCAGCGACATCCGCAGCGGCTTCCACTTCCACGGCGGCGAGGGACTGCTCAGCCTGTTCACGTTCGGCCTGCTCGGCAACAGCGGCCACAAGACAACCGAGACCGTGTTCCTCGGATTGGACCGGACGGTCGTCGCGTCCGGTCTGTACCAACCGGTGGACTTCAGGTTCCTGCCCGACGGACGCATCGTCGTCGCCGAGAAGACCGGCGCGATCAAGATCATCGAGAACGGCACCGTCCTCGATGAACCCCTGATCACGCTGTCGGTCAACAACGCCTTCGAGCGCGGCATCAGTGGTATCACCCTCGACCCGCAGTTCAGCCAGAACGGATACCTGTACGTCGCCTACACCACGGCGGCGATCCACGACCGGCTGTCGCGGCTGACCGTCGTCGGAGACTCGGCCGCCCCGGAGTCGGAGATGGTGCTCTTCGAGACCTCCGAAACGGTGGCGACGTTCCACCGCGGCGGCGGGCTGGCGTTCGGTCCGGACGGAAAGCTGTACTGGGGCAAGGGCGACGACCTCGTCGCGGCGAACGGGCAGAACCTGACGAACATCTTCGGCAAGATCCTCAGGATCAACCCCGACGGCACCGTCCCGGACGACAATCCCGATTTCGGGCCGGGCGCGCATCCGCTGATCTGGGCCTACGGGCTACGCAATCCGTTCCGGATGTCGTTCACTCCGGACGGCAAGTTGCTGGTCGCCGACGTCGGCCAGTCGCTGTTCGAGGAGCTGAACCTGGTGACGGCGGGCGGCAACTATGGTTGGTCCGACTCCGAGGGCCTCTGCACGAGCGACTGCGCGGGCAAGATCGATCCGATCTACACCTACCCCCGCGGCTCCGGCGCGGCCATCACGGCGGGGCTGTTCTTCACGAGCGACCAGCTCGGGGCGGGTTATCAGAACAAGGTGTTCATCGCCGACGAGGTTCAGGGCTGGATCAAGGTCCTCACGTGCAGCCCCGATCTCACGACGTGCGGCGACCCGCAGATGTTCGACCCGAATGCCGGCCCGACCGTGGTGCTGGCCCAGGGACCCGACGGCAACCTGTACCAACTGGTGTATGACTTCGACGACCTCGGCAAGCTGGTGCGGTTCGCGCCTGCAGGAGGCCCGGCGGCGGGGGAGACGTCTGCCGCCATGATCGCGGCGTTGTGATCGCCGCTTGAAAGCCTCCGGTTCGGGTCACAGTCGGTGCGTCTCCCTGGCCACCGCTGCTTGTTCGAAGTAGTCCGGCCGGCGTCGCGCCATACGTCGCCCGCGCGCCCGTCGTTCGGCGCGGCTCGTCCACCAGCTGTGCAGCGCGCCGACCCGACGAGCGCCCACTGTCGAACCGGCCACGGCGCTGCTGAGCAGCACTTCGGCGACACTGATGAACACCGGCTCGGCGGGGGTTGCCGCGGTGTCGGGCGGGCAGGCAGGCCTGGACAGGGTTTCGGTGTGTTCGTTCATGTCCACCAGCGTCTTGCACACCGCCTGCGCGGGCTTGGAGTTCACGTGGAGATCGTGTGGAGAACTTGGAACGAGCCCGTCGTTCACCGCGGGCCTGTGCGGACCAGCCGTCCTCGGGGCGCTCCTCGGAGTCGTCGAGCGCGACCGTGAGGAATGCGGTCATGTCCGAGACGCGCGCCGCCTGCTGCATGTTGTGGGTGACCACCACGATGGAGTTGTCCTGCTTGAGCTTTGAGCTCCAGCATGAGGTATACCCGACGATGGAACCCAAATATGAGGCCGAATAGGCGTTCGGCCTGGGTAAATCGCCTTACCAGGCGATTCAGTGGAGCGGGCGACGGGAATCGAACCCGCGTAGCTAGTTTGGAAGACTAGGGCTCTACCATTGAGCTACGCCCGCATGTGCTGCACAAGCTGACAGTACTGGCAGACTGTACCGGCCCCGCGCAACTCAAATCCAATTGAGGGCGTTGCGTGGCCAGGCCGTAGTATCGCCGGTGGTCCGGCGCTGTGCGTGCGCGCACGCAGCGACGACCGGGGTGTAGCGCAGCTTGGTAGCGCATCCGCTTTGGGAGCGGAAGGCCGCAGGTTCAAATCCTGTCACCCCGACCAGTACCACCCCACGAACATATAGAGGAGTACGAACGTGAAGAGCACCGTCGAGAAGTTGAGCCCGACCCGGGTTCGCATCAACGTGGAGGTGCCCTTCACCGAACTCGAGCCCGAGATCGACAAGGCGTTCAAGCAGCTGGCCAAGCAGATCCGGCTGCCCGGCTTCCGTCCCGGCAAGGCGCCCCGCAAGCTCCTCGAGGCCCGCGTCGGCCGTGGCGCGGTGCTCGAGCAGGTCGTCAACGACGCGCTGCCCGGCCGCTACAGCGAAGCCGTCACCGCCGAGTCGCTGCAGCCGATCGGGCAGCCCGAGATCGAGATCACCAAGCTCGAGGACAACGAGGAACTCGTCTTCACCGCCGAGGTCGACATCCGCCCCGAGATCGACCTGCCCGATCTCGCAACCCTGAAGATCACCGTCGACCCGATCAGCGTCAGCGACGAAGATGTCGCCACCGAGCTGGAGAACCTGCAGAAGCGGTTCGGCACCCTCACCGGTGTCGAGCGCGCCGCGGAAGACGGCGATTTCGTGTCCATCGACCTGTCGGCCACCGTCGACGGCGAGGACGTCCCCGAAGCCAACACCGAGGGCCTGTCCCACGAGCTCGGCTCGGGGCAGCTGATCGAGGGCCTCGACGAGGCCATCACCGGTCTCAAGGAGGACGAGAGCCGCGTCTTCACGACCACGCTGGTCGCCGGTGACCACGCCGGCCAGGAGGCGCAGGTCACCGTCACCGTCAAGTCGATCAAGGTGCGCGAGCTGCCCGAGCTGGACGACGACTTCGCCCAGCTGGCAAGCGAATTCGACACCATCGAGGAACTGCGAAACAGTCTCAGCGAGCAGGTGGCCCGGACCAAGCGCGTTCAGCAGGCCGAGCAGATCCGCGACAAGGCGATCGAGGAGTTACTCGAGCAGGTCGAGGTCCCGCTGCCCGAGAAGGTGGTGCAGGCACAGGTCGACGACACGCTGCACAACGCGATCCACGGGATCGACCACGACGAGTCGAAGTTCGAGGATGCGCTCAAGGAGCAGGGCAGCAGCCGCGAGGAGTTCGACGCCGACAACCGCACCAACGCGGAGAAGGCCATCAAGACCCAGCTCCTGATGGACGCCATCGCCGACAAGCTCGATGTCCAGGTCGGTCAGAACGACCTGACCGAGCGGCTGGTGCTGATGTCCCGTCAGTATGGTCTGGAGCCCCAGCAGCTGCTGCAGATGCTGCAACAGAACAACCAGTTGCCTGCCATGTTCGCCGACGTGCGTCGCGGCCTGACCGTCGCCGCGGTGGTTCACGGTGCGACCGTCGTCGACACCGACGGCAACGAGATCGACACCACCGAGTTCTTCGGCCCCGCGGGTGAGCAGGCCGAGGCCGCCGAGGACGCCGACGTGGCCGAGGCCGAGGACGCCGCGGACGCCGCGGACGAAGCCGTCAGCGCCGAAGACGCCGAGGCCGAAGACGACACCGAAGACGACGACGCCGCCGACACGAAGTGACGCTCTGAGCGAACGGGCACCGTCTGGGGACTCCCCGGCGGCGCGCGTTGGTTAGTGTCATTCGTAAGACGGTCACCGCGTCGGAAGTACATAAAGAAAGCAGGTATTCAGTCGTGACTGAAATGCGTGGCGCCTCATCGGGCCTCAATCTTGTCGACTCGGTGTATGAGCGATTGCTGTCCGAGCGGATCATCTTCCTGGGTTCCCAGGTCGACGACGACATCGCCAACAGGCTGTGCGCCCAGATCCTCCTGCTGTCGGCCGAGGATCCCACCCAGGACATCCACCTCTACATCAACTCGCCCGGCGGCTCGATCAGCGCCGGCATGGCGATCTACGACACCATGGTTCTCGCCCCGTGCGACGTGGCGACCTACGCGATGGGCATGGCCGCCTCGATGGGCGAGTTCCTGCTGGCCGCAGGCACCAAGGGCAAGCGCTACGCGCTGCCGCACGCCCGCATCCTGATGCACCAGCCGCTCGGCGGCATCACCGGCGGGGCTGCCGACATCGCCATCCAGGCCGAGCAGTTCGCGGTCATCAAGAAGGAGATGTTCCGCCTCAACGCGGAGTTCACCGGTCAGACCATCGAGCGCATCGAGGCCGACTCCGACCGTGACCGCTGGTTCACGGCGCAGGAAGCCCTCGAGTACGGCTTCGTCGACCACATCATCACCCACGCCAATTTCAACGGGAGTGCCTCATGATCCAGCCTCAGGCGCGCTACATCCTTCCGTCGTTCATCGAGCACTCCAGCTTCGGCGTCAAGGAGTCCAACCCGTACAACAAGCTATTCGAGGAACGCATCATCTTCCTCGGCGTGCAGGTCGACGACGCGTCGGCGAACGACATCATGGCGCAGCTTCTGGTGCTGGAGTCGCTCGACCCGGACCGCGACATCACCATGTACATCAACTCGCCCGGCGGCTCCTTCACCAGCCTGATGGCGATCTACGACACCATGCAGTACGTCCGTGCCGACATCCAGACCGTCTGCCTGGGCCAGGCGGCCTCCGCCGCCGCGGTGCTGCTCGCCGCGGGAACGCCGGGCAAGCGTCTTGCGCTGCCCAACGCCCGCATCCTGATCCACCAGCCGTCGTTGGGCGGCGTCATCCAGGGCCAGTTCTCCGACCTGGAGATCCAGGCCGCGGAGATCGAGCGGATGCGCACCCTGATGGAAGAGACGCTGGCACGCCACACCGGCAAGGATGCCGCGCAGATCCGCAAGGACACCGACCGCGACAAGATCCTGACCGCCGAGCAGGCGAAGGACTACGGCATCATCGACACGGTGCTCGAGTACCGCAAGCTGTCGGCCCAGAAGGGCTGACCCGGCGCTTCTCGTTCGGGTCCGTCAGCCGTTGCTGTAGACCCGCGTCGGTGTGATGAGCACCGCGGTGCGTCGCTGCTCGCGCATGGTGCGGTCGTACTCGTCCCAATGGTCGTGCGTTCCGCCCGCCGCGGTGAAGATGTCGCGAAGCACCCGGCGCAGGGTGTCGTCGTCGAGCCAGGGCTGCGGATCGTCAGGGCCGGCCAGTTCGGCGCGCCCCTCGACGGTGGCCCACTGCCAGCCCTGCCGGAAGGTCACCGCGAGCTGGGGCCTGCCCCGCAGGTTGGCCAGCTTGACCCGGCCATAGGTGACGAAGCCCAGCGTCGGTCGGCCGGTCGCCGGGTGCGGCAGCGGCCCGGCGTTGATCACCGACGACTGGATCGTGTGGTCTGCACGCAGGGTGGACACCACGGCCAGGCCGTTGTCGTCCCTGGCCAGCGCGAAGGCGTCCTCGACGGTCGTGGTCATGTTCGGAGACTACGACAGCCGCCGGAGGGCAATGGCGCCGATCGGCGCTGACGGGGGCGTCAAACGTGGCAGGCTGTCACCCACAGCGAACGGTGACAGGGGGCAACCATGGTGGTCGGGATACGGCGCAGCGCTGCGATCGTCGCGCTCGCCGGTGCTGCGGTACTCGGGTTGGCCGCCCAGGGCGCCGCGCCCGCGGTCAGCCGCGCCGATGACGTGGTCTGCCCGGTCGGGATGTATTGGGACATCTATTCCTCACAATGTCTGTACTACGACGTCGACGTCTACCTCAATCCTCCCAATCCGATCGTCGGCCCCGTAGGTCCCGTCGGGGTCGGCGGAGTGGTCGGCCCGGTGGGTCCGGGTCCTGTCGGGCCGGGTCCGGTGGGTCCCGGGCCGATCGGCCCCGGTCGCCGGTAGGAGCGCGATGCGCGACGGCGCGTACCTTGGTTGCGGAGGGCTTCCGGAGCGGTAACGGCGACGACACGCCAGAGACACAGTGGTGCGTCCACGGCCAAACGGAACCCGACAGGCGATATGTTGACGCGAACACACAGCTAAATACCACGGGCGCTATTCGACTTATCGGTCGCACGGCCCCGGAACAAGCGGGTAGCGTCGGAGACATCGCCGCTGCGACCCAGCGAACCGATCGATCATCGACTGCCGACAGGAAGTAGGACCCCAGCACCATGGCACGCATTGGAGACGGCGGTGACCTGCTGAAGTGCTCGTTCTGCGGTAAGAGCCAGAAGCAGGTGAAGAAGCTCATCGCGGGTCCGGGCGTCTACATCTGCGACGAGTGCATCGACCTGTGCAACGAGATCATCGAGGAGGAGCTGGCCGACGCCGATGACGTGAAACTTGACGAGCTTCCCAAGCCCGCCGAGATTCGCGATTTCCTCGAGGGCTATGTGATCGGTCAGGACACGGCGAAGCGGACGCTGGCCGTCGCCGTCTACAACCATTACAAGCGGATTCAGGCGCAGGAGAAGATGCGTGATTCCCGCGCCGAGCCCGTCGAGTTGTCCAAGTCCAACATCCTGATGCTCGGCCCCACCGGCTGCGGCAAGACCTACCTCGCGCAGACGCTGGCGAAGATGCTGAACGTTCCGTTCGCGATCGCCGACGCGACGGCGCTGACGGAAGCCGGCTATGTCGGCGAGGACGTCGAGAACATTCTGCTCAAGCTGATCCAGGCCGCGGACTACGACGTCAAGCGCGCCGAGACGGGCATCATCTACATCGACGAGGTCGACAAGATCGCCCGTAAGAGCGAGAACCCGTCGATCACCCGCGACGTCTCCGGTGAGGGCGTGCAGCAGGCCCTGCTGAAGATCCTCGAGGGCACCCAGGCCTCGGTTCCCCCGCAGGGCGGCCGCAAGCATCCGCATCAGGAGTTCATCCAGATCGACACCACCAACGTGCTGTTCATCGTTGCCGGTGCGTTCGCGGGGCTGGAGAAGATCGTGTCCGACCGGGTCGGCAAGCGCGGTCTCGGCTTCGGCGCCGAGGTGCACTCGAAGGCCGAGATCGACACTCAGGACCACTTCGCCGAAGTGATGCCAGAGGACTTGATCAAGTTCGGGCTCATCCCCGAGTTCATCGGCCGTCTGCCCGTCGTGGCCTCGGTGACGAACCTGGACAAGGAGTCGCTGGTGCAGATCCTGTCGACTCCGAAGAACGCCCTGGTCAAGCAGTACACCCGCCTGTTCGAGATGGATGGCGTGGAACTGGAGTTCGACGAGGACGCACTCGAGGCGATCGCCGATCAAGCCATCCACCGCGGCACCGGTGCCCGTGGCCTGCGCGCCATCATGGAGGAAGTGCTGCTGCCGGTGATGTACGACATCCCCAGCCGTGACGACGTCGCCAAGGTGGTCGTCACCAAGGAGACGGTGGAAGACAACGTGCTGCCGACGATCGTGCCGCGCAAGCCGTCACGCACGGAGCGTCGCGACAAGAGCGCCTAGCATTTTCTGCAGGTCCGAGGCGAGATTGCGCTGACCGCTGCGCTACCGGCGTTCCGACGACCGTGGGCACAATTTCAGCGCACTCCTGCGCAGCAGTCGCAAGCCGTGGGCGGCCGAACGGGTCCGCGCACGCGCTCATCGAAGGCTCTTCCTCTTCGCGATGCCGCTGGCGGCGCGGCCGGAGCGCTCCTGGACCACCTCGTCGACGAGGGCCGCGATCTCGGCGACCCCGTCGCGGCGGGCGAAGGCCGCCTCCAGACTGCGGGCGTTGCGCAGGTAGCGGTCGTCGCTGCGGATCTGGTGGACGGCGGACACGACCGCAGCAGGCGACGGCGTACCGGTTCTCAGGTCGATTCCCGCGCCCGACCACGCCACCCGGGCAGCGACCTCCGGCTTGTCCTCGGTACCGCCCGCGACGACGACCGGTACCCCCGCCGCCAGAGCTCGCTGCACCCCGCCGTAACCGCCGTTGGACACCAGGACGTCGACCTTCGGGAGCAGCTGGTCGTGCGGAACGTATTCGGCGACGTGGGTGTTGGCCGGTATCGGGACGGTTATCTCGCCGACGTCGCGGCCGCCGGTGCTGACGACCACGGTGACTTCCGCGTGGGCGAGCGCCGTGATGGCGGGTTCGATCAGACGCGACAGGTCTCGGTTGTCGACCGTGCCCTGGGTGACGTGGACGACGGGGCGGCTGCCGTCGAGTTCCGCCCACCAGGGCGGCGGCACGAAACCGTCCGAGGATCGTGGGCGCACCAGCCCGACGAACCGCACCCCGGCGGGCAGATCGCTGCGCGGGTACTCGAAGCTCGGCACCGTCGGCACGATCAACCGGTCGGCCAGTGCTCCGACATCGAGCAGCGGTACCGGAAGGCGTTGTGCGCCCAGCGAGATCAGCATCTCGTCCGCGGTGCGCTGCGCGTTGCGCAGCAACACGCGCTGGGAGAGCGTTGTCAGGCCGCGGTGCAGCATCCGGCCTGCCGGGCCGGTGGCCGGTGGCAGTCCCAGACCGGTGGGGGCGGTGTCGCGGCTGGACAGCATCAGCGGGGTCGGGGTGTAGTACAGCACCGGTGGCAGATCAGCGCGGTCGCCGAGCAGCAGCGGCAGGATCCCGAAGAAGCCGTAGTCGACGATGATCGCGTCATAGTGCTGTTCGGACAGCGCTCTGCGGAGTTCGGCCGCCTGGTGGGGCAACGGTCGCAGGAACAGGCGGGTGATGGCCCGGCCGAGCGCATCGAGGCCGGACCTGGCCGCACGCTGGGCGGCGTCGAAGGGGGTGTCGTCGAAGTCGGCCGCCGGCGGCAGCGGATGGGGATGGGCTCCCGTCTCCCGGATCGACTCGGTGTGGATCGCACCCGTCATCACGGTGACCCGATTCCCGCGGCACACGAGATCCTCGGCGACAGCAAGCAACGGGGCGACGTGACCCGTCGGCGACAACACGGCGATGAGAACGGTGGCCATCAGCGTCGCCCCCGAACGTGTCCGAGTGTGGCGGTCCGCCGCTCGATCACCTCGTCGACCACCGCCGCGATCTCGGTGACACCGTCGTGTGTGGCATAGGCGCTCCGCAGTCGCCGGGCATTGTCGCGGAATGCCACGTTGCCCAGCACCTCCCGCACCGCCCGGCGCACCGCCGCGGCGGTCGGCGTTCCCGTCCGCAGATCGATTCCCGCCCCGAAGTACGCGACACGGGCCGCGACCTCCGGTTTGTCCTCGGTCCGGCCCGCCACCACGAGCGGCACCCCGTCGGACAGGGCCCGCTGAACGGCTCCGTCGAAGTTGATCCGCGCGATGCCCGATGTCTCGGCCCAGCGGGGAAGTTGCGCGTCGAACGCGGAGTCGTCGTAGTCGGCGCCGAGTGGCAGCGAGCGGGGGGCGGCGCCGACCGCGCGGATCCTGTCCGCATGCCGGGCGCTGGTGAGGAATGTAACGCGGTCACCGCGTGCCACGAGGCCACGCGCGACGTTCAGCAACGGCGAGATGTGTCCGATCGGAGGGCAGGAGGCGATGAGGATCTCTGGCATGCCTCGATGCTCGGCGACCAGGCGAGGTGCACGCTTGGAGGTTGTGTGGAGAAAACGTGGAGATTGCAGGTCACCCGGCGACCGGGCGTACCCGTTCCAGCATCGCCCGGTTGAACCTGGCCGGTTCGTCCACGAACGGCTCGTGGCCGGACTCCTCGAACCACACGAGTTCCTTCGACGGTGCGGTCAGGGCGTCGAAATAGGCCACGCTGGTCGCTGGCGGCACCCAGCGATCGTGGCGGCCGAGAAAGAAGAACACCGGCATCTGCAGTATGGGAGCGGCGGTCACGAGGTTCAGTTTCGAGACCTCCGTCCACATCGCGTCCATCGAGAACCGGAAGCCCCGCCACTGATTGGGCAAATCGAAGATCGATGATTCCTTTCGCCCAGCGCGATTCGGCCGTATTTCCACAGTGCCGCCGGGCGCAGCTGGCCGTCGAACCGCTGCAGCCAGGTGCGCTCCTTGAACACACTTGCGGCGGGGTACGGGGGCGGGCCGATCGCACGCAGGTCCTTCAGGGCCTTGCGGTGACCCAGGCGGGTGGCTCGGGCGAGGGCGTACTCATAGGACGCGGACTCGGCCGCCTGCCAGTCACCGATCTGGCCGCTACCGACGTAGGCGTCGACCTTGTGCGGAAATCGCTTGGCGTACAGCACGCCGAGGACGGAGCCCCACGAGTGGCCGAAGATCAGCACTGCGCTCTTGGCGAGCCGTGCGCATACCAAGTCGACGAGTTCATCGAGGTCGGCGACGAACTGCTCGACGGTCATGGACGATCGGGGGACCCCCGGCCGAACGATTTGCCCGCCCCGCGCTGGTCCCAGTAGACGACGGTGAAGTTCTTCTCCAGGTCGGCATTGAAATGACGCAACAGCCGGCTCTCGGAGAAGCCCGGCCCCCCGTGCAGATGAATCAGCGGTGGATTGGCGAGGTTCTCGCCGCGGATCATCACCCACTGATCGCTGCCACCCAGCCGGTGGTAGCCGGCCTCGGCGACGCTGTTCGGCAGGATCTCGCCGGTGGCCGACCGAAACGGCGGCGTGTTCCCGGCGCGTTTCATCGCCCGCTCAGTTCGTGACGCGGTCGGGCCGGGTGTAGATGTTCATCGAATCGCCCCGCAGGAACGCCACCAGCGTGAGGCCGGACTGGCTGGCCAGATCGACCGCCAGCGACGACGGCGCCGACACCGCGGCGAGGACCGGGATGCCTGCCATCACCGCTTTCTGGGTCAGCTCGAAGGACGCTCGTCCGCTCACCAGCAGCACGGTGCCGCTCAGCGGTATCCGGTGCTGTTCCAGCGCCCATCCGACGACCTTGTCGACGGCGTTGTGTCTGCCGATGTCCTCGCGGACCACCAGGACGGTGCCGTCCGTCGCGAACAACGCGGCGCCGTGGAGTCCACCGGTTGCGGCGAAGACCTTCTGCCCGTCGCGCAGCTTGTCCGGTAGCACGGACAGAATCTCGGCGCCGACCGTCGACGGGTCGTCGCCAGGGCAGTGCTTGCTGATCAGCCTGACCGCCTCCAGCGACGCCTTCCCGCATACACCGCACGACGACGTCGTGTAGAAGTTGCGGGTGGGATCCACATCCGGCGCCGGCACATCGGGCGCCAGCGTCACGTCGAGCACGTTGTAGGTGTTCTGGGTGAGGCCCGAGCCGTCTTGTTCAGCGCCGCGGCAGTACCGCACCGACAGGATGTCGGAGCGCCGGGCGATGACCCCTTCGGTGAGCAGAAAACCTTGGGCCAGTTCGACATCCGAGCCGGGCGTACGCATGGTGACGGTCAGCGGCGTGCCGTTGACGCGGATCTCCAGCGGCTCCTCGACGACCAGGGTCTCGGGCCGGGCGACCGCGTCGTCGGCGGTGACGTGGTGGACGCGGCGGCGTGTGGTCACTCGTCCCATGACGCTCCGCTCACCAGATCCTCCGGGGCGCTCGCCGGCTCGAGCCGGATGACGACCGCCTTCGACACCGGGGTGTTCGACCTGGCGGCGACGTGGTCGAGGGGAACCAGCGCGTTCGTCTCCGGGTAGTAGGCCGCGGCATTGCCGACCGGCGTGGAGTACGGCACCACCCTGAAGTCCTTGGCGCGGCGTTCCTGCATCCCATCGCCGGCAGGGAACTCCGACACCAGGTCGACCCGGTCGCCCGCGGTGAGGCCGAACGACGCGATGTCGGCCGGGTTCACGAACACCACCCGCCGACCGCCCTCCACGCCGCGATAGCGGTCGCTGAGACCGTAGATGGTGGTGTTGTACTGGTCGTGGCTGCGCAGTGTCTGCAGGACCAGCCGGCCGGGCGGAACGGGCACCCATTCGAGCGGGTTGACCGCGAAGTTGGCTTTGCCTGTGCGGGTGGGGAATTCGCGGGAGTCGCGGGGGCCGTGCGGCAGCTGGAAGCCGTCGGGCGCGCGCACCTTGACGTTGTAGTCGGCGCACCCGGGCACCACCGCGGCGATCGCGTCGCGGATCGTGTCGTAGTCGTCGTTGAACCGCTCCCAGGGCACCGGGTGGCCGGGGCCAAGCAGTTCACGGGCCAGTTGGCAGACGATCGCGACCTCACTGCGCACCTGATCTCCCGGCGCGTGCAGGCTGCCTCGGGACAGATGCACCATTGACATCGAATCCTCCACGGAGACCTGTTGTTTCACGCCCCGCTGGACGTCGCGGTCGGTACGGCCCAGGGACGGCAGGATGAGCGCGGTGCGGCCGTGCACGATGTGGCTGCGATTCAGCTTGGTGGACACCTGCACGGTCAGCGCACAGGAGCGCAGTGCGGCCTCGGTGACCTCGGTGTCCGGTGTCGCGAGCGCGAAGTTGCCACCCATCGCCATGAACACCTTGGCGTCGCCGTCACGCATGGCGCGGATCGCGGCGACGGTGTCGAGTCCGTGCTTGCGCGGGCTGGTGATGCCGAAGTGCGTGTCCAACGAGGCGAGGAACGTCTCCGGCATCTTCTCCCAGATGCCCATCGTGCGGTCACCTTGCACGTTGGAATGTCCACGCACCGGGCACAATCCGGCTCCCGGCTTGCCGATCATGCCGCGCATCAGCAGGACGTTGGTGATCTCGGAGATCATCGGTACCGCGTGCCGGTGCTGGGTGAGGCCCATCGCCCAGCACGCCACCGTCCGCTGCGATTCGGCGAACATCGCGGCCACCCGGTCCAGTTGGGCACGGTCGATTCCGGTGGCCTCGAGCACGGTGTCGAGGTTCACCGCGCGGGCCTGAGCCTCGTATTCGGCGAAACCGGCGCAGTGCGTGTCGATGAAGTCGCGGTCGAGCACGCTGCCCGGCCGCCGATCGTCGGCCTCCAGCAGCAGGCGGGCCACGCCGGCGAACAACGCCATGTCGCCGCCGAGCCGGATCTGGACGAACTCATCGGCGATCGCGACGCCGTGCCCCACCACGCCGTGAACCTTCTGTGGGTCCTTGAACCGGATGAGGCCGGCCTCCGGCAGCGGGTTGACGGCGATGATCTTGGCGCCGTTGGCCTTCGCCTTCTCCAGCACCGACAGCATCCGCGGATGGTTGGTTCCCGGGTTCTGGCCGGCGATGACGATCAGGTCGGCTCCCGCGACGTCCTCGACGCTCACCGAGCCCTTGCCGATGCCGATCGACTCGATCAGCGAGGCGCCCGAGGACTCGTGGCACATGTTCGAGCAGTCCGGCAGGTTGTTGGTGCCGAAGCTCCGCACCAGCAACTGATAGAGGAAGGCGGCCTCGTTGCTGGTCCTGCCGGAGGTGTAGAACACCGCCTGATCCGGGTCGTCCAGCGCGCGTAGTTCGTCGGCGATCAAGCGGTACGCCTCCGACCACCCGATCTCTCGGTAGTGGTCGTCGCCGGGCCGCAGCACCATCGGGTGGGTGAGCCGACCCTGCTGGCTCAGCCAGTACTCCGGGCGGCCTTCGAGGTCGGCGATCGGGTGCCGAGCGAAGAACTCGGGTGTGACGACGCGTTTTGTCCTCTTCCGCGACCGCCTTGGCGCCGTTCTCGCAGAACTCGGCGAACTTGCGACCGCCGGGTTCCTCCGGCCAGGCGCAACCGGGGCAGTCGAAGCCCTTGCGTTGATTGAGCCGCACCAGGGAGGCCGCGGTCCGCAGGGGGCCCATCGACTTCAACCCGCGCTGCAGTGACACCAGCACGGCCTTGACTCCGGCGGCCTCGCGTTCTCCGTCGGTGACCACCACCGCGTGCTCGTCGTAGTCCGCCCCGATGTCGCGGGTGACACCGCGACCCCTGCGCAGCCGAAGACCCATGAACCCAGCCTAGGCCGCCGCGCAAAGGCCCCTTGCTCCGTGGTGGCCAGACGGACGGGGTCACGCCGATTCGGCAAACGCATTCTGCCGGTGACGGGAGCGTAACAAGTTCGCCATCGACCGTTCCTAGTGTTGGCCGGTCAACGGTCCGTCAAGCAACCGGCGGGCACCAGCAGTGATAGGAACTCCATTGAGCGGAAACGCGGTACGCCTGCAGGCGATCAACAACGTCGAGGCGTACGTGCCGCCGGCGATCAGTTTCGACCCCACCGAGGCGCCCGGCGAGGTGTTCGGTTCGAACGTCTTCACCAAGGCCGAGATGCAGTTGCGGCTGCCCAAATCGGTGTACAAGTCCGTCGTCGCGACGATCGAGAAGGGCGCCAAGCTGGACCCGGCCGTCGCCGACGCCGTCGCCTCGGTGATGAAGGACTGGGCGCTGTCGAAGGGCGCGACGCACTACGCGCACGTCTTCTACCCGATGACGGGGCTGACCGCCGAGAAGCACGACAGCTTCCTGGAGCCGGTGTCCGACGGTCAGACGCTGGCCGAGTTCGCGGGCAAGACGCTGATCCAGGGTGAGCCCGACGCGTCGAGCTTCCCGTCCGGCGGTCTGCGCAGCACCTTCGAGGCCCGCGGCTACACCGGCTGGGACGTCACCAGTCCCGCCTACATCCTGGAGAACCCGAACGGCAACACGCTGTGCATCCCGACGGTGTTCGTGTCGATGACCGGCGAGGCACTCGACTTCAAGACACCGCTGCTGCGCAGCCAGCAGGCCATGGGCGCGCAAGCCGAGCGGATCCTGAAGCTGTTCGGCCACAAGGACTTCGACAACATCGTGTCGTTCTGCGGGCCCGAGCAGGAGTACTTCCTGATCGACCGGCACTTCTTCCTCGCCCGCCCGGACCTGATCAACGCCGGCCGCACGCTGTTCGGCACCAAGCCGCCCAAGGGCCAGGAATTCGACGACCACTACTTCGGTGCCATTCCCGAACGCGTACTGGGCTTCATGATGGACACCGAACGTGAGCTGTTCAAGCTCGGCATCCCGGCCAAGACCCGCCACAACGAGGTTGCGCCCGGGCAGTTCGAGATCGCGCCGATGTTCGAGCGGGCCAACATCGCCGCCGACCACCAGCAGTTGCTGATGACCACGTTCAAGACCATCGCCAAGAAGCACGGCATGGAGTGCCTGTTCCACGAGAAGCCGTTCGCCGGCGTCAACGGATCGGGCAAGCACGTCAATTTCTCGATGGGCAACGCGCAGTTCGGCAGCCTGCTGGTGCCCGGCGACACCCCGCACGAGAACGCCCAGTTCCTGGTGTTCTGTGCAGCGGTGATCCGGGCGGTGCACAAGTTCTCCGGGCTGCTGCGGGTGTCGGTGGCCTCGGCCACCAATGACCACCGCCTCGGTGCGAACGAAGCCCCGCCGGCGATCATCTCGATCTTCCTCGGCGATCAGCTGGCCGACGTGTTCGAGCAGATCGCCAAGGGTGCGGCCACATCGTCCAAGGGCAAGGGCACCATGATCATCGGCTGCGACACCCTTCCGGTGCTGCCGACAGATCCGGGCGACCGCAACCGCACCAGTCCGTTCGCGTTCACCGGCAACCGCTTCGAGTTCCGGGCACCGGGCTCCGGGCAGACCATCAACGTGCCCATGATCGTCCTCAACACGATCATGGCCGACGCCCTCGACTACATGGCCACGGTGCTGGAGGAGGCCGTCGCCGGCGGCGAGGACTTCGACATGGCGGTGCAGAAGCTGCTGACCGAGATCATCACGGAGCACGGTGCGGTGGTGTTCAACGGCGATGGCTACTCGGAGAATTGGCAGATCGAGGCCGCCGAGCGGGGGCTGCCGAACCTGAAGACGACACTGGACGCCATTCCGGAGCTGGTGAAGCCGGAGGCGATCGAGGTGTTCGAGAAGTACGGCGTCTTCAGCGCCCGTGAGCTGGAGAGCCGTGTCGAGGTGCGGTACGAGATGTACGCCCTGACCGTGGCGGTCGAGGCGAAGCTGACGCTGGAGGTGGGGTCGACGGTGATCCTGCCTGCGGCCATCCGCTACCAGACCGAGCTGGCTCAGAACGTCGCGACGCTGAAGGCGGCGGGTGTGGAGCCGGACATGACCATGTTGGCGGCGGTGTCGGCGCCGATCTCGGAGATGACGGGGGCTTTGACCGCCCTCAAGACGGCGGTGGCCGAGCATGGCGGTGATTCGGCCGCCGAGGAGGCCGCGCATGCGCAGAGCCTGTTGCCCCTGATGGACGCGGTGCGTGCTGCCGCCGACTCGCTCGAGGGCGTCGTCGCCGACGACCTGTGGCCGCTGCCTACCTACCAGGAGATGCTCTACATCCTCTGAGGGTGACGACTTCGCCGATGCAGGCGCCCTCGAATCACGGGGGCGCCTGCGTTGCCGTCACACAGCCAGACCAGGGTCATAAGTCCCTGCTGCTCCACAGCATCGCCGAATAGGTTGGGCGTATGACAGATCACGATCATCACGCCGTAGTGCTCAATGAACTGAGGCCGCAGCATCGCGCATTGCGGCAGATGATCCCGGAGGTCTACGACGGCTTCGGCGCGCTGAGCCGCGCCGCGTTGGGCGCTGGCGCACTCGAACCCAAGATCAAGGAACTGATCGCGATGGTGATCGGGGTGGTCCAGGGCTGCGACGGATGCATCGCCTCGCACGCGCGCGGCGCCGTCCGCGCGGGTGCCACCAAACAGGAGGCGGCCGAGGTCATCGGTGTCAGCATCATGATGAACGGCGGGCCGGCCACCATCTACGGCGCGCGCGCCTACGATGCTTTCTGTGAGTTCGCCGATGCCGGTCAGGGCCAGTCGACGTGACGGGCCCTGTCTCTGCCATGCGTACCGTCGAGGTCTTCGCCGACATCCTGTGTCCGTTCACCCACGTCGGTCTTCGGACACTGGTCGACCGGCGGGACCAGCACGGCCTCACCGAACCGCGCCTGCGAATCCGGGCATGGCCGCTCGAGCTGATCAACGGCAAGCCGCTCGACCCGCACCACATCGATGCGGAGGTCTCCGCGCTACGGGCGTCCGTGCGCCCCGACCTGTTCGCGGGCTTCTCGGTCGATGCCTTCCCAAAGACCTCGATGACCGCGTTCGCGCTGACGGCCGCGGCGGACCGCGCCGGCGATCCTGCGCTGGTCGAGGAGGTCGGCATCGCGCTTCGCAACGCAGTTTTCGAGGAGGGGCTCGATATCGGGCTGCCCGAGGTCGTCGCACCGCTCGCCGCGCGGTTCGACCTCGAACCCCTTGACGCCGAGGCCACGTCCGCCGCGGTCCGCGCCGACTGGGACGAGGGCCGCACCCGCGGGGTGACCGGCTCGCCGCATTTCTTCACCGATGACGGCGGAAGCTGGTTCTGTCCCAGCCTGGCCATCAGCCGCGACGACGTCGGGAACTTCGTCGTCGCCTGGAAGCAGGACACCGACGCGCTCGTCGACCGCCTCTTCGGCTGAGGCGGCCTGCCCGGCAGTGTCCCACCGCGCCCCGGATCAGAGGACGGTGCCGTCCGTACCGTCGTCGCGAATCACCGGTTGCCCGGCGTCCCGCCAGGCCTTCATGCCGCCGACGAGGTTGTAGACGGTGACCCCGGCGGCCGCGAGTTTCTTTGCCGCCGAACCAGATCTGTTGCCCGACCGGCAGACCGCGACGACCGGTGCACTGGTGTCGAAGGAGCGCGGGTCGAGGTCACCGAGTCGCACATGAATCGCGCCGGGAGCGTGGCCCGCCTTCCACTCGTCGTCCTCGCGTACGTCGAGCAGGATGGCGGCGGACTCGTCAACGAG
Source organism: Mycolicibacterium pyrenivorans (assembly GCF_025821625.1). GTDB lineage: Bacteria > Actinomycetota > Actinomycetes > Mycobacteriales > Mycobacteriaceae > Mycobacterium > Mycobacterium pyrenivorans. Next base: position 79,587 of record NZ_JACKSH010000092.1, read on the forward strand.
TCCCGTCGCCCCGTTCGGATCGACTTCCAATACGTCCATCACGCCTTGCCTTTCACTCGGATGGCGGCCTCGACCTCGTCGGCGGGGATTTCCTTGGTACAGAAGAACCAGTCTTCGCACTTGACGCCCTCGGCGTGGCCGTCCATGCGTTCCTGGGCGGTGCCGCACGAGCCCGCAGGCGGAACGATGACGGGCTCTCCCGGGCGCCAGTCGGCGGGTGTGGCGACCGAGAAGTGGTCGGCGGTCTGCAGGGCCTTGATGACGCGAAGCAACTCGTCGAAGTTGCGGCCGAGGCTCAGCGGGTAGTAGATGACGGCGCGGATCTTGCCCTCGGGGTCGATGACGAAAACCGCACGCACCGCTTTGGTCGAGTCCTCGCCGGGCATGATCATCCCGTACATTTCGGCGATCTTCATCGAGATGTCCTCGATCAGCGGGAAGGTGACCTCGACGTTGGACATGTCGCGGAAGGCGATCTTGTCCTTGATGGTTCGCAGCCACGCGATGTGGCTGTAGAGCCCGTCGACCGACAGGCCGACCAGTTTGGTGTTGTAGGCGGCGAACTCCTGCTGCATCGAGGCGAAGGTCATGAATTCACTGGTGCAGACCGGCGTGAAGTCCGCGGGATGGGAGAAGAAGATGACCCACTTGCCGGCGTAGTCCGCGGGGAAGGTGATGTCACCCTGGGTCGTCACGGCGGTGAAGGCAGGCGCTGGGTCGCCGATGCGCGGCATGCCCGGCACGGTGGCCGTGGTGGGGGCGGGAATCTCGTTGGTAGTCATGGCAATCATTTCGCTTTCCTTATGGTGCTAGTTGAAATCTGTCGAGGGAGCGCCAGTCGCTGACTCACCCTGGGTCAGCGTCCCACGGTTCGGCGTGAAGAAGAATGTCGATCGCCTGGCGGTTGCCGTGTGGTCTGAGGAGGTGGGCGAGTTCGACGACCCGCATGCCCTGGCTTGCTCTCGCGAGATCGGCGGCGCCGGGCAGAAGCGCGGGATCGGCGGGGCCTCCGACCCCGTAGACGAAGTTCTCCGATGCGTGGCCGAGGTAGAGCAGATGCCCGCCGGGGCGTAGCCAGGTCCCCGCCGTGGTGATGACCCGGATCAGCTCGTCGAGCGGAAGGTGCAGGAAGCTGATCACCACCAGATCGGCAGGTCGCTCGGGCTGCCACTCACGAGCGTCGCCGACCGTGTACGAGATGCTCTCGCTGTCATCCGCACTACTGGCCAATTCGATCGCCACCGGCGAGAAGTCCACCGCTTCGACCTCCCAACCGGACGCGGCCAGGTACCGGGCGTTGCGCCCGTCTCCGCAGGCGAGATCGACGGCCCGCCCCGGACGCAGTGCCGCGTACCGCGACATCAGTGCGCCCGGCGGTGCCGAGCCCCAGGGGTGTTCCGCGCTGGCGTAGCGCTCATCCCATCCAGTCGAGTCCATCGCCCAGGCCCTTCAGGTTGCCCGCGTCGGCCGAGCTACGACAGTGTGAGGAAGAGCTTTTCGAGCTCGGCCTCGGTCATCGGTGCGTGATCGCCGTCGGGGGTTATGCCGGTGGCGCATTCCCGCATCCCGGTGGCGACGATCTTGAATCCGGCGCGGTCCAGGGCCTTTGACACCGCGGCGAGCTGTGTGACGACGTCCTTACAGTCGCGGCCCTGCTCGATCATCGAGATCACGCCGGCCAGTTGTCCCTGGGCGCGCCGCAACCGGTTCAGTACCGCAGAGGCGGCGATTGGATCACCGGCCATGTCGGGTCCTCCATTTCCGTGTGGGGTGTTTTGAGGTCTTTTCCGGCGCACAGCGTCAACCGGTCGCCGCCGAGGCGCGGGGGTGGCGACTGAGTCGGCGCCATGGGCAGAATCCGTTCCGGTTGCAGGCGACGTACAGTGCGCCGGCGATGGCGGTGAGTGCTGCTGCGGCGATTCCGACGGCTGGGTGGATTTCTTGGGCGAGGATGACGGAGGACATTGTGAGTACGAACCAGCCGAAGCCTTTGCGTAGNGCGGTGAGTGCTGCTGCGGCGATTCCGACGGCTGGGTGGATTTCTTGGGCGAGGATGACGGAGGACATTGTGAGTACGAACCAGCCGAAGCCTTTGCGTAGCGCGTCGGGGTTGACCATTGCGGTCAGGCGGGCGCCGATCAGTGCGCCGATGACGGCGGCGGCGGTGACGGCCAGTGCCACGCCCCAGTCGATCTGGACGCTGGCGAGGTATCCGCCGAGGCCGGCGAAGGATTTCATGGCGATGACGATCAGTGAGGTGCCGACGGCGATGGGCATGGGTAGTCCGCCGAGCAGGGCGAGGGCGGGGACGACGAGGAATCCGCCGCCGGCGCCGACGAGGCCGGTGACCAGGCCGACGACCAGGCCTTCGGCGATGATCTTGGGGATGGGTAGGTGGTGGTCGCCGGTGGTGGTGTCGAGGTTTTTGCGGCCGCGCAGCATGGCGATGGCGGTGGCGATCATCATGATGGCGAAGCCGATGAGCAGCACGGTGCCCGGGATGAATTGGGCCAGCAGGCCGCCGCCGTAGGCGCCGGCCATGCCTGCGGCGCCGAAGATCAGGCCGGTGCGCCATTGCACCCGGCCGGCGCGGGCGTGGGAGATGGCGCCGATGGCGCTGGTGACGCCGACGACGAGCAGTGAGGTGGCGATGGCCTGTTTGGCGTCCATGCCGGCGACGTAGGCGAGCAGGGGGACGGTCAGGATGGATCCGCCGCCGCCGAGCAGTCCGAGGGCGATGCCGACGAACACGGCCANCGCAACGGTCAACGCGATCATGATCGTCTACCTCGCTTTCGGATTCGCGGTGTTGGATTCGACGAGCTGGGACACGATGGTTTGGGCGTCACAGGTGGCGGTGCCGCGGTTGTAGGGCAGTTTGGCCAGCAGCATGCCCATCGCGCAGGTGTTGGAGACTGCGGCGAAGGTCAGTCCGCCGCCGACGCCTGCGGCCAGCCATTTGAGTTTGGGGGCGGCGACGCTGGCCAGGATGCTGGAGAGCACGATCGAGCCGGCGACCAGGCGGACCTGGCGTTCGAGGTCCCAGCGTTGGGCGCCGCGGTTGACCGCGAATCCTTTGGCTTCCCAGGCGGTGATCCCGCCGTCGAGGATGTGCACGTTGGTCAGCCCGGCGGTGCGCAGGGTTTCCTCGGCCTGTGCGGCGCGTTGCCCGGAGCGGCACACCAGCACGACGTCCTCGTCGAGGTGGGTGATGATCTCGTCGCGGTGTTCGCGCAGCAGGTCGAGGGGGACGTTGTAGGCGCCGGCGATGTGGGCGGTTTCGAACTCGCCCGGGGTGCGGACGTCGAGAACCCGCGGGGGTGCCGCCGAACCGAGGCGGTCGCGCAGGTCCTGCGAATCGATGGTGACAGGTGCAGTCATGGGAATG
>NZ_JACKSH010000093.1 GCF_025821625.1 Mycolicibacterium pyrenivorans
CAGCTGACCCAACGATTGAACCGACTCGGCATCCGTCCAGCTGACCCAACGATTGAACCGACTCGGCATCCGTCCCGGCGCCGCCCGCAGCACCGCACTGTTTCAACTCGCCACCGAGATCCCGGCAGCAATCCTGGCCCGCACCCTCGGCATCCATACCGACGTCGCCGTCTCCTGGCAACGCCTCTCCGCCGGCGACTGGACCAACTACGCCGCCGTCATCAGCAGCCGACCACAATCGCTGGCCCGCAACACGGCAGTACGGGCATAGTGCCTACATGCGACACACCCCAACAGTGAACATCCCGGGGCTGGTTCTGGTCGCGAAATCGGACGCCGTTTCATCGCGAATCTCGACAATACGTAGGTGTGGGGAAAGTTCGAGTCCGTGAAATATTACGTCACCGCGGGTCTTTGACGGACGGCATGGGGTGTGGTCTCTCACTGGCGAAGAAGTACAGGCCGATGACCGTGCGGTGAACCCGGTGGTGAGCAGCGCTTGGAACAGGAGCGGTGAACCCGGTGGTGAGCAGCGCTTGGAACAGGAGGCTTCCGGCGCCGAAGCCGATGAACAGGGTGCAGACGTTGAGGCCCATCGCCTGGCCGCGTT
>NZ_JACKSH010000094.1 GCF_025821625.1 Mycolicibacterium pyrenivorans
CCGCGGCGCGGCCGCATCGGAGCGTGCGGTCTCGGGCCGGGAGGCGAAACGGCCGACATCGCCGCGGCCGGGCGGCTGGTCTGCCATACCGGGCGGCAACTCGGAACGCCCCGCGGGTGCGGGGGTGAGCGGACGGCTGGGCGAACCGCTGCGGCGTGCGACGGGCTGACCGGCGGCGGCCGTGGGCACCGGCGGCAGGACCCGCAGCAGATCGTTGAACTGGCGCACGGTGCGCAGGCCCTCGTCCCACTGGGCGCGGGTGCTGGTGACCGGCATGCTGACCAGCGTCCAGTTCTGTTCGTTCCACATGATCTCGGCGCAATCCGGCGCGGTGTGCGCGAACGTCACCATCCTGCGGTCACAGGCGCGGCGGGCCGCGTCGAGGTTGGTGGAGTACACCATCCGGGGGCCGATCGCGCCGAGCAGCCAGATATCGCTCTCCCGCGGCTCCTTGATGCCCTTGAGCCGAAGGTCCACCACGACGTTGGTGCCGACCTTGCGGTGCAGCGCGATCACCGTCGCGACGTCGTCGAGGTCGAAGATGAAGACCGCCTCGCCGCGGATCTGGCCGAGGACCACGTTGCGGGCGGTCACATCGCCGACCGTGGACATGACCCCGCGCTTCCAGCGCTTGAGGATGTCGGTGGACTCGTGCTCGTAGTCGAAGCCGTGAGACTTCGCCCAGGACTTGCGACGACGGCCCAGACCTCGGCGTCTGTCGAGGTCGACGTACAACAACACGGCCGCACCCACGAAGCAGAGTGCGGACAGCGTGAACCAGAGCGGAACCATTGGCTCAAGAGTATCCGCTAAGGCCGATGAATCCCGAACTCGAACGGATCACAATCCCGGCCGCACGCGTGACCACCCCCGCGGAATTGCATTCCAGCAGGGAAACTCCGTCTGGAGACCTGCTAATCCGAAAATAGAGGTGAGGTGCGCTGGGTGTGGGCGCGTCGGTGTTGCCGTGGGTGCCACGGCGGGTTTGGTGTGTTCGCGGGTCAGG
>NZ_JACKSH010000095.1 GCF_025821625.1 Mycolicibacterium pyrenivorans
CCGACGATCACCGCGACCGCGACAGTGACCGCGCCGGCACCGCCGCCCGAGCCGCCGCCACCTCCGGCAGAACCGCCGCCCGGCGGGCCGCCGCCGGCGGGACCTCCCCCCGCGCAGGGTCCCGGCGACACCGGCGCCGCACAGCCGTTGGTGCCGGGCCCTCCGCCAGGGGGACCGGACGGGGTGGTCGGCGTGGCCCCCGATGTCTCGCTGATCTCGATTCGTCAGTCCTCGACGGCGTTCACCCCGGCGCGACCAGCCCCCGGGGACATCGAGGGCCAACGCAAGGCCGGTGACATCGCGACCCTGGCCAAGGCCATTCGACATGCCGCAGACCTGCCCGGCGTTCAGGTGATCAACGTGTCGTTGGCGTCGTGCATCAACGCCGCGGCCCCGGTCAACCAGGATGCTCTGGGCGCGGCGGTGCGCTACGCCGCGGTGGACAAGGACATCGTGATCGTGGCCGCCGCCGGCAATCAGAGCGGCGGCGACCAGGGACAGGACTGCGGACAGAACCCCGCGTTCAATGCCCTGGACCCCAACGATCCCCGGGACTGGGCTGGGGTGCGCACGATCGTGACTCCGGCGTGGTTCTCCGACTACGTGCTCACCGTCGGAGCGGTGACCCCCGAGGGGCTACCGCTACCGGATTCGATCAACGGCCCGTGGGTGTCGGTGGCCGCCCCGGGGTGGCGGATCATGGGCCTGTCGAACACCAACGGCGCCGCGGTCAACGCCCGACCCGATGAACCCGGCTTGGGTGCGGGTTTCTGGGGAACCAGCTTCTCGGCCGCCTACGTCAGCGGCGTGGTCGCGCTGGTGCGGGCCAAATTCCCCGATCTCACCGCGGCCCAAGTCATGCGGCGCATCACCGAGAGACCAGCTTCTCGGCCGCCTACGTCAGCGGCGTGGTCGCGCTGGTGCGGGCCAAATTCCCCGATCTCACCGCGGCCCAAGTCATGCGGCGCATCACCGAGACCGCCCACAATCCGGCCCGCGGGGTCGACAACCAGGTCGGCTACGGCGTGGTCGATCCGGTAGCGGCGCTGACCTTCGATGTGCCGCTGGGCGATCCGAAGCCGAGACCGCCCACAATCCGGCCCGCGGGGTCGACAACCAGGTCGGCTACGGCGTGGTCGATCCGGTAGCGGCGCTGACCTTCGATGTGCCGCTGGGCGATCCGAAACCAGTCGAGCGGCTCAGCACCGACCTTTATGTGCCTCCGCCCCCGCCGGGACCGGATCATCGGCCGCGCAACAGCGCCCTGCTCGCCGGCGCCGCGGTCCTGCTCGTCGCCGCCGTCGCCGTGTCGGTCGTCGGCATGCGACGGAGGNTGCGATGAAGGCCCGCACCGTGGGCGTGCGCGCCGGAACACCGGTGGTAGTCGCGCTCGAAGTCGTTGCCCTGGTGGCATTCATCGGTCTACCGCCGG
>NZ_JACKSH010000096.1 GCF_025821625.1 Mycolicibacterium pyrenivorans
AGGCCGGCGGCCGCCGCGGCGGCGACGGCGGGCCAGTCCATGCACCAGAGCGCCAGGACCCTGGAGCGGCCCGACATCATCCGCCGAGCGCACGGGCGGGGCGCACGCCGCGTCCCCTGGCGCGCATGGCCAGCCGCACCCGGCTGATCCGCCCACATCCCGGTGTGGGCGCGCCGTCCCGCCTGCCTGCTATCTCGTAACCGCTGACGTGCGCGTCCAGCCGGGCGGAGGCTCCCTGCCAATCCCCATCGGTGACGAGCAGCGTGCACTCCCGCTGCCGGGCGCGGGCGACCACCGCCCTGGCTCGGGTCGCAGGCACCGAGCGCCCGCCGAGGCCGAGGACCACCAGGTCCATTCCGTCCATGAGCACCGCGGCCACCTCGACCGGGTCGGCTCCCGGTTCGGGAATGACCGCGATCCTGCTCAGGTCCGCTCCCATCTCCACCGCCGCGAGCAGCCCGAGGTCGGGCTGGCCGATGATCGCGGCGTGACCGCCCTCGGCCGTCACCGCCGCCACCATGCTCAATTCCAGCGATCTGGCCCCCGAGAGCACCGCCACAGTTCCGCGGGGCAACGCGCCGGGAAGCAGTTCAGACACCCAATCAGGCATCGGCAGCAAAGAATCGTGACCCTGCGACAGCTCGGGTGACGGTGGTGCCGCCCGATGACTTCCACCCCCCTTCCCGGCCATCCGCTCGGACACCGACGCCATCTGCCTGCGCAGCTGTTCCACCTGGTCAGCGCGATGCACCCGAGGTCCGTCGACATTCGTCACCAATGTCACTGCAGCCCCTTTCGCATCACCCGGCCCAGACACTGTGTTCGAAAATATGTTCGAGAGCCCAGTAAACACCCGGGCACCGACAGCGTCAACCGCGCCCTCCCCACGTTGAGGCTGCGCTGGCGGCGCACCTCACTCGGACTTCTGCGCCCCTGCCGCAGCCTCAAGGGGAGGCCGAGCAGACGGGTGCACCACTAAATGATGACATTGACAACTGTCACCATTCGATGTTGACTTCCTCTGTGCCCAATGACGAGCACGTGCAACTCCCGCCGCAGGGCCGCGCCACCGGGCAGGCGGGCTGACCCATGGGCATCTTCGGACACAGACGCAGCCGTCACGCCGACGCCGTGATCACCGGCGCGGGCAGTGGCATCGGCGCGGCCTTCGCGGCCGAACTGGCCAGTCGCGGTGGGCGAGTCGTGTGCAGCGACATCGACGGCGGCGCTGCACGCAAGACGGCCGAGGAGATCATCGCCGACGGCGGGCACGCATCGGCGGTGCGCTGCGATGTCACCGACGTCGACGAGGTGCGCATGCTCGCCGACGAGGCGCAGTCCCTTTTCGACGGGCCGCCGACGCTGGTGATCAACAACGCGGGCGTGGCCGCAGGCGGATCCACGATCGGCGATACCGCGCTCGCCGACTGGACCTGGGTCCTCAACGTCAACCTGTGGGGACCGATCCACGGCTGCCACGTGTTCGTCCCCATCCTGCGTGACGCCGGGCGGCCCGCGGGCATCATCAACGTCGCGTCCGCTGCGGCGTTCGGCGCCGCCCCCGGCATGGCCGCCTACAACGTCAGCAAGGCAGGCACGTTGTCTCTGTCCGAGACCCTGGCCGCCGAACTCGCGGGCACCGGCATCAACGTCACGGCGCTCTGCCCCACCTTCGTCAAGACGAACATCGTGGAGGCGGGCCGGATCTCTGGACAGTCCACCCAGCTGGCCGATCAACTGATGCGCTGGATCGGGTTCTCCCCCGAGCGGGTCGCGCGCATGTGCCTGGACACGCTCGACCGCGGCGGCCTCTACTGCATGCCGCAGCCGGATGCCCGGATCGGTTGGGGTATCAAACGTTTCACTCCGACGGTATTCACCCGGGCCGTCGGTTTCACCACCCGTATCACCACGTAGGGAGACATCATGGCGATCGACATGGACGTGATGCTGGCGAAGATCAAGGACCGTCAGTGGGCACTCGCCGACATCGACTGGGCTGCGCCCGGTGCCGAGATGATCACCGACGAGCAGCGGCCCAAGCTCAAGGCATTCATGGCCGACCTGTGCTGGATCGAGAACATCGGCGCCCGAGGCTTCGCCGCGCTGGCCAAGAAGGCGCCCACGCCGACGATCGCCGAGATCTACCGGTACTTCCACGCCGAGGAGCAACGCCACGCCAATGCCGAACTGGCGCTGATGAAGCGGTGGGGCATGCTCGATGACGGCGAGACCCCTGAGCCCAACGTGAACATCAGGTTGGCAATGGACTGGCTGGACACCTATGCCGACAACATGTCGCTGTCGATCCTCGGCACGGTCATCCCGATGCTGGAAGTCGCACTCGACGGCGCCCTGCTGAAGTTCCTGTTGGAGGAGGTCCACGACCCGGTGTGCCACCAAGTGTTCGAGAAGATCAACAACGACGAATCCCGGCATCTGGTCGTCGATTTCGAGGTTCTCGACATGATAGGCCAGCGCACCGCCAGGACGCTGGCCATCGAGTTCGTCGGCACGGTCGCCTCGCCGAGCCTCATCATCGGCGCGTTGATGTACATCCCGCTGCTGAACCGGGCACTCGACGAGATCGTCGCGATGGGTCTGGAACCCGAACGCCTCTACCAGGCCATGCTGCGGTTCAAGCATCTCGGCGAGCGAGGCGAGAACACGTGGCGAGTGCCGGCATTCCAGGTGCTCAAGCGCCACGCGAGCATCGTCGTCAACCCGCGCCATCCGTACCACCTGCTGGCCAACTCCATGGTGTGGATGTCGGAGCGCTATCCACGCCGGCTGCTCAGCCCGATCCCGAGCTGGTTCAAAGAACTAACCCACGAACCGGCAGCCTGACCCATGGCGCCCAAGCGAATTCACGACACCCTCATCGTCGGCGCCGGGTTCGCCGGCCTCGGTGCCGCGATCAAGTTGCGGCAGGCCGGTGTCGACGACATCGTGCTCGTCGAGCGTGCCGACCGGGTCGGCGGCACCTGGCGCGACAGCGTCTATCCCGGTGTGGCGTGCGACATCCCGTCGCTGCTGTATTCGTTCTCGTTCGTCAAGAACCCGTCGTGGTCGCGCGCCTACCCCGCCGGCGCGGAGATCTGCGACCACATCGAGGACATGACCGACCAGTTCGGACTACGTCCCCTGATCCGGTTCGACACCGAGGTCACCGGGCTTTCGTTCGACGAGGCGTGCGGCGTCTGGACCGCGACGACCAAGCAGCGCAAGAAGTTCCAGGCGCGCACCGCGGTACTGGCCTCCGGACCGCTGGCCGATCACAAGCTGCCCGGCATCCGCGGCATCGAGACCTACCGGGGCCACAAGGTCCACAGCGCGGCGTGGGACGAAGACTACGACTTCACCGGTAAGCGGGTCGCGGTGATCGGCACCGGCGCCAGCGCGGTGCAGATCGTACCCGAACTCGTCAAGACCGCACAGTTCGTCAAGGTGTTCCAGCGGACCCCGGGCTGGGTGTTGCCCCGCCTGGACGTGCGTGTGCCCGACGGCGTCCAGGCGCTGTTCGCCGCGGCGCCTGCCACCCAGAACCTGGCCCGCCAGGCGCTGTACTGGGGCCATGAGGCCGCCGCGGCGGCACTGGTGTGGGACACCCCGGTGAGCCGGCTGGTCGCCCGGCTGGGCCGGGCGCACCTTCACCGCCAGGTCTCCGATCCGTGGCTGCGCCGTCAGCTCACCCCGGAGTTCACCCCCGGCTGCAAGCGGATGCTGATCTCCAGCGACTACTACCCCGCCCTGCAACGCGACAACTGCAAGCTGATCGACTGGCCGATCGCGACGCTGAGCCCGGTCGGCATCCGTACCAGCGACGGCGTCGAGCACCACCTCGACGCGATCGTCTTCGCCACCGGTTACGACGTGCACCTCTCCGGCCCGCCGTTTCCGGTGACCGGGCTACGAGGCCGGTCGCTGCAGCAGGAATGGGCAACCCATGCCGAGGCGTACAAGAGCGTCAGCGCGCACGGCTACCCCAACCTGTTCTTCATGACCGGGCCCAATTCCGGGCCGGGACACAACTCGCTTCTGGTCTACATCGAGGGCCAGCTGGACTACGTCGCCGCCGCGATCACGACGATCCTGAACGACAACCTGCGTTATCTCGACGTCCGCGCCGAGGCCCAGCGCCGCTACAACGACCGCATCCAGCGCCGACTGACGAAAACCACGTGGATGTCGGGCTGCACCAGCTGGTATCTGACCGCCGACGGTTTCAACGCGTCGATGTACCCCGGGTTCGCCACGCAGTATCTTCGACAGATGCGTCAATTTCGATTCGAGGACTACACCGCAGTGGCTCTGGACGCCACACCGCGGGTGGTCACGTCGACGGCCTGAGATGTCCCGACCCTCCGCGGGCGGGCAGCCGGCCAAACCACCCAGGCAACCGGCGGGTGCGATCTCGAACATCCTGCGGCGCGTTCGCCGCGGATCTCGTGATGTGGTGGAAACGGCGGTGTCGCAACTGTTCGACGCCGCGGTGCAGCCCCACGGCGCCGCGGCCTCGGGTGAATACCGCATCGACGACCTGGCCCGGCTGGCGGGGACGACGACACGCAACATCCGGGTGTACCGGGACCGCGGCCTGCTGCACCCGCCGCTGCGGGTCGGGCGGATCGCGCTGTTCAACGACACCCATCTGACGCGGCTGCGGATGATCACCTCACTGCTGGATCGGGGTTACAACCTCACCCACGTCAACGAGATGCTGTCCGCGTGGGAGCAGGGCAAGGACGTCGGCGACATGCTCGGCCTGGAGTCCGCGATCGCCGGCAGTTGGGCCACCGAGAAACCCGAGCGGATGTCACTGGCCGAGGCCAGACGGCTGGTCGACGACGACGCAGGGTTCGACCGGATGGTCGGCCTCGGCGTGATCAAGCTCGAGGACGACGGTCGCGACGCCACGATCGTGCGGCCCAAGCTGATCGAGGCGTTCAACGAGATACGGCAGTACGGTGTGGCCACCGGCAAGCTGATCGACCTCCACGAACAGATCGCCCCGCTCGTCGACCAGATCAGCGGCATCCTGGTGCGCGCGGGCGTCGAACACATCGGTGACCGCCTCAACCCCGGGGCCGAACTGCCACCGGACACCGAGCTCGCCGAGATGATCACCATGCTGGTGCGGTTCCGCACGCAGGCGGTCTCGGCCGTCACCGCCACGCTGGCGTTCTCGATCGAGTCGAACGTCGAATCTGTGGTGGCGACGATCCTCGCTCAGTCGATCAACAGCCCGACCGACGACCCGGAGTCCTGACGGCCCTTCTCACTCCCACTCGATGGTGCCCGGCGGCTTGCTGGTGACGTCGAGCACCACGCGGTTCACCTCGCGCACCTCGTTGGTGATACGTGTCGAAATCCGTTCCAGCACTTCGTAAGGCACCCGAGTCCAGTCCGCGGTCATCGCGTCCTCGCTGGACACCGGCCGCAGCACGATCGGATGCCCGTAGGTGCGGCCGTCGCCCTGGACGCCCACCGAACGGACATCGGCGAGCAGCACCACCGGGCACTGCCAGATCTGGTGGTCCAGCCCCGCCGAGGTCAGCTCCTCGCGAGCGATGGCATCGGCCCGGCGCAGGGTGTCCAGCCGCTCTGCGGTGACCTCACCGACGATCCGGATCCCCAGGCCCGGACCGGGGAACGGTTGGCGCGCAACGATTTCCTCGGGCAGCCCCAGCTCGCGCCCGACCGCGCGCACCTCGTCCTTGAACAGCAGGCGCAGCGGCTCGACCAGCTTGAACTTCAGGTCTCCGGGCAGGCCGCCGACGTTGTGATGGCTCTTGATGTTGGCGGTCCCCGACCCGCCGCCGGACTCCACCACGTCGGGGTAGAGCGTGCCCTGGACCAGGAACTCGACAGGCACATCGGAGCCGTCCCGACTCTCGAGGGCGTCGCGCACCGCGCCCTCGAAGGCCCTGATGAACTCGCGCCCGATGATCTTGCGCTTGCCCTCGGGGTTGGTGACCCCGGACAGCGCCTCGATGAACCGGTCGGCCACGTCGACGGTGACCAGCTTGGCGTGCGTCGCGGCGACGAAATCGCGTTGCACCTGCGACCGTTCGCCTGCCCGCAACAACCCGTGGTCGACGAACACACACGTCAGCCTGTCCCCGATGGCCCGCTGGACCAGAGCGGCCGCCACCGCCGAGTCGACACCGCCGGAAAGCCCGCAGATCGCGCGCCCGTCACCGATCTGGGCGCGCACCTGGTCGACGAGGGCGTCGGCGATGTTCGCCGGGGTCCAGGTGGCATCGATACCCGCGAACTCGTGCAGGAACCGGCTCAGGATCTGCTGGCCGTGCGGGGTGTGCATCACCTCCGGGTGGTACTGCACTCCGGCCAGGCGACGCCCCCGGTCCTCGAACGCCGCCACCGGCGCCCCGGAACTGGTCGCCACCACGTCGAATCCCGCCGGGGCCTCGGTCACGGCGTCACCGTGGCTCATCCACACCGGCTGGATGTCGGGGAGATCGGAATGAAGTTGGCCGCCAGTGACTTTCAACTCGGTGCGCCCGTATTCGCTGGTTCCGGTGCGGGCTACGGTGCCGCCGAGCGCCTGTGCCATGGCCTGGAATCCGTAACAGATCCCGAACACCGGGACGTCCAGGTCGAAGAGGCCGGGGTCCAGTTGCGGGGCGCCCTCGGCGTAGACGCTTGCCGGGCCGCCCGACAGCACGACGGCGCGGGGATTGCGCGCCTTGATCTCGGCGACGCTGGCGGTGTGCGGGATGACCTCCGAGTACACCCGCGCCTCGCGGACGCGCCGCGCGATCAGCTGCGCGTACTGCGCGCCGAAATCGACGACCAACACGGGACGGGGGGCTGCAGATTCCACCCGGTCAGTCTAGTGGGGCTGATTCCGCCCCAACGGGTCCGTCGACGTGATCGCCGGAGCCCCGAGCAGCTCGTACGCCTTACCCCGCGGAGGTGACCGGTTCGATCGGGATGCTGCGCAGCGCCGCCGGCGCGTCGACGGGCACGACGGGATGCGCCGGGGCGATCGGCGCCAGCCGCCGGTAGGGCTCGCCCTGGGCAGGTCGCAGATCGTCCTCACCCTGGTTCGGCCACAGCGCCGCCGCCCGCTCGGCCTGGGCGGTGATCGACAGCGACGGGTTCACACCGAGGTTGGCCGAGATCGCCGCACCGTCCATCACCGACAGCGTGGGATAGCCGTACACCCGCTGATAGGGGTCGATGACGCCGTGTTCGGGACTGTCGCCGATCGCCGCACCGCCGAGGAAGTGGGCGGTCAGCGGGATGTTGAACAATTCGCCCCAGGTGCCGCCCGCGACGCCGTCGATCTTCTCGGCGATGCGGCGGGTGACCTCGTTGCCCGCCGGAATCCATGTCGGGTTCGGTTCGCCGTGGCCCTGCTTGCTGTCGAGCAGCCGGAACCCGAACCTGGTCTTCCTGGTGAAGGTGGTGATCGAGTTGTCCAGATGCTGCATGACCAACGCGATCACGGTGCGCTCGCTCCACCGGCGCGGGTTGAGCAGCCGAAGCGTGCCCTTCGGGTCCGCCTCGGCGTTGCGCAGCAACTGCTTCCAGCGCGGCACGTCGGTGCCCTGAGGTCCGGCGCCGTCGGTCATCAGCGTCTGCAACAGCCCCATCGCGTTGGACCCCTTGCCGTAGCGCACCGGTTCGACGTGCGTATCGGGGGTCGGGTGGATCGACGACGTGATCGCCACGCCGTGGGTGAGGTCCAGATCGTCGGCCACCGCGAGGCGCCCTGCGCCGACGATGGACTCGGAGTTGGTCCGGGTCAGCACGCCGAGGCGGTCGGACAGCCTGGGCAGCTTGTTGCCGTCGCGCATCTTGAACAGCAGCTTCTGGGTGCCGTAGGTGCCCGCCGCGAGGATCACGTGGCGCGCGGTGAACGTCTTGCGCCGTCTGCGCAGCTTGCCTCCGGTGCGGGTGGTCTGCACCTCCCAGATGCCGTCGGCCCGTTGCTCGAAGCTCTTCACCATCGTGAGCGGGTGCACCTGCGCGCCTGCGGATTCCGCGAGCCCGAGGTAGTTCTTCACCAAAGTGTTCTTGGCGCCGTAGCGGCACCCGGTCATGCAGGAGCCGCACTCGATGCATCCGGTGCGGGTGGGCCCGGCGCCGCCGAAGTAGGGGTCGGCGACGCGCTTGCCGGGAGTCTTCTCGCCGTCGGCGCCGAAGAACACCCCGACGGGCGTCGGGACGAAGGTGTCACCGACACCCATGTCGTCGGCGACCTCCTTCATGATGCGGTCGGCGTCGGTGAACGTCGGGTTCATCACGACGCCGAGCATCCGCTGCGCCTGGTCGTAGTGCGGCATCAGTTCGTCGCGCCAGTCGGTGATGTCGCGCCACTGCGGGTCCTTGAAGAACGGCTCCGGCGGCACGTACAGCGTGTTGGCGTAGTTGAGCGACCCGCCACCGACGCCGGCGCCCGCCAGGATCATCACGTTGCGCAGCAGATGGATGCGCTGGATGCCGTACATGCCGAACTGCGGCGCCCACAGGAACTTGCGCAGGTTCCACGAGGTCTTCGCGAAGTCGGTGTCGCCGAACCGGCGGCCGGCTTCCAGCACGCCGACCCGGTAGCCCTTCTCGGTGAGCCGCAGCGCGCTCACGCTGCCGCCGAATCCCGAACCGATGATGAGGACGTCGTAGTCAGGCTCCATCAAAACAGTATGAACTTACCCGCCGGTAACTTGCTAGCGAGGCGACCCTTACCGCCCAGGCGATACTGTCGGTCGGGTGGCGAACGGGATCACGGCTCGCGAGGCGAAACGCCTGCAGACCAGGGAGCGGCTGCTGGGCGCGGCCATCGCGGAGTTCAAGCGGGCCGGTATGGCCGACGCCGACGTCGGCGCGATCGTCGGGGCGGCCGGCGTTGCTCATGGCACGTTCTTCTTCCACTTCCCGACCAAGGAACACGTGCTGCTCGAACTCGAGCGGCGCGAGGAGGACCGCATCGCCAAGCGGTTCGCCCAGTTCACGAAGTCACACAAGGATCTGCCCTCGACGCTGCGGGAGGCCGTGAGCCTGGTGATGGGCCTGGAGCGGCGCCTCGGCGTGCTGCTGTTCAAGGACTTCCTGGCGCTGCATTTCTCCCCGACCCGGCCGCCCGCCGCCGCGAGCGGCGATAAAGGCGCCGAGCACGGTGACGATCACCCGCTGATCGTGCTGGTCGCCGACCAGATCGAGAAGGCCCGGCAGCGCGGTGACACCGATCCGGACCTCACACCGATGAACAGCGCGATCTACTTCCTGCTCGGGCTGTACGCGTTGCTGATCACCACCGACGATTCGCCCGCGCGCACCGGCCTGGTCGACGACTATCTGGTCCGGACGCTGCGGAGCATGCAGTGACGATCAGCTCGCTCAGCTGCCGACGGTCAACCCGACCTTCTGGAACTCCTTGAGGTCGCAGTAGCCCGCCTTGGCCATCGACCTGCCCAGGCCGCCGACCAGGTTCAGCGAGCCGAACGGATCGTCGGACGGACCGGTCAGCACCTGCTCCAGCGTCGGCCGTTCACCCGCGGCCACCTGCAGCAGCGCACCGCGCGGCAGCGACGGGTGCGCGGCCGCCGCGGGCCAGAACCAGCCGCCCCCAAGCGCTTCCGCGGCCGACGCCAGCGGCGTGCCGAGCACCACGGCATCCGCACCACACGCGATGGCCTTCGCCAGATCCCCCGAAGTGTGGATGTCGCCGTCGGCGAGCACGTGCACGTACCGCCCGCCGGTCTCGTCGAGATACTCGCGCCGCGCCGCCGCGGCGTCGGCGATGGCGGTGGCCATCGGGACGCTGATGCCGAGCACCTCGTCACTGGTGGTGACCCCGCTGGTGGAGCCGTAGCCGACGATCACCCCGGCGGCGCCGGTGCGCATCAGGTGCAGCGCGGTGCGGTGGTCGAGCACGCCGCCGGCAACGACCGGAACGTCGAGTTCGGAGATGAACGTCTTCAGGTTGAGCGGTTCGGTATCCTGCGCTACCCGCTCGGCGGAGATGATCGTGCCCTGGATGACCAAAAGGTCGATGCCCGCCGACACCAGGGCGGGCGTCAGCGCCTGGGCGTTCTGCGGGCTGACCCGCACCGCGGTGGTCACGCCGGCGTCGCGGATCCGCGCCACCGCCGCCCCGAGCAGATCGGGATCCAATGGCGCCGAATGCAATTGCTGCAGCAGGCGGATCGACGCCGACGGATACGGTTCCTTGTCCGCGGCCTCGAGCACCTGGGCGATCTTGTCGCCGACGTCGGCGTGCCGCCCGATCAGACCCTCGCCGTTGAGGACGCCGAGACCACCGAGGCGTCCGAGCTCGATCGCGAACTCCACCGACACCAGCGCGTCGGTGGGATGGGACACCACCGGGATCTCGAACCGGTAGGCGTCCAGCTGCCAGGCCGTCGAGACGTCCTTCGACGAGCGGGTGCGCCGCGACGGCACGATGTTGATGTCGCCGAGTTCATAGGTCCGGCGGGCGGTCCGGCCCATGCCGATCTCCACCATGTCTCGCATGTGTTGCTCAGTCCTTGCCTGGGCCGGGGCCGTCAGCGGTTGTAGTAGTTCGGAGCTTCCGCCGTCATCGTGATGTCGTGAGGATGGCTCTCCTTGAGCCCGGCGGCGGTGATCTGGACGAACTGCGCCTGCTGCAGCGCCTCGATCGTCGCCGAGCCGGTGTAGCCCATCGCCGCGCGCAGCCCGCCGGTGAGTTGGTGGATGACGGTCGACAGCGGGCCACGGAACGGCACCCGGCCCTCGATGCCCTCGGGGACCAGCTTGTCCTCGGAGAGCACGTCGTCCTGGAAGTAGCGGTCCTTGGAGTAGGAGCCGCGCAGGTTGCCCCCGGCGCCGCGGCCCTGCATCGCCCCCAGCGAACCCATCCCGCGGTAGCTCTTGAACTGCTTGCCGTTGACGAAGATCAGCTCGCCCGGCGACTCCGCGGTGCCTGCGAGCAGCGAGCCCAGCATCGCGGTGGACGCGCCTGCGGCCAGCGCCTTGGCGATGTCACCGGAGTACTGCAGCCCACCGTCGGCGATCACCGGAACGCCCGCGGGCGCGCACGCGGCGACCGCCTCGAGGATCGCGGTGATCTGCGGCGCGCCGACACCGGCGACCACCCGGGTCGTGCAGATCGAGCCGGGACCGACACCGACCTTGACCGCATCGGCGCCGGCGTCGACGAGCGCGGCGGCGGCGGCCCTGGTGGCGACGTTGCCGCCGACCACCTCGACGCGGTCACCGACGACGGTCTTGAGGCGGTGCACCATCTCCAGCACCCCGCGGTTGTGGGCGTGCGCGGTGTCGACGATCAGTACGTCCACGCCGGCGTCGGCGAGCGTCATCGCGCGCGTCCACGCGTCGTCGCCGACCCCCACGGCGGCGCCGACCAGCAGCCGGCCGTCGCTGTCCTTGGTGGACAGCGGGAACTGCTCGGTCTTGACGAAGTCCTTGACGGTGATCAGCCCGGTGAGGTTGCCGCGGCCGTCGACGATCGGAAGTTTCTCTATCTTGTTGCGGCGCAACAGCCCCAGCGCTGCCTCGGCCGAAACGCCCTCCTGGGCGGTGATCAGCGGCGCCTTGGTCATCACCTCCGAGACCGGCTTGGACTGGTCGACCTCGAAGCGCATGTCGCGGTTGGTGATGATCCCGACGAGATGCCCATCCGCATCGACCACGGGCAGACCCGAGATGCGGAACCGTGCGCACATCGCGTCGACCTCGGCCAGCGTGTTGTCCGGCGAGCAGGTCACCGGGTCGGTGACCATCCCGGCCTCGGACCGCTTGACGGTCTCGACCTGCCCGGCCTGCTCGGCCACCGGCAGGTTGCGGTGCAGCACGCCCATGCCGCCGGCACGCGCCATCGCGATCGCCATGCGCGACTCGGTCACGGTGTCCATGGCCGAACTCACCAGCGGGACCTTCAGCCGGATCTTGCGGGTCAGCTGGCTGGACGTGTCCGCTGTGGCGGGGATCACATCTGATGCGGCGGGCAGCAGCAGCACGTCGTCGAAAGTGAGTCCGAGCATCGCAACCTTGGTCGGATCGTCACCACCGGTGGGCACCGGGACGGCGATGGGGATGCTGCTTTCGTCGATCGACGTGGGTATCGACACGGATGAGCCTCCAGTAACAGATTGCAGCCAGGCACAAAACGCGACCTGAAAGGCACATCTTATCGGCATCGAGCTCGCACTTCCGGTTCCCCACCTCCAACGCGGGAACGTGCCGGACGGTCGGCCGACGTGCCCGCGGAACCGCTGGCGCGATAGCTGGGGGGCTGCGTAGTCTTGGAGTCGTGCGAGACCACTTGCCACCAGGACTGCCACCCGACCCGTTCGCCGACGATCCGTGCGACCCGTCGGCGGCGCTCGATGCCCTGGAGCCGGGCCAGCCGCTGGATCCGCAGGAGCGCACCGCCGTCGAAGCCGACCTCGCCGACCTGGCGGTCTACGAGGCACTGCTGGCGCACAAGGGGATTCGGGGTCTCGTCGTCTGCTGTGACGAATGCCAGCAGGACCACTATCACGACTGGGACATGCTGCGCGCGAACCTGCTGCAGCTCCTCGTCGACGGCACCGTCCGTCCGCACGAGCCCGCCTACGACCCCGAGCCGGATACCTACGTGACGTGGGACTACTGCCGGGGTTACGCCGATGCCTCGCTCAACGAAGCGGCGTCGGAACCCGACGGCTATCGCTGAGAGCTGAATTCACCCCGCCGCGATACGCGGCCGATCGTCACGGCACCAACGGGAACGTGGTGGTCGGGACCTGCCCGGCCGGCGGTGACGGCACCGCCGTCGGCGTCGGGATGGGTGTCGGCTGCGGCGCGGGTGTAGGTGACGGTGCCGCCGTCGGCGTCGGGATCGGAGTCGACGTCGGGGTGGACCTCGGGGTCGGCGACGGCGTGGATGCCGCGACCGTCGTCGTCGGCGAGGGCGCCGTGGTGGTCGGCGCGGGCGCCGACGAGGACTGCTGCGCGATCATCGACGTCGTCGTGGTCGTCGCCGCGGGACTCGTCGCAGCGGGCGGCGCCGTGGTCGTCGTGACCGGCGCCGAGGTGGTCGGCGTGGCCGCGGTCTCCGACGTGGTCGGCGCGCTCGACTCGACGGGCGTTGTCTCCACCGGCGAGGTCTCGCCCGGTGATGTCGCGGTCGTCTCGGTCGGTGACGTCTCGCCCGGTGATGTCGCTGTGGTCTCGCCCGGCGACGTCTCGCCCGGCGACGTGGTGGTCTCCGACGACCCAGGCGTCAGCGGAATGAGCGTTCCCGGGTCGAGGCTCACCACCGGCACCTCGGGGAAGGTGGGCAACGGCGCGTCGGGAGGCGGGGTGGCGGCCGGGTCCTGAGCCTCGACCTTGACCGTCAGCTCCTGCCACTGGGTGACCAGTTCCTGTTTGCGCTCAACGTCGTTCACCGTCGCGACGGTGGTGGTGATCGTCTCCAGCTTGTCATGGGCTGCCTGCCAGTCACCCTGCTCGATGAGCTGCTGCACCTGAGCCATCTCGGTCTGGGCGGCGAGGATCACCGCGTCGTCGCGCGGCGTCGTCTGCTCACCGAACAGCATGGTGCGCAACCCGTACAGCGCGTCGCCGGGGCCCGCTCCGGCGACCACCGCACCGAAGCCACCGAGGCACAGCACCGCGGCGGCCGCCGAACCCACGACCGCAAGGGACAGCCGCCGACGGGGACCTGGCGAGGTGACGCGGTCGAGAGCCATCTCGGCCTCGTGCTGCGTCACCACCGCGCCCATCGGGGTCTCGCGGACATCGTCGCGCCAGCCCGCAAGCAGGTTGGCCAGCTCGGCCTCGCCGCGATCGGTCGCGTAGACGGGTTGCTGCGAGGCCAGCGCGTCGAGGAATTGATCGGTGCGGTTGATCTCGTTGAGCGAGGGGTCCCCGCCGTTGGCATTCCAGCGTCCGAAATCAGGCATGGTCACGCCCCGTCGCCATGATCTCCGTCTTCAGTCGCGCCAGCGCGCGGTGCTGCGCGACACGCACCGCCCCGGCCGTGCTGCCGACCGCGTCCGCGGTTTCCTCGGCACTCATGCCGACGACGACGCGCAGGATCAGGATCTCCCGCTGCTTGTCCGGCAGGATCTGCAGAAGCGCGTTCATCCGGGCCGACTGCTCGGACTCGATCGCCAGCTGCTCGGGCCCTGCCTCACCGGAGAAGCGCTCGGGGACGACGTCCATCGGATCCGACTTGTTGCGGCCGGCGGCTCGATGTGCGTCAGCAACCTTGTGTGCAGCGATGCCGTAGACGAAGGCCAGGAACGGTCGTCCCTGATCCCTGTAGCGCGGCAGCGCCGTGATGGCAGCCAAGCACACCTCCTGAGCAACGTCATCTGCTGAGAGACCACTGCGCTCCGTGGTCCCCACCCTCGCCCGGCAGTACCGGACGATGATGGGGCGGATGGTCTCCAGCACTTCCCGGAGTGCGTCCCGATCACCGGCGACTGCCTCAGCGACGACAGCGTCGAGATGTTCTCCCGAAATTGTCATCGTGGGTGATCACTCCAGCGTTACGTCGAGGACACTCCTCCGGCGGCGCGGGAGGTGGTTCTGCCGGCGGGCAGGTGGCCGCACCAACCGGTGCGGCTCAGCTAAACAATAACGACCACATAGGGCACATCCGCGTTACCGCGAGCGCCACACGCCGCCCCGTCGGGTCACGGTTTGGGCGGCGTCGTCGCGGATGGCGGCGACCTCGGGGCGGGAATGCTCCCCGCCGGGGAGGTCGGCGAGCAGGCACGCCGCCGCCCATCGCAACGGGATCAGGCCCGATGCGCCTGCCTGTCGCAGCGCTTCGTCCGCCTCGCGGCGCGACGTGTCGACGTCCCCGAGGCTGCACAACGCGGCGGCCAGGATGACGCGGGACTTGACCGTGTGCCGCACCGAGCCGAGGGTCGTCGCGAGTTGCACGGCGCGCTCCGCGTGGCCGACGGCGGACGCGCCGTCACCGCAGACCATGGCGAGTTCGGCCGACACCCAGGCGAAGCGCACGGGCAGTCGCGGCCACGCCGAGGCGGTGACCGGATCCTTCGCGCGCTGCAGCGCCCGCGCCGACGCGGCTGCCCGGCCCACCCCC